>CACZAC010000097.1 GCA_902779125.1 uncultured Bacteroidales bacterium | reverse complement strand
CATCAAGCCGCTTGAGCAGCGCACAGTGTTGCTACTCACCAGCGAAGGCTACATCTATGACCAGTCGGGCAAAAAAATCATGGAACTCCCGAACTGCGAAGAGGCCCACGAAATCATCAGCGACGGTGACGACTATTTCGTGTCAGGAGAGATGTCCAAAGGCCGTGTTGGCTACTGGAAGAACGGCAAGTGGAACACCCTGCATGTGGACTTCATCGAGGATGTGGAACACTGGACCGACGGCATCGGCAAATGGGACTACTACATCTTCCTGTTTGACTACCCCAACATCTTGAGAAACAGCGGTATTTTCCCGCTTGAAGACTGCGAGGACTTCAATCCCGCCAGCAAATGCATGTCGGTGAGTGAGGGCCGTTGCTATGTGGTGGGTAGAGACCACCCCGATGACAAGAACCTGTACCAGAACGCGTTGCTCTATTCCGAGCACAAGGGAAAATATGCCAAGACCATCCTTCCCAAGTTACAAGAGAACATCAACGCTGCCGCTTTTGCCGTATTCGCCTATGACCGCACCCACACGGTGATCGGTGGTCGCCATGGCGAGGATCCCTGCTTGTGGGTCGATGGACAGTTGCAGATTCTTCCGCGTCTCTACGATACCCACGACCAGACCGGCGAAGGCATGCCCGTAGCCTATGTCGGCTCGGTCACATACAACAATGGCCACATCTATGCTGTGGGGTCGGATATTAAAGAAGATCGAAACGAGGTAGCGATGCTGTGGGTAGATGGAGTGCCCCAGCACCTGTGTTCAGATCAGGAAGGTTTGTATTGGTCGTGGGCTCTCGAAGTCATTGGTTATGGCGATGATTGGTATGCTTTAACCATAGAGATGTATGATGCGCCCGGTGACGAATACAACCTGAGTATTGTGTTGTGGCTCAACGGCGAGGTTTACCGCAAGTTCCACAGCATCGACATCGTCAACTTCACTGTGCTTTAACTAATATATTCCTAAATAAACAGATAAAAACGATGAAAAGAACCATATTTTTACTCGTGTTGGCCTGCATGTTTGGCACCATGTCGGGCCAAATCACTAACATCAGCAGTGACAAGCGGCAATTTGATGCCGACAGTGCTGCCGTTTTTCGGGCCGTTCAAGGACACCTATTTCACGGTGGGCTTGCCACTGAACGAGAAGCCCAACGAATATAACAGCGACGTGAAGTTCCAGATCAGTTTCCGCCAGCGACTGACCAAGTCCATCCTTCCCTTCCACAGCCACTTGTTCCTGAGTTACACCCAGAAGGCGATGTGGAACATCTTTGAGGAATCGCTTCCCTTCCACGACCTGAACTTCAACCCTGGCATTGGTCTTCAGAAACTGATTGTCCATAAGGGCAAGGTTGTGGGCTCAGCAATTTTGATGCTCGAACATGAGTCCAACGGGCGCGACGGCGAGGCTTCGCGCAGCTGGAACAAGGTGTCGCTCAGCGGAAGGGCGCTCGTTGACCCGCAATTCATAGTGCATGCCAAAACATGGATTCCCATCGTCGACGGAGAGAACAACAAGGACATCCTCAAGTACAGCGGTATTTTCCAGGCTGGTGCCCAGTATCTGTCCACCAACGGGCGCTGGGTGGCCGATGTCACCTTTGTCAAGCGCAAAGGCTGGAACCTCAATTTCAACACGACGCTCAATGTGGGCTACCGCATCCGCCAGAGGGACAACCAGTTCATCATGCTGCACTTCTACGATGGCTATGGCGAGAATATGCTCGACTACAACAAGTACCACTGCCGTCTGCGCATCGGCTTATTGATCCGTCCGAATTTCTTCAGCGAATTCTAATATTTCTAATATATGGCTTGTCATGCCATAATGAACAAGAAACTTTTCGTATCTTTGCAGTGCTTACAAACTGGTATACTTTAACGGATTTATTTACCCATAGTTATTGACAAGTTTTCATGATGATGAAGAAAACGATTCTTATTACCTGCCTAATGCTGCTATGCGTAATACCATTGCATGCGCAGCGCATCCAAGTGGTGGATGGCGATGGAACGCCAATCCCCTATGTAACAGTTACAACCACCCAAGGCAAATACATAGCAAGTACCGATATTGACGGTTGGATTGAGAGTGTTGGACGATCGCCGTGGCTGACATCACAGACGGCCGAATCACCCTTGACGAGGCCGGTTATGACCTGCCCGAGGTCGTGGTAAAGCCCAAGGATCTACTCTATTGCCAGACCTACTTCCGTGATGTCTATATCGATGACGATGGTCCCATCTACTACCGCGCCGGCGTCATTGACAACGCCTATAATATCGCAAAGAAAGAGGTGTCAGCCAAGTCACGCCACCTCTCAAAGGCGCAAAGCGGGTTTTGGCGCGCCCTCTACAGCAGCACATCAGGACAGTATGACCAATTCGCAAGATTGCCCGAAGAATCATATTATGATAAAATACGTGGACTGCAACAGAAGGGCAGTATCACCCTGACCGACGCTGGCAATGGGCGACAGATCATTGCCGACAGCATTTGTCAACTGGGTTACATCTACTGGAACGCAGAGGAGCGCACTCGCACGGTGTCTTTCAATTTAAGTACCTACCGTAATCACATCAAGAACAAGGAAAAACAGGAAAAAGCCGCTAAAAAGGGTAAAACGTTTGTCCCCGACACCGTCAAACAACAGCGCACTTCGACCACTATTTATCAGGTCTATCGCACCGACTCGGTCGGAAACTCAAGAACCGACGACTTCGTGATGTCACAGCTCACCGTTATTGGACGGCACAGACATTCAGGCACAGAATACCTCATCCAAGTGCAGTCCTATGCCACCGATTACGCCTACATCGACAAAAAAGAATACAAGCAACAGCGCAAGGACAACGAGGTGGACATGAACATCGACGAACTGCGCCGATTCGAGAAAGTCAACAAGATTCCCCCACTGGCTCCGAACATCCAAGAACAGATCAACAAATTCATCAATAAAGACTAAATCCGTAGTATGCCCACTACGCGCAACTAACGTGGCGTAACAATGCGTCTAAACAGTTTATCGCGAATTGCCACAACCTGTGGTTCATCGAGCGGGCGTTCCGCATGAACAAGACCGACCTGAGAATACGTCCGATCTATCATCGGCTGCGCAACCGAATCGAAGGTCACATCTGCATCTGCTTCACAGCCTATACCATCATGCTCGAACTGGAAAGGAGGCTCAAGAAGGCAAAGGCACCATTCTCGCTCAGTCAGGCAAGAGAGTTGACCAGGAATATCTACTCCATCACCTACACGCTGCCCGAGACAATGCGGGAACAGACCACCGTGTTGAAGATGTCAAGCGACCAGCAGTTGCTCGTAGAAATCGCCAAATCCTGATTGGCGTGTCCCGTTGCGGAAAACAGGCGACCTCGACGACTTCGTGAGTCAATGCGTCAGTCAAGAGAATCAATACTGAAGCGCCCCACCA
>CACZAC010000096.1 GCA_902779125.1 uncultured Bacteroidales bacterium | reverse complement strand
ATGTCGTCAGATTTGTTGTAGGTGTACTTGATGACGGGGGCGTTCCAAGTATAGCCAAATTTGTCGTGGGTCTTTTTTTGATAGTTGTAATGAACAGGATACGCTGGTGCTGCGTCGTCGGGAAGGTACCTTTGCAGTGTATAGTCGTAAGTCTGATCACCAAAGCGCTTTGAATAGTCTCTCATGTTGAACGAATAAGAGAGTGAAAACTGATGGTTGCCCGAAGTCAGGTTCAGGTAGGCCTCATCGTTTGTAAAGCCCGTCGTGAAGGCTGTACTTGCCTCGATGCCTGCATTGATGCCAGTCTCCATCCGCTTGGTAATCACGTTGATGAGTGTTCCGGCTTCGGCATAGCGGGCTGGTGGAATGTTGTAATATTCTACCCTTGAGATCTTGTCTGCAGGAATGCCTTTTAAGTCAATGTCTGGTGCTGCTACGCCATTGATCAGTATCTTCACGCTGCCGCCGTCCATTCGCTGAATCTTATTGCTCACTGGATCGACCTTCAGGTCTTCAACGTGTTCCAGCAGGTCACGGACATTGCGGGCTTGCCTTATTTGCTCAATCGTGAAGGTATGGACTGACTTATCCACATAGTTCATGATACGGGTGCCCTCTACTGTCACACCGTTGATGATATACTCAGCAGGTCGCATCTGGATAGTGCCAATATCGCCAGCCTCGCAATTACGATAGTAGGTGCGATAGCCGACAAAACTGCACTTTACGACGACACGTTTGGCCTCAGTAGGAATCACGAAGCGGCCGCTCTCGTTGGTCACTCCGCCGCCCACCATCGTCGAGTCGGCGGGGCTGAGCAGGGTAACGTTGGCATAGGGCAGTGGCAGGTTGTTCTCGTCAATCACCATGCCCTTGAGGTGATGCTCGGTCTTGTGGGTGCATTCCACATAGATTTCACCCTTCTCGCCCTGGGTCATGCGGATGGGGTAGAAGCCTATCATCTGGCGGATAGCCTCGGGAACGGGTTTGTTCTTGACGTGGGTGGTAATAGTGAAGTCCTCCAACTCGTTATAGAGAAAGTAGATGGTGTAGTCGCGGGATTCTTCGGCCAACTGGCGCAGCGCGTCGCTCATCGACACGTCGCGATAGTTGCGGGTCACACGCTGGGCTTGTGCTGCGACAAGGGTCATGCAGCACACAAGGAAAATGATGGCTTTTCTCATGGTATTACTGCACAATTAATCGGTTATCTGTTTGCTCAATGGTTACGCTCTCAAAGTGGCTCATGTCCTCCAGCACCTTTTCCAGGCCATCGCCCTTGTTCCACACAAAGTGGAAACGCAGGTTGCGGGCGTCCTCGTTCTGGAACTCGACCGTCATGCCGTAGTAGGTTGCTATCTCGCTGAGCATCTGCTCCAGCGGGGTGTTGTCAAATACCACAGGCGCTTCGTTCTCGGTCGCTGACGTGTCGGCCACACCAAGGCGAGGCCCTACGGCATCCGCTTCGGTTTGGGGAGGCGTGGCGATATTCTCGGTCGTTTGTTTTGACTTATCAGTAGCGCTGAAATGGCGCACGGTGTAAACCGTTGCCCATGCGATGCCCGACATCATCAGCACGCCAAGCACTGTCGCGGCTACTCTTTGCCACAGGCGTCCGCGCTTTTGCGCTGCCAAATGTGTTTGCTCGAATTGTTCCCAGGCCTTGTCCACGTCCACGGGTATGGAATGGCTGCGCTGGCTGCGACGGGCACGGGCGGCTTGGATTTCTTGTTCGCTGTAACGCTCGGGATGGTCCAGCATTGCCAGCAGACGGTCGATGTTGTTGTTCGTTTCCATTGCGGTTGGTGTCATTAGATTAAACTCTTAATGCGGTTGATACACTGACGCAAGTACTTATAGACGGCGCCCACGCTCATGTCAAGGCGTGTGGCGATTTCCTGGAAGGTCAATTCCTCGTCAAAGCGCAAGCGAAAGATGGTCCGTTGCGGCTCCTCAATTTGGCCATTGACGATGGCATTAATCCGGTCAAGTTCGGCCAGCACTTCCTCGATGGGGCGCGAGTCCTCCGCCTCGTCTAGTGGATGGAGATGCTTGAAGCGCTCACGCAGCTGCATCTTCCTGATGTGGTTGAGGCAGCCGTTGCGCACGGCGCTCATCAAGTAGGCCTCAGTCTTGCTGCCCGTCGTCTGGTATCTGTTTTCCAGCAGGCGGGCAAACACGTCCTGGACTACGTCTTGGGCCTCGGCATCATCGTGCAGCAAGGTTCTGGCCAGATGTATCATCTTGCCGTAATGTTGCCTGAACAGGCCCTCAAGTATGCTCTTGTCA
>CACZAC010000095.1 GCA_902779125.1 uncultured Bacteroidales bacterium | reverse complement strand
TACCGTTTTACGATGAAGGCAGATGGTTCAGGCTTCGATGTTGAGGAGGCCGATGACTTCGAGATGATTATCAACGGTGTTCATCCTAGAACCCAACAAGTAGAAAAAGGTATGCTTAAACTGAAGTTAGAGGCAAGTGGTGACACCTATAAGCAGCTTGCCAAGCGGTTGGGCAATGAAGAGTTGGCTGTTGTGATTCTTGTTCCCTCTGGCTTCTCATTCTCTATAGCTAGTATGGTTCCTGGAAGTTGGAAGGATGTCCTCAAGGGTGTATTCTCAAATGTGTTTGAGTTGAGCGGTGAATCTGAGTTTATTAATCCTAGAACCGATGCTGTCAGCATCGCTGGTGCCCTCAAGAGTGAAATTGGAGAATTACCAGGCGGAAAGTATGCTCCTGACGCTACCGACCTCTATTTCGACATTGCTAACGATCCCGTTGCCAACGAAAGCAGCATGAAGTTCTCTTTTGGGCAAAACAGTAAGAGCATGATATATCTTGATTGTACCGTAGAGTACCCTGACAAGGAGATTGACTTCTCACAGTTCACTACATCAGGGAGGATCCTCGATGTGCTGACTGCTCTGATGTCAGGCAACAACTTAGAAGGTTCTATCACGCTGAATGACGACCTCACCACCTCGCTGACAGTTGATGACTGCGGCAAGGTAATGCAGCTGCAGCATGAGATGGCTCACGCCCGCCGCAGCTATGCTGACCAGGCTACCATCGAGGGATACACCCAGCAGCTGAACGAGCTCGTGAGTGCCAAGCTGACCTGCAAGGGTGTGAATCAGGTGATCCCGATGAAGTTGCAGACCGAGAAGTTCGGTGTTGACTACTGGGCAATGCCAGCTTTCAACTTCGCCGACGAGAAGGGTTATGTGCCCATCACCGAGCTGCTCGACAAGGAGTCTGTTGAGTATGGCATCAACATCATTGACCATGCAGCAGAGCCTATGGCAGGTGCCATCGTCACCGTTCGCCAGCTGCTCCAGTTCGTCCAGACCTTCATGATGCAAGCCCGTGTGAGCCAGGCTCAGAACGAAAATAATCAGCAGTAACACACGGAGGTCATACGGTGCCAGGCATGGTGTGACGTTGTATCCTAACGCAAAAGGGGCCCGCAGCAATGCGAGCCCCCTTCATATTGTCAATCTGTTACTTAGAGCCACAAGGTGTCTGACACTTTGCTCTTATGACTCACAGCCTATCTCAAAAAAACTTGGCAATGTTTGTGTCTTTCCCAAACTTTTTGTATTTTTGCACCATGATTTCATGAACTAGAGTTTACTGCGCATAGTTTCAGACACATTATGAGCTTCAAATATAACTAGGTTAATATTTTTAAATTTCGGATTATGAGAAAGATTATGAATTGGGTGCTCGCCGCTTTCTTCATTTGCGGCGCAAGTGCATTCACGTCGTGCAGTAATAACGATGACAATCCGGTAGTTGATAACAGCCTCGCCGAAAAGATTGTCGGCAAGTGGATTCATGCCGACACGGACGGGGAGGCGGTCACGACTGACATGAAGTCGGTCTATACCTTCACGAAGAATGGCTCCGCGCTGAAGGGCTTCTACAGCATGTCGATGACGGAGAGCGGCGTGTTGGCCTACAGGCAGGAGACCGACCTGACCATCAGCGGCAACGCCATCACGATGACATCGCGCCTGGCCGACGGACAGCAGTCAGTGGTAGAACTGACCGCCGTCACCGTCAGCGGCGACGACCTGCGCTTCACCGCCAAGACCACGCTCTCGAAGGACGGACAGGTGACGGCCACCTACGGCCCGCGCCAGGAGCACTTCACCCGTGCCGAGGCCGACTACACCGAGGCGGTCCTGGGTCTCTGGGAGATCACCTTCACCAGCGACAATCCCGAGTACGAGTCTTCTGAGCCTTACCGCGAGCTGTACCGCAGCGACGGCACCGCCAGTTTCTACGACCTCATCGACGGGCAGTGGGTGGAGGAGGAGACAACCTACAACGAATACTTCGCCGACGGCCCC
>CACZAC010000094.1 GCA_902779125.1 uncultured Bacteroidales bacterium | reverse complement strand
CGAGGAGTTCCTCTATGACTGGCGAACGACCATCGGCGAGCTGATTCAGGAGTGCATGTACGAGAACGCGGCGCGCATTGCCCGTGAACACGGCATGGAAACCTATTTTGAGTCCCACGAGAACGGCAGACTCTACTTAGCCGACGGCATGAGTGTCAAGCGTCAGGCCGACATTCCTATGGCTGCCATGTGGACGATTCCCAAGGGGGTCAAAGCCGATAACTCCAATGCCAGTATGGCCGAGAGCGATATCCGCGAGTCGGCGTCGGTGGCCCACCTCTACGGCAAGCCTCTCGTCGCCACCGAGTCGTTGACTGCCAACGGCATGAGTGGCGGTGCCTATAGCTACTATCCCGGTAATCTGAAGGCGACAGCCGACCTCGAGATGTCCTGCGGCACCAACCGCTTTGTCATCCATGAGAGCGCCCACCAGCCCGTCGATGACAAGAAGCCCGGACTGGGACTGATGGTTTATGGCCAGTGGTTCAACCGCCATGAGACCTGGGCCGAGATGGCCAAGGCCTGGACTGACTATCTGGCCCGCAGCAGTTACCTGCTGCAACAGGGCCGCAACGTGGCCGATGTACTCTATTATTACGGCGAGGACGACGTGATTACCAGCCTGTTTGCCCATGAGCACCCCGCCATACCGCCCGGCTATAATTTCGATTACCTGAACAAAGAGGCCCTGCTCGACCTGATTACCTATGACGGGGAACACTTCGTCACGCCATCGGGTAACCAATACAGCGTGCTGGTCGTTTCAGACAAATGCCGGCACATGTCTGAAGCTGTCCGGGCCAAACTTGTCGCCCTGCAGCAACAAGGAGCAACCGTCATAGACGAGAAGACACGAGCGAAGGAAATACCGCTTCTTGAAATCCAGCCCGATGTGATGACTGCTGACATGAGCAACCTGCGTTACGTCCACCGCACAACCGCCGACAGCGAGATCTACTGGCTGAACAACCGGGCAGAAGAAGCGAGGACCTGTGACGTCTCTTTCCGTGTCAGCGGCCTTGAGCCCACCCTGTGGCACCCCGAGACGGGCGAAATCGAGGAGGTGTCCTACAAGATGAGTGATACCCAAACCACCGTCCACCTCGACATGTTGCCCGAGGACGCCTTCTTTGTCGTGTTCCAGGGAAAAACCCGCAACAAGCTGAAGTCCGTTCCCGAGAAGCAAGTGATTCAATTGCGACAGATTGACACCCCGTGGACCGTCCACTTTGACGAACAGTGGGGTGGTCCAGCCAGCGTCGTGTTCCCGGGGCTCATTTCCTATACCGAGTCCAGTGACGACGGCATCAAGTACTATTCAGGTACCGCTGTCTATGAGAACAGTTTTACCGTCTTGGAGAAAGAGCTCGACAATGGGGACATCCTGCTCGACCTGGGCGAGGTGGGATGCATGGCCCAGGTGACGCTCAATGGCAAAGAGGTGGGCACCCTGTGGAAGGCACCCTATCAGATTGACATCAGCAAATCTGTCCGTGCCGGCGAAAACCGCCTCGAAATCAAGGTGGCCAATCAATGGGTGAACCGCATTATCGGTGATTTGCAGCCCGATTGCGACAAGAAATACACCTATACGCCCGCCGACTTCTACAAGGCAGACTCTCCCCTGCTCCCGTCTGGCCTGATGGGCCCAGTGACAATCAAGAAATGCTTCGTTCCAATCAAGAAATGAGCAACCAAGAACTATCAACCATCATAACAACAATGATGAAACGTCCTCCTCAACAGTGAATAAAGCTTGGATGTTTCAGTTTTCAGCAAAGGTGAGTTGACTCATTCTCTCAGCAAAAGGCATGGCATTTGGGCAAAAAAACAGCTCACCGACGTCATCGGTGAGCCTTTAATCTTGGATATGGCTTTATGCAGCTTCTTTTGACTCGAAAAGTAACTTGAAGAGGCGGTAGCACAGGTAACAATTCAAGTGCGCTATGACTGTGATAACGCCTAAGATGATGGCGCCTGAAACATCCAGACCGAACGCAACGGAGATGATGAATGATATTGCGTAAAAACACGGGTTAAAGCTCAAATATACACCTGAAATCTTCGTAATGAATTGAAATACTTAACTTTGCAGCGGTTATAATATTATTAGCATGAAAAATGGCAAAAAA
>CACZAC010000093.1 GCA_902779125.1 uncultured Bacteroidales bacterium | reverse complement strand
TCCGCTCACTCAGGGATATGGAGCGTTGGAGTTCGCCTCAGACAGGGATCAGAAAGAGCATCCAGCGTTCGTATTGGTTCCCCAATACACTGAATGGGCTGTGCAGGATGACTGGAGCACCTCCGACGAGGTGGAAATGACCATCCGTCTGCTGCAATACGTATGCAAAGAGTATAAGGTTGACCAAAGACGACTTTACACAACCGGCCAATCGATGGGTGGCATGATGTCCTTCTATTTCAACATCGCCCATCCTAACCTTTTCGCTGCATCGCTGTTTGTCAGCAGCCAATGGGACACATCGAAGATGAAAGACTTCGGCAAACGCAAGTTCTTCTACATCGTGGCAGGCGGTGACGGAAAGGCATCGGGAGGTATGAGAGACCTGACGGAAGTGCTGAAAAAACAAAACGCCCATATCGACTCAGCCTCGTGGAGCGCCAAGTTGCCCCCAGCAGAGCAGGAGCGTCTGGCAGAAGCCTTGATAGCCAAGGGAGGCAACATTAATTTCATTTGCTTCGAGAAAGGTACGGTACTCCCTAAATCGGGACAAGGCATGGAACACATGGCCTCTTTCGACTTTGGATACAAGATTGCCGCCGTCCGTGACTGGCTATTTGAACAAAGCATATAATCACTTACTCCCGGGCACACCGCCAACGACACAATAATTCTAATAATTCAGCGTTAAGACAATAAAATGTTGATATGTTTTGTGTTGATATGTTGATATGATGCGAGTCGGATAAACTTATCAACGGACAACAATAAATCATATACTTATCAACTTATTAATGACAAAGACAATATGATACGGTTGAATTGTTTTTTCCAAGCCAATGACGGCAAGCAGTACAAGACCGCCCTGCAGGCGGCTATAGCCCTTACCGAGCTGTCGCAGAAACACGAGGGATGCATTGCCTACGATGTTTTCCAAAGCGCCACGCGACTGGATGTATTTCTCATCTGCGAGACGTGGACGGATGCCGCCTCGCTTGACAAACATTCCGCCACGCCGGAGTTCAAGAAATACTCACCCATGATGCGCCAATGTGGCCAGATGAAAGTGGAAAAATTTGAATTCTGACAACAATGAAAGCATTACTGATTAACGGAAGCGCACGCGCCAACGGCAACACGCGCATCGCTTTGGAGGAGGTCGGCAAGACCTTGAA
Source organism: uncultured Bacteroidales bacterium (assembly GCA_902779125.1). GTDB lineage: Bacteria > Bacteroidota > Bacteroidia > Bacteroidales > Muribaculaceae > Sodaliphilus. Next base: position 997 of record CACZAC010000093.1, on the reverse strand, counting down.
AGAAAATGGTGTTGACTATGAGATTGTGGGTATCGGCACAAAGCCTGTACACGGATGTATCGCCTGCGGGCGTTGCAGCGAGCTGGGACGCTGTGTCTTCGACGACGACCTTTGCAACCGTCTCGCCGATAAGCTGGCAGAGTGCGACGCCCTTGTGGTGGGCACCCCTACTTATTACGGCCAGCCCAACGGAGCCCTGCTGGCATTGATGCAGCGGCTGTTCTACTCGCAGTCGCACCTGGCAATGCACAAGCCCGCTGCAGGCCTCGCCGTCTGTCGGCGCGGCGGCGCAACAGCAGCACTGCAGTCGCTCACTATGATGTTCCAGCTGCAGCATATGCCGATGATTACGTCGCAGTATTGGAACATCGTCTATGGCCGTGCAGAAGGCGAGGCCGCACTCGACAGCGAAGGCATGCAGACCATGCGTGCGCTGGGGCGCAATATGGCCTTCCTCCTGAAAAGCATCCATTCGCAGGAGCCTGTCCATTACCCCGATGGCGAAGACTGGCAGCCGATGCACTTCATACGATAATCACACAATTATTTATTTAGGGGAGAAAGGTTTTAAGGATTAGAGTTTTGAGGTTTTAGGGGAGGAAGGTTTCAATAATTGAAAATTGAAAGTTGAAAATTGAAAGTTGCTGCCGCACCCGGATAATTCTCAACTCTCAACTTTTTCAAGCAATCAAGCAATTTTCTAAACTCTCAACTTTTTCAGACAATCTTCCACATGAAACAAGTAATGAACCTGATAGTCGCAATCATGCTATTCTTTGCTACGGCTTGCACCCCTGAAGACAAGCCACTTTCGCCAGCATCAACAACCGTGGGTGACATCACGCTCACCATCGGCGACCGAAGTTTCACGGCTACGATGGAGCAGAACAGCACCTCCGAAGCCTTCCGAGCCCTGCTGCCCTTGACGCTGGAGATGCAGGAACTGAACGGCAACGAGAAATACTACTACCTCTCCCAGTCGCTCCCCACCAACCGC
>CACZAC010000092.1 GCA_902779125.1 uncultured Bacteroidales bacterium | reverse complement strand
CATCAAGCCGCTTGAGCAGCGCACAGTGTTGCTACTCACCAGCGAAGGCTACATCTATGACCAGTCGGGCAAAAAAATCATGGAACTCCCGAACTGCGAGGAGGCCAACGAAATCATCAGCGATGGTGATGACTACTTCGTGTCGGGCAAAACGACCAAGGAGCGCGTGGGCTATTGGAAAAACGGCAAGTGGAACACCCTGCACGTGGATTTCATCGACGATGTGGAACACTGGACCGATGGCATCGGCAAGTGGGACTACTACATCTTCCTGTTTGACTACCCTAACATCTTGAGGAACAGCGGCATCTTCCCGCTTGAAGACTGCGCTGACTTCCAGCCAGCCGACAAATGCATGTCGGTGACTGAGGGTCGCTGTTATGTGGTGGGAAGGGACCACCCCATGGACGATAACATGTACCAGAATGCGGTGCTCTACAGCGAGAGCAAGGGAAAGTATGTCAAGACCGTCCTTCCCAAGTCACGAGCGGACATCAATGCCGCTGCTTATGCCGTATACGCCTATGACCGCACGCACACGGTGATTGGCGGACGCAATGGCGAGGACCCCTGCTTGTGGGTCGATGGACAGTTGCAGATTCTTCCGCGTCTCTACGATACCCACGACCAGACCGGCGAAGGCTTGCCTGTGGCCTACGTCAACTCGGTGACTTGCTGCAATGGCCACACCTATGCTGTGGGCAGCGATGTTCAGGAAGACGAAGACCATAACGAGATAGCTATGCTGTGGGTTGATGGGATGCCCTACCATCTGACCTCAGACCAGGAAGGCTTGTATTGGTCTTGGGCTATGGAGGTCATCGGTTATGGAGACGACTGGTATGCGCTCTCCCTGGAGATGTATGATGTGCCAGGCGACCAATACAGCATCAGTATTGTGGTGTGGCTCAATGGAGAGGTCTACCGCAGGTTCCACGGCATCGATATCGTCAACTTTACTGTGCTTTAACTAATTTAATCCTAACTATAAAATATGAAAACAATGAAAAGAACTATATTTTTACTCGTGTTGGCTTGCATGTGTGGCACTATGTCGGCCCAAATCACCAATATCACTAAGGACAAGCGGCAATTTGATGCCGACAGTGTTATCGAGGAGTTTGACAAAATGCCGTTTTTCGGACCTTTCAAGGATACCTATTTCACGGTGGGTTTGCCATTGAACGAGAAGCCTAACGAGTATAACAGCGACGTGAAGTTCCAAATCAGTTTCCGCCAGCGCCTGACCAAATCCATCCTTCCTTTCCACAGCCACCTGTTCTTGAGCTACACGCAGAAGGCGATGTGGAACATCTTTGAGGAGTCATTGCCCTTCCACGACCTGAACTTCAACCCCGGCATCGGTCTTCAGAAACTGATTGTCCGTAACGGCAAGGCTGTGGGCTCGGCAATTCTGATGCTCGAGCATGAGTCCAACGGGCGTGACGGCGAGGCATCGCGCAGTTGGAACAAGGTGACGCTCAGCGGAAGGGCGCTTATTGACCCGCAACTCATGGTACATGCCAAGACTTGGATTCCCATCATTGATGGAGAGAACAACAAGGACATCCTCAAGTACAGCGGTATCTTCCAGGCCGGCGCCCAGTTCCTGTCCACCAACGGGCGCTGGGTGGCCGATGTCACCTTTGTCAAGCGCAAGGGCTGGAACCTCAACTTCAATTCCACCGTCAACGTGGGTTACCGCATCCGGCCAAGGGACAACCAGTTCATCATGCTGCACTTCTATGATGGCTATGGCGAGAACATGCTGGACTACAACAAGTACCACTGCCGCCTGCGCATCGGCCTGCTCATCCGCCCGTCATTCTTCAGCGAATTCTAATATTCACATTCTTATTGACAAGTTTTCATGATGATGAAAAAAACCATTCTTATTAGTTGTCTGCTGTTGTTATGCGCAATGTCACTGCGCGCGCAGCGCATCCAAGTGGTGGATGGCGATGGAACGCCAATCCCCTATGTAACAGTTACAACCACCCAAGGTAAGTACATAGCAAGTACCGATATTGACGGTTGGATTGAGAGTGTTGGCGAAAACACCACTATCCATTTGTCGCAAGTGGCCTATAAGCCCCTAACGATCGCCGTGGCTGACATCACAGACGGCCGAATCACCCTTGACGAGGCCGGTTATGACCTGCCCGAGGTCGTGGTAAAGCCCAAGGATCTACTCTAT
>CACZAC010000091.1 GCA_902779125.1 uncultured Bacteroidales bacterium | reverse complement strand
ATTATTTTCTATGATTTAACAATTCACCACTACTTTTGGTTGGATAGATTATGGAGTCATAGATCATGGGTTCTCCATAATCCTTACTGTTTTTTGAAAGTTAGACATAAAGTGAATGGGTCACATCTTCTTATATATGCTAAACGGAAGATTCTTGTTGATGATATTTTTTTATGATTTTATTCTCCCATCCACTGATTTCTCTCCCACAGGCGGTACACGCGGTTGGCGTGCTCTGCATCGTGAATGATGAGGTTGCTCCCAACTGCCTCGGGTGAACTTGAACTGGGCGGGTAGATGCAGATGAAGGTCGATGGAAGCAATGCTGTCGCTGGTGAGCGTCATCTTGACGCCCTTAGCCTCCCAGTTGCCTAGCGCATCCTGATTGCCAGTAATGTAGATGGTGTCCGTGAGGTTCTTGCCGCGCAGTTCAATGTGGACGGGATAGGTCTCCTCGCCGACATAGCTCACCAGATTCTTGGCACCGAAAACGATATAGTCGTTCAGGGCAGCTGTCAGGCTGGGCATGAAACCATTGTAATGTCCGTAGCCGGGGAAAGTGTGAACGGAGGTGACGGTGTTCTCGGGGAAGTGCGCCTTGTCTTTGAGAACTGCGCTCACACGCTCCCAGCCCGTCTTCCACTCATCGCCCCAGTACTCAGGCCCATTGTCAATCTCGCCAGACATCGATACATAGATGAAGCGGGGTGCCTTGCGGTTCTTGAACTGGTAGCTTTCAATATCCGTGGCCAGTCGGTACTCGTCGTAGCAGCAGTTGGGCGATATGGCGATGTAGTCGTCGAAAAGGTCGTCGGTAATCATCGCGTCAAGCACGAACGATGCACTCAGCGAATGGCCGATGCCGAGAGAACGCCCCGACGTGCGGTAGTTCTTCTTCACATATGGCATCAACTCATTCTTGACGAACTTCTTCAGGTCAGGCGATTTGCCGTAGTAGTAACCCTCCTTGAACAGCCCTGTGTTGCCATGCAGGGGCATGGGCAGGTAGTCGTGGTTGCGGAAATAGTTGATGTCCCAAAGGGTTGGCGAGCAGATGCCGACAATGATGAAATTCGTGCTTTTGCCGCCGTCGGGGTCGGGCTTGCAGGCGATGTTGAGCAGACAGTGAACGAGGTCGAACATCGTGCGGTCTTGCGCGTCGAACACGTAGATGACATCGTAGTAGGTCTGGTCATAGTTCGGGTAGTTGTCGGGCGTGTAGATGAGCAACTGCCGCTCGTGGTTAAAATACTCCGACTTCATCGTGAGTTCCTTCACGCTTTCGAGTGGAACCTGCGCCCATCCCGTCATTGCAACGAGGGCGAGCAGTGCGGTGATGATGATTTTCTTGTTCATAATCATTGTTTTTTATACGATTTTGCCACAAAGTTACAGAAAGTCCCACGAAAAAGCCCCCGACAAAGCCAGGAAATCGGTTGCCGAGGGTGAAGGTCTTAACCTAGGTAAAGAGTTTTTCTATTTATTGGAGAAAGTAATTTCTTTGCGAATCTTGCTGATAGTCTTGGGGGTGACATTAAGGAACGAGGCGATATCCTGCAGGTTGAGATGCTCCACGATACCAGGACAACGCTGCATCAGCAAATTGTAGCGTTCATAAGGCGTGGCACGGTGAAAATCTTGATAGCGCGCCTTGAACTGGTTGAGCATGTGTTCGCCTATAACGGCACGCAGTTCCATATTCTTGATACTCTGATTGAAAAAACTGAGCAGCTGCTCACCGCTAACTCTCCACACACGGCATGGCATCATAGCCTCGATGGTTGCCAGGGATGGCTGACTGGACAAGACACAAGGATAGTCGGCCACGAACTCACCTTCGAACGAGAACCAAGTGAGGTGATCGCGCTCATCGCTGATGCCACGGGTTATGTATTTGAAGCAACCGCTCTCCACGAAGCCGAACCAACGTGCCGGATCGCCCTCGCGCTCCAGCTGTTCACCCTTGCGGTATTCCACCATCTTGCCCTCTTTCTTGCAGAAGTCAAATAGCGCCTGCAAGTCAATGCCATTATCTGATTTCCTGAATTTATGTTCCATATCGTAATAACCAATCTAATGCCGAAATAATATGTATTGTCTTTCCGTCAATCTCAACATCGCGTGTCTGTGTGAAAGCAATAAGCGTCAGACGGTTGCAGGAAAATGCATCGGATGCCTTAACGAGCGATGAGGTCTCACGGTCATACGCTCGTGGACTGTCAATCTCGTAGGCAACCTGTATCAGTTCCATGGCTCTGCTTTTGTCGCAGACCACAAAATCGATCTCCTTTGCCCTTGGTGCGGGCTTGTGGTAGTACACATCATAGAAATCGTAGACACAACGTCTCAGCAGTTCAATATAGACAACGTTCTCCAGTCGCCAGCCAAGGTTCTCGGGAGCCAGTGCGTTATCGCGATTGCCTTGCAAACCGGTATCGACGATGTACGCCTTCTGGTT
>CACZAC010000090.1 GCA_902779125.1 uncultured Bacteroidales bacterium | reverse complement strand
AAATAGTAATCGGCATTGAAATCGATGTTGGTCTTGCCCACCTCGCCATTATAATAGAGATTGAGCGAGTGTGGCATATTGTGTCGTGTTTTATTCTTATTGTTGGTCATTAGGCTGTCGTAGAAATTGCCGTTTGCGGTCACTTCGGCAGCAAAAAAGCCTTTGTCAACATCCTTGAGACGGATGCTGCTGTTATATTGGATACCCATCGTGTGCTTATCATTAAACTGGTAATTGGCTCCAAAAACCACGCGCAAGATATTGTAATTACCCTGGCTGCGGCCGTGATTGTTCTGATGCCACAAGGTATCAGCGGCGACATCCTGGCTGATGCGGTATTTCTGCAACCAGCCGTTCTCAAAGTCGCTGACTGTACCGAAGACATCCAATCCCAGGCGACGGTAATTCCAAAGAAAGGCATTATAGGTGCGGGACATTTCGCCCTGGAAGAAACTGCTGCGCAGGTGACCGCCCCATCCTTCACCCAGTGGCTTGCGTGTCTTAATCCGAATCACGCTTTGCACCGACGCATCATACTTGGCACCAGGGTTGTTGATGACCTCGACACTTACGATGTCTTGTGATTTCAATTCATTGAGTTCCGACGCGTCGCGCATCAGGCGGTTATTGATGTAAATGAGAGGTTTGCCCTTGCCGAACACTTCAATACCGCCCTCTTTGCTCAAGATGCCAGGAACATTTCTCAATACGTCATCTGCCGTTCCCAATTGACTCAAAATCGATCCCTCGATAGTGGTAAGTAGCCCTTCTTTACCTAATTTATGGACGGGACGATATCCCTTGACCACTACTTCATCGAGCACTGCCGCGTCAGGTTCCATTACAATACTACCCATGTCACCTGGAGTCACGTCAATGCACAGGGTCTTGTATCCCACGCTGGAGAATTTCAATATACCAGTTTCCAACTCTCCAGTAATGGAGAAGGCACCATCTTCACCAGTCACAGTGCCTTGGACAAAAGTGGAATCAACGCTGTTGATCAATAATACGTTCACATAGGGCATCGGCACCTGGTTCTCATCCAGGACACAGCCTGTGAATGTGGCGGCCCTGGCCATGACAATAGCCATCAGCAACGCAATTGTAACAATACTCAGTCTTTTAATCATAATGTCTCTATTTTGGTTGTTCAAGTGCAAAATTATCGAGGTAGGCCTCAATAGAGACACACACTAAAGGGTGAAAGGTTGCAGTATAGGGGCGATGCAACCGCATTTTCACACTTTAGGGTGTTAAATTGCCTTGTGGTTTGTTACTGCTTCTTAAGGGTAAGGCTTTTTAAGTTTCATCTTTTGCTTGAATTGGGTATTTGGGGTACATTTGTATGATAATAAACAGCAAAATCGATATGACTAAAATTGAGGATTTCTTCACATTGACCAATAGTGTAGAGGGCATCGATGATGAGCAATACCGCCACCTTGAGCCCATGATACGCGCCATCGATGCGATGGCCAATGCGACCTACCAGAGCATATATGTCATTGATTACCTCAAGCATGGTTTTCTCCATGTGGCGAGTAATCCGCTGTTCCTGTGTGGACACACGGCCGAGGAAGTCCGCCAGATGGGCTACCGCCTGTATATCGATCACGTCCTTGCCGAGGAGCAAATCATGCTCACTGAAATCAATGAAGTGGGTTTCAAGCGCTTCAACGAGGAACCAATCGATGAGCGCAGCCGTTGCTTCATGAGCTATGACTTCCATATTGTGAATGGCGAGGACTGCTACCTGGTAAACCACAAGATTACACCGTTTGCTCTTGCACCCGATGGGCGTGCCTGGCTAGCAATGTGCGTCGTGTCGTTGTCGCACCACACTACGCCTGGTCACGTTGAGTTCCACAAGAAGGGTCAATCCGTTTATTGGGAATATGACCAAAACGGTCACCGCTGGCTGGAGCGTAAAAGCGTTAGCCTGAGGCAGCAGGAAAAGCAGGTACTTATCCTGTCAGCTCAGGGATATACCGTGCCTCAGATAGCCGATAGGATGTGTCGCGCTGTGGATACCGTCAAGACTTACAAGCGTGCGCTGTTTGAGCGCCTGGGTGTGCGTAGCATCACCGAGGCCCTGACTGTTGCTACCAATCAGGGCCTGTTGTAGAATCAGAGATAATTACTGGATGGGCTTGAGGGGGAGGGTGAATCAACAGGTTACCAGGGGTCTCCTGCTTGGGATTCTTCCATGAGTTCTTTGCCGTAGGGAGTCAGGTACTCGGGGGCGTTTGGA
>CACZAC010000089.1 GCA_902779125.1 uncultured Bacteroidales bacterium | reverse complement strand
TATCGAGATCAACCGCAAGGTGCTCGCCGACCTGGCTATGAACAATCCCGCCGCTTTCAAGGCTATCGTTGACGAGGCTAAAAAGCACGCCTAATCAACAGGTTCATTCCAAAGTTTAATTTCCGCAAAATGCTACCAGGCTCCGAGAGGGATTTCCCTCAAGGAGCCTGTTTTTTCGTCTATAATAGACCGTTTAGATAGATGGATGGATGGACAAGGTCAATCGACCTTTTCTCCACTGTTGGCATGCCGATTGGCTCTCGGGCTGCTTATTGGAGAAATTGCAGCCCACAGTCCTGTAACAGCGGGCTAGTACTCGCTGTAGAGGTTGATGTACTCCATGATGTTGTCGATGGCCTCCTGACGCATGTCCAGATTAAGCGAGCCGTCGTGCAGCACATTGGCAAGAACAGGGTAAATCTTTGACCAGTCGGTGTCCAGATAGACTTGGGCATCGATGAGTGCCGAGATGAGCGCCACGCTGAAGCTCTTGTTCTTGTTCTTCTTCACTGCCTGGTGACCCAGTGCGCTGGCGGCAGCGACATTGAAGTAATCGCTCATCGCCTTGGCATAGGCATACACGGCGAGCGTTCCGGCATCAAGTTTATTGACGAGCTTCTTCTCGGTCTTGACGTTGTGTCGGCCCATAAGGTATTCACACAGTTGTGTTCCCATCGAGGTGCCGTCGAAGTTCCAGCCGATTTTGTTCACCACAGCCAGACGCACGTCAACGGGCTGATTCTTGTCGGCAAGGAAGTTGAGCAGCGAAGTGGGCATGTCGTACTGCATCATTTCGTTGGCCATCTGCACCATGGGATGGTCGGAATAGGCCTCGGCAAAATGCGTCGAGGTCAGCGGCGAGTCTGCCCAGCTGGCGGTAAACGTCAGCAGCAATGCAATTGAGGTCAGTAATCGTTTCATAATCGTATTATTGTTTATTGGTTATTGCATTTGCAAAGTTAAACAATTAATTTTAAAACCCATGAATAATGACAGTTTTTTTGATGCCAGGATAAAGTGGTAAAAAAGAAAAGCAGAGTCGATTGCGGCTCTGCTTCCCTAGTGAGATGCGATGTGTCTTTACTCCTTGACCAGGAGGGTGCCGGTCTTGCCCTGCAGGGCTTCACGGGCCTTGTCAAGCGAGGTGATGAGGGCAGTACCGCCCGTGGTGTTCTCCACGAAGCTGATGCAGCTCTCCACCTTGGGCAGCATGCTGCCGGGAGCGAAGTGACCTTCCTTGATGTACTCGCGGGCCTCGGCGATGGTCATGCGGTCGAGGTCTTTCTGGTCAGGCTTGTTGAAGTTGATGGACACCTTCTCGACGGCGGTGAGGATGACCAGCATATCGGCATTCAGGTCGAGTGCCAACTTGGCGCTGGCGCGGTCCTTGTCGATAACGGCAGCCACGCCCTCATAGTCGCCAGGGCCGTTCTCCACAACGGGGATGCCACCACCGCCCACGGTGATGACTACGCTGTGCAGACCCACGAGCTGCTCCACGATGGGCAACTCAACAATCTTGACGGGGATGGGCGAGGGCACAACGCGGCGGTAACCGCGGCCGGCGTCCTCGACGAATGTATAACCAGTCTCGGCAACGATGCGGTCGGCGTCTTCCTTGCTGTAGAACATGCCCACGGGCTTGGTCGGCTTCTGGAAAGCGTCGTCGTTCTTGTCAACAACCACCTGGGTCACAACTGCAGCGCAAGGCTTGTTGATGCCACGACGTGCGAGCTCGCGCTCAACGGCCTGCTGCAGGTGATAACCGATGTAACCCTGCGTCATAGCGCCGCACTCGGGGAAGGGCATGGCGGGCGTGCCGCCGCCATTGTTGGCCGAGTATTCAAAGGCCAGGTTCACCATGCCCACTTGGGGACCGTTACCGTGACCGATGACGACGTCATAACCCTCCTCAACGAGGTCCACGATGGTCGAAGCAGTACCCTTGACAAGGTCAAGCTGCTCCTGGGGAGTCTTACCCAGGGCGTTGCCGCCCAGGGCGATAACAAGACGTTTGCTCATAATAGTATGTTGTCTTTTTTCTTTTGATGAATGATGTTCTAGGTTCTCGGCCTCGTCAAATACCTTGGATTGCGGGCTGCGGAACACCTTGTCGGTAACCTCCATCTCGGGCAGACCGAACTTCTTGTGGATGTCCACACCAATGGTAGTCTCCAGGTCGTGGAACGAGGGCAGGCAGTGCAGGAAGATGGCACCGGGGTTGGCGTTCTTCATCACGTCGTCGTTCACCTGATAGGGGCTGAGCAGTTTGATGCGCTGTTCCCAAATCTCGTCGGGCTCGCCCATCGATACCCAGATATCGGTATAGATGACGTCAGCGTTCTTGGTGCCCTTCTTCACGTCCTCGGTCAGGGTGATGGTGCAACCGTTCTCCTTAGCGATTTCCTTGCAGGTCTTGACGAGCTTGGCGTCGGGCATATTGTCCTTGGGACCGCAGGCTACAAAGTTGATACCCAACTTAGCCGAAACGACCATCAGTGAGTTAGCCACGTTGTTGCGGGCATCACCCATGAAGACCATCGTCAGGCCCTTGTAGTGGCCGAAGTGCTCCTCGATAGTGAGGACGTCAGCCAACATCTGGGTGGGGTGGAAATCGGTGGTCAGACCGTTCCAAACGGGAACACCGGCGTGCTTGGCGAGGTTCTCAACAATCTGCTGGTCGAAGCCACGATACTCGATGCCGTCAAACATGCGGCCCAGCACCTTAGCAGTGTCCTCGAGCGACTCCTTCTTGCCCATCTGTGATGAACCGGGATCGAGATAGGTCACGCCCATACCCAGGTCATTACCTGCTACCTCAAACGAGCAGCGTGTGCGAGTGGAGGTCTTCTCAAACAAGAGCACGATGTTCTTGCCTGCGAGATACTTGTGGGGGGTTCCAGCGCGTTTCATACGCTTGAAATCCTTTGAAAGCTCGAGTAAATACTGAATTTCTTCGGTGGTGAAATCGAGTAACTTAAGGAAACTTCTTCCAGATAAACTTCTTGGCATAATTG
>CACZAC010000088.1 GCA_902779125.1 uncultured Bacteroidales bacterium | reverse complement strand
CTCACGGGCACGCTCGGGGATGAGGTGTACAAAGCCCACGAGGTCCTGGTTGCTGTCGCGGAATCCCATGCCGCGTCCGATGCCGCTCTCGAAGAAAGATGCCGAGCGTGACATGCAGAAGGTGACCATGCATTGATATTGGTTCCAGATATTGACCATGCGGTCGAGTTTATCGTTCCCGGTGTTTGCCGTGTAGATGCTGAGCAGGTTGTCCCAATAGTTGCATAGTTCGGCAAAAGCAGCATCCACTTTTTCGCTGGTGTCGAAGCGTGCCATCATAGCTTTAGCCTGCGTCTTGTTGATGACCTGCGGAGCAATGAATTTCTCCTCTTGCTTGTTCTCGACATAGCCCAACAGGAAGATATAGTCACGGCTTTCACCGGGCTGCAATTCCACCTCGATGTAGTGCGAAGCGATGGGGCTCCAACCGTGGGCATGGCTGTTGCGCGGACGGCCTTGGATGACGGCATCGGGATTGGCAAACTCATTATAGAGGCCGATGAACGTCTCACGGTCGGTGTCAAAGCCTTGGATAGGAACGTTCACACCGTAGAAGGCGTAGTGATTGCGGCGCTCGCGGTATTCGGTCTTGTGGTAGATGACCGAGCCCTCGATTTCGACCTCTCCGGTCGAGAAGTTGCGCTGGAAGTTCTCCATGTCGGTCGCTGCATTCCACAGGCACCACTCGGCAAAGGAGAACAACTTGAGGCGCTTCACCTCATTGCTGTTGTTGGTGAGTGTGAGCTTCTGCACCTCGGCCCAGGTGTGCAGGGGCACAAAGAAAAGCACCGATGCCTCGACACCGTTCTTGCTGCCTGTGATGCGGGTGTAGTTCATGCCATGGCGGCACTCATAGCTGTCGAGCGGCGTCTTGCAGGGCTTCCATCCCGGGTTCCACACGGTGCCACCATCGTTGATGTAGAAGTAGCGGCCGCCGTTGTCCATAGGCACGCCGTTGTAGCGGTAGCGCGTCAAGCGGCGGAACTTGGCATCCTTGTAGAAGCAGTAGCCGCCGGCGGTGTTGGAAATCAGTGAGAAGAAATCCTCGTTGCCCAGATAGTTGATCCAGGGCCACGGCGTCTGCGGGTCGGTGATGACATATTCGCGGTGTTGGTCGTCAAAGTGACCGTATCTTTTGTTATCCATATCTTATAATTATTGTTCGAAATTGCGTTCCATGATTTCAAGACACATGCGCGAGTTGTGATAAGGGCATTTCCAGAAGCCCGCCTTGTCATCGCGGCGGTTGATGTTGCCCTGGGCATCGCGGCTCCAGAACCACTCGCCGCCCTCGCGGTCGATGAGGTTGTCCTTGATGTATTGCCAGCAATGCAGCGCCTTTTGCAGCGCGCTCTCGTCGCCGAAGTGCTGATACAGGTTAATGAATCCTACCACAGTCTCGGCCTGTACCCACCAGTGGCGGTCGTCATCGACATAGCCGGTGTCAAGATTGGCCTCGTGTACCATCGACCCGTCGGCATTCAAGCCTTTTTCGCTGGCTTTGGCCACGAGTTTCACGATGGGTTCCACTTTGTCAAGCACGGCCTGGGCGCCCAGCACCAGTGCCGCCTCGTGCATGAGCCATGAGCACTCGATGTCGTGTCCGTAACTCTCGAGAGCCCCAGCCTCGCGGGTCCAGTCCATGGCAAAGAATAGGTCCAGATGATGCGTCTCGGGATTCAGAATCTTGTCGGTGAAAATATCGATGAGGTTGCGCAGGGCTTTCTCCACACGCTCCACAACGTCGCTAGACACTGGACATACTTCATATTCCTTGAGGCAGCGGTACAGGTTGGTGTAGGGCTCGATGATGTGCAGGTGGGTGTTCTGCGACTTGGGGAAGTTGGCATCGAGTTCCGACAGGCGCATATCAGCAATCTCGTTCCACTGGCGCGTTTGAGCTTCGATATAGCCGTTGTTCACCTTGTCAAACGAGTGTTGCTCGATGCACCCGATGGCGTAGAACTGCTTCTTGGTATCTTTGGGATTGCCCAGATAGTCCACCGACCAGTAGGTGCCGCCGAACTGGTTGTCGTAGAAATACTCGATGATGTAGTCCTTGATGAGTGTTGCCGCCATCAGGTACTCAGGAGCGCCCAGCACACGGTAGGCAGCCGAGAAGGCCCACAGGATGCGGGCCGAGAGGATGCCGCCCTTGTCGGCGTCTTTGACGAGTTGGCCCTCACCGGTCATTTGGCCGTAGAAGCCACCGTGCTCGTCATCTAAGCGTCTTGATATCGTCGTTCATCTTACTTCTTGATGGGATACAGATGGAGCAGGTAAAGCATGATGATAATAATGGCAGCAGGGAAGAGCGAGAACAGAGCCCAAACCATGTTGCGAACTGATTCCTCGTCGGTGATGGTGACCACCGTCTGGCCCGTGGCAGGGTCAGTACCCGAGATGAAGCCGGCGATGCCCAGCAGCAGGGCAACCAGCGAACCCGAGATGGCAGTTCCAAACTTCTGTGCCATCGTTCCCGACGAGAAGATGAGGCCCGTCGACGAGGTGCCGTTCTTCTCGGTGGCGTAGTCGGCCACATCGGCATACATCGACCACAGCAGCGGGGAATAAAGGCCCACGCCAACCGAAGTGAGGATAACGATGCCCACCAATACCCAAATGTACTTGGGATCCATCGGCACAAAGAAGAAGGCGATAGAGAACACCATGCAGATGATGGCTGCAACGGCAAAGGCTTTGCGCTTTGAGCCCATCCACTGGGTAAACTTGGGCGACAGACCGCCAAAAATCATGCAGGTCACCTCGCCAAAGGTCATGAATACCGTGTAGTTGATAATCAGGCCGCTCACGGTCACGTCACCGTGCAGACAGTATTCCATCAGGTAACCGGCCACGGCATAGCGGAAGCCACGAAGCCAAGGCCAGCGCCCAGCACGGCATATTGATGTGCCTCGGTGCCGCCTACCATCTTCTGCAGATAGGGGAACGAGAGCAGGGTGATAAAGCCCATGGCATAGGCGCCTACCATGCGGAACGACGAGAACTGGTTCTTCTCGTTGTCATCGTCGGTCATCACGCCCAGCAGCGAGCCGTAGGGCACGTTGACGGCAGTGTAAACGGCCATCATGAGCAGATAGAGCGTGTAGGCATAGATGCGCTTGCCCACGGGACCGAAGTCGGGAGTGTAAAGCAACAATGCGAATATCAGGCCCAAGGGGATGGCGCCGAAGATGAGCCAGGGACGATAGGTACCCCAGCGCGACTGTGTGCGGTCGGCCAGACTACCCATCAGGGGGTCGGTAACGACGTCAAACATGCGGGCGATGAGCATCAGCGTTGCCGTGTCGGCAACCGTGAGGCCAAAGACGTTGGTGAAAAACAACGGGAAAGCGATTGACATGACTTTCCAGGTAATACCACCGGCAGCCGCATCACCAAGGGCATAGCCGATTTTTTCTTTTAAACTCGCCATTTCAGTTAATAGGAATTAAAGTGAGGAATCGGGAACTGTTTTCAGTCCGTCGCCTCGTTTATGATTCGTTATTATTTATTCTTTATTGGTTGTTCGGTTCTTCTCGATGAGTCGCTTGATGGTCTCCACGCTGGCTGTGGTGGTCAGGCCGTCTTGCGGCGTGTTCATGCAGTAGTCCACCAGGCGGTCGATGGTCGAGGTGGCCACATGCAGGCGGGTGTCGCTCGAGGCGTAGTAGATGAACACGCGTCCGTCCTCGTCGGCAATCCAGCCGTTAGAGAAAGCCACATTCATCACGTCACCGATATACTCGTCACCCTCGGGAACGAGGAAATAGCCGCCGGGTTGTGCGATAACGCGCGTGGGGTCGTCGAGTGCTGTCATGTACATATATAATACATAGCGCAGTCCCGAGGCGCAGCCACGCACGCCGTGGGCAAGATGCAGCCAGCCTTGCGGTGTCTTGATGGGGTGGGGACCCTCACCGTTTTTCACTTCCATGATGGTGTGGTAGTGGCGCGCGTTGATGATTTTCTCATCAACGATTTCGGCATGGGTGATATCATCCACCAGCGCCCAGCCGATGCCACCGCCGCTGCCTGCGTCGATGAAGCCGTCTTGGGGACGGGTATAGAAGGCATACTTGCCGTTTACAAACTCGGGGTGAAGCACCACGTTGCGCTGCTGGCTCTGGCTCTTGAGGTCGGGCAGGCGTTCCCAGGTCTTGAGGTCACGGGTGCGGGCAATGGCGGCAGTAGCCGTGGCAGCGCTCAGGTCGCCCGGGCAAGTGTCATCGTGACGTTCTGCGCAAAAGATGCCGTAAATCCAGCCGTCTTCATGAGCTGTGAGGCGCATGTCATAGATGTTGGTGGCGGGAATCACATCATCGGGCATCGTGATGGGCTCGGGCCAGAATCTGAAGTTGTCCACGCCGTTTGGACTCTCGGCCACAGCGAAGAACGACTTGCGGTCGGCGCCTTCAACCCTCACCACAACTACATATTTGCCCTGCCATTTGATGGCGCCTGCATTGAGCGTGGCGTTCATCATGATGCGTTGCATCAAGTAGGGGTTGTCCTGCTCGTTGAAGTCATAGCGCCATTCCAGCGGAGTATGCTCGGCTGTGATGATGGGATTCTTGTATTTCTCGTAGATGCCGTTGCCCCAAGCGAGGGGTTCATTCTTGCGGTTCAGTAACTCCTCGTGATGCTTGCGCAAAGCGGTAATTTTATTCTTGAATCCACTCATATTGTAGTAATTATATTGTTGTCTTTTAGTTAGTTGGATATTCTAGCTTTCCTAGAGGCTCTAGTGTTTAAATTACTGAAACATCTGCTTCTATTTGCTCCTCAATTGGTCCATGAGCCACTGGAGCCATTCGTCCCATTGTTCCTGGTACCAGAAGTGGGCCGTCTGCTGATAGACACTCAACTTCTTGGGGGCAGTTACCACGTTGTAGGTCGCATAGGCGGTCGTGGGAGGCACCACGTCGTCGTTGTAGCCAAACGAGAACCAACCCGGGCAGGTGATGCGGCGGGCGAAGTTTACGCCGTCGTAATAACGCGAGGTCTCAATCTTGTCCTGACTGGCTTTGCGCTGCTCGGGCGACATCCAGTAAAAATAATGGGGCCAGCCGCAAGCCACACCCTGGAGCGAAGCCGTGTGGTCGCACAGTGCCGAGTGTACTGCACCGTAGCAGCTCACGCGCTTGTCGAGTCCGGCCGTTGCCAGCGACAGGAAACCGCCTTGGCTGCTGCCCGTCACGCCCAGGTTCTTGCCGTCCCAGTCGGTGTATTGCTCAATGTAGTCGATGGCACGC
>CACZAC010000087.1 GCA_902779125.1 uncultured Bacteroidales bacterium | reverse complement strand
CAGCAGCGCATCGGCATCGTCGCTCATGAGGAGAGGCAGGACGGCTGTCATTTCGTTGATCATGAAGCCGCATCCTGTTATTGCCGCGCTGTAAGGACTGGTATTTTTCATCTAAATTGCGTTTGGGTATGGAGGGTGCAAATTTATGTAAAAAATGGTGAATTTGGAGGGGTATTTTTATAAATAGGTGTAAAAAGATGTAAGTTGAGAGTTTAGAGTTGAGAGTTTAGAGTTGTTTTTAGTTGAGAGTGGGGAGTTTGGAGTTGTTCAGTTATTCAGTTGTTCAGTTGGGAGTTATAGGACAAATGGGACGGATGGGACAAATGGGACGGATAATGAGGTGATTTCGGTATGCGTGCTGACGTGCTTACGAAGGTGTGATTATCTTACCTTTGAAAAATTGACAAAATTACAAATGTGGCGAACGATTTTTGGCCAAACGGGTGAATAGATTTTGGCCAAATGGGTGAACGATTTTTGGCCAAACGGGTGAACGCAAAAAGGATTTTTGTATTTTTGCGTCACAATTTAAACAAAAAAGTATGGACAAGACCTATAAGAAAAGAATAGCTGACAGGCTGTTAGAGCGTAAGTTAGCAGGCAAAGGGGCTGTGCTTATCGAGGGCGCGAAGTGGTGCGGAAAGACCACCACAGCGGAGCAGATTGCCAAGAGCGTGAAGTATATGTCGGAAACAGGAATGGTTGAGCAAAACATCAAGATGGCGACGCTAAATCCAAAGCTTCTGTTGACAGGTGAGTTTCCCCGGCTTATCGACGAGTGGCAGATTGCCCCTCAACTGTGGGACAGCATTCGTTTTGAATCAGACCACGGCCCATTAGGTCAGTTTATTCTGACAGGCTCTGCCGTCCCGGCCGATATGAGCAAAGTGGTTCATTCGGGAACGGGACGCATTGGGTGGCTGAGGATGCGCCCCATGAGCCTATGGGAGTCGCAGGAATCGACTGGAGAGGTGTCGCTGGCCGAATTGTTTGAAACACCCGAACAGGTTGGAGCCATCAACAATATGGACATTGACCGATTGGCTTTCTTGACCTGCCGCGGAGGATGGCCATTGGCAGTTGACATGGAAAACGAGATAGCCTTAGACCAGGCGTTTGACTATGTGGAGGCAGTTGAGAAACGTGATATTTCGAAGGTGGACGGTGTGGAGCGCGACCCCGTAAGGGTTCACCGTCTGTTGCGCTCGCTGGCGCGTAACCAAGGCAGCCAGGCATCGTGTGGCACCATCAGGGCAGACTTGTTAGCGAATGAGTCGGACGCTTTGTCGGAAGATACCATCGCATCATATATCAAGGCTCTGAAAGAGATTTTTGTGGTAGAGGACAGCGAGGCATGGAATCCGAACTTGCGGAGTAAGACGGCGATACGGACGAGTGACACGCGGTATTATACCGACCCATCGATTGCCACCGCTGCATTAGGCATAGGCCCTCGTGACTTGGTGAACGACTTGAACACCTTCGGGTTGATGTTTGAGACGCTGGCCGTGCGAGACCTGCGAGCCTACGCCGAGGCACTCAACGGTAAGGTGTATCACTTCAGGGACAAGAACGGTCTGGAATGTGATGCGGTGGTGCATCTGAGGGATGGGCGTTATGGTCTGGTTGAGATAAAACTGGGTGGCGATGACCTCATCAATGAAGGCGCGGCATCATTGACGGATCTTGCAGGCAAGATTGACACGGATAAAATGAAGGAGCCGTCATTCATGATGGTGCTGGTGGGCGTGGGAATGTATGCTTACCGCCGTGAAGACGGAGTGTTTGTTGTGCCCATTGGGTGCTTGAAGGATTAAGCGGCCTCAGCCCAATCCTCTCCGAGCGGAGAAGAAGAATCGGACAGAATTCGTTATTTGTACTAACGTGCTATCGTGCTTACGATAGTTTGAAAAAAGTTGTAAATTTGCGGCGTTTTTTAATCGAAAAGACATAGAAAAATAGGCTTTACGCTTTGTTTTCCTGTACTAGAATCTGGCAAAATTCACTCACAAAGGAAGCAGAGCTGTGAAGTCTGCGCCATAGGCGTAGACTTCTTCGCTTCTGTATTGTGAGGGCTTGCCAGAGCCTTAGTACTATAGAACGAGAAGGCTGCGCCTTCTTTTATGCTGGAAGCCGCAAAACCCTATTCCATGACACGGGAGGAAATCAAACAAAAGTACGCTGACATCAAGGCAAAATTGAAGGCTGCACAATCGCTTTTGGATAGCCTCAATGATGTGGATGAAGATGACCTGCAAAGCCAAGCCGACGCGCTGAAAGAGGTTGTCAGGCTTCATCAGGAAGCTGCCGACATAATGGCTGAAATAGACCGTTTGCAGGGAAATTCCTCACGAAAAAAGTGAGTGAGGAATGAGGAAATGAGGAAA
>CACZAC010000086.1 GCA_902779125.1 uncultured Bacteroidales bacterium | reverse complement strand
CCTCAATGGATCCACACTGGATGCCGGCGAGAACAAATCTCACCTACAAATTTTTTGGCAAAACAAGAACTGGCGCATCTTCGCCGCTGACTATTGGATATTCACCCGCTCACGCTATTCCGGCTATAGCATGCCGACAAGCATCCTGCAAAGTACCTATAAAACGTGGATTAATGACAATAAGTCGATGTTTGTCCTCGGTTTCAGTTACGACTTCTCTACAGGAAAGAACATTAAGATAGATCGCAAACTGCGAAATAAGGACTCTGACACAGGCAGTTTCTAATTTATACTAGTAATCTATTTATGTGACATTATACTTTCACTATTGGTCTAATAGTAGAATGAAATGCAACTCTCGGCTGAGCGATTGATTACCCGTTGGACTTATGGCGTTTCTTGGTATATTTGCAATTTCGAAAAAATGGTTGTATTTTTACACCAGAATAATAGATCAAATCCATTAAAAGTAATGAATAACGCAGATTTTTGGGCATCAGTCCGCTCTATTATAGCCGATGGCTTTACGCCCGATGGTCTGCAAAAACTTGACCGTTATGCAGAGCAATTCATCAGCAACGCGTTGGTCACCGCAGGAACAGCATGGCTGACAAGAATTAAAATACCTAGCATCAAATTAGTTAAATTCGTGAAATTCGCATTAGCCCCGCAGGGTTCAGAGGCACATCTTTATTATTCCCTTTTTTAACGGGACACAAGTGTCTATGAATAGAAAAATCCCTCATACCCGTGATTTGAGCATGAGGGATATAACTTAGGTTTTGATGATGTTTAATTCCAGGTACCAGACAAGAGGTAGTCAATAAGAACGGTGACGTCGGCGATGCTCACGCCATTGTCCCGGTTGCAGTCGGCGGCGTCAGTATTGATGGCCGACGCGTCGCCGCTGAGCAGGTAGTCAATCAGGGCGGTCACGTCGCTGATGCTCACGCTGCCGTCGCCGTTCACGTCACCACGCAGGCTGGCGTTCTTCTCGGTGAAGTAGCCCGGGTTGCTGGGGCCGCCGTCGATGTGGGCATAGGATGCATCCACATGGATGGCGTCGTAGGTAGTACCCTTACCGCCCACGAGGCTTGTGCAATCCTTGAACATATCTTGAGAGATTGTCACGGCAGCAGTATTCCAGCCATCGCCCACATAGATGGTCTGCAGATTGGCGCAATAATCGAACATGCTACTCATACTGACCACCTGGGATGTGTTGAAACTGCTCAAGTCAAGGCTCGTTAGGCTTTGACAGTAACCCAACATGTTATACATTGAGTTTACCTTGGACGTGTTAAAGTGGCTCAAGTCTAGGCTCGTCAGATTTGTACAGTAAAAGAACATCCAAGCCATATCGGTAACCTCGCTGGTGTTCAAGTACTCCAGGCCCGTGATGGATTGAAGATTAGACAAACCAAAGAACCAATAGATGGTGGACGTCGGGCGGGCAACAGCAAACGACGGGTCAAAGACGACATTGGTCACATTGAAATAGGTGCCATCAGTATACCAGTCGGGATAGTTGTAGCCTATGTTCAGGTCGTAGGTCGTGCCTGTTCGACTACTGCGCTGGTTATCGTAGTAGAAAGTCAGCGTCGTGTTCGACGGCGTGTAGTTGGCATAGGCCTCGACAGCAGCCTGCATGCCCAGCGCGCACATCATCGCCGCCACGAGGGCGAAGAGTCTAAAGAGTAGTTTCTTACTCATAGTTATCGGGATTTATTGGTTAATATTATTGTTTGCTGTTTGGTATTACTTGCGAGGTTTGACCCACAAAGATAATACAGTTTTTCCAATTTCATCACCGGTTTGTCCATTTCAAGCTGTTCATGTTCAATTTCGCCCCCATGATACCCCGTTATGCTGCCATCTGGATATCGACTGATTGCCGCAACTACTGCCAGCATCATAAACAATGGGGCTCACGTCGGCGATGCTCACATCGTTGCCGACGTTCATGTCGCCACAAAGGGTAGCCGCAAGCGGCCAAAAATCAAAACAAATCTATAACAAATCATGACAAATTAAGAAAAAGTGATTTGTTTGAATTTGTGAATGATTTGTTATGATTTTTCCGAGCGTAGCGAGGACCCATACACGACAGGACGTGTACACGAACACCTCCACAACACTTTCAAAAGGAAGACAATAAGCACAATAAGGACAACAGCATCCGCACCCCCAAATGACAGGATGCGGATGCCAATTCCTAATTTCTAATTCCTAACTCCTAATTCCAAGAGCCTGTGACCAGGTAGTCAATAAGGGAGGTGACGTCGCTGATGTTCACGCTGTTGTCCTGGTTGCAGTCGGCACCGCTCAGGCTGATACCTGAAGCATTGCCGCTGAGCAGGAAGTCAATCAGGGCCGTCACGTCGCTGATGTTTACACTGCTGTCACCGTCAACATCACCACGCAGCGAAGCCGTCATATCTACCCAGGCGCTGCCGTTGTACTCCTTGGG
>CACZAC010000085.1 GCA_902779125.1 uncultured Bacteroidales bacterium | reverse complement strand
ACGGCCGTGTAGACTATTATTCAGCAACTGGTCTGCTGGCCAAGGTTTACTGGATGAAGGCTGGTATCAGCGGCACCATCAATGGTGACGACATGGCCAAGGCTGCCCAGTATGCCAAGGAAGTGATTGACAACAGTGGCCGCACGCTTATGGAGAACTATGAGGACATCTTCCGCGGTCACAACAACAACTGCGCAGAGAGCCTTATCGCTTGGCGTTGGACTGCCGACGGCAACGTTTGGACTGCTCAGAACTCACTCGAGAGTGACCTGGGTTTGACCGGCTTCGAGGGCTACAGTGCCACTTGGGGCGACTGGACCGATCCTTCGGTAGACCTGCAGGAAGCCTTTGGCATCAAGCTGCTGGAGAACAGTCCTGACATGTGGCTCAACAACGTTGACAGCCGCCTGAAGGCTACCATGATGCTGCCCGGTTTCACCTATTCCTACTTCTGGCGTGATCATGAGATGAACAGCACTACCCATGAGATGGGCTTCGATTACCTGAAGTTTATGTTCGATAGCGAATATAACAAGTCGGCTGGTGGCCAGCTCAACTCGGCTACCGGTTCCAACTGTGTGAAGCACCTGTACGGCAATACTGCCGACCACGTTGCTGAGTTCGGACATTCTGATGACCGCATGGCCAGCTCGCTGTCAACCCACCTGCTGCGTCTTGCCGACATCTATCTGATTTATGCCGAGGCCAAGATGGGTACTGCCAAGTCGACCTCCGACGGTAGCGCCATCGACGCATTCTATGCAGTGCGCCACCGCGCAATCAGGAACGCTGTGCGTCCCAGTGTCATCACCTTTGACGACATCTGGAAAGAGCGTCGCCTGGAGCTCGCCTTTGAGGGTGACCGCTGGTTTGACTACGTGCGCGTATCCTACTACGATCCCGACTTCTGTGTTAACGAACTCAGGTCACAAAAGCGCAGCACGTTCTATGGTCTGAGCGACATTTACAAGACTTATGCCGAGACCGGTATCTGGTCGATCACCTCGTCGGCTGGCTATAACGATGCACAGTCTGCTCCCAATCCCGAGGCCATGATGAAGACCAGCCCCGACGGCAGCAAGCGTTACTTCTTCATGCCCTTCCCGCAGGAAGACGTTGTGTTCAATCCCAACCTGGGCAGCAATATCGACGGTGTCCATGTTGACGTGAGAGCAACCTATAGCTATTGATACTTTAGTTTGACACCTATTCAATTAAAGATTAAAGAAAATGAAAAATTTCAAATATAATTTCATCGTCATGGCACTTGCCGTTATGGCATTGGGTTTGTTCTCATGTGCCGACGAGCCTGACAAGTATGAGGTGGCAAGCGGATTGCCTTCGGTAAGCTATGTGCGCTGTCTGAGCACCGAGATTGAAGGCACTAACGACGACCCCGACATGCACTATACCAATGGCGAGTTGGTGACCCAGGCTTCTCCTCAAAGCATCGTTTGCCTTGTGGGTAAGAACCTGCGTAGTGTCTATGAGATCTACTTTAACGACAAGAAGGGTATTCTCAACTCAAGCTACATCACCGACAACACCCTCATCGTGCAAATTCCCCGTTCGGTACCCGAAACAGTTACCGACAAGATTTACATGATTACCAAGGACAAGGATACTGTGACCTATGACTTCCATGTCGTGATCTCAGCTCCGCAAATCATCAGCATGGAGAACGAGTATGCACCTGTAGGCTCATTACAGACGCTGACGGGTAACTACTTCATCGACGATCCCGGCACTCCGCTGGCCATCAACTTCACTGGTGCTGACGGTTCTTTGATTCCTGCCGAAATCACCGACATCTCCTCTGATTTCACCCGAGTAAACTTCGCGGTTCCCGCCGGTGCTGTCGAGGGTCCCATCTATGTGACTTCGGTTTACGGAACTACCAAGACGAACTTCTATTACAAAGATTCCCGCGGCATGCTGTTCGACTTTGACACCGAAGGCTTGGACAACCACGGTTGGAACGGTCACAGCAGCACGACCGATGATACCGCATTGAGCGGCAACTTCATGCAGCTTGGTGACGGCAGCGCGGTACTGAATGGCGAGGTTTGGGACGAGCAGCACTTCTCGTTCGTTTACTGGCCCGGCAGCTGGAACTCACCCGAGAACTATCAGGATGGTGAGTACGGTATGCGTCTGACCGATCTGGCCGACTTCAGCGACTGGACCGAATTGTCTCTCAAGTTTGAGATGTGCATTCCCAGCGAGTATCCTTGGAGCAATGCAGCCATGCAGATTTGCTTCGCTGGCGTTGACAAGGTGACCTTCGGTGCTGCAGGTGTCGACATCTATGGCAAGACCGTGGCTGGTGCTAACAACACCTACATGACCAACAATGCCAATCCTCGTGCCCTGTACCGTCCCTGGTCAACCAGTCCGACGGGCAGCTACGACACCGGTGGCGAGTGGGTAACTGTTACTCTGCCCCTCGCAGCCAACTTCGTTTATGGTTGGGACGGCTCGGTATCTAGCGGATCGCTTTCGGCCGACAGCTTCACCAGCTTGTGGATCTTCGTCTCGAGCTGTGGTGTTGAAGGTGTAGATTGCACCCCCATCATCAAGATTGACAACATCCGTGTGGTTCCTAATAAATAATAATGTAAGAAGAATATGAAAAAGTTCAGAAATATTTTCATCCTGTTTGTGGTAGCCCTCGTTGGGGTTTCGCTCACAAGCTGTAATGATGAGGACCT
>CACZAC010000084.1 GCA_902779125.1 uncultured Bacteroidales bacterium | reverse complement strand
ACGGCCGTGTAGACTATTATTCAGCAACTGGTCTGCTGGCCAAGGTTTACTGGATGAAGGCTGGTATCAGCGGCACCATCAATGGTGACGACATGGCCATGGCTGCCCAGTATGCCAAGGAAGTGATTGACAACAGCGGCCGCACGCTCATGGATAACTATGAGGACATCTTCCGCGGTCACAACAACAACTGCGCTGAGAGCCTTATCGCTTGGCGTTGGACTGCCGACGGCAACGTTTGGACCGCTCAGAACTCGCTCGAGAGTGACCTAGGTTTGACCGGCTTTGAGGGATACAGTGCCACTTGGGGCGACTGGACCGATCCTTCGGTTGACCTGCAGGAAGCCTTTGGCATCAAGCTGCTGGAGAACAACCCTGACATGTGGCTCAACAACGTTGACAGCCGCCTGAAGGCTACCATGATGCTGCCCGGTTTCACCTATTCTTACTTCTGGCGTGATCATGAGATGAACAGCACTACCCATGAGATGGGCTTCGATTATCTGAAGTTTATGTTCGACACCGATTATAACAAGTCGGCTGGTGGCCAGCTCAACTCGGCTACCGGTTCCAACTGTGTGAAGCACCTGTACGGCAACACTGCCGACCACGTTGCTGAGTTCGGACATTCTGATGACCGCATGGCCAGCTCGCTGTCAACCCACCTGCTGCGTCTTGCCGACATTTATCTGATTTATGCCGAGGCTAAGATGGGTACTGCCAAGTCGACCTCTGACGCTAGCGCCATCGACGCATTCTATGCAGTGCGCCACCGTGCAATCAGGAACGCTCAGCGTCCCAGTGTCATCACCTTTGACGACATCTGGAAAGAGCGTCGCCTGGAGCTCGCCTTCGAGGGTGACCGCTGGTTTGACTACGTGCGCGTATCTTACTTCGACCCCGACTTCTGCGTTGCCGATCTCAGGGCTCAAAAGCGCAGCACGTTCTATGGCCTGAGCGACATTTACAAGACTTATGCCGAGACCGGTATCTGGTCAATCACCGAGTCGGCTGGCTATAACGATGCACAGTCTGCTCCCAACCCCGAGGCTATGATGAAGACCAGCCCCGACGGCAGCAAGCGTTACTTCTTCATGCCCTTCCCGCAGGAAGACGTTGTGTTCAATCCCAACCTGGGCAGCAATGTTGACGGTGTCCATGTTGACGTGAGAGCAACCTATAGCTATTGATACTTTAGTTTGACACCTATTCAATTAAAGATTAAAGAAAATGAAAAATTTCAGATATAATATCATCGTCATGGCACTTGCCGTTTTGGCATTGGGTTTGTTCTCCTGTGCCGACGAGCCTGACAAGTATAAGGTGGCAAGCGGTTTGCCCTCGGTAAGCTATGTGCGCTGTCTGAGCACCGAGATTGAAGGCACTAACGACGACCCCGACACGCACTACACCAATGGTGAGCTGGTGACCGAGGCCTCTCCTCAAAGCATCGTTTGCCTTGTGGGTAAGAACCTGCGTAGTGTCTATGAGATTTACTTTAACGACAAGAAGGCTATTCTCAACTCGAGCTACATCACCGACAACACCCTCATCGTGCAAATCCCCCGCTCGGTACCCGAAACAGTTACCGACAAGATTTACATGATTACCAAGGACAAGGATACTGTGACCTATGACTTCCACGTCGTGATCTCAGCTCCCCAAATCATCAGCATGGGCAACGAGTATGCACCTGCAGGCTCATTACAGACGCTGACCGGTAACTACTTTATCGACGATCCCGGCACTCTGCTGACCATTAACTTCTCTGGTGCCGGCGGTACTATGGTTCCTGCCGACATCGTCGACATCTCCTCCGATTACACCCAGGTATCATTCATTGTTCCCGAAGGTGCTGTCGAGGGTCCCATCTATGTGACTTCGGTTTACGGAACTACCAGGACGAGCTTCCATTATATGGATTCGCGCGGCATGCTGTTCGACTTCGACACCAACGGTCTGGACAACCATGGTTGGAACGGTCACAGCAGCACGATTGATGACACCGCATTGAGTGGCAGGTTCATCCAGCTAGGTGACGGCAGTGCGGTACTGAATGGAGAGGTCTGGGACGAGCAACATTTCTCGTTCGTTTACTGGCCTGGCAGCTGGAACTCACCCGAGGATTATGATGATGGTGATAACGGTATCCGTCTGACCGATATAGCCGACTTCAGCGATTGGAGCGAATTGGCTCTCAAGTTTGAGATGTGCATTCCCAGCGAGCATCCTTGGAGCAATGCAGCCATGCAGATTTGCTTTGCTGGCGTTGACAAGGTGACCTTCGGTGGTGCAGGTGTCGACATCTATGGCAAGACCGTGGCTGGTGCTAACAACGCCTACATGACCAACAATGCCAATCCACGTGCCCTGTACCGTCCCTGGTCAACCAGTCCGACGGGCAGCTACGACACCGGTGGCGAGTGGGTAACCGTTACTCTGCCCATCGCAGCCAACTTCGTTTATGGTTGGGACGGCTCGGTATCTAGCGGTTCGCTTTCTGCCGAGAGCTTCACCAGCTTGTGGATCTTCGTCTCGAGCTGTGGTGTAGAAGGTGTAGAATGCACCCCCATCATCAAGATTGACAACATCCGTGTGGTTCCTAATTAATTATAATGTAAGAAGAATATGAAAAAGTTCAGAAATATTTTCATCCTGTTTGTGGTAGCCCTCGTTGGGGTTTCGCTCACAAGCTGTAATGATGAGGACCT
>CACZAC010000083.1 GCA_902779125.1 uncultured Bacteroidales bacterium | reverse complement strand
CAATTCAACAGCGATGACCACCGCTTCTACCTTTTGTGCCTCGACATGCTCGGCTCTTTCAGGGAAAACTTCTGGGAACTCACCAGGCAGGTCGAGAGTTACATCAAGCAGATTAAACCCACGCTGGTCGTCGTCGATGATGTCGACCATCTGATGCCCTATTGCGGCATCAACATCGCTGCCGAGTTCAACAAGATAGTGCGCGACACCACCAACCATTCCGAGACCGCTTTCCTCTTCATCGGCTACAACCATCTCGGCAAGCAGGCATCAACGACAGGTAATGTCGGCAAGATGCTGTTCACTACTGCGTGCAGCGTTTTCTCAGTCACCACTCAGCATGCCGTTTCGCGTGTCCGACTCGTGCGAGCCAACGAAATCATGTGCAATATCCTTGACCATCCCGACAACGAATTCCTCTTTTCTATTGCCGACGACAACCTCCTTCACGAGTTGGTCGACGCCAAGTGCTCCACCGTCCTTTCTGGGCGCAGCGGACAACCGCTTCCCGACGGTTTCCTCACTCAGACGATACTCCATGACATCTTCAACGAGGTAATAGAGCCTGGAAAAACCATCTCAGCCGATGAACTGACCCTCAAACTCACCTCACGACGTCAGCAGCTGAATCGCATCGAGCAATCCCGTACGCTCATCGCCCAGGCTGCCCACCTCGGTATCATCCACAAGAGCGATGACGGCAACTCTGGCTACACCCTAGCGCAATCCCATCCAAAGCCCTGTAAACCAGTAGATAACGAAAACCATTTAACAATTCATTAACAGTTCCGCCCCTCCTTTTTCGTCGAAGTATTACAAGCTTCCAGCTTGTAAAAGAAAAATAGTTTCGGCCATCAATGTTAGTATTTCTTGTATTTCTTGTTTTCCAATTTCTTTGTTGTGGTCGTCGTTTTTGTATAATGTTGTTTGAATTGTTTTAGAATTCTTTGTAACTTTGCCATTTAAAAATTGTTGTGCTGTTGTAGGGCACAACGCAAACATCTAATTATCAAATACTTATTATGATTAACATTAAGTTTCCTGACGGCAATGTGCGTCAATATGAGGATGGTGTAACCCCTCTGGACATTGCCAAGAGCATTAGCGAAGGCTTTGCACGCAACGTGCTGGCCGCATCATTAAACGACGAGGAATGGGATATCTCACGCCCCATTTGTATGGATGGCGATATCAAGTTCTTCAAGTGGGAGGACCCCGAAGGCAAGCACGCCTTCTGGCACACATCGGCACACCTGCTCGCCGAGGCCCTGCAAGAGCTGTACCCTGGCGTGCAGTTCGGCATTGGCCCGGCTGTTGAGACAGGCTTCTACTATGATATCGATACCGGTGGCAACCCCTTGACCGACGCAGACTTCGCCAAGATTGAGAAGAAGATGACAGAACTCGCCCAGAAGAACGAGGCCGTTGTCCGCGCTGACATCAGCAAGGCTGACGCGTTGAAGTTCTTCGGCGACAAGGGTCAGACCTTGAAGTGCGAGCTCATCAATGACCTGGAAGACGGTCACATCACTACTTATACCCAGGGCAACTTCACCGACCTGTGCCGTGGTCCGCACATCCCCTCGACAGGCGCTATCAAGGCCATCAAGGTGATGTCGCTCGCCGGCGCCTACTGGCGCGGTGACGAGACCCGCCCGCAATTGACCCGCGTTTATGGCATCACCTTCCCCAAGAAGAAGATGCTCGAAGAGTACCTGGTGCTGCTCGAGGAGGCCAAGAAGCGCGACCACCGCAAGATCGGCAAGGAGATGGAGCTGTTTGCCTTCTCGCCCAACGTGGGCCAGGGCCTGCCCCTGTGGCTGCCCAAGGGTGCCGCCCTGCGCAACCGTCTGCAGGACATGCTCGCCAAGATTCAGAAGCGCTATGGCTACCAGCAGGTCATCACGCCGCACATCGGCAACAAGCTGCTGTATGTGACCAGTGGCCACTATGCTAAATACGGCAAGGACTCGTTCCGTCCCATCACCACCCCCGAGGAGGGCGAGGAGTACATGCTCAAACCCATGAACTGCCCTCACCACTGCGAGATTTACAAGACGTCGCCCCGCAGCTACCGTGACCTGCCCATCCGCTATGCCGAGTTCGGTACCGTTTACCGCTACGAGCAGAGTGGTGAGCTCCACGGCCTGACGCGCGTGCGCAGCTTCACCCAGGACGATGCCCACCTGTTCTGCACGCCCGACCAGTTGAAGCAGGAGTTCCTCGGTGTAATGGACATCATCTCGTTTATCTTCCGCGTGTTCGGCTTCCAGTATGAGGCTCAGATCTCGTTGCGCGACCCCAACAACAAGGACAAGTATGTGGGAACCGACGAGAATTGGGAGAAGGCCGAACGTGCCATCGTCGAGGCTTGTGAAGAGAAGGGCCTGGTTGCCAAGCAGGTGACCGGCGAGGCCGCATTCTACGGTCCCAAGCTCGACTTCATGGTCAAGGACGCCCTGGGCCGCCGCTGGCAGTTGGGTACCATCCAGGTGGACTACAACCTGCCCGAGCGCTTCCAGCTTGAATACACCGGTGCTGACAACCAGAAGCACCGTCCCGTGATGATTCACCGCGCCCCCTTCGGCTCGCTGGAGCGCTTCGTGGCTGTGCTGCTCGAGCACACCGCCGGCAAGCTGCCGCTGTGGCTCGTTCCCGACCAGTGCGTCGTGCTGCCCATCAGCGAGAAGTTCAACGACTATGCCCACCATGTGGCTGACGAGCTGAACAAACTCGACGTGCGTGCCATCGTCGATGACCGCAACGAGAAAATCGGTCGCAAAATCCGTGATAACGAGCTCAAACGCATCCCCTATCTGCTCATTGTCGGTGAAAAAGAAGCCGGTAATGAAGAAATTTCTGTAAGAAAACAGGGTGAAGGTGACCAAGGTTCGAAAAAAATTACTACCTTTGCAGCCGATATTAATCGCGAAGTGGCAGAAATGACCAACTTTTAAGCCGCTTCCGTGC
>CACZAC010000082.1 GCA_902779125.1 uncultured Bacteroidales bacterium | reverse complement strand
TTCCACAGCCACCTGTTCTTGCAATACTCACAGAAGGCGATTTGGAACGTGTTTGAGGAGTCGTTGCCCTTCCATGACCTGAACTTTAATCCCGGCATCGGTGTTCAGAATCTGGTTATGCATAACGGAAGACTTGTGGGAAATGCCACCATCATGCTTGAACATGAGTCCAACGGTCGTGACGGTGAGGCATCGCGCAGCTGGAACAAGGTGACCTTCGGCTATGCGGCGGTTATTGACCCTCGACTGGAGGTGTATGCCAAGACGTGGATTCCCATCATCGACGGGCAGCAGAACAAGGATATCCTCAAGTACTGCGGTATCTTCCAGGTGGGTTCACAGTTTATCTCGTCCAACAGGCGTTGGGTCGCCGATGTCACCTTTGTGAAACGCCAGGGATGGAACCTCAACTTCAATACGATTCTTAATTTGGGATTCCGCTTCAGCAAGAGGGATAACCAGTACTTCATGCTACACTTCTATGATGGCTATGGCGAGAACCTGCTCGACTACAACAAGTACCACTTGCGCCTGCGCATCGGTATTTTGATTCGCCCGGATTTCTTCAGCGATTTCTAAAGCAAGATTCATTTATTCTCATTATCTTTGCAGTCGATAATGAGACGTTGCATATTGATATTGTCGTTACTGCTCACCACCGCGATGCTGTCATGGGGACAAGAATCGGGGCAACTTGACACGCCCCGTCAGGACACCATCCAGAATTTGAGCAAACTGCAGCAGATGAAGCTGCGCATCAAGGAGCGTGCCCAGGAAAAGCTCAACGAGCCCTACGACACCACCCGCAACAGCGGCTACTGGTGGCGCGCGCTCAAGCACGGGAAAGTGAACTTCAAGGACAGCACGATGGGCTATCCCAAGTTTGTGATGTTCTGCTACAGGACCTATGTGTGGGGTGACCGGGCCTTCAACAGCTACGACAGCTCCTATGTCGTGAGCACCGGGAAAAACTGGAAACTCATCCTCAAGAGCAACAACTGGGTGGACTCTTACATCGGCCATCCTGTCAAGGATGTGAACCAGGTCATCAACAGCAACCTGGTGTCCAACATCGGTCTCTCGTTGTCGTTTATGGCCGTGAGCGTGGGCTATTCGGTGGGTGTGAGCAACTTGATACATGGCGGAAAACTCTCCAACAAGGTCGAGTTCTCGTTCACCTGTGCCCGCTTTGCCGCCGATGCCTACTATTGGGAGAACAACAACGAGATTAATGCGACTTATACCCTTAAGAATGTGGATAATGTCCGTCACAAGCTCAGGCAGTCGGGCATCAGCCGCAAGGCGATGGGCTTGACGGCCTATTATTTCTTCAATAACCGCCGATATGCCCAGGCTGCGGCCTACTGCTTCTCCAAGTACCAGCGCCGCAATGCCGGTTCATGGCTGGCAGGATTCAGCCTGCAGCATTATGACGTGAAAATTGATGTGGAAAAGTTAACCGATGAGATGCGTGCTTACTTCCCGACGCAAGCCGATGCCCCCCGCATTCTCTACAACGACTACTGCCTGCTCTTCGGCTACGGCTACAACTGGGTACTGAGTCCCAAGTGGCTGTTGAACTTTACCATCACTCCCTATGTCGGCTACCGTTATAACCATTTCCAAACCGAGAATGATTTTGACAGTTCTATCTCGCTCAACTGCCGCGCACGCATGGCTGCCGTCTATAACCACAAGAAGTTTTTCCTTGGATTGCAGAGTTATGCCGACCATCACCGCTACAGTGCGCATGGCAGCAGGCTGATCAGCTCCCTCCTTGATTTCTCTATCTCGGCTGGAATCAGGTTCTAGCATTGATATTACCAAATCCCTATAGCTATGGACATCAACAGACGTGAATTCCTGCGCCGCCTCGGTATCACCGCCGGTTCGGCGGCGGCAATGGCGGCCCTGGAGCCGTTCAGCGCATTGGCTAGCACGACCAGCAGTCATCAATCCCCAGGCACAGCGCCCGACCAAGCCGTCCGCATGACCTACCGCGTGCAGCGTGGCACCGGCGAGCAGATTTCCCTGCTGGGCTTCGGCATGATGCGCCTGCCTCGTGACAACCAGGAGCTGGTCAACCGCCTCGTGGACTATGCCATCGCCCATGGCGTGAACTACTTCGACACCGCCCCGATGTATGGCGGCGGTCTTAACGAGGGCATCACCGGCGCCGCCTTGAGCCGTCATCCCCGCGAGAAATACTATGTGGCTACCAAGATGTCCAACTACAACGAGCGCCTGTGGGACCTTGACGAGGCCAAGAAGATGTACCAGAACTCCTTCAGCGAGTTGCGCGTGGACTACATCGACTATTACCTGCTGCATGGAGTGGGACAGGGTGGCTTGGAGAACCTCAACAGCCGCTTCATCGACAACGGCCTGCTCGATTTCCTCGTCGCCGAGCGCGAGGCGGGCCGCATCCGCCATCTGGGCTTCTCCTATCATGGCGACGTCAGGGTGTTTGACTGGCTCATCGACCACAACGACAAGTATCACTGGGACTTCGTGCAGATTCAGATGAATTTCCTGGACTGGCGCCATGCCTCGCTCAACAAGGAGGGCTGGAAACAGGACGCCGACGCCGAGTATCTCTACGACAAACTCGAGAAGGCAGGCATCCAGGTCGTGGTGATGGAGCCCCTGCGCGGCGGTGCGTTGGCCAATATGCCCGACGAGTATGCCCAGCAGCTGCGCGACATGCGTCCCGATGCCCTGCCCGCCGAGTGGGCGTTCCGTTGGGTGGGCTCCCATCCCAACATCCTCACCACACTGAGCGGAATGAACCAGATGGAACACCTCGAGCAGAACGTGCGCACCCTTTCGCCGCTCGACCCGTGTACCGATGCCGAGAACGCCCTGCTCGAGAAAATCGCCGACGGCATGGCTGGCATCCCCGTCATCCCCTGCACCGCCTGTGCCTACTGCATGCCGTGCCCCTACGGCGTGGACATCCCAGGCAACTTCAGCTTCTATAACGAAGCCGTCAACCAGCACATCCTGCCCCTGCCCGTGCCCACAGCATCCGACTATGACGAGCGCAAGGAGCGTTTCCTCACCGGCTATCGCGCTGCCCTGCCAGCCGATGCCCGAGCCAACCAGTGTGTCGATTGCGAGGCGTGCCTGTCCAAGTGCCCGCAGCAGATACGCATCCCCAACCAGATGAGCCGCATCGTCCAGCTCATGAGGAAATCCTGACAACCCC
>CACZAC010000081.1 GCA_902779125.1 uncultured Bacteroidales bacterium | reverse complement strand
TCCTCGATAGAATCATTCTCCTGGAAATAGATGGCGACGAGGTCTTTGTGTCTGAAGCTTTCCGGCCAAATGTATTCAAGCCAGTAGGGACAATACACCACGCTATTTCGCAAGGGCAAGCCAACGCCAAAATTAATTTCAGTTACACGATAAGGATGGTTTTCATCATATACCACATCGGGAATTCTAACCACCTCGGTTGTATCGGTCAGTCCAATGGCTTGGCACCGTCCATAACCAAGGTGGAAGTAACGAATACCATCAACAACAAACTGCTCGTTGTAGCCGTAACTAGACACGGCAGTCACCATGAAGCAAAGCAGCAACAAGGAATGCAATAAAAAGATTCGTCGTCTCATATCGTTATTGTTTTATGTTTGTTCGCTAAAATAGGCTTTAAACAAGAACGAGATCAATAGCTGAGGATGTAGTTGATGATGACGTTGATGTCAGCGATGTTGATTTCGCCGTCGCCGTTCACGTCGATAATGTCGCTCCAGTCCTCGCTGCCAGCCTCGCTCTCATTGGCAGGAGCGTGGCCGTGACCATGGCTGCCACCATTGATGATGACATCAATCACCTTGTTTACATCGGCAACGTTGACCTCGCCGTCTCCGTTCACATCGCCAGGGATGTCTCCTGGCGCATCACCAATGATTTGTGAGAAATTGCTCCAGATGACAGCCGTCTGGTATGCATTGACCGATATTGCAGGCACGTGCAATGTCACGCGGGCATAATCGTCCATTTCTTTGAACAGTCCAAAATCGGTATCACTGAAGCCTGGAGGCATGAAGGCTAGAGACGTCAGCTCGGTCATCTGATCGCAACCATAAAATAGGCTCTTGCCGATGTTGGTGACGCCGCTGCCGAGTGTTGCGCTGGTGAGCCTACTGCAACCATTGAAAGCCGAGGTACCGATAGTGGTCACCGAATTAGGAACAGTTACTTGTGTGATCTTTGAGCCGTACACAAGATAGTCGGGAATCACTTCCACTTCGTCGCCAATCTCGACATTGTAGATATCGAATGTGTGCATTGAGCCTATCGAGGAACAACGCTTGGCGTTCCATATCAGTGTGCGAATCCCATCACAGAAAACGAACGCACCGGTGCCAATCGTTGTAACCGATTTGCCTATAGTCAGCGTATTCATGCTGCAGGCATCGAAAGCATAATCCTTGATGACCGTTACCGAGTCAGGAATGGTCACACTGCTGATGTTGAAGCATAAATAAAAAGCGTATGCTCCAATTTCGGTGAGGGAGGACGGCAGGTCAATCTCATGCAAGCCGTAGCACTCAAAGAAAGCATTATCGCCAATCGACCTTATCGTGTTAGGCAATGTCACGTGGGACAGGCCATGACATTTTCTGAAGGCATTATTGCCGATAGCTGTGACGGGGAAGGTGACACCCTGATAGGTGACTTCTTCAGGAATCACGATGCTGCCGCTATAGCAGCCGGTCGTTCCGTTGTTGATGACGATGGCCTGGCCATTCTCTATAGTGTAGTAAATGCTGTCAACCGCAAAATTGTATCCATCACTGGGGCCATCTCCCACGATGCTTGAGAAAAGGTTCCAAAAAGTGGCAGACTGATAGGCTTCTATCGCATCGGGTAATACATTCAGCGTTACGCGGGAGAAAAAGTCACTCCCGAGAGCGCCACCTTCATCGCCTATCGTGGGCGGTACCGACGCTAAACAGGTGAGACTCGTCAGCTGATCACAGGCGCCGAACGTCATCTGGTTGCCAATGGAGGTGACTTTGCAGCCCAATGTGACACTGGCGAGATTGCTGCAGCCGTTAAAGACATACTTGCCGATTGCCATAACCGAGTCGGGCAGCACTATACGTTCCATAGCGGCGCAACCTTTAAACGCGTTATCCCCAATCGTTTGCAAGGTGGTCGGGAAGACAATTTGTCTCAACTGCGAGCAGCCCTCAAAGGTGTTTGACTCAATAGACGAGATGTTGTTCTTATTGGAAAAACTCACCTTTTCCAGGCGGTCGCACCCTTTGAAGGCCGCTTGGCCCAATTGAGTGATATTATCCCCGATGGCAATCTCGACCAGACTGTCACATTCACTGAAAGCCTCATTACCAATGCTATTGACAGTCCAGGGCAGATTAATGCTTGTCAAACCTGCGCCATAAAAACAACGGTCGCCGATACTTGCCACTCCTGGCACATTAAAGCTTGACAATGAGTGGCAGTTTTCAAACACGCCATTGCCCATTCTGCTAATGTTTGACAGTCCAGATATAGTGACGGTTGTCAGGTTGGTACATCCGGCAAAAGCATAATCGCCGATGTATGTCATATTGGTACTCAGAGACACACTATTCAAGCCAGTGCAGTTGCGGAAGGCCTCGGCACCAACTTCTGTGACAAGATAATCGCTACCGCCATAATGGACCACATGCGGAATCTCGATGTCGCCGCTATAACCTCCAGATTTCTTGACCACGCGCAACGTGGTCATGTCTTCAAACCTGGTGTATCCATAAGCGATGCCATCCACTACAAAGCCCCCGGCTTCAAGGGCAGTGCCAAGCATCAGTAACAGCAACATCGCACTGATTAGAGTTGTTCTTTTTCTCATCGTCATGACTATTTTGATTATTTGTCTGTTGCAAAAATACTCTCCGGTTTAGTGGCTCGCAATACCCATTTGGGTGTTTTTTGCTCTGTATCGTGATGTGGCGGTCACAATGTGGTAACCGGTCACTGCAAAGTTACTGCAAATAATTGGTTTTTTTGTAAAATTTGGCTTCATTGTGACTTCATTTTGACGGTCGTAAACCGTTGATTATCAGATGCCCGAAAAATAAAAAGTTCATTTTGGCATAATTCGGCCCATTAGAGCAGAAATTTTTGCCCAAAAATGAAGTGATTTTGCCATAGAAAACTAACTCAACAAACAATGAGGTCACGAAATCTTATCATTCCTTTATTGCTGTTTTGCCTTGCTCTGACCTGCTGCCACGGCGGCTCGGATACCGCCGCTATGCGCGAATTGGCTGGTATCGACTCGCTGTTGTCAAAGGCTCGCCAGTATGAATTGGCGCAGCATCGTTTGGATTCTCTCCATCCGGGCGGGTTCAACCAGGCCGAGCGCGCCTATTACAGCTTGCTGCTCACCCAATCACACTACAAGAACTATATCGACGACACGACCGATGCCGTGATCAACGTGGCGGTGGACTACTATGAGCACCACGGCGACCGCGAGAAATACACCCGCTCACTGCTCTATCAGGGCTGTGTCTATCAGATGATGGGCGATGCCGAAAAGGCGATAGCGTCCTATAAGGATGCCGAGAACGCGGCCGAAGATGGTGACCTGGAGAACAAAGC
>CACZAC010000080.1 GCA_902779125.1 uncultured Bacteroidales bacterium | reverse complement strand
TCGCCCATCCTGCGCAATACTGAAATCCGCCTCACGGGTACCAACATGCAGAAGGTGGACAAAGTCATCTTCCCGGGTAATGCCATCGTTGAGCGCTCGTCTTTCAACCGCAGCGACAATGAGAACATCTATTGCAACGTGCCCGACGAGAGCGTTCCCGGTCACATCAGGTTGGTTGCCGGCAACGATACTATCGTTTCGATTGGTACGCTCGTGTTTGAAGAGCCCATCGATGTGGTCAATGTGACTCCCGTCACTGGTCTGAATGCAGGCGACATCATCTCAATCACGGGTGACTATGTCTACAACATCGCTGAGGTTATCTTCACCAGGAGCGCCTCGGTGTTCGCCGAAGACTTTGAATATGTTTCGCGTCGCGAAATCCGCGTTCGCGTGCCTCTGGCAGCCGAGACCGGTACCATCACCATGAATGACGGTGCTGACTGGGAGTACACTTTCGAGACTCCGCTCGAGATTGTTTCGGCTAGCTATCTGAGCCTTGAGCCTGCTGCAGCCGACTTTGGCCAGCAGATCAAGATTCACGGTACCAACCTGCACACGGTTGAGCAAGTGCTGTTTGCTGGTGGTGTTGCTTCCGACTTCACTGTTTCGGAAGACAACAGGACCATTACCGCAACTGTTCCCGCCGAGTGTAAGTCGGGTGCTATCTCGCTGCTGCTCTATTCGGGCGCTGCCTTGCAGACCGATGCGTTCTCGGTTCCCACCGTTGTCATCACTGGTGCATCACAGAAGAGCGACCTCGTCGCTGGCGATGTTGTCACCCTGTATGGTGAGAACTTCGACCGCATCATCGAGGTTACCTTGCCTGGTGGCTCTGCTCCCTTGAGCGCAGGTGAATACAGCATTGCCGGTAACACTTTGACCTTTACCGTTCCCGACTATATGGTTGATGGTGATGTGGTGCTTAAGCAGAATTCCAACATCACTGCTACCTATCCTCTCGAGATTCGTAAGCTCGCCGGTGTTATCTGGCAGGGTAATGAGGAACTGAGTGGCTGGAGCAGCTGGGGCGTATTCAACTGGAGCGGCGACCTGTGGACCAAGTTCCAGGAGGCCATCACCGGTCCTGGTCAGATGACCGTTCACTTTGTCGCTACCAGCAGTAATCCCGTCTTCAACTTCCGCATGGGTGACTGGAGCACTCCGCTCAGTGGCCTGGCAAGCATGTACGGTGCTGATGGCAACATTGCTCCTGGCACCAATGTCACCGACCTCGTGTTTGACATCACTGGCGAGGAAGCTGCTCAAATGTTTGGCAACGGTGGCCAGGGTATGGTTATCTGGGGTGACGGCATCAAGCTGCAGTACGTGAAGTTTATCGGTGCAGGCGCTGAACAGGTTATCTGGGAAGGCCGTGAGGACACCAGCGACTGGGGCAACAACATCACCATCGGTAGCGATACGTCGCCCGAGCTGGCTGCTTGCAACCCGCAGGAGGGCAGCGTGGTTCGCTTCTATGGCGAGGTTGGCGCTGGCTGGCAGGTCAAGATTGTTGAGGGCCACTGGGGTCCCACCTATCTGGCTGTTGCCGAGAGTGCCGAGGCCGAGTTTAGTGCCTATGACTTTGCTGGCAACGGCAACTGCATCAAGATGACGCTCACTCAGGCTATGCTCGATGCAGCTTACGCCCAGCAATGGTGGGGCGGCACGTTCATCGTCCAGGGTACGAACTTCGTCTTGACCAAGGTGACCGTAGCTCCCATGTAATCCAATTTGACATTCAATCTTTTAATTATTCCCGCCGCTACATTTTATGGCGGCGGGAATATTTTTAAACACACTAATGATGAAATCTCTGTATAACTGCCGTCGGGTCCTCTCTTTGTCTGCTGTCGTGTCGTTGGCCTTGATGCTGACTTCATGTCATTATTACAAGGAGGAAAAAGATGGCACTAACCAGGAGGAAGACCTCATTGCCAACGTCGAGGGTTATGGCATCGACACCATCGCTGTGGAGCCCGGCGACACGCTGTGCTCGGCACGCGTTGATGATGTGCTTCGCCACTATCCCGAGTTCTACCATGCCGCCAAAAAGGCTAAGAAGGCCTATGAAGAATGGCAGGAAATGGAGGCTGAAGCCCGTGTGGGCACCAAGACGCAAGTCATGAATGTCAACGACATCTTGAATGATGCACTCTATGGTCCCGACAATATCGCCGAGATTGGCGAGTGGCCCGATATGGCTCCCATCGACAGCGCTTATTTCAAGCTCATCGGTCAGAGCGGGCTCAAGCGCAAGTCGGCTATAGGCCATGCCCGCCGGGCGTGGATATCCTATCAGGAGCGCTTGCGGCAGATGGCGCAGACGGTGCCCGAGCAATGCCGTGCCCGCTACATCGCATCAATCACTGCCCGAGTAGAACAATTTTGCACAACATTACAAGGTAAAGACAATGAAAAGAAATCATCTCGTTAATCTTGCGTTATTAGCCCTTATGCTTTTACCAGCGGTATTCACTTTCTCCTCGTGCGGTAGTGAAGATGGCCCGGATGAACCCACGCCCAGCGTGACCGTGACCTTGCGTCAACAGACCATTGCCGAGGGTGCCGAGGTGGATGCTGAAACCACCACTGTGCTCACGCTGACCTATAACACGACGGTCAAGGTCGCATCCTCGACGGGTATCACGCTCAACGGAACTGCTGTCGCTGCTAAGAGCAATTCACAGACGACGATGGCGGTAGATATTCCGTTATCGCTCGATGCTGGCACCAGCTATACTGTCAAGGTGGCCAAGGGCGCTATCGTTTCTACTAACGACGCTTCGGCATCGGCTCCAGAGTTTACCTTGAACTTCAAGACCAAGGCGGCCACTGTGATTCCTCCTGCCAAGAAACTGCTGGCTTACCTGTGGTCGCAGTATGGCAGCAAGACCATCTCGAGCGTCATGGCCGAGGTGAACTGGAATCATCGTTTGGCTGACTATGTGAAGGGCGTGACCGGTAAATATCCCGCCATGAACTGCTATGACTTCATCCAAATCTACGTCCCCCAGAACAACTGGATTAACTACAGCGATATAACGCCCGTCAAGGAATGGTTCGATGCCGGCGGTATTGTCCAACTCATGTGGCATTTCAACGTGCCCCTCACTGCGAGCACCGTTCCCGGTAGCGATGGCTCGGGTGTAACCTGCACGCCCAGTCAGACCACTTTCAAGGCATCCAATGCCTTGGTTAGCGGCACTTGGGAAAACCAGTGGTTCTATGGCCAGATGGACAAGGTGGTAGACGTTTTGCTCAAGTTGCAGGATGCTGGCGTCGCTGCCATGTGGCGTCCCTTCCACGAGGGCGCAGGCAATTCATGCGCCAAGCAACAGGCCTCTTGGACCACGGGTTGGTTCTGGTGGGGATATGAAGGCGCCGACACCTACAAGAAGTTGTGGGTTGCCATGTTTGACTACTTCAAGCAGAAGGGCGTGAAAAACCTCATTTGGGTATGGACCACTCAGAACTACAACGGCGACAGCTCTAAATACAACCAGGATACTGACTGGTATCCCGGCAACGAATATGTCGATATCATTGCCCGCGACCTGTACGGCTACACCGCCGCTCAGAACAAGCAGGAGTTTGACGAGATTCAGGCTACCTATAGCGGCAAGATGGTTATCCTGGGCGAGTGTGGCGCTGACGGCAGCACCAGCTTTGCCAACATTTCCGACATCTGGGGTGCTGGCGCCAAGTGGGGTTCATTCATGGTGTGGTATGGCAGCAACTTCTGCAGCGACGCCTGGTGGAAGAACGCCATGAGCAATGCCTATGTCATTACCCGAGACCAGTTGCCCGACCTCAAGTAATGCTTTGACATTGTAGTGAAACCTAAAACAGGTAGAACGTCCGATGGCGCTCTACCTGCTTTTTTCATTACTGTCCCGAGAAAAGCTCCGTTAGGAGCGGTCAGGGCATAGGCAGGGGTGCAACGAGGCGAAGCCGAGTGTAGCCCCTGCTAAAGTTGAGCACTCATTCAAGCCCCATCGGGGCGGCAGTAAATCACACATTCTGTCGCCCCAATGGGGCTATTATTCGAGGGTGTCACTAGTGCGCAGGGGTTCCGTTCGGCTTAGCCTCACTACACCACCTGCCTATAATCTGACAGCCCTACGGGCTTATAAGTTTACTATAGATGAGTCGAATTCTGCTGTATCATGGACTAGGCTTTTGCCTCGTAGAGGCAGGTCGGGTCGAAGACTCGACTTTTATGAAAAACACCATGCACCCGATGGAGCAGCGAGAGTGAAGCTAAACTTGTTTATGCTTTACCGAGTCGTGAAAGGAGGAAGGCGTAGCCAACCTCATCGAAGATGAGCGTAGCTTGGTGGCAGCCATATCAAGTGGAAAGTGCGTCGAAGACGAACCTCTACATTTGTCAATCACAAAGTTCCTCTTCGAGGCACTTCCCGTGTTCAGTTCATGGACCAAGCTGCGAACCTCTGCGAGGTTCTTGCATGGTCTTTCTCATTGAAATCGGTTCTTCGAACCGCTAACATCTTCGATGTCTCCGCAGACACCAATAAATTCTGATTCCTCTTTACTTATACACGTTGACAATCGAGTCGGCAACTTGTTCCATCGACCACTTGAAGGTGGCTTGGCTGCGGTCGGCTCCGTCAACGAGCAGCATCCAATAGAACGAGGCGGCACCGTACTTCTTGCACAGGCGGTTCATGTCGCCAGCTTGCTTGCCAGCCTCGGCCTTCTGGGCAGTGGTGCTGTTCTTGTCAATGGTAATTTCGCCGGCACCGTTGGTGGCATACTCGCCGATGATAATGGGATATCCCTTGGAGATGAAGTAGGTTTCCAAATCCTTGAACATGCTCTTGAGAACTTCGCGGCATTCGCTGGTCCAGGTCATGTTGTAGACGTGTAACCAGTCCCAAGGGTCATAGGAGTGAACCTCGACGGCGATGTGGCTCTGGTTGCCGCACGGGTCGGTGGGGATGGAGAGACCGTTTAACACGGCGGTGCCATGAGCGGCAGCATAGGTCGAAACAATCAGGTTCCTGTAGGTGTTGTTGCCACCGGTGGCGCGCACTGCCTCGACAAACTTGACGGCATGCTGGTTCACGTATCCGAGATCGGACAGATTGCTCGGCTGGTTCCACTGTTGGGCAGTGTTGAGCATCTCGTTATAGCCTTCGAACAGCAGGTGATGGTCGTAGTTGCGGAAGCGGGTGGCAATCTGTGTCCACAGCTTGGCATAGCGGTCGAGTTGCAGCGTCGGGCTGGCGACAACCCATGCGGCATTGTGGGCACCGGTGTCGTGGTGCACATTCAGGATGCAATACATGCCCTGGTTGATGACATAGTCCACCACCTCCTGCACGCGGTTCATCCAAGCCTCGTCCACGTTGCCCTGCTCATCCATGTGCTGGTACCAGGTCACGGGAACGCGGATGCCCTTGAAACCTTTCTCCTTGAAAGCCTGCATCAGGTGTGCGTCGGTGATGGGCTGGCCCCATGCGGTCTCATATTTGTAGGGCTCCTGATGGTTACCAATCCAGTCACCGTAGCTGTCGAGCGTATTGCCCAGGTTCCAGCCTGGAGTCATGTTGAGCACAGCCTGGGCGGCCGACTCGTGCCCGTCGGGGGCATTGGGGTTGGGCAACTCGGTCTTCTTGGTGGTGAAGTTCAGTGAATAGGCCGCTGCTGCCACGCCGTCGGTGTTCTTGACGACTCCGGCGGGAATGGTGATGGTCACGGCCTTGCCTTCTTCGGCACAGGTGGCGGTGAGCATCAGGGCGGCGCTCATGGTGCGCACGTTGCTGATGGTGGCTCCGGTAGCCTGAATCTTGCTGATGTCGCTGGCCGTCATGGTAATCGTCTTGTCGTAGGTGATGGTTACGTTGATGGCGCCAGGTTCTACTGTAGTCGAGCCGTTTTCGGGCGATGTGCTGACCACGGTAGGAGCTGCCAGTTTGGGCTCATCGGGTTCGTCGCTGCCGCAGGCCGAGAAACCGAGGGTCAATGCGGCGAGCAGGATGAATGCTGAAAAAATGTATTTGTTCATAATGCTATATTTAGTTTTTAGTTCCTAGTTTTTAGTTGTTAGTTGTTAGTCTTTAGTCTGCTCGCAGCGCGAGCATCTCTAAACTCTAAACTCTAATCTCTAAACCTCAAGTTCTGAAGTACACTTCAGAACTTGAATTACTTGTCGGTACGGAAAGGAACAACGGGCAGACGCCACTGGTTCGGGCACCTCGCTCGAGGATACCATGATTGACTTGTGGCCTTCGTTGAGCGTGGCCTTGGCGGTCTTGAACACGCCGTCGGCACCGGCCATCTCAAAGCCCTCGATGTCCTGCCAGGGCGAGAGGCCATCCTCGGCATACTTGAAGAATACCTCGACCTGGTTGCCTTTGATTTCCATGTGGTCAAACTCGGGCGAGTCGCAAACGATGCTCTTGTAGCCGTAGGTGCGGTTCAGGGCCATATAGGCAAGGCGGTTGCCCACCTCGCGTTTTTGAGCGGGGTGTATCTGGTTGATCTCGTAGGGCTTGACCAGGTCGTTGGTCGAGACGATGCCGCAGTTCTCGATAAGTTGTGCGGCATTGTGCTGGGCTTCACGCAGCAGCGGTGAACTCAGCCATTCGCCATAGCCGCCCCATGGTGCGATTTCCACCAGATAGAACGGCAGTTGCTGGGCTGTGCCGCCAAATTCCTTGCGCCAGGTGTCAACCATGTCTTTCAAGCGCTGGGCATAGGTCTGTTCCTTGCCCACGTTGGATTCACCCTGATACCAGATGAAGCCGCGGATGGTGTAGTGGCGCAGGGGGTGCAGCATGCCATTATACATGATGACGGGCGTGTAGTAGTTCCACCAGGAGCCGTTCCAGCCTTCTTTTTGCTCCTTGGCGATATTGATATCGTCATAGGTTTTGACGATTTCCTCGGGGACCCAACCTTCGACTTTCGAGCCGCCCCAAGCGCAGGCAATCACGCCCACGGGTATGTCGAGCACGCGTTGCAGCATCTGGCCGAAGAAGAAGCCTGTGGCGCTCATCCACGGCGCGGTATCGGGTGAGGGCACCTGCCACTTGCCGGGCACCTCCTCGACGGGCTTGGTCTGTCCGTTCTGCTTGATTTGTGCGACGCGCAGCCAGCGGTTCTCACGCGCGGTGGCGATGACCTCGTTGGAGTTCTCGACGGGACAGTTCCAGAATCCGTTCAGGGGCATCTCCATGTTGGATTGTCCCGAGGCGAACCACACCTCGCCGATGAGCACGCGCTCCAGCACGACCTGCCCGCTGCCGTTCTCCATGAGCGTGATGCGGTGTTCCTGTTTGGCGGCAGCGGGTGTGGGCAGCATCAGTGACCAGTTGCCGTTTTTGTCGGCTTGGGTTGTCACTGGCTGTCCCAGCCAGTCGGCATCGGCGCTCACGGTGGCATCAGCATTGGCTTTGCCCCACAAGCGGGCCTGGGTGCGTTGCTGCAGCACCATGTCATTGCCAATGATTTCGGG
The DNA here is from genome assembly GCA_902779125.1 of uncultured Bacteroidales bacterium. Lineage (GTDB taxonomy): Bacteria > Bacteroidota > Bacteroidia > Bacteroidales > Muribaculaceae > Sodaliphilus. The sequence goes on along the minus strand of CACZAC010000080.1, from coordinate 901 downwards.
CAGCTTGATGGCCGCTTGGGCGATGATTTTGGTCTTGCGGTATTTCTTGCGGAACTCCGACGGGCTGCAGCCCTTGCCTTTCTTGAACTGGCGGTTGAAGTTGCTCAATGTATTGAAACCGCAGCTGTAACTGATTTCGGCGATGGTGCTTGTGGTATCGACCAGCATGCGGGTAGCGTAACCCAAGCGCACATCGATGATATACTCGTTGAGCGTCTTGCCGGTGCGCAGTTTGAAGAAGCGCGAGAAGGCGCTCGGCGTCATGCCTGCCATGTCGCACAGTTGCGTGAGGCGCAGCGGCTCCATGTAGTGTGCGTCGATGTAATTTTTTACTTTGAGCACGCGACGAGAGTCGCTGGTCACAGGCACTTGGGCAAAAGCCGACGACGAGAGTTCAGTGGCTTCGCCTTTTGAGAGCTCATACAGGATGTCGAGCAGTGCAAGCACAGCCACAAAACCCTCTTTAATGCTCGACAGATTGGTGAGCTGGCGATAGACCCGCATGATGGATGACATGGGGAATGCCAGGCCCTTGCGCGCACGCACCAGCATCTTGTAGATGGAGTCAAACGGGTTGGTCAGGAATGCGCTGTTCTCGTGGTCGAAATCGAGGCGGAACTGAATCGTGATTTCATGAATGTCGGTTGCCGGGCGGCCGTTCTGTTCCCAAGCATGTTCCAGCTCGGAACTGGTGATGAGCACGAGGTCATAGGGACCTATCACCTCGTTACTGTCGCCCACCACACGCAGGCAGCCTGCCGCATTCTCCACAAAGTTCAGTTCCATCATGTTCATCATGTCGTGACAGTGGATGGGATAGTTGAACTCGCTCTTGTAGCGGTCGGCGACATACATGAAGTCCCTGTCGCCCAGCGGTGTGATTTCGTGCAGAACTTTAGTG
>CACZAC010000079.1 GCA_902779125.1 uncultured Bacteroidales bacterium | reverse complement strand
TGTGCGAATACCTGCATGGAAGCCGATACGTGAACTGCAACCACTGGCATCAACATTTGCTACATTCATACCAGCAACGATTTCCCACTTGGGAGCTTCTGCATTTGCCGTGAAACTCATTGACAAGGCAGCAACAGCTACCATCAGGATTGAATAAATCTTTTTCATATGTCCATGTATCTTTTAATAATCTATTTATTTGGGCTTTGCAATGCCGAATGTAATGAAATCCTCAGTATCAGACAGTTTGTCGGTCGAAGCATTGAGTAAGCGGATGATGAACTGCTTACCGAACTTTTTCATTTCACCATTATTATCGTCGCGCAATGCCTTAAGTTCCTCTGCGGGAATCTTCACCAGATAGGAGTGGTCGCCGTACTTCTCTGCGGAAAAATTCACATACCCTTGATCGGCCGCAACAGAACCTTTGAATGCAGTCAGTTTTGCGACATTATAAATACGCCTTTTCTTCTGAATTTCAAGCGGAATGATTTGGAACAGGCGCTTGGGACTGCGTTTATTGTCTTCCCAAGAAATGATAATATACATATCATTGTCATAGGCTGAAGCATCAAGGGTCACGGGTGATTCAGGGCCTTCCAACTGATAATATTCACTGCCTTTGGGCACACCAAGCAAAGCCATTCCGACATTGGCGGTTGCACGAAGCTTGGAATGTTCTACTTCAAGAGGAACGCCCTCGGTTTCATTAATAACCAAGATGGCTTCCTGCTCAAACTCAGGTTCTTCGACCTTGATAGCACTTGGATCAAGTACTTGGGCATTGCTTACGAATGCCATGAATAAGGCAGCTGCCCCAAAAACTACTTTTCTCATGTTTCTCAGAATTAGTTTATAAATCATTATTAATATCGCAAAAGTAGCATTTTTTTTTGAATCGTACTCATTTTAACGACTTTATCTCCGAAAAACCTTGTCTTTTAACACACCGCCCAATCAAAGTAGCTTTGCGACGTAAAATCGCAAAGCTATTTTGATTATGATTGACATCCAACAATTGACATCGTTGATCTCCGCATTCCGCGTCGAGACCGAGAAATCTGCGATTAAGTGAGTGCAATGTCAAACTTGTTTGAACATTGCCGAACGTGAGCAGATTATGCAAAGAAAGCACTCACCCGAACCTATAGCTCGCCGACTGAAAATGAGGCAAACCGTCGGCTCCATCCTCCAGGCCATCGCCGACCTGCTGGCCACCGCCACCAGCGAGACCGAGTACAACATCATCCGCTTCTGGAAGGAAACGAAAGGCAGCTGTTTTTTGTTTTACCTGGCCATCGCTGGCAAAGCATCGCTAGAATCATTCATTTTGCAGCCCATTCGGAAAAATATTTGTATCTCACTCGCTGCCAATGACATGATTATTGTATATTTGTGGCAAAATATTACTGAATTATGAAACAAGTGTTATCATTCGCCATTGCAACCTTGACGGCCATCACGTTGACAGCCCAGAGCGAAAGCATCCGAATCAATCAAGTTGCATTTTATCCGCAACAGTCCAAAATCGCTGTCATCGAGGGCTCTAAAGCCAATAAGATGACCATCAAAAACACGGCCGACGGCAAACGTGTGGGCAAAGCCAAGGCCTTGAGAACCAACACCTCGCCGTGGTCGAGCAAGAAACGCACCATCGTCGAAATCACGGGTATCACCGTCCCCGGCACCTATGAGCTGAGCGTCAATGGCCAAAAGACCCGCTTTGACGTACAGCCTCACGCATTGAACAACATAGCTCGTGCTGCGTTGAAGGCCTTCTACCTCAACCGCTCGGGCATTGCCATCGACGGCAAATATGCCGGTGTTTATGCCCGTCCCATAGGACATCCAGACACAAAGGTCATGATCCATCCATCGGCAGTTTCGCCTGGTCGGCCTGCAGGCTCCATCATATCCTCGCCATTGGGCTGGTATGATGCCGGCGACTTCAACAAGTACATCGTCAACTCATCCTATTCGGTGGGACTGATGCTCTTGGCCTATGAGCAGAACAAAGCGTATTTCAATCGTCTCAACGCCGATATCCCCGAGAGCGGCAACAGCACTGCAGACCTGCTCGACGAGCTCATGTTTAATCTCAAGTGGATGATCACCATGCAGGATCCCTATGACGGAGGTGTTTACCACAAATTGACGACTCCCAATTTCGAGGGCTTTGTCATGCCCACCGACTGTCACCAACAGCGCTATGTGGTGCAAAAGAGTGTGACCGCCAGCTATGACTTTGCTGCTGTAATGGCACTTGCCGCACGCATCTACAAGGGCAACAAAGATTATCCTGCATTTGCCGAGCAGGCCCAAAAAGCCGCATTGGCTGCCTATCACTGGGCTGAGCTCAACCCTGAGGCCATCTATGATCAAGACAAGATGAACAAGGAGTTTGACCCCGATGTGACTACAGGCACCTACGGCGACAACGATGCCAGCGACGAACATTTGTGGGCTGCTACCGAGCTGTTCCTGCTCACGGGCGACGAGTTCTTCCTTAGAGCCGCCCAGCCTTTGCGTGAGCGCGGATTCTCACAACCCGGTTGGGGAAATGTCACCGGACTTGCTATGTATTCATGGATTACCTGCGGCAACGACAAAACCGGCATGCATGACCTCATGCTCAACAAGTTATTGGGCTTCTGCGACTATCAGCTGTCGACCCAGCAGGCCTCGTCGTTCAATACGCCCGCCGGTAATCATGCCAATGACTACGGTTGGGGTTGCCTGTCCGAGTGCTTCTGCACCAGTGGTCTTGCCCACCTGTACTGCTACCGTGCCACGGACGACAAGAAATATCTTGAAGCAGCCCTCCAGAATGCCGATTATGTTTTAGGCCGTAATGCCACTGGATACTGCTTTGTGACCGGCTATGGCCACAAGCCCCCCAAGAACATCCACCACCGCATTTCGTCGGCCGACGGCATAGATGCCCCCATGCCTGGCCTGCTCGCCGGCGGACCCAATCCTGGCCAACAGGACAATGGCGACGGCAGTCTGCCTTACCCGTCCAAGCAACCCGATGAGTCCTACATCGACGCTACAGGCTCCTATGCCAGCAACGAAATTGCCATCAACTGGAATGCCTCGTTGGTATCGCTTCTGGGCTGGATTGATGCCGAGATGAGAAAGCCCACCGATTAAAGTAAGAAGCCATTAGGGTGTCCGGTAAAAACGAAGTAAAAAGGGAAGGTTCTTTTGATAACACTTGTAATGAGCCGTTTGGCTTTTTCGTTGTGCCTGAACTTCAATCACCAAGGCGTTATTAATTCCTCAAGCAGCCGATAGGAACCACATAAACTCCGTCTTTTCGCTTATAAGCGTATGCGCCTGTACCTGTCAGCACCATGAGGAACGATGGATCTTTCATTTTTGTGATGTCAATCTTGGCCGCGAGTGACTTCAAGTTGGTAGCACCTTCCTCAATCAACGTGTCTCCACCCAACTTGATCTCAATTAGGCCGTATGTTCCGTTCCTGCGATGTAAAACTGCATCACACTCTAGTCCATTCCTATCCCTGTAATGATACAGGCCGCCGTCAAGCACATCAGCAAACACGCGAAGGTCACGCACAGCCATAGTCTCAAAGAATAGCCCAAATGTATTCAGGTCATTCAAGAAGTCTGCC
>CACZAC010000078.1 GCA_902779125.1 uncultured Bacteroidales bacterium | reverse complement strand
GAAGTTCGGTACTCAGGCCGACGGCACTATCGACTACGTGAAGGGCGCTAACATCGCTGGCTTCATGAAGGTCGCTCAGGCTATGCTCGAGCAGGGTGTTATCTAATCCCGCTTGAAGAGATTGCTTAACTAACCGACTATCGAACATCGGGCAGGTTGTAAATGCTGCAACCTGCCCGAGTTTTTTATTCTAGGCGTTCCTGAGTGGTGTTTTATGGCAAGACACAGCCTTTGAAGGTTCCCTCACTTTATTCTGCGTCATTTTTAAAATAAATTACCACTTTTCCCATATCAATATTTGAAACTTTGATTATCTTTGCAACTTGGAATAATTTCATTATTGTATGAACGAAAACGAAAAATTGATTCAAGCTATTATCGAAGCAATTCAAGAAAAGAAGGGACGTGACATCGTCCATGTGGATCTCTCAGGCATTGATACTGCCGCTGCTCAAGGGTTTGTGATTGCAACAGGAAACACCCCCATGCAGGTTACCGCAGTGGCCGACAGCGTCCGTGAGTATGTAGAGAAAAACGCAGGTCAACGACCTTTCAATTACGACGGTTATCAGAATGCCCAGTGGGTAATCATCGACTACGGCAACATCTTTGTCCACATCTTCGTTCCCGATTTCCGCGAACGATACAACCTGGAGCAGCTCTGGGCCGATGCTCGAATCAATAAGATTCCCGACTTGGATTAATCTGATGGATTTTGAATGATTTTTTTGATTGAGGTAATTTAAGAATGGCTGATAACAATAACCAGCGCAAGATGCCTAAGTTCAACTTCTTCTGGATGTATGGACTCATGGCGTTGTTCCTGCTCACCATGTATTGGATGACGCGCGATGGTGCCATTGCGCAGGAAGTCACATGGACGCAGTTTGAGAAAATAGTCAATGAGCATGGCGTCAAGGCGATTACGGTATATACCAACAAGGATTACCTGGAGGCCGTATTGACCGACTCGGCAGCTCAGGTGGTGATGAAGAATGCTAAGCCTGCCGATAATGGTTTGCTTGCCGAGCCTACTCCCACCAACAAGGTGACGGCCCAGATTCCCGGTTCCGATAAGTTTTCTGACAAGGCTGATAGCTGGAGAGAGTCTGGCGCTTTCACGGGTGAGATAAAATATGACAAGGCCGATGACTATTCCATGTTGCTGTGGTCGTTTGGCCCCATCATCCTGCTCGTGGCGTTGTATTTCCTGATGTATCGGCGCATGAGTGGCGGTGGCGCTGGTGGCGGCATCTTCAGCGTCGGCAAATCCAAGGCCCGCCTCTTTGACAAGGATAATGCCAATAAGGTGACATTCCAGGATGTGGCTGGACTCGCCGAGGCTAAGGTTGAGATTGCTGAGATTGTGGACTTCCTCAAGAATCCCAAGCATTATACCGAACTGGGCGGTAAGATACCTAAGGGCGCTCTGCTCGTGGGTCCCCCGGGTACTGGTAAGACTCTGCTTGCCAAGGCTGTCGCCGGAGAGGCCGATGTGCCTTTCTTCTCAATGTCAGGTTCCGACTTCGTAGAGATGTTTGTCGGTGTCGGCGCTTCACGTGTGCGTGACCTCTTCCGTCAAGCTAAGGAGAAAGCCCCGTGCATCGTTTTCATCGACGAGATTGATGCCGTGGGCCGTGCTCGTGGCAACAAGTCCAACCTGGGCGGCAACGATGAGCGCGAGAGCACGCTCAACCAGTTGCTTACCGAGATGGACGGCTTCGGCAGCAACAGCGGTGTCATCATCCTTGCTGCTACCAACCGTGCCGATATTCTGGACAAGGCGCTCCTGCGTGCAGGGCGTTTTGACAGGCAGATATACGTCGAGTTGCCGGAACTCAGCGACCGCAAAGAGATTTTCCAGGTTCACCTGCGCAATGTCAAGACCGATGGCTCGGTTGACCTCGACCTCTTGGCAAGGCAGACCCCGGGCTTCTCGGGTGCCGATATTGCCAACGTCTGCAACGAGGCGGCGCTCATCGCTGCACGTCACAAGAAACAGGCTGTTCAGCGCCAGGACTTCATGGATGCCATCGACCGCATCGTAGGCGGTTTGGAAAAGCGCTCCAAGGTCATTACTGACGAGGAGCGTCGTTCCATTGCCGTTCACGAGGCAGGACATGCGACGGTGAGCTGGCACCTCCGCTATGGAGACCCCCTCATCAAGGTTACTATCGTGCCTCGCGGAAAAGCCCTCGGCGCAGCTTGGTATATGCCTGAGGAACGTCAGATTGAGCCCAAACAGGCTTTGCTCGACAAGATCTGTTCTCTCATGGCAGGCCGTGTGGCCGAGGATTTGTTCCTGGGATTCATCGACACGGGTGCACTCAATGATCTGGAACGGGCAACCAAGATTGCCTATGCTATGGTCACTTTCTATGGCATGAGCGATAAGATGCCCAATATCTCTTATTACGACACTTCAGGCGAGTCTTATGGCTTCACCAAGCCCTATAGCGAGGACCGTGCACAGACCATCGACAAGGAGGTGCAGGCAATCATCGACAGTCAGTATGAGCGTGCGAGCCAAATTCTGACCCAGTATCAGGAAGGCCACCACGCGCTGGCCGACCTGCTGCAGCAGCGTGAGGTCATCTATACCGAGGATGCTGAACGCATCTTCGGACCAAGGCAGTGGAAGTCCCGCACCGAGGAAATCATCAAGGACGCTCAAGCCACACAGCCTAAACCCGAAGACAACAGCGACATGACACCTCCTCCCTTTGAACAGGAGGATAATAATTAAGGTTTTTTCATTATGGCAATCATTGAATTTAATGAAACCCAGAAGGCGGCGATTGTTAGCCTGCTCATTGAGATGATCAATGCTGACCGCGTTGTGGATCCCAGTGAGTGCACTGTATTCGACACAATCTGTGTCGAGTATGGGGTGGGAGAGGATACCTTCAAGCTTGGTCGTTCACTCGACAGCATGGTAGCAATCAATATAATGAAAAACATGAGTGATGTGCAGAAGATTGCCACCGCCCAACTCCTTATTCGTGTGATTGACGCTGATGCCAACGACGACGACAACGAAATCAAGCTATTTAATATAATATGTAGAGCAACAGGGGTCGATACCCTCATTAATGCAAGGGATCCTGAGATATAGTTGACTTTACATTATATATAATAGAGCGATATCCGCAACAGGCGGCTCATTGATTGGACTCAGTGAGCCGCCTGCGTTGCCAATAGTCGATTCATGTGGTTTAAGACCGTGTAAAACGCCTCTCAACAGGAATGAGCTTATTCTGCGACTATTTTTTTTGCTGTTTTTTTAAATTTTTTTTCGGTGTTTTAATATGTTGATTGTCAGAGTATAATATGCGTTATTAACAGCAAAAAGACCCGATTGTTAATAACTTTGGGTAAAAAAAGTTTCAAAAAAATTTGGTCAGTATAAAAAATGGCTATAATTTTGCACCGCTTTTCGCCCGAAACGGGGCGTAAAAGTGACTCTAAAAAGAGTTCTTTGACATGTTTGCAACATTATTGACGTAGTACAAGAGAACAGGGACAAATATTGTCTCCGTTAATTCTAAAACATAGTACAACACAATAGAGCAGGAACATCAAGGGCCAGGCAAATCAATATCGGTCGAGTGTTGCGTTTTCATTTCAATCTTTGTAAAAGAAGAAAACGATAATACAACAACGAAGAGTTTGATCCTGGCTCAGGATGAACGCTAGCGACAGGCTTAAC
>CACZAC010000077.1 GCA_902779125.1 uncultured Bacteroidales bacterium | reverse complement strand
GTCAAGCACATCAGCAAACACGCGAAGGTCACGCACAGCCATAGTCTCAAAGAATAGCCCAAATGTATTCAGGTCATTCAAGAAGTCTGCCGGTCCGATACCCAATGCGGCCACACCAATTGAGGGATCGGTGAAGTATCTTGTGTCATTCGTTCTTATCGCCGTCCTGCTGCGCAGGTTCGGGTTCCATGCCCTCATGTCCTCAATGACAAAGATTCTTTTTAAAGCTTTCACATAGGAGGCCACCGTGTCATCATTTAAAGTGGCATTGTCGTTATCCCTCATGTCGGCGCAGATGACGCTGTAGTTCACCGCTGTGCCCTGGTGCCTCGCGTAAGACCTCATCAGCAGCTTCACGCGCTCTGGATCGCGATCTACGCCGTCAGCACGTTGTATGTCGTAATGTACCACAGCGTCGTAATAGTCCAATGCCTGATCCAGAGCGATGTCGTCTTCCATCAGTGATGCCTGGGGCCAGCCACCACGACATGTCAGATATGCTAACTGTTCAATATCTATCTTATTCTCTGCAAAAATCTCCTTTGGCGCATCAAATAGGTTGCCCAGGCTGATCTCGCCGGATGATTCTCCAGACTCGTATAGGCTCATTGGACGCATCAGTAGCCTGGTGATGCGCCCCGTCCCCGAGTGAACTATTTCATCGCTATTCACGTGCACAGCAGAGCCTGTCAGTATAAACTGACCCAACTCGGAGCGTTCATCGACCTCTGAGCGCACACTGTCCCACAGAGTCGGTATCGTCTGCCATTCGTCAATTAGGCGTGGTGTGTCACCTTTGAGCAGCAATGATGGATTCATCTCCGCTAGTTGTCTGCTGGAACGCAGCACGCCCGTATCGCCTAATTTGAGCACACTGTTTGCTTTACGCATAGCAGTGGTTGTCTTTCCACACCATTTGGCACCTTCCACTAGCACTGCTCCTTTGCCTTTTAGCTTTCGCTCTAGTAGAGCATCTACTATTCTTGCCTTATAATCAGCCATATAAATGAAGTTCTATTTATCCGTTCGGGAGTTTGGCATAAATCCATTCGGGAGTTTGACACAAATCCGTTCGGGAGTTTGGCACAAAGTTACACATTTTCTGATAAAAACTAATAAAATGATTCAAAATAAAGAAGATGCGATAAAAAAACCTTTATGGGTGGTTGTCAAAAATGACAACTGAGATTTTTATATTCATTTAACAGATACACTATATCCATATATCAAACCGACAGCGAGTCTGGAAAAGAAGCAAACGAGGCTAACACCGAAGAGGTGCCGGTCTCGCCTTCTTTTTTTCGGTTATTGTTTTTATTGTTGTGAAAAAATGTTTGATTTTTGTTTTTTGTCACTAACTTTGCCCACGGAAAACCATAATAAACTATTTTAAAAAAATCAATAACATCATGAAAAAATTTAGCTCTTTTTTAATCGTATTATTGTTGATGCTGGCCTCATTTACCGCTGGCATTGAGTATCAGCGCGGGGATGTGGACCAGGATGGTCTGGTCGGCATTTCGGATGTGACCTGTTTAATTGACTATTTGTTGACTGGGACATGGCCTGATGAGCCCGTAACACCTCCCGACACCCATGAGTACGTTGACTTGGGTCTGCCCAGCGGCACGCTGTGGGCAACCTGTAACGTGGGTGCCAACGCTCCCGAGGAGTATGGCGATTACTTCGCTTGGGGCGAGACCGAGCCCAAGGAGGAATATACGTGGGAAAACTATCAGTGGTGCAACGGTAGTGATACTACGCTGACGAAGTACTGCATCCACAGCGATTACGGCTACAATGGCTTTGTTGACGGCAAGATCGAATTGGATCCTGAGGACGATGCCGCTTATGTCAACTGGGGTTCGCCGTGGCGCATGCCGACGAACGAGCAGCTGAATGAACTGATTGAGAACTGCACCAAGACGGGGACGACCCTGAACGGCGTGAACGGTAGCCTGTTCACCGGTCCCAACGGGAACACTTTGTTCTTCCCGGCTGCGGGCTGCCGCCACGACAGCATCGCCGCCGAGGGGCTACTCGGAGACTATTGGACGCGCGTGCTCGGCAATCACGGATCGAACTACGCTTTCGGGATCTGTTTCAGCCCGGAAGGCAAGCAGTGGTGGAATATCAAACGCCACACCGGCTTCACCGTGCGTGCCGTGCGTGTTTCACAGGATTAGCACGCTCTTCCGGCATAACTCACACCACGTTCATCGGTAACGCGAGGACGAATGAAAAAGAAAGACGGCATTTTTTGTCGTCTTTTCTCATGTTAGTACTACATTTTCTCATGTAGTGTCAGCTTTCACTCAACTTCCTCAAACACGTGGAAGCTATACCAGGTATCTTCATCTTCGTGTTCCGCCATGCAGTCGTCGAGTGCTTGGATAATAGTATAGGGGTAAAGAATTAAGGAGGATGAAGTTGAATGATGTTATTTTTCAAAAGGTTGAAATACAGTGGTTTGCAAAAAGTGAAATGAACTCCAATTATTTGCTGGTTTCGGTAATTGACAGTAACTTTGCAACCGAGGTATATCCGCATTGTTGAACGATTTAACAGGTAACGATATGAAACAGTTTCTTTTATTTGCAGCCCTTCTCATTGGTTCGCTTGAGGTTCAGGCGCAATCGATTGAGGCCTTGCGTGACTCCATGGCTGCCGGTAACCTCAATTGCCAGGTTGATCTGGCGATATGTTATCTCTTCGGTGATGGTGTTGAACTTGACGTCGAGAAGGGCGTATCGCTCATCCGCGATGCCGCCGAAAAGGGCAACCGCTACGGCGAGTTGATGATGGGAATGTGCTATAAAGATGCCCATGGTGTCGAAACTGATTATGACGAAGCCTTCCGCTGGTTTTTGAGTTCGGCCCAGAAAGGCAATATGAGAGCCATGTGCATGTTGGGAGAAGCCTACAAATTCGGGCAAGGAACCGAAGAAGATTTGGCCAAGGCAATCTATTACTACGAGCAGGGCGCTTCCGGAGGAGATGCCCTATCCCAATATGCATTGAGCCGGCATTACCTGGTTGGAGATGGCGTTGAACGGAATTGGGAAAAGTGTTTTGACCTGCTCAAGCAGTCGGCCGAACAAGGTTTTCCTGATGCCCTTGAATTGCTGTCTAGGTGCTACCTCAACGGCTGGGGCACCCCGAAAAGCCAAGATAAAGCCATCTATTGCCTTGAAGAACTGAAGCAAGGGCAAGAGGAAAGTACTATCCAAGAGATTGATGAAGTCATAGCCAATATCAACAAGGGTGACACACTGAACGCCTATATGTTTCAATTCAGGATATTGCCTCAATGGCTGTCAGGGTATGCTGACGGCGCAATCGACGAGCAAGAGTTGATTGACTTGGAGCTGATTAAACTGCAGTTGGGTTTTTCGCATTATATCACCCATTACGAGTGCGACCTGGACTCGCTGTCCATCAGCACGCATCAAGTTGACGATTCCATCACGGTTCATGTCATCCACATGCCTGAGCCAAGTCGCTCACCGTTGTGCAAGTATGCCGCCTACGTGATAGACAAGAAGAACGACCGGAGCCGTTACTACACGCTGGAAAAGAGCTTAAATCTTTTTGACGAATCTGGCGTTGACGACCCTTATGTCGTGGGAGGTATGGCACTAGTAGATGATGAAGTCAATAAGGCACCGTCGGGCAGTAATTACCCCGATGGCTTTTCCCACCTCAATTTCGGGTGGCTTGAGGGAGAGCCCACCGAGGAGAACTTCGTCAACACCATCCTACGCCTGTTCAAAGACAAGTGACGAAAACTGAATCACGATAAGGAAGAAAATAGGGACGGTTCTTTGATGTATTGAAAACTATTAAGTAATGATGGAAAAGAACGAAAAAATCATACGTCGCATTGGAACTTATTTTCTGGTATTAGGATTCATTTGTTCCTTTTTGGTTCAGAAAAATTTTTCACCATTATATGGTAATATAGTGTGCTCAATTTGCGTCGTTCTGATGTGCTCACCGCGATTGATTTACCAAAACAAGAAGTGGGCGAGTGTGCTGCTCATGATTAGTGCCATCCTGACGACATTGGCACTGCTGTGTTTTTGGCTTAAGGGTCAAATATACACCTAGAAAGAGCCTTAATTGATAGATGGAATCAATTAAGGCTCTTTTATACACCTGAAATCAATGCTGCGGCCT
>CACZAC010000076.1 GCA_902779125.1 uncultured Bacteroidales bacterium | reverse complement strand
GCTTCATCGTCGGCGATGTAGCCTATGTTTTGCAGCAGCTGAGTGTGCATTGCGTTAAGTTGTACTGCTGTCATAATTGTGCCGTTTTTGATTGTTTCTATTTTGATAACGATGGGGAGGGGATTTTATTGTATTCAAGGGCAATAAAAACGGGGATGGGACGTTATTTTGGCGTAAGAAAAGCGGTATATGATTTGCAATGCTCGTAACTCGCTGATTTCTACCTTACCCACGAATTGCACAAGTAATTGTCGGGAGTGCAAGTGCCTGTGGTTCGCGCAGAGAAGCCTTTGTGCGTCGCTATCTCTCTTTGTTTTTAATACATTTGCCTCTCTCTGCCGCAAACGTGCGTCGGGGTGGGATGGTTTTGTAATTTCAAATTCTCAAATATGAACAACTGGATAATACCATCTAACAGCAGCAAGTTCGACCTTGCCAAGTTCTTGTCGAAACACAACAATGATGTGGACTGGAAGCAGTCAGCAAACTTTGAGGTGGGCGATGTGGTTTACATCTATTGTACCAAGCCCGAAATGCGAATCCGTTACAAAATGGAGGTCGTGAAGACTAACATACCATTCAGCAAGTCGCTAAAAGACGAGGATTGTTGGAAAGACAAGGAGGAATTTAGAGCTGGTATTAAGAATAATAATTATTTTCGAATGCATCTCACTTGCTATATAAACACCGATAATTTGACAATTATGGATTTGCACACGCACGGCATCAAAGGATGGATTCAACGTCCAAGAAAACTATCATTTGATGCTGTCTCATATATCGAACGTTCGATCAAAAAAAGATAGTACCATGACGAAAATAACATTTATCAAAATTGCATTTGCAGCGTTAGTCCTGTTTGGCTATAATAATGCAAATGCACAGATAACGATTATTGAAGCACCTACAGAAGAAGTTATCTGCAACTGCGCAATGGGACAACAAAACTTAATACGTTGTATCCTAAATGGAGATACCATTTATGCATTCCAACTTTGTGACAAGGACGGATTCATTAAAACAAATGAATATACAGTTAAATTAGGACATTATGACCAAGCTTTAGCCATAATGCAATCAATGGTTGACTATAAAGGTAAGAACAAAGACGTTATAATGTTGAATAACCCATCTAACAACATAGCTCAAGTTCGAAAAAATTTGGGCTCTACAATGTTTTTCATCACAGATGCAGATGGAATTATGGGAGGCGAGCTTGCGCAAGGCTGGATACCCTCTATGATAAAGAGTCTCAAAAAAGAAAGAAATCAATAATCTCGAGAAACAACTGCATATAATTCCGAGTTGTACTACCACCAATCGTTTTTGAAAACGGAAATTATGGTGTGCAGTAGTGGATTTTTGAAATAGAGACAACTGAAGAGCTCCATCGCGCGGACGGAAGGAAGTCGGTTTTGTCGCGCTGAGACCTTGACTAACGACTAAAATGGCAGGACCGCGAGAAATGGTCGGTGACTGCCGTGACACAGGGGTCGCCCGTGTCGACCAAGGATGAATAGGTCTTGGGATGCCGCCCCACAGATAATAAAACCGCGTCAGCCCTCTTAAACCTTCAAACCATTTAACCCTTAAACGTTAACATTTAACCTTTATTCAACCCTCAGGTCGAGGCCGGCGAGGATGGTCTCCGGACAGAAATCTATATTCAGTGTATCTTTCGGAACTCAGTTAGGGAAAGGCCGGTGTGGCGCTTGAAGTATTGGCCGAAAGCCGACTGGTCGGGGAAGGCGAAGCGGTCGGCTAACTGCTGGAAGGTCTGTTCGGTGGTAAGCAGCATGTGCTGGATGTCGCCCACCACGAAGTCGTCGATAATCTCTTTGGGAGTGTGCCCCGTTTCGCCTTTGCAAACCTTGAAGAGGTGGCGCACCGTGATGTGCATCCGGTCGGCATAGTACTCCAAGTTGCGCTCCGCCACAGGTCTTTGCTCGGAGATGAGTGCGTAGAACTGCGTCAACAGCTGATATGATCGCTTACCCCCCATGGAGACTGATTCTGTTCTTTCATTTTTCAATTTTGATTTTTCAATTTCTGCGCTGGCGGCCTTGAAGTAGGTGAGCAGGAAATGGGCTGTCATTGCGAGCATCAACTTGTTGTCTGACAACTTGTCGGGATGCTTCAGCATACAGGCCAACGACTCGCAGTCAAGCAGCAGCATCTGACTGTAGGGGGACTCCATCTGTCCAAAGAGACGCAACGGACCATCGACGAGGCTCCAGTTCACCTCAGCCCCCAGGAATGGGTAAACGACATTCAGTAGTGTGTTGCGGAACACCATCACCTCCATCACCAGCCCCTCGCCCGACGACACCATCAGGAACAATTCGCCCTCCATCACCACAAAAGCGTCGCCCTTGTGGACCGTGTATTCGCTCATATTGAACGACACCACTGCCTCGCCCTCCACCACACGGCACACCCACATCTCGTTCATCCCGCTCTTTTTCAACGTGTCGCCGTGTGTTATTGTCTTGATAAAATACTGGCTGTCTTTGTCTTTACCCATGGTCATGCTTTTATGTTCAAGGTGCAAAGATAATAAAATATCCGAAAATATACAGTAAACGCGATTTTGGATACAAGGTGGTTCCGAAAATAGTGTGTACTTTTGCATTTTGAAAATAAGACTATATTATGAATAATAAAGCATTGAGATTTAGCGGATTGCTGTTTGCGGCATGGCTGTTTGCCGCCTGTGGCGGTCAACGGCAGGACGAAGGTGATGAGCCAAAGAACTACGAGTTGCTGACCGTCACCGCCAGCGACCATGAGTTGACGACGGAGTATGCCGCCTCGCTCAAAGGTCAGCAGGACATCCGCATCATTCCGCGCATAGAGGGCTACCTGCAGGGCATCTACGTGAAGGAGGGCGAACGCGTGAAGGAGGGACAGCTGCTGTTCCGTGTGGATGCTGCGACCTACCGCGCTGCGGTGGAGTCGGCCAAAGCCAATGTAGAACAGATGTCGGCAGCTTTGGAGAAGACTCAGCTCGAATACGACGGCAAACGGCAACTGCACACTAAAAACATCATCTCCAACTACGAGTTGAACACAGCGCAGAGCGACCTCGCAGTGGCAAAGGCCAACCTGGCGGCAGCCAAAGCAGCATTGGCATCAGCACAAAGCGAGTTAAACTATACTGAATTAAGAAGTCCGTCAAACGGCGTGGTGGGCAGGATACGCTACCGTAAGGGCGACTTCGTGAGTCCCAACCTTCAAGAAGGCCTCACCATCGTGGCCGACAACAGCGTGATTCGCGCCTATTTCTCAATGAGCGAGCGCGACTTGATGGAGTACCTCTACCAATACAAGACGATGGATGCTACCGTCAAGAATATGCCCGAAGTGCGACTGATGCTTTCGGGCGGGCAACTCTACGAGAGGAGCGGCAAGGTGGAGAGCATCAGCGGCATCGTTGACGAGACAACGGGAGCGGTGTCGGTGTGCGCCCTCTTCGACAACAGCGACGGCATCCTGCTCAGCGGCGGCACAGGCAAGATTGTGATGCCCACCGTAAGGAAAAACGCCATCGTCATCCCGCAGGAGGCCACCTACGAGATTCAGGACAAAGTATATGTATATAAAGTCGTTGACGGCAAGACGGTTTCGACCATCATCGAAGTGGAGCCGCAGAACAACGGCAAAGAGTATGTGGTTCTCAGTGGCCTCAACGAGGGCGACGTGATTATCGCCAAAGGCGCTGGCTTTGTGCAGGAAGGCGAAAGGGTAATTGAGAATTGAAAATTGAAAAACATGAATATAAAGACGTTCATACACCGCCCGTTGCTATCGATGGTCATTAGCGTGATAATCGTGCTGCTGGGCGTGATTTCGCTGCTGTCGCTGCCGGTGGAACGATATCCCGACATTGCGCCGCCCGCCATCTATGTGTGGGCGAGCTACCCGGGTGCGAGTGCCGAAACGGTGCAGAAGAGCGTGGTGATGCCGCTGGAGGAGGCCATCAACGGCGTAGAGGGGATGACCTATATGACCTCGTCGGCCAGCAACGGCTCGGCCAGCTTGACCATCTACTTCGAGCAGGGTGCCAATGCCGATATGGCCGCTGTGAATGTGCAGAATCGCGTCATCCAGGCACAGGCACAGCTGCCCGCCGAGATGCTGCAAACAGGCGTAGCCACCGAGAAACGGCAACCGGGACAGCTCCGCATCATCGCGCTGGAAAGTCCCAACGGCACCTACGACGAGAACTTCCTGAGCAACTATTTCTACAACAACCTGCGTCCCGCCCTGCTGCGCATCAAGGGCGTGGGCAAGGTGGAGGTGTGGGGCGCGCAATACGCCCTGCGCATCTGGCTCAAGCCCGACGTGATGGCACGCCACAAACTGATGCCGAGCGACATATCGGCTGTGCTGGCGGAGCAGAACATCGAGGCCTCGGTCGGCTCGCTGGGCAGCAATTCCGACAACGTGTTCCAATATATGTTGCGCTACACAGGGCGCAAAACCGAGGTGTCGGAGTTCGAGAACATGGTGATTGCCTCGCTGCCCACGGGCGAGGAGCTGCTGTTGAAGGATGTGGCGGATGTGGAACTGGGGCAGTCGGACTACGACTACATCAACAGCATCAACGGGCACCCGGGCGTGATGGGTTCGGTGAGCCAGATGGCTGGCTCGAACGCCACCAAAATCAACCTCGAAATCGACAAACTGCTGAAGGAAACCGAGCGGTCG
>CACZAC010000075.1 GCA_902779125.1 uncultured Bacteroidales bacterium | reverse complement strand
GACGGCCGTGCCCAGACCATCAAGTTCTGGGCTAAGGCTGCCACCTTTGACTCGGAGTGGATTAACGTCTATACCTCGACGACCGACAACCACCACGACAGCTTCGTGAAGCTGAACGAGGAGGAGCGTATCTACGTTGGTGACGGTTGGCGTGAGTATTCGTTTGACGTGCCCGAGGGTACCAGCTACTTCGCCGTGCGTTGCATCCGTCGCTGCGTGATGCTGATGATTGACGACTTCACCTTTGCTCCCGCTGCTACCGACGAGGCACCGCGCACCTTGACCGGTTACAACGTCTATTGTGACGGAGAGGTGGTTGCCTTTGTTCCCGCACCTGAGACTACCTACACCTGTGAGAAAGGCAACAACGAAGTCACCTACTATGTGACCGCCGTTTATGAGCAGGGCGAGAGTCTGCCCAGCAACGAGGTGTATGTTCAGGTTTCGGCCGTTGAGGAGGTTATGGCTACCATGCCTGCTGATGCGCGCATCTATGACGTGCAAGGTCGTCAGCACAGCGAGCTGCAACCCGGTATCAACATCATCCGTTACAGCAACGGCACCGCTCGAAAAGTGTTCGTTAAGTAACACTTCACGACACACAACAAGTACACGAGCCGGGTTTTAGAGCCTGGCTCGTGTATTCGTTTAGTAGACATAAAGATACAAAAACTCCCTGTTAGTATCGGGAAAATGAAAAAAGTGGCAGTTCACGGAACCGCCTATGTCGTTTTTTTGATTACTTTTGGAGCAGGTAATCAATTCAAGAATGACATGAAACGGATATTGACATGGATGCTGGCGCTTGCCATAGTGGCTGGCGCAGGTGCAAAGACCAAGGCGGTGAAAACGCCGCCGCAACTGAAGTTTGACCCGACCATCGGCGAGACAAGGACGTTGACGATGCCCGATGGCCAAGAAGTGAACTATACGGCCTATGAGGGCATGTTCTTCGTGACCAACGTGGAGGACTCGGCCTATCAGACCATCAACGTGTATGTGCCCGAGGGAGCGACGCAGCAGACGCCGATACTGCTGCGCACCTACGTGGGCGGCTATATGGCAGCGCCAGCCCAGCAGCCCAAGGCCAGCGATGCCACGGGCAGGGCATTGAAGGAGGGCTATGTGGTCGCCATCCCCGGCAGCCGTGGCCGCAACTCGACGGTGGTTGCCACCAGAACCGACAAGAAGGCCGGCATCAAGAAGGGACAGACTATCTACACGGGGCGTGCCCCTGCCGCCATATTGGACCTGAAGGCCGCCATACGGTACCTGCGCCAGTTTGATGACGTGATGCTTGGAGATGCCGAGAAGATTATCACCGACGGCACCAGCGCAGGTGGAGCGATGTCGAGTCTGATGGGTGCCACGGGCAACAATCCCGCCTATGAGCCGCTGTTGCGCGCCATGGGTGCCGCCCAACAGCGTGACGACGTGTTCGCATCGGTGTGCTATTGCCCGATTATCGACCTTGACCATGCCGATATGGCCTACGAGTGGCTCTATAACGGCACCGACAGCCGTCAGCAGGGCGACACGGACGTGCTTGCCGTGAGCAACGAACTCAAGGCGCAGTTCCCCGCCTATCTCAAGAGCCTGAACCTGCACATGCCCGACGGCACACTGCTTACCGCCGACAACTACCTGGATTACATCAAGCATGAACTCATCCGCGCGGCACAGATTGCCAAAAATGCCGGCGCCGACATCCCCGACAGCCTCGGCTTCAAGTTCAGCAAGGAGGAAATGGGCGGTATGCCACCAATCAATGGCGGCGTGAAGAGTGTATCTAAACAAGAGTTAGCCAATCAGATGCATTTGTCTGAAAATGAACTTGACAAGATGATGTCACGAGATATTCAAGTCCGTCCGCCCGTGAGGTTGCATCTCCAGCCGGGTGATTACATCATCGACCTGGACATGCCAACTTACCTTAATTATGTCGTTTCCACCCAGCCGCTGAAGACGGCCCCGGCCTTTGACACCCAGGGTGTGGCTGGTGGCCGTGCCTCGGGCGAGAACGAGGAATTCGGCGGCAAGAGCGGCAGCAGTGTCAACTTTACCGATTACAGCGCCGCAAAGACTGGCTCATTGCTGACTGATGAAATCCGTGAGAACGTGCGTCTGATGAACCCGATGAATTTCATCGGTGACGGCGTGACCGACGTGGCTCCGCATTGGTACATCCGCCACGGTGCCCGCGACCGCGACACCTCGTTCCCCGTGCCCATCAACCTCGCTCTCAAACTCCAAAACGCGGGCAAGGATGTCAATTTCCTGCTGGCCTGGAACCGTCCGCACAGCGGCGACTATGCCCTCGATGAGCTGTTTGAGTGGATTAACAGCATCGTGAAGGGCAAATAGGAAGGGCAAAGTATCTTATTTGTGAAGAAATCGGTAAAACGAAGTCTCGACTAATCAGTCTGATGCACCTTGGCGATGGAGGGGATGACTTTGGGCGTGCTATCGTGGATTTGACCAGCAAAGAGGTGATGATGCTCGCATGAATGGCGAGTAATGCCAACGCCGTCCTGGCGGCTGGGGGGTGCGCGATGGCATCGCGCAATACTGGGACGGCGCGGACGGATGAGGTGATGCTGGGGGTGGTGCGCGATGGCATCGCGCAATACTTGGACAACACGGACGGATGGGAGTGATGCTGGGGGTGGTGCGCGATGGCATCGCGCAATACTGGGACAACACGGATGGATGGGGCCTGGCACTTGGTTGTGGTTGCGGTGGTTGACTGGTTTTACTTGATGGTTATTAATGCTGGCGTGAGGCCGTCGCAGAGCGCCGGCACGGGGGACTGGGCGCTGGGTGCGTCGCGTGCAGTGGCTGGTGGTGCGCGATGGCATCGCGCAATACTGGACGGCGCGGACGGATGGGGCCTGGCACTTGGTTGTGGTTGCGGTGGCGGTTGTGCTCTCGATGAATTGTTTGCGTGGATTAACAGCATCGTTTTAGATAGGCATCGATCGCAAAGTGTTCGTGAAGTAGTACTTTACAATACTTGACTGAAGTTAACGAGCCTGGTTTTTTGACCAGGCTCGTTTGTTCATCATTTGGGGGCGCATTCGTTGTCTTGTTACCAGATTGAGAGTACTTTGTTATTTGTTTTTGGCGGCCTGTACCCAGACGGGATCGGTGTCCATGACGGGTTTGTTGACGGCCATCACGCCCGAGAGGTTGTGGGGCACGTAGGGCTCTTCCAGGTAGCGGATGTCGTCGGATGTCAGGCGGATGTCGAGCGCGCGGACGGCGCCCTCGATGTGGTGGAGTTTGGTGGCTCCCACGATGGGCGACTCGACCTTGGTCAGCAGCCATGCCAGTGAAATCTGCGTCATCTCCACGCCGTAGCGGTCGGCGAGTTCCACAACGCGCTCCACGATGCGGTTGTCCTGCTCGGCTGTGGCGTCATACTTGAAATGCATGAAGGCGTCCTTCTCTTGGCGTGCGGAGGTCTCGCCGGGGCGCTTTGCCAGTTTGCCTGAGGCCAGGGCGCTATAGGGCGTCTGAGCGATGTTGTCCTCACGGCACAGCGGTTGCATTTCACGCTCCTCCTCGCGCATTATCAGGTTGTAGTGGTTCTGCACGCTGATGAACTTCGCCCAGCTGCGTTTCTCGGCGAGTGCGTTCATCTTGGCCAACTGGTAGGCATAGGCGTTGGCGATGCCGATGTAGCGTGCCTTGCCCAAGCGGACGGCCTCGTTCATGCCTTCCAGAATTTCCTCAGCGGGCGTCTTGTAGTCCCAGATGTGGTAGATGTACAGGTCGACATAGTCCATGCCCAAGTGCTGCAGGCTGCTGTCGATGTTGTTCAGCACATGTTGGCGGCCATCGATGCCGGCGGCAATTTCCTCGTCGGTGCGGGGGAGGAATTTGGTGGCGACGACCACGTCATCGCGCCGTGCCATGTCGCGCAAAGCCCTACCGACATACTGCTCGGACGTACCCAACTGATAGGCAATGGCGGTGTCAAAAAAGTTCACGTCCAGGTCAAGCGAGCGGCGGATGATTTCCCGTGTCGGCTCCTCGCCGATGGTCCATGCGTGCTGGCCGATGGTCGGGTCGCCGAAGCCCATGCAGCCGAGGCAGATGCGCGAAACGCGCAAGTCAGAGTTTCCCAGTTTTACGTATTCCATAACCCAAATTATTTATCGTTTGAAAGACACAAAAATACAATATTTTCAAGAATTTCTCCAAAAACCGTTGTTATTATTGCGGATTCTAGTCTTTTTATTTGTTTTCAATCAATTAATGTGTATATTTGCTGGTTATAACTAAAAATTATTGGATGATGAGACAGATATTGCTATACTTATTCATATTGATTGCCTGTGGTGTAAATGCCGAACAGTTTAGGATAACTGGTACGGTGGTTGATGCAGGAGATAATGAGCCTTTGATTGGTGTGGGCGTTCAGATTAAGGGTACCGACCGCGGTACTGCCACTGACCTTGATGGCAATTTCTGCATTGACGTTGAGAAAGGCGCTATCCTTAATTTCTCTTATATCGGATACGATTCCAAGGAAGTTGAGGTCTTGAATAATTCTTCTCTTATCATAGAACTTGTTCGTAAAGGAGAAATAGATATTGAAAACTCTGTTGGTATTAAACATTGTTTTACCCCACCTGTTCTCAGTCTTGATTCTTTTGACTTTTCCCTCCCCAAAAGCGAGCTAAAAAAGCTGCAGCAGTATGATGAATCATTGCGGGGTAAGTTCTTCCAACTAGATGAATATCAAATAGGAAGGGCAAAGTATCTTATTTGTGAAGAAATCGGTAAAACAAAGTCTCGACTAATCAGTCTGATGCTTTTTGGCCAATACGCGAGACAGTATTTGGGA
>CACZAC010000074.1 GCA_902779125.1 uncultured Bacteroidales bacterium | reverse complement strand
CACGGCATGGAACCCCAACGCATGGAAATTTACCGCCCAGGTGCCTTCAGGCAAAAAGACGCAGCTGCGCATCGAGTGGCAACCCGACGGCGACGTGTCCTATTGCGGACTGCGCGTGTCGGCACCCCGCAGCTCTGCCGAACGTGAGCAACTCACCGTGTGGAGCGA
The DNA here is from genome assembly GCA_902779125.1 of uncultured Bacteroidales bacterium. GTDB lineage: Bacteria > Bacteroidota > Bacteroidia > Bacteroidales > Muribaculaceae > Sodaliphilus. Next base: position 4,765 of record CACZAC010000074.1, on the reverse strand, counting down.
GATGAGCCGCGACATGGACTACTACTTCATCGCCGGTCAGAGCTTTGACGAAATCATCTCGGGTTACCGCACCCTCACGGGCAAGGCTTCGTTGTATCCCAAGTGGGTGCTGGGCTTCTGGCAGAGCCGCGAACGCTACAAGAGTTCGCAAGAAATCGAGCAGACACTAACCGAGTTCCGCAACCGCCGCATCCCCATCGACAACATTGTGCAGGACTGGAATTACTGGAAACTGGAGAACTGGGGCGACCACACCTTTGAGGCCTCGCGCTTCCCCAACCCGCAGGCCATGCTCGACTCGGTACACGCCATGGGTGGCCGATTCATGATTAGCGTTTGGCCCAAGTTCTATGAGACCGTCGACAATTACAAGCAGCTTGATGCCAAAGGCTGGATTTACAAGCGAGCCATCGTTGACGACATCCACGACTGGCTGGGATTCCGCGGTTCGTTCTATGATGCCTATGACGCAGGTGCCCGCAAGCTGTTCTGGAAACAGATGAACGATAACCTGTACAAGAAATACAACTATGCCATCGACGCCTGGTGGATGGACGCCAGCGAGCCCAACGTGCGCGACTGCACGCCCATGTGGTATCGCAAGGCCCTGTCAGGTCCCACCGCATTGGGCAGCTCGACAGAATATTTCAACGCCTACTCTATCGTCAATGCTGACGCCATCTATACCGGCCAGCGTGCCACGGGCAACAACAAGCGCGTGTTCCTGCTCACCCGCAGCGGTTTTGCCGGCGAACAGCGCTACTCAACCGCCACCTGGAGTGGCGACATCGGCACCCGTTGGGAGGACATGCGTGCCCAGATGACGGCCGGCTTGAACTTCTCGATGTCAGGCATCCCCTTCTGGGGCATGGACCAGGGAGGCTTCTGCGTCGAGAACCGCTATGTCGCCGCTCAGCAAGAGTTTGACCAAACGGGCTACGAGAACAGCGACCTGACCGAGTGGCGCGAGCTGCAAGCCCGCTGGAACCAGTTCGGTTGCTTCATCCCCCTGTACCGTGCCCATGGCCAGTGGCCCCTGCGCGAGGTGTTTAACATCGCACCCGAAGACCATCCCGCCTATGAGAGCATCGTCTATTACCACAAGTTGCGCTACCGCATGATGCCTTACCTCTACTCGATGGCCGGTTGGGCCCATTTCAAGGATTACACGCTCATGCGTGCCCTTGTGATGGACTTTGCCAGCGACAAGAACGTGTTTGATATCCACGACCAGTGGATGTTCGGCCCCGCCTTCATGGCATGCCCCGTGGGTTATTACAAAGCCCGCAACCGCCAGGTTTACTTCCCCGAGCAGTGCGGCTGGTATGACCTGTACAGCGGCGAATTCATCAACGGTGGCCAAAAGCTCATCGTCGATGCCCTCTATGGCCGCATTCCCGTCTATGTGCGTGAAGGCAGCATCATTCCCTTCGGTCCCGAGATACAATGGAGCGACGAGAAGCCCGCCGAGCTCATCAACCTGTATGTCTATACCGGTGCCGACGGCCAATTCCAGCTCTATGAGGACGAAGGTACCAACTACAACTACGAGAAAGGCAAATATGCCACCATCGACTTCAACTACGACGAAGCCACGCGCACGCTCACCATTGGCGAGCGCAAGGGCTCGTTCAAGGGCATGCTCATGCAGCGCCGCTTCAACGTGGTGGTCGTTAACCGCGACAATGCCCGCAAACTCGACCTGGAGCATCCCGCAGGGCAGATGGTAGAGTACAACGGCAAGCAAGTGACCGTCAAACTGTAATGTGTGAGCTAATAACAAAAGACGATAACCGATAACCAATAACCGAAACAAGAGATAATGAAAAGATTATTTTCGACCATTGTCATAGCCCTGATGCTGGCAACGACCACCGTATCGGCACAAAAAGCGAAGCCGATTTACCTGGATAACAACGCTCCCCTTGAGCAACGCGTCGAGGATGCGCTGTCACGCATGACGCTGCATGAGAAAATCCAAGTGATTCATGCCCAGAGCAAGTTCACCAGCGCCGGTGTGCCCCGCCTGGGCATCCGTCAGCTCAACATGGACGATGGCCCTCACGGCGTGCGCGAGGAGCTGGAATGGAACACCTGGTCACCTGCCCAGTGGACCAACGACAGCATTGTCGCCTTCCCGTCGCTCACCTGTCTGGCAGCGACCTGGAACCGTGACTTGTCAGCGCTCTACGGCAACGCCCTGAGCGAGGAATTCGCCTTCCGCGGCAAGGACATCTTGCTGGGCCCCGGCGTGAACATGGCGCGTCTGCCATTGAACGGCCGCGCCTTTGAATATATGGGCGAAGACCCCTATCTGGCTGGCGAGATGGTAGTGCCCTACATCAAGGCCGCCCAAGCCAACGGCGTGGCCTGCTGCCTCAAGCACTTCTTCATGAACAACCAGGAGGTGGACCGCTTTGCCGCCAATGTCAACGCCAGCGAGCGTGCCATCAACGAGATTTATCTGCCCGCCTTCAAGAAGGCCGTCGAGGAAGCCCACGTGTGGAGCATCATGGGCAGCTACAACATGTGGCAAGGCATCCACTGCTGCAACAACGACTCGCTGCTTAACGGCATCTTGAAGCGCCAGTGGGGATTTGACGGAGCCGTCATCAGCGACTGGGGCGGCACGACCGACACCTGGCAGGCCGCCACTGGAGGTCTCGACATCGAGATGGGCTCCTATACCGACGGCAAGACCAAAGAATCGGAATATACCTACGACGACTACTATATGGCCCGCCCGATGGAGACACTCATCAAAGAGGGCAAACTCGACATGTCCTATCTCGACGACAAGGTTCGCCGCGTGCTGCGCACCATGTTCCGCACCTGCATGAACCCCGACAAGGTCATCGGCAAGCAGTGCAGCGAGGACCACTACGAGGCCTGCCAAGCCATCGGCGAGGAAGGCATCACCCTGCTGCGCAACGAGAAGAACATCCTGCCCATCGCCCCCGAGCGTTACAAGAAGATTCTCGTTGTGGGCGAGAATGCCACCCGCAGCCTCACTCAGGGCGGCGGCTCATCGGAGCTCAAGACCTTGCGCGACATCAGTCCGCTCGAGGCCATCAAGAAACTCTATGGCGACAAGGTGGATTATGCCCAGGGTTATCTCTCGGGCCGAGCCTTGTATGACCATGTGGACGAAGTCTCCCCCTCGGAGCGCGTACGCTTGAGAGAAGAGGCCCTGCGCAAGGCCAAAAATGCCGACCTCATCATCTACATCGGCGGTCTGAACAAGAACCACAAGGAGGACTGCGAGAACGGCGACCGCCTGGGCTATGACCTGTCATTTGAACAGAACGAACTCATCGAGGGCCTCGCCAAAATCCAGAAGAATATGATTGTCGTCACCTTTGGCGGCAACCCCTATGCCATGCCTTGGCTCAACAAAATCAAGGGCCTGCTGCATTGCTGGTACCTGGGTTCGATGGGCGGCGAGGCGCTGGCCGGTGTGCTTAGCGGCAAGGTCAACCCCAGCGGCAAACTGCCCGTCACCTTCGCCAAGACCATCGAGGACTATCCCTACTATGAATACGGCGCCAAGGCCTATCCCGGCGTGAACAAGCAGGTTTACTACAGCGAGGGCATCTACATCGGCTACCGTCACTTCGACACCCGCAAGGTTAAGCCGCAGTTTTCGTTCGGCTACGGCCTGAGCTACACCTCCTTCAAGTATGGCGAGCCCGTGCTCTCCTCGCCCATCATCACCAACGACGCCCCTATCACTGTGAGCGTTCCCGTGACCAATGCGGGCAAGGTGGCAGGCAAGGAAATCGTACAGCTCTACATCGGCGACATGGAGTGCAGCGTTGACCGCCCGCGCAAGGAACTCAAGAACTTCGTCAAGCTCAATCTCGCCCCCGGCGAAACCAAGATGGCGGAGTTCACCATCACGCTCGATGACCTGAAATACTATAGCGAAGCCATCCATAGCTGGACCGTTGAACCTGGAAAATTCCGTGCCTACCTGAGCACCAACTCCAGCGACGAGGGCTGCTATGTTGAATTCAGCTATTAATAACCAATTAATCACATAATGAAGTTTCATCGATTGATATGGCTAGCGGCAAGTGTCATCACAGCCTTGCAGCTCACGGCACAGCCCGCAGGAGCCTATCTGAATCCAGTCATACCGGGCTTCAACCCCGACCCGTCGATTTGCCGCGTCGGTAACGACTACTATGTTGTCAACTCCACTTTCCAGTTCTTCCCCGGCGTGCCCATTTATCACAGCACCGACATGGTGAACTGGGAGCAAATCGACAACGTGCTGACCCGTGACTCGCAGCTGCCGCTCAACCAAGCCTCGTCGTGGTTGGGCATCTATGCCACCACCATTCGCTATCACGAGGGCACTTTCTACATGATTACGACTAACGTGGGCAACGGCGGCAACTTCATGGTCACCGCCACCGACCCGCGCGGCCCGTGGAGCGAGCCCATCTGGCTCAAGCAGCAAGGCATCGACCCGTCGCTCTACTGGGAAGACGGCCATTGCTACATGGTGAGCAACCCCGGCGACAAAATTTGGTTGTGCGAGATAGATGACAAGACGGGCGAACAGCTCACCGAGAGCGTTGCCCTGTGGTGCGGCGACGGCGGCCGTTATCCCGAGGCACCGCACATCTACAAAAAAGACGGCTACTACTATCTGCTCATCTCGGAGGGCGGCACCGAGCTCGCCCACTCGCTCACGATAGCCCGCAGCAAGAACATCGAGGGTCCCTACATCTCCAATCCCGCCAATCCCATCATGACC
>CACZAC010000073.1 GCA_902779125.1 uncultured Bacteroidales bacterium | reverse complement strand
ATGCAAACCACTTCGCTACCGCTCAGCAGTTTGCATCACCCACGGTTACTCAAATGACCGCCCTTTGGGCGTTTTTGCCATAGTCACCTAGGCATTTTCGCGTACACTCTACTTATGCAATTAATTCCGCCAACGGGTTTGTATTATAATTTCATTGATTATTTTGTTGAATTTCTCGTGCGCAGTGCGATTCAATCAGCAACAAATAATTATGATGACACACATGGTTTGTCTCTGAACACAGTTATGGGCTTGACTGAAAACAAATCGGCTAGGATTGCTTAAATAATCTGAATTATTGTGGTTTGGGATTTGTTTTTTGAAAAATACCATTACCTTTGCGGGCGATGAACTGCAAGCATACACATAACGGTGTCACTCGCAGGCAACGACTGTTTGCCTGGGTGATGCTATCGGTCTATGTGCCGATGGTGTTGCTTGCTTCGCTTCATGTGCATTCGCTTAACGATTTCTCCAAGGCAATAGACTGCGAGCAATGCCAATGCCATACAGCCGCTCACCACTCGGGCCACATCACTGCAAGCAACCATCACATTGATGAGTGCCTGTCGTGCCGTTTCCTCAGCACACAGATAGATGTTCCCCGCATGGCCGCCGACCTAGTGGTGAAGCAAACGGCAGTCCATTTGGAGTATTTCTTGCCCAATGAGCCCGTTGTCAGGGCCGTTGTGCATCCCTCGCTGCGTGCTCCCCCGTTCGTTCTGTGATACATTAGCACTTGAGGTTGTGTCATACATTTGTCACAACTAGAATCGTGCTACGCGCGAGAAATCAAACAAAATTTTTATGACAATTTCTGCTTAGATTTTCTCAAACGCTAGACTGACTAAACATGTAGTCACGCTTGATGATACACCATCACAAGCAACAACATCCCGTTTAATCATTAAAAAGAATCACAGAATGAAATCATACCTTTCGATTCTTCTGCTGCTAGCGTGCGTTGGCACGGCGGTAGCGCAAGAAGCGGTCGTGCTGGACTCGACCGACGTGTTCTTTCGCCACATAGAACTCAAACAAGTGGTTGTCACCGGTCCGACCGGTGCAGTGAAGATGCAGGATATGTCGATGCCTGCAGGTGTCGTTGACCGTAACAGCCTGCGCATGACCCCTGCTACCAACATCGTTGACGCGGTTGCCAAACTGCCCGGCGTGTCGCAGGTGAGCACTGGTAGCGGCATCTCTAAACCCGTCATCCGCGGACTGGGTTACAACCGTGTGGTCGTCGTTGCCGACGGCGTGCGCCAGGAGGGGCAGCAGTGGGGCGACGAGCACGGTGTGGAGATTGACGGCAATGCGGTGAGTTCGGTAGAGGTGCTCAAGGGTCCCGCGAGTCTGCTCTACGGCTCGGATGCCCTGGCAGGAGTGCTCAAACTCAACACCGACCCCGTGGTGCCGCTGGGCAAGATGCGCGTGAACGTGAACACTGAATACCATTCCAACAGCGGCCTGGTGAACTATTCGTTCAACTTCGGCGGCAACAAGCAGGGCCTGTCATGGAACATCCGCTATGGCGACAAGTTCGCCCATGCCTACAAAACGCCTATCGATGGCTATGTGCCCAACACGCAGTTCCGTGAGCGCGCATTGTCGGGAATGCTGGGTGTCAACAAGGCCTGGGGCCACACGCGCCTGACGGGCTCCTATTTCCACCTGACGCCGAGCATTGCCGAGGGCTGGCGTGACCCGCTGACGGGCGAGTTGGAGCAACCTTATACCGATGCCAAGACCTATCACCACGGCCTGCCTTACCAGCAGGTGTATCACTACAAGGCCGTGCTTGACAATGCGTTCTATGTGGGGGAGGGGAGACTTAATGCCGTGCTGGCCTACCAGCAGAACCGCCGCCAGGAGTTTGATTACCCTGATGAGTACGGGCTTTACCTCAAGCTGCACACGGTGAACTACAACGTCCACTACGTGACGCGGCGCCTGGGCGAAGACTGGCGCATCACCAGCGGCGTGAGCGGCATGTGGCAGAGTTCGCTCAACAAGGGCAACGAGTTCCTGATTCCCAACTATAACCTGTTTGACTTTGGTGTCTTCGTCACGACAACCGCCAACGTCGGCAACTGGGCATTGAATGGAGGTATGCGTTTTGACAACCGCCACCTCGATAGCCGCAGACTGACGGAAATGGGCGACGTGCGCTTCCAGGCCTTCAAGCGCAACTTCAACGGCTTTACCGCCAGCGTGGGCGCCGTGTGGCACGCTAACGAGCACCTGGACCTGAGGGCCAACGCCGCCCGTGGTTTCCGCGCCCCCAACATAAGCGAGCTGGCCAGCAACGGTGTGCACGAGGGTTCGCTGCGCTACGAGGTGGGTAACCGCGACCTCAAGCCCGAGTTCAGCCTGCAGTTCGACCTGGGTGCCGAATTGACCACGTCCTGGCTGGATGCGCAGCTGTCACTGTTCAGCAACCGCATCGACAACTATATCTTCATCCACCGCACGGGTGCGGTCATTATCGATGAGTTCATGACCTATCGCTACGACAGCGGTGATGCCCAGTTGCTGGGTGGGGAATTGGCGCTGGATATCCATCCCTGGCATTTCCTGCACTTGGGCACCAGTTTTGCCCTGGTCAATGCCGTGCAACTGCACCAGCCCGAGGAATCGAAGTACCTGCCGTTCACTCCGGCCCCGCGTTGGCAGTCGGATATCAAGTGGGAAATCCTGCATGACGGCCGTGTGCTGAACAATGCCTTCGTCTCGCTGGGAGTGGACTATAACTTCAAGCAGGACCATTACTACCGTGCCGATAACACCGAAACCGCCACGCCTGCCTATTGCCTGCTCAATGCCGCCATCGGCACCGATATCATGTTCAAGGGACAGCGTGTGGCATGCCTGAGCCTGATGGGAACCAACCTCACCAATAAGGCTTATCAGAGCCACTTGAGCCGACTCAAATATGCCGAGGTCAATCCTGTTACCGGACGCCAGGGTGTATTGAACATGGGACGCAATATCATCGTCAAGCTCACCATTCCTCTCGAGTTCTGATTATCCTGTCGCCCCGACGGGGCTAAGACTTCCATGCTCACAATTGCAGGGGTTACACTCGGCTTCGCCTCGTTAGACCCCTGCCTATGACCTGAGCGCTCCTAACGGAGCTTCTGCCAGACAAATGACTAATCATCGCAGGTTCCGCAGGTGGAAACAAATAGCCCACCTGCGGAACTGTGATATAATCTGCAAATGTATTGGGACGATTGGGGCTTATCAGTCGCCGCAATAGGTGCCCATGAAGAAGATTGAGCCCGTGCTCTCTTCCATGATGAAATAGACAAATGGGCGCGTGGCGTGGAACGTGTAACCTGATAGGCTGCTCGATGATCTATTTGTCATCTCGGCAACCGTGACCGCAGCAGCCTTGGTGCCCTCCTCGTTGACCTCGATTTTTGCCTTCTGTTTCATCATCGAGACATACAGATTGTACCCTTGGGCCATATTGGGGAAATCGGCAAGGTCATAATCAAATGCCAGCGGCATTCCCATCGATGAGAGTACATTTTCAAGCTTTGTCTCGTTTTCGGTGGTGAAACGGGGAATCAGGATATCGACAGCAGCCGAAAAAGTGTTTAACCGCTGATTGTCAAGTGACTGTGAAGTGAGGCTCTGGATAACATCGTCGATAGTCTTTCCCTCGTTGGGCAGCAACAGATACATGCAGTAGCCTTTGCTGCCATAAGGCAAGCACAGCATCTTGTACAAGTCGTTCTTGGCATAGTCAGCCTTTGTTTTGAGGTGCATCATTTTACGCTCGACGTTAGTGCCATTCTGCTTCGTGAAGTACATGTTGCGGGTTTCCTTGGGGTCAAATTTCTCGGTCCAGTTGGCCTTGAAATAGACGGCGTTGAGCAGATACATGGCGGCAAGGGGGTTGAGCTCGTCAAGAATACTGGGAACCATGCCGTCGGTGTTGGTGTTGCACCACTTGTTGATGAACGCCAAGTTACTGTTTTCGTTGAAATCCATCGCATAGACCGGGGCCTTGTAATACTTCATCATGTCGGCCTCGTACTGCGGGATGAGGCTGATGCCCAATCCCGAGTTGACATCGATGCTGTTGGCGATTTTTACCGTTACCTGGGTGTCGACATAGGGGGCCTCCTCAATCATCTTCTTGAAGAACAGGTTGATTTCCTCTACCGAATTGCCCAGCCCTAGCACGTCAGCAATCTGCTGGCGCGTATCGCCGTCGGCACCATCGTTGAGCATTCCCAGCACAAAACTCACGCTGATGGGCGACACGATGGTGCTGGCATCTCCTGTTTTCTGTGCGTTGATGGTGCGGAACAGGTTGCATGCGAACTCATTGTTGTTGTCACGCATCTGGCGTTGGGCTTCGGTCAATGAGATTTTCTTATGTTGTGCAGGCGGCTCTTCGGCATTAACATTGAGCATGCTGTCATCACAGACGCAGGCTTGCAGGACGGTCAGCATGGCAACCGTGACCAGTGTTTTAAATTTCCAGAATCGTTTCATAGTCATGTCGTTTTTTAGAGTTGATATTTTTTTCCAATTAATAAACAGCAAGATGCCAGATTAATGCATCACTCGGATTGTTCAATACCCAAATAATCTGGTTCCCTGAAGCGTTTATCTTGGCTTCGTTTAATTGTTAGACTGAGAAAAGTCATAAAAGTTAATTCGATGAAGTGAAAAAAAGGAAAAAAGGAAAACAATAAATACAATAAATACAATGACATCCGTGTTGATGCTCGCGTTGCGAGCGGTTTAGAGTTTAGGGTTTAGAGTTTAGAGTTGGCATCCGCATCGCATTGCCTCACGCTAAGGCGCTAAGGTTTTTTTACGGCCTGGCGGTTTTTTTTGCCGATACACTCTCTCTCTTGGCTTTTAGGGTGTCATCAGTTGGGACTGGCGGCGGGAAATTAATCAAATTAATTATAAAATTTTTATTAATATGATAATAGTATCAATTTTAATTTAATAATTTGTTTAATTTCCCGAAGTTTGGCAGCGCCTTAGCAATTGATGCAAGCATCATTGCCTTCGGTTTGCACAAACTTTCCCGTGCGATAGCACGGTTATATTACCGAGTCGCAATTATGACACACCCTCGTGGTTGTGTTGTGATGATGGGTTAATCGTTATAATGCGTAGAAGGGCATTTCGCGTCCGTTGTCAATCTGGAGGGTGAGTTCACTGCTGGTGAGCTTGATGATTTTCATCTTGTGCATCTTGGGCATGCCGTTGAGCATAGTATTTTTGAATTCGCCTTTCATGCCGTTGAGTTCTCCCCTGATCTGCTTGTCCATCTTGGCTTTGGTCTTGGCGTCCATTCCCTTGATTTCATAGTCAAAATCGACCTCTGCTTTGCCACGGTTAAGATCCATGGTCAGGTTTTTGCCATCCAGGGTATAGGTGCCGGGAACGGTCACATTGCCCGTGATGGTGATGGGCACACCATCTTCTTTCATCTGATGCTCGGCGCCGACGAGGAGTTCGCATGCTCCGTTTTTATCAAATGCCAAAGCCACGAGCACATCCTTGCCGTCCTCATCGGTGAGTTTGGTGCCCCATTGATGGGCTGTCAAACTCTGTGCGTTAAGAACGATTGCCGACATGAGCATCAGCATCAAGGTAAAAAGTGATTTCTTCATCATCGGAATAATTAGATTAAACCCGTTGGCGGGATTATTGAATCGATTTATTTGCCAGTCAATTGACACCCGAAGGGTGGCCTTTGGGTAACCCCCGATAAATCAGGCAGCTGAGCAGAGCGAAGTTGGCTGATTCATCGGGGG
>CACZAC010000072.1 GCA_902779125.1 uncultured Bacteroidales bacterium | reverse complement strand
GGTTGATATCCTGAAAGCCATAGCAGCCGGCAAGGATGAGATTGACCATCCACGCGCACACTATGTCGCTGCCGAGACCTATCTGAACCTGGGGCGGCCAGATTCGGCCCTCTACTATCTGAATCATGTGCCCGCTAGCGGCATGATGAGCAACCACACCAGTGACACGGTCATGTATTGTCGGCTCATGAGTGAAATCGCCAAAGCCAACAAGGACTGGGATAAATACACCACCTATTATGACCGTGCCAACGAGATGGCCGACTCGATACTGGTGGCCAACGTCAACAAGAATTACCTGGCTATCGAGAAGAAATATGACATCCAGCTGGAAGAGCTCAAGAAGGTGAAGAGCGAGTCCCGCACGAGAGGTGCTATCCTGCTGGCTGCGTTGCTGGCCCTATTGGCGCTGGGCGTGACCTTCCTGGCATGGCGCTACCGCAGCCGCCTGAAGCAGAAGGAGACCGAATATGAATTGCAACGCGCCGACCTCGATGCGTCGCTAGCAAGCCTGGAGCAAATGAGAGCAACCATCAGCACTCGGGAACAGGAACTGAAGGCCGCACAGGACGAGTTGCAAGGTAAAGAGCGCATGGGCGAGGAACTTGCGGCCCTGGAAGCCAAGCAGCGCAAGAGTGACGAGATGCGTTCCATCGTCGATAACCAGATACAGGTGATATCGTCGATAACCAGATACAGGTGATTCGCCAGCTGCTGGAGTTGTCCTATCAGCCCAACGAGACGAATTTTACCCGCAAGTTCAACGAAGTGATGACACTGCCCGTCGAGGGTGCTATCCCCACCGACTCCTACTGGAACAACCTGCACAGCCTGACCAATGAGCTGCACAGCGGTGTGCTCGACGAGGCACAGCGTATCGCCGGTGGAACGCTCAACGAGAGCGAGATGAACTTCCTGGCCCTGTACTGCTACGGTTTCTCCCGCACGGTCATCATGATCTGCATGAAATACAGCAGCCTGGGCACCGTCTCCAACAAGAAAATCCAGATAGCCAAGAAGCTCGGCGTCAACAACCTCGACGACTTCGTCAACAACTACCGCTGAAGCCATTGACGATAAACCGCCAAGGCGCTAGAGAAATAAGTCTGGCTAGGATTATCCTTCAACGGCAGTAAAAAAACACAATTGTCGACGGTTCGTCTCATGTTTTTGTGTTACCTTTGCAAAAACAAACATCGATGATATGGGCAAACTTGCTATCATTCTCAGTTTTATCCTCTCCGTTTTCCCTGCTGATGCATCCGAAAACAGGCGTCATATTCATGTCGTGCGCCCGGGGAGTAAACGATCCCACAGAGGCCAGACTGTCGCTAAAATATGGATAGAGGAAAATGGCGAGAAAAAGATTGAAATAGCATGGTCTGAACTCTCCTCCAATGAGGAACGAGCTATCATGCAAGCTATTGACGAGCACTGGGAAGAACTGAACCGCAGCATTGATGACGTGTTTGCTGGTAAGAAAACAACTATTAAAAAGTATAAGTAATCAACTATGTGCAAGTACAAGGACACTAATTTAGGTATCAAGAAACTTGATTTCGGCATGAAACGGGGTGCTATGGCCGTTTATCTGACCGATGGCAGAGTCGTTATAGTCCCTGTATCGATGTTTCCCGACATCAAGCGCCTGTCCCGCTCTCAGCGGGAAGACTACATGATTATGGACGACCAGTATTTCTCCTTTGACGCCTTGAGTAAGATCTACTCAGTCAAGGATGTGCTGAAGTATTGAATTCATCCTTTCAAAACATGTCATTATCGGGGTTGCCATCAGGCAGTCTCGATAATTTCATTAAAGGATACCCAACTCTACGCCATTTTGACATTTGATAAAAATGCCGTAGATTACACAGGCCATGGATGAAGCGCCGGGGTGCGGCAGCTGGTCATCCATGGCCGTGTGCGTCCAGGGGTTTAAATCCGCTCTGTGGGGTATCAGAAGCGGTAACCCACGCCTACGCAGAAGAGTACCCAGTCGGCATTCTTGAGGTACTCATACTTGATTTCGCCGTTGAGCATCAGGTGATCGCCGATGAGGTAGTCGATACCGCCACCCACGTTGAAGCCGATCTTCATTTCGCTGTCACCATCGACCTTGATGTGGACATCACCCATGTTGGCATTGATGTCATCCACTTTCCAGAATGCTGCACGGATACCGGCAAGAGGATAGAGACGGATCTTGTCGCCCAACTCAAACAGGTAGTGCTGCTCGGCGTTGAGGTCAAAGCAGGACACGCCGTTCTTCTTGAAGTAGTAATTGCCCGAAACGGCCGAACGCCATGCGTGGGAATAGTTGCTCTGGAACTTCAAACCCACACCGGGCATGCTGCCCTCGGTGCCAAACACAAACTGACCGCCAAGGGACCACTCGCCCACGTCGGCACTTGCCATCATCGAAGTGACGGCCATCAACATAATCAATAAAACCTTTTTCATTGTAACTGAGTTTTTTAAGATTTATAAAAAAATTATAGCACAGAAATCGTCTTTTCAGAATCGCCAAGCTACCCCAATGCTGAAAAGCCCTTGGGTCTTGTCTCCATTATAGTGGCACTTTGACTTGACGTCAAGCATCAGGTGCTCACCGATGAGGTATTCCGCGCCAAGGCCAGCGAAGGCGGTCATGTGCTCATCGCTATCCGTTTCCCTGCCACCTAAGCCCTCAAAGGTGATATGATCGATTTGTAATCCTAATCCAGCCAACGGGAACAGCCTCACCTTATCGCCCAAATAAATGAGGTAATTATGCTCCAGGGCAAAATCGGTGCTCCACACGTCATTTTTCTTGAAGTAAAAGTCGGCAAGCAGGTTGATGCGCCAGTGATAGAAGAAATTATACTTCAGCGACACACCAGCCGCCACCGCTTTTTTATGGGTCCCATAGGTGGCCTGTGTTCCCAGGGCAAATTCGCCCATGTCAGCTCTTGCCACAAGCGCGCTCAAGAGCACGAGTAATGTTATGAATGTCTTTTTCATTATCTTATCATTATTTTTGTCGGTTTATTTCTTGAATACGACTTGGCGGGTGGTAAATTCGTCGGCAGCATCAATGATTTGCAGCAGATCCTGCCACTGCGATACTGGATAGTCACCCTTGTTGTAACGCATATTGACCGCCAGCGTCAGCCGATTGCCCTCGATACTGGCAGTGGCGTTGAATTCGCCTGCTGAGTTCTTTATCTGCTGTTGCAGTTTGGCCAGGCTCTCTTGTGACACCTGATAGCCGCTGGGCACATTGATGGTGATATTCCAACTGACCAACGCTGGGCAGCGCCTGTTCACATCGAAGGTGCGGCGGCGGTCACTGCCCTCGACCTTGCTTTGTGCACCAATCAGTTTACCGGCACTCACCACCAGGTTGGAGCCGGCGCGTTTCACCCAGCCGTCCATCGTGTAACGGGTTTTATAGACGAATGCGGGCTCACTGGGGTTGATGCCGGTGCCCAGTATCTCGCTACTGATGACGCTGGCAGCGGCCTGATCATGATAGCCCTTGATTTCCTCCTTGAAATCATCCTGTTGATCTTCACGGCCCTTGGCAAACTTCTGCGCCGTGCCTTTTTTCGCACCTCCTGCAATACGCTCCATGTAGGGCTTTTTGCGCCCCAGGTACTGGTCATAGGCATCAAACTCTTGCTCATCGGTCATGATGGTGGCGATAGACTCCTTCATGGCGCCAGTGAGCGACTCGGTACGCTCAATGTCCATAGCCATCCCGTCGATGCTGGCATTTACGGTCACCTGGTTGACGTTGTCGTCGGCAGTGGACTGCGGCAGGGTTACCATGTCGCTTTGGGACTTGTCGCCCTTGAGCTTGTTCACCACTGCAGCACGGCGCCCTTGGAAACAGGCGGGTAACAGTCCTGCTGTGGTCCCCTGGTAGGTGGGCGGAGCGAAGTAGGTGCCGCCCTCGGTCTTGATGAGCCAGCTCGTGTTGCCGCTGTAGATGAGCTGATCGAGCGGTTCATTCTCATAGTCGGTGGTGACGACAAACTGGTAGGGAATGTCCCGCATATCCAGCATCTCGCTCATCATCAGCATCAAGCGGAATGGCGAATAGGTGTCATATTTGTCAAACGCCCTGTAAGTGTACAGCAGGCCAGTGTAGATGAGCTTGGCGGCCTCCTCTTTGTCTGCCAGTTTTTTAGCGGTAGCGAGCTCGTCTTTCATCTGCTTCTTGTTCTCGGGCCAGTCCAGATACTCCTTGATGATTTTCTTGTCGACCTTCATGAAGTTGAGGTCATCGGCCAGGATGCTGCTGAAGTCGGGGTTGGCCTGCACATCACGATTCTTGACACTCTTCATCTGCTTTTTGGTCACGCTCTTGTCAAAGATATAGAGCAGGGTGACGGGTGACTGCTCGATGGGATTGTACCACAGCGTGGGTTCTACCTTGTTCATATTGTTGACTTCGGCCTCGAGCACGGTGTTGCCCTCGTCGTCAAGGCTGCTGGCAAAGTCGGGAGCGCCGTTGAGGGTACGGTACTGCACCGTAAACTTCTTGTCGATGACACATCTTACCTTTTGCTTGACGATAGGATACTCCTCCAGAAACCAGAACCTGAAGTGCGGCACGTTGCGGTCGTGGACAACGAGTTCGTCATAAGTGAAGATGTCAAGAATGTCGCCCACTTCGAGGCCCGGGACTGCCAGCTTGTGGCTCACGTCCTTATCCTTCTTGCCCTCGCGAGTGGTCATGTAGTCGTCGGTGTTGACATCTACTATACGCCCGTCGGGCTTGATCACGCGCACGCCCAGCACCTGACGATGCTCATCGGTGAATGCACCCGAACGTGCCTTCTTGAACGTGGAATAGTCAAATTCCGAGAATTTCTTCAGCGCCGCAGCATCATTGAGCTTGATGAGCATGCGGTTGAGCTCATGGCGTCCTAGCTGCTTGCTGGTTTGGGGAATCCACAGCGTCATGTAAAAGCGAGACTTGCGGGTCACCTCGGCATCAGTGCAGCTTGCCAGGATGACCGCTGAACACACATTGGGATCACTGTACTGCTGCGGGCAATTGTAGTTCTTGAACATCGGGTCGTCGTCACTCCATACCTTCTCGCGCAGTTCAGCTGCAAATTTCAGGTACTTTTTCTCGTCATCGGCATGTGCCGGGGTCAGCGCCAGCAGCATCACCAGCAATGCCAAGCATTTAATAATTGATTGTCTCATATCGTTTTGCAATTGGTTGTATAATAGTCTCAACTATTCTCCACTAGTTCTTGACAAGCACAATCTGCTCGTGGGCATGCTCGCTCCACTGCTTGAGCTGTGCATTCCATGCCATGATCTTATCAAGCGGCACACGGGGATGGTGCAATGACATCACCTTGCGGTAAATGACCGTGTTGCCTTCTTGTCTGAAGGTGCATGATAGGTCCGCTACATCGGTATGGCGGTCATAGTCATCAGGCAGTTGTTCGCATCTGTAACCAATGGGCAGGGTTAATGCCACTTCTCGCACCTGGCGACATGGGAAAGGCAGTACATAGTCGTTCTTGCGGTCGGTGGTGTCGATGGGGGCGGTCATCAGCATGTTATCGGGATCCAGCTCGACAAACAGCTCATTCTCGACCTGCTCGACCGAGTGCCCGTCAGTCATGGTCGCGGCAACGACTGCCCACTCGCTGCGGCAGTCCTTATCTTGCCATGCGGCACCTTCAATCTTGTTGGCGTGATCCTTATCGTTAAGGGCATTGTTCATGAACTGCATGCGGTCGGCAGCCTCATTGTCGTCAAGCATGCTCAGCATCATCTCCTTCATGTCGCCCTTGAACCAGCGTGAGGCCTTTCCTGTCAGCTGGAACTGGCGGTTCATTGACAGGTCGATTCTAACGCTGTCGCAGTTGGCACTGGCGGGGAGAACGGGCACGGTGCGCAACGAGGGGACTCCTCCCGGTTCCTCGACCATGACTTCCATGCCCTGCACATTGCTGGGAATGTGGCCCAGCGGGATATGGTTGCAGGTGGCGTCCAGGTAATAGGTTTTGCCCTGCCACTCCAATGTGCAGATAGCATGGTTGATGGCAGCGAGGGTTGGAATCTCGCTCATCAGGCACGAGGCCTCACGGGTGCCCACGTCGGTCAAGCGGGCATCAAAGCCTTGGGCCACGAGCAGCGTTTTCAGCAACAACGCCATGCCTTTACAGTCGCCGTAACGCTTGCGCACGACCTCGGCAGAGGCATCGGGCCGGTGCTTGCTCACACCCGCCTCAAAAGCGACATAGCGTATATTGTTCTGCACCCAGGCATAAGTGTTCCTGATTTTGTCCAGGTCACTATGGCATTCACGGTTGATGTCCGCCAGTATATCGTTCAAAGACGGTATGGTGGTATCGACATCCGACAGCTGCCGTCCCCAGGCAAACATGTCGGCGGCATCCTTGAACGACCCCACGACAAACACCGTGGGATAGACGCTGGCCACGGTCGGCATGGCTTCTTCCTGCTTGATCGGCGCCATGTCGTTGATTGTGTAGGTCACTACCCTACTTCCGCCCTTGTCTTTGTGTTCGATGGTAACTGCCGGGGACATGTTCTTGTCGATCAGCCGGTAATGCTCAAATTCCTTGGGCATGATGAATGTCACCGTCTTGTGTTTGACAAAGTATTGCTCGCCCAGCACGATGCGCGTGAAGTAGTGCAGGTCGGTGAATGTGCGCTCATAGGTCATCCTGCGCTTTCGGCCCCACTTGCCCAGAGTCACATCGAAATAGCACACGCGGGAGTCGTCAAAGAACACGTTCTCAGGGGTCGCCGACCGATAGTTTGCGCTGAAGCCGTCACAACGTGCCTCATCGAGCTTGATGTTGTCCCCATAGAAGACCGCGGGCTGGATCTTCACGTCATACTGCCGCAAGGACTCATACTCAATAACGGTCTTGTTCTTGACAATAGGC
>CACZAC010000071.1 GCA_902779125.1 uncultured Bacteroidales bacterium | reverse complement strand
GCTTGCATTCCTGAATTTCTATTATGTCTATTACGAGATTCTTAAGGCATTCCTCAATCCGTCAAGCATCTATACGCCTGAGCTCTACCACACATTCCTCTTTTAATAGTTGCTGCAGGAAATCCTTTATCAGCAATAAATGACAGAAAAATCACGCCAAGCCACTAAGGTAACATAACCTTGAGGCTTGGCGTGAGGTTTACTCGGCTCGGGCGTGTATCTTACTGTTTCTTGCCGCCGAATTTGTTGTAACTGATGTTCTCCTCCTTGAACTTGTTCTTGGGCTCAGGGGATTCGTCAGGGTAACCCACGCGCACAACAGCCAGCGGAACAATGTTCTTTGGGCAATTCAGCACATTGGCCACTTCGGCGGTACGTTCCATGGCGGGATAGACACCGGTCCACACGGCTCCCAGTCCCAGGGCATGGGCGGCAAGCAGCAGGTTCTCGGTTGCTGCCGACACGTCCTCAACCCAGAAGTCGGGCAGTTTGGTCTTTCCGTCGGGCATCATGGTCTTGTCGGTGTCACCGCACAAGGCAATCAGCAGTGGTGCATTGGTGGGCTGATTTCCTGACAACAGGTCGATGGTGGCCTTGTCGTCGATAACGATGAAATGCCAGGGCTGCAGGTTTACGGCAGTGGGAGCCGCCATGGCTGCCTTGAGCAGGATGTCGATTTTTTCCTGTTCAACAGGCTGGTTCTTGAACTGGCGGATGCTCGTGCGCGTCATGATGTTCTCAATGGCGGCCTTGCCTTTATGGTTGCATGAACCCAGCATCAGCAGGGCAGCAGCAGTTGCAAATAGTAATTTTTTCATCTTGTAATTGATTGATAGAGTGAATATAAAGACTGTCAGTGATTGCAAAATTACTATTTTTTTGTGAAATCCAAAAAATGGCATGATTTTTGTTTTCCTTAATTCTTGGCTTAACAGGATTCTATTTCTAAATTATTATGTATCTTTGCACCCGCAAAAAATCAGTATGAGCATCTGGCATAACATATTCTGTGTGATTACCGCCCCTAAATACGGGTGGGAACTCATTAATGAGTCTAACATTCCTGTGGGAAAAGTAATGAGAAGCGTTTACGTCCCACTGCTTGTTATTTTGGCTCTATCTTGCTTTGTGCCAATGATTTATGACCGCACATTGACTTTCAGCTATTCGTTGCTGAATGGTATTGTGATGGTTTCCTCTTTTTTTGTCGCCTACTTTATCATTGTCTATCTGCTCGGCGGTTTTTATCCTGAGCTGGTTAAAACCGAGGGTGGGACGGCACGTATGAGCGATTTCATCCTCTACAATCTCATCTTCATGGTGCTGCTGCTCATCCTGAGAAACCTGTTACCCGACGATTTCACTCCGGTGTTGTTCCTGATGGCGTATCTGCCATGGATGGTATATCGTGGTACTGACAATCTCTATGTCAGGAAGGAAAAGGTGCCCAAGTTTGTGCTCATTTCATCGCTCTTGCTGCTGGGCTTGCCTTTCTTGTTGATAACCATCATGGACCACCTGTTTATCATTAAGTAATGACCACTGATTATGGCATCAAACAATAATCACAATACAATCAACATCAAGAACCGCAAGGCAACGTTCGACTATGAGATTATCGAGACGTTCACTACGGGCATTGTGCTCACTGGCACCGAAATCAAGTCCATCCGTCAAGGCAAGTGTGGCTTGACCGATACCTATTGCATGGTCATCAATGGTGAGATTTGGGTCAAGAATATGTACATAGCCGAGTACAGCTACGGTTCCTACAACAACCACACCACCCATCGCGACCGCAAGCTGCTGCTCAACCGCAAGGAAATACGCCGCATCGCCCGCGACACCCAGCAGCCTGGTATCGCCATTGTCCCCTTGCGTCTCTTCATTAACGAACGCGGTCTGGCCAAATTGGTCATTGCTACGGCACGAGGCAAGCGCCAGTTCGACAAGCGCCAGTCCATCAAGGAACGCGAGGACAAGCGCACCATCGACCGCATGTTCAAGCATTAATCAGTAGAGGGCGCTCCAAGCATTCGTCCTCTCCATTTATTCCGTTATTTCCTTATTATTATATAAAATCAGGCGGCCCATTCGGGTCGCCTGATTTTTGTTGAATTGAAATAATGTCGCTTTATCCCAGGAAGCCCAGGAGGACACCAGCGGCTACTGCCGAACCGATCACGCCGGCCACATTGGGACCCATGGCGTGCATGAGCAGGTAGTTGCTGGGATCGGCCTTCAAGCCCTGGTCGTTGCTGATGCGTGCTGCCATAGGCACAGCCGATACACCGGCGTTGCCAATCAGCGGGTTCAACCTCTTGCTCTTGGGCAGGATAAGGTTGAACAGTTTCACGAACAGCACACCCGAGCAGGTAGCGATGACAAAGGCGCAGAAACCAAGGAAGAAGATAAAGATGGTCTCCTTGGTCAGGAACTGCGATGCCTGGGTCGATGCACCCACGGTCATACCCAACAGGATGGTCACGATGTCGGTCATCGCGTTGCTGGCAGTGTGGGCCAGGCGCTTGGTCACGCCACTCTCACGCAGCAGGTTGCCGAAGAACAGCATACCCAGCAGAGGAATTGCCGAGGGAACGACAAAGCAGGTGAGCAACAGACCGAAGATGGGGAAGATAATCTTCTCCAGCTGGCTGACCTTGCGGGCGGGTTTCATGCGCATCTTGCGCTCTTTCTCGGTCGTCAGCAGGCGCATGATAGGCGGCTGGATTACCGGCACGAGCGCCATGTAACTATAGGCACTCACGGCAATCGCACCCATCAGGTTAGGTGCCAGTTTGGACGACAGGAAGATAGCAGTGGGACCGTCGGCACCGCCAATGATGGCGATGGCACCGGCCTGGTCAGGCATGAAGCCCAGGAACAGGGCAATCATGTAGGCACCGAAGATACCAAACTGTGCAGCTGCACCCACAAGCATCAGCTTGGGATTGGCTAGCAGGGCGCTGAAGTCGGTCATCGCGCCGATGCCCAGGAAGATGAGGGGCGGATACCAGCCGTTGCGCACACCTTGGTATAGGATGTTGAGCACTGAACCGTCCTCATAGATGCCGATCTCGTTGCCGGGCTGGAACGGTATGTTACCAATCAGGATACCGAAGCCGATGGGAACGAGCAGCATAGGCTCAAAATCATGCTTGATGGCGAGGTAGATGAAGAACAAACCCACCAGAATCATGATCAGGTTAGTCCAATCAAAGTTGTAGAATCCGGTGAAATGCCAGAAATCTAACAACTTGGTAAACAGGAAATTGTCAAGCAGTATCATAGCTTTTTAGTTTTCAGTTGTCAGTTTTCAGTTGTCAGTTTTCAACTTAATGCGGATGCCGCTGAAAACTTAAAACTAAAAAACTGAAGACTTTAATTAGCCAATTACCATGATTGTGTTACCCTCGAGTACCGAATCCTCCTTCGATACCTCGATGCTCTTGACAGTACCGTCAACGCCAGCGTGAATCTCGTTGCCCATCTTCATGGCTTCGAGGATGCATACCACGTCGTCGGCCTTCACCTGTTGACCCACCTTGACAAAGATGTCCTTGATAACACCGGGAAGCGGCGACTCAATCACGTGACCACCGGCAGCAGCGGGAGCAGCCTTGCGGGCAGCGGGCTTGGGAGCGGCAGCGGGAGCATCGCTCACAGCGACGCGCTTAACGGCGGGAGCGGCCTTGGACTGCTCGGGCAGCTCGACGTCATAGGCGACGCCATTGAGCTGGATGTGGGCAATATTGCCTTCAATGTTATCGACAGCAACCGTGTATTCGTTGCCGTTGATCTTATATTTATATTCCTTCATTTTGTTTTAAGTTTTTGTTCTCGGTTTTCAGTTTTCAGTTGAAAGCGGAGGCCGCTGGCAATTGGTAACTGAAAACCTGCAACTGAATAGGTGATTATTTCTTGATAACGGGTAATTCGCGCATCAGGTTGGTCTTGCCTGCCCAGGCTGAGCCGTCACGGGGCGTGAGTGTCAGCACACCGCTCTCCTGGTCGTGGGCATTCATGTGCTGATACAAGGCAAAACAGATGGCTGCCATCTTCTCGCCGTCAAGGTCGCCACCAGCGGGAACTGAGGCGGCTTGGGCGGTAGCGGGAGCAGCGGCTTGCTCTGTTTGCTTGTTCTCGGCCAGGTTGCGGCTGGCAAACTTACCGAACAGCTTGAAGCAGATGTAGAGCAGTGCCAATGCACTGAACACAACTGACATCGCGAGCAGTGCAATCCAGTAGCCATGAGGATCCTTGTCGTGGAAGGCCTCGATGTTCTCGTTCACCTCGCGGATGTTGTAGTTGCCCTTGGTGATGGCAGTCTCGATGGTGTTGCCGTCCTTGACAATCCATTCGGTCTTGCCGTCGTCCAGTATGCTGGGCAAACTGCCTTCAGCCTTGATGGCATAAGTCTCGCCTGGTTTAAGCGAAGCGGGAATTGTCACGTCATCAACCAGGTCACCATTCACGTCATAGAGGGCGATGTAATTGTCCTTGCCCAGAGTGAAGGTGAAAGGCATGTGGAAGGTACCTGACTTGGGATCACCATCAGCTTCCATGACAAAGTGGGTGCGGGGCGCGATTTTGGTGTTGCGCTCGTCACCACGGGGAATCTCGTAGATGTCATTAGGCTGGGCCTCACAGAGTTCAACAAGAATCTGTTTGGGCTTTTTCTTGTTGCCCTTGTTCTTATCGAACACGTTCTGGATATCCTCACGGCTCAGCGTGGTGATGAACATCTGCTCGACGGCAGTGGAACTGTAGGACGAGTTATAGAACTCGACCCAGCCGTTGCCGCCCGTACTATCCTGCTGCACCATCACCTCGTTGATGCGCACGTTCTTACGGCCTTGGGCCAGCGTGGGCAATGCGAGGATGGCACACAGCAGCAATAATGTCAAAGCTTTTTTACTCATAACAAATTTGAGTTTCAAGTTTCTCAGTTCTCAGTTTTCAGTTTTGGGTTGGATAGAGCAACTCTAAACGTTAAACATTAAACTTTAAACTAATTTACAGGGGGATATTACCGTGCTTCTTGGCAGGATTGGTCAACTTCTTGGTGCGCAGTACCTCCAGGGCGCGGATTACGCGGAAGCGGGTGTTCCTCGGCTCAATCACGTCATCGATGTAGCCATAGCGGGCTGCATTGTAAGGCGTGCAGAAGAGGTTGTTGTACTCGTCTTCCTTCTCCTGGATGAACTTCTTGCCAGCCTCGAGCAGTTCCTTGGCTTTAGCTTCGTCACCGGCAGCCTTGGCCTCCTCGGCCTGGGTCTTGAAGTTCTTGCTGTCCTTGGCATACAGAATCTCGGCAGCACCGGCAGCACCCATCACAGCGATTTCGGCGCTGGGCCATGCATAGTTCAAGTCACCACGCAGCTGCTTGCAGCTCATCACGATGTGTGAGCCACCATAGCTCTTGCGCAGGGTAACGGTCACCTTGGGCACGGTAGCCTCGCCGTAGGCATAAAGCAACTTGGCACCGTTCATGATGACGGCATTGTACTCTTGACCGGTACCGGGCAGGAAGCCGGGCACGTCAACGAGGGTTACCAGAGGAATATTGAAGGCATCGCAGAAGCGGACGAAGCGGCCGCCCTTCTTCGAGGCGTTCACGTCGAGCACACCTGCCATGCAGTTGGGCTGGTTGGCGACAACGCCGACAGCCTGGCCGTTGAAGCGTGCAAAGCCCACGATGATGTTCTTGGCGAAGTCCTTGTGAACCTCGAGGAACTCACCGTTATCGACGATGGCGCTGATGACCTGATACATGTCATAGGGGTCGTTGGCGCTCTCGGGGATGATGTTGTTCAGGGCATCCTCCACGCGGTCGATGGGGTCGGTGCACTCCACACGGGGAGTCTCTTCCATATTGTTGCTGGGCATGTAGCTCAACAGCTGACGGATGATGGCGATAGCCTCTTCCTCGGTCTCGGCGGCAAAGTGGGCCACACCGCTCTTGCTGGCGTGTACGCCTGCACCACCCAGCTGTTCCTGAGTCACGTTCTCACCAGTCACGGTCTTAACGACCTTGGGACCGGTCAGGAACATGAAGGAGATACCCTTGGCCATGATGATGAAGTCGGTCAGGGCAGGGGAGTAAACGGCACCACCGGCACAGGGACCCAGAATGGCGCTGATCTGAGGAATCACACCCGAAGCATTGATGTTGCGCTGGAAAATCTCGGCATAGCCAGCCAGGGCGTTAACGCTCTCCTGGATGCGGGCACCGCCCGAGTCGTTAAGACCAACCACGGGAGCACCCTGCTTCATAGCGAGGTCCATCACCTTACACATCTTCAATGCCATGGTCTCACCCAGCGAACCGCCGATAACGGTGGCATCCTGAGCAAAGACGTATACCAGACGACCGTCAACGGTACCGAAACCGGTTACAACGCCGTCACCGTCGTAGGTCTTCTTTTCCATGCCGCAGTTCCTCAAAGCTGCCCTCGTCAAGGAGCATATTGATGCGCTCACGGGCAGTGAATTTGCCCTTCTCGTGCTGCTTGGCAATAGCCTTCTCGCCACCGCCCAAGCGTGCTTTCTCGCGACGCTCGATCAGCTCTTGAATCTTATCAAGTTGTTTTCCCATTTTTAATTTTTCGATTTTAGTAGTCTGTATAAAATCGCTAATAGCTAGAAGCTAATAGCTAACAGCTAATTACTCAGGCTTCTCGCAAAGCTCTAACAGTGCACCACAGGTAGTCTTGGGATGCAGGAAGGCAATGTTCAGGCCCTCGGCACCCTTGCGGGGCTGTGCGTCAATAACGCGGCCACCCTTCTCCTGTACCTCGTTCAGGGCGTTCTGTACACCGTCTTCAACGGCAAATGCAACGTGCTGGATACCGCCACGGCCACCATTCTTCTCGATGAACTTGGCGATAGCGCTCTCGGGGGCAGTAGCCTCGAGGAGCTCAATCTTGGTCTGGCCTACCTGGAAAAAGGCGGTCCTTACCTTTTGGTCAGCAACTTCTTCAATGGCAAAGCACTTGAAGCCCAGCATGTTCTCGTAGAAAGGAATGGCCTCCTCGAGCGAGGTAACGGCGATTCCCACGTGTTCGATGTGCGAAATGTTCATAACTTTCTGGTTTTTAAACAATTATTTAATAGAATTAAATGGATTTTCAAAATATCGCACAAAATTACAAAAAATATATTTTATATAATGTGGCAAAGTGCTGAAAACAATGTGTATCTTTGCTGAAAATAACATTTTTTTAACATTGAAATCTCATGCTTGCTGCATTCATCATTCTGAGCGTCGTTTCATTGATATTGGTTGTCTTGGCGATCATTATCTTTATCGGTAAGGGCGATGCGCTTATTGCGGGCTACAATATGGCTTCACGCGAGGCCCAGGAAGCCTATGACAAGCGCCGTGTCCGCATCATTGTCGGTGTGCTGCTTTTGCTCATCGCCTTGTGTTTGCCCGCCTTTGGCATTCTTTTGGCGCTGGGTTTCAAGGAATTGGTGTTGGTGGCATTTCCCGCAACTGCTTTTGTTCTCGTCGCTGCCACTTTCACGACAGCTCACTTCTGGGCAAAAAAGAAGGAGAAAAAGCAGCCGCAACGCCGAAAATAGTAGTATATTTGTGCGCTTACAAGCATTAATCACATGGAATAATGGCAAAACACAGATTACATTATATCCCTAAGGGGAAACCTACAGAATTTGACCTCCGTATCATGGACTTGGAGCGCAAGGGTGCTATCGTGCCTTCTTGTGACCTTATCAAGACGCCCGAGCAGATAGAGGGCATCCGTCGCGCAGGCGTTGTCAATACTGGCGTTCTCGATACTGTCGCGCGTGAAATCCATGCTGGAATGACCACGCTCGAGATTGACAGGATTTGCCGCGAATACTGCGCTGACCACGGAGCTATACCGGCATGCCTGGGTTATGGAGGCTTCCCCATGAGCGTCTGCACGAGCATTAACGAGGTCGTCTGTCACGGCATCCCCAAGAAGAAGGATGTGCTCAAGGAGGGTGACATCATCAACGTGGATTTCACGACTATCCTTGACGGTTATTTTGCCGATGCCTCGCGCATGTTCATCATCGGTGAGACGACGCCTGACAAGGAGCGCCTCGTCAAGGTCACCCGCGAGTGCCTTGAGGTAGGCATCAAGGCGGCGCGTCCCTGGTGTGATGTGAACGATATCGGGCGTGCCATCGAGCCTTATGCGCATCAGCATGGCTATGGCGTGGTCAGGGATCTCACGGGGCATGGCGTGGGATGCAAGTTCCACGAGGACCCCGAGGTGTGCCATTTCGCTCAACGTAAGAAAGGCATGATTCTTGTTCCCGGCATGGTTTTCACTATCGAACCGATGATTAACATGGGCACATGGAAGGTGTTTATCGACGCTGACGACCCCTTCGGTTGGGAGGTCATCACGGGCGACTTGAAACCCAGCGCACAATGGGAACACACCTTTGTCATGACCGAGGACGGTCCCGAAATCCTCACATACTGATAGCTAATTTGCAACCCATTAGTATAAGTAGAGTGGACGTGAAAATGCCTAGGTGACTACGGCAAAAACGCCCAAAGGGCGGTCATTTGAGCAACCGTGGGTGATGCAAACCCCTGAGCGGTAGCGAAGTGGTTTGCATCACCCACGGGAGTGCAGTACTATCCTCGTCGCTGGAAGCGACCCCTATTTGATCTAGCCCATGTTGATGGGGTCGCCTTTTGCGACAGGTCATGGCTCATCACGCCCCCGATGAATCAGCAACCTTTGCTCTGCTCGGTTGCCTGATTTATCGGGAGTTACACAAAGACCACACTTCGGGTGCAATTGACTGGCAAATAAATCGATTCTATAATTCCTCCAACCGATAATTTGCAATTATCTGGTGGTGATTAATTGCATTATTTCTTTGCGGAATTAAACGAAATGTTTAATTTTGTAACGATACTTGTTTTATTAACTAAAAAACTATTGTCCTTATGAAAAAAGTGAAAGACGAAAACACGATTTATGATCCGCTACCTATTGAGGTCGCTGAAAATTTAGCCGAACTCAGAGATGACTTGGACCAGAAAGTGCCGTTCAAGGAATTGGACCGTAATCTGCTGATTGCCACTTGGAACATACGAGGTTTTGGCAATTTCACAAGAAAGTGGATGAGTGACGAAAAGGACTCTCCGCGTCGTGACTTGCACTCCATCTTCTGCATTGCTGAGATATTGAGCCGCTTTGATGTGATTGCCGTTCAGGAGGTAAAAGGCAACTTGAGGGCACTGCGTGATACCCTCAAATTGTTAGGCGACAATTGGTCAATGATTTTGACTGACACTAACGGCAGTGATTCGGGCAACGACGAGCGTATGGCCTATCTGTTTGATACGCGCAGGGTACAGTTGTCAGGACTCGCCGGTGAAATCGTCATTCCCAACGAGTGGGTTAACGACCCCGAGAAGGTCATTCGTGAACAGTTTGTGCGTTCCCCCTATGCCGTCAGTTTCCGTTCCGGAGACAAGACGTTTATCCTCGTCACAGTCCACATCATCTACGGCAAGAAGTCCAAAGACCGTTTGAAAGAGATTCATGGTATTGCCCGCTGGCTCAACGATTGGGCAGGTGACATCAACGCCTATGACCAGAACCTCATTGTGCTGGGAGACTTCAATATTGATGCTCGTGGTGATCTGTTGGACGAGACGTTCTTGAGTGAGGGCTTGTATGTGCCCGAAGAACTGCAGGCTTTGTCCCGTTCCATCTTTGACGCTACCAAGTATTATGACCAGATTGCCTGGTTCAACACTGCAGATAAGAGGCGTCCCAAACTGTCGCTCGAATTTATGGGAGCAGGCAATTATGACTTTGTCCAGACCGCACTGAATAACCGCGGATTGAGCAAACAGAAGCTTTCCTTCATGATTTCAGACCACTATCCCTTGTGGGCCAATTTCAGAATCTAGAGTTATTTTGAAATATTCAACTGTTGGTTGATATTGTTTATTTTGGCTTAAGGGTCAAATATACACCTAGAAAGAGCCTTAATTGATAGATGGAATCAATTAAGGCTCTTTTATACACCTGAAATCAATGCTGCGGCCT
>CACZAC010000070.1 GCA_902779125.1 uncultured Bacteroidales bacterium | reverse complement strand
TTGGTCTCGCCTTTCTCATAGGCGTCCCAATCGAAATCGGCGATTGGAGAATTTTTTAATTCTTCGCTCATTTAAATTGTTAATAATAAGTTAGTTAAATAGCCTTTTCGGACTCGTTCCCGAAAAGCGCGACTGCAAAGGTACAACAAAATTCCTGATCCACAAGCAAAAACGCCACAAAAATCCACTTAACAACTGAAAAATCTGAAATTTCTGAGTGGCCGCATTTTTCAAACTACGAATTACACGAATAAAACGAATTGACAGCCCGCCTCATCCAAACCAAACCCATTACTCCAACCAGTTGCTCTCAAGGTTATAAGGGACAGTAATCATTAAAACCGGCTCTTTTCCAAAACAAATTGCCCGAGAGCGCATGTTTGCGCATTCTCGGGCAATGAGATGATGCTAATTAGCTAATCGCTAACGGCTAATAGCTAATAGTTTAAAAATCATTTAATGACCTTGGTGGTAGAGCGGGTGCCGTCGGTGTAGGTGGTTACCTGGATGGTCAAGCCATTGGGCTGTGCCATCTCCTGACCAGCGATGTTATAGTAGCGCACGTCAGCAACCTGCTTGCCTGCATTGAGTTCATCAACATTACTGGGGTTGGGATAAACCTCAAGATAAACGATGTCGCTGGCATTCTTTTCACGGCCGATGGTGTAGAACACCTGAATGCCCACTTGATGGGTGAACAGCGGAGCCTCATCGTAATAGAGGTAAGCACCATAGGAAGAGAGATTCCAGCTGTTGTAGAATACTGAGGAAGGAATCTCGGTCACGTCTTCGGTCAACTCGTCGGGGAAGTCACTTGCCCTAAAGGTGTAAATCTGATCATCGTCGGTGTAAATACTGTAGCTCAGGTAGTACGGGTCAATATAGTTACCATCGATGTCGGTCGTCGGCAGATTGAAATAGAAGCTGCCATAGTTGTTGCCATACTCGCCGTAATCATACCATGCGGTGGCCTCGGGGTTGGCTGGAATGGCGGGTTGGAGGTCACCGGCATTGATGTAGACGATGTCGCTTGCGTTCTTAACGCTACCCACGGTGTAATATACCTGAATACCGATGCGGTGCTCAAAGATGGGGTCATCGCTGTGGTTGGTGCGATAGAAGGTCACCTGGGTGGGCGTGAAGCCCCAGTAGTTGGACCACAAGGAGTAAGGCACCTCGGTGATATCCTCGTTGATGCTGCCGTAGGACTCGGCATCAAAGGTGATGATTTGGTCGTCATCGACAAAGATGCTGTAACTGATGAATTCCTGTTCGATGACCCTGCCATCGACATCGGTAGTGGGCAGCTCGAAGCCGAAAACGGTCGTACCGTCGGTGAATCCCCTATCCTGCCACGTCAACTTAGTGGGGTTGGCGGGAACGGCAGGCTCGAGGTTCAGCACGGTGCCGTAGGGCACATTGGAATCAGCATACTCCAAGCAGGTCATGTTGGAGCCATCGCTGAAGTGACCAATCATACCAGTGGCGTTGTAGAGGTCGGGGAATCCAGCATTGGGATCACCCTCACAACCGAGCAGATAGAGGTTATCACCATCAATCTTGAATTGAATTGCATCGACGTCGTCGAGGAAGTACTCATACATATAATAACCATCGGCGTCCTGATAAAGGATGCTGTGGCCCCACAGCAACTGAACACCGAGGTCGGCTTCCTCACTGTACATCAGATACTGGCCAATAGGCACACTGATGATACCGGTCTCGGGGTCGAAGTCGCCCCAAACCCAGGTATTATAGGACTTGTTCCACCACAGGGGGTTCTGGATATAAACCTTACCGTCGGTGCCATAGACGAGATTCATCTTGTCGGCAAACGGAGAGGACTGCACGCCAAAGTATCCGGTGAAGATTGACATACCGGCACGGTTATAGGTGACCAACTCACCCTCGGGCTGGCTATAGATGACAGTAGGGATGACTGATGTCTCGGTGCGGGTGAGCTCGGTATCCCACTCCAGGCAGCCACCGAACGAGCCGTCATCAGCCCAGCAGCAAGCCAAACCATAAGCGTTCCAGCGGCTTAAATCCTGACCCGTTGCTGAAGAGCCCTCGGTGCCATTCAGGATAATCTTGTCGCCGTCGATGGTATAGGTGACCTCGGTGACAGTCTCATCGGCAGTGAATGCGACGTGGTCGGGCTCACCATTGACATAAACCAACTCGGTAGTGCCCATGCACAACACAACATCGGTCTGGTAATAGTCGCTCCATCCGATTGACTGGCCCATCGGCACTGTGATGGTCGTGCCATCCTCGCTCAAGGTGCCCTCAACCCAACTGGTTCCATAGGCTGAGCTGCAGTTGAACAGGATGTTCTTGAAATAAACCACGTTGTTGTCGGCAAACACCATATCCATCTTGCCGCTCTGCAGGTCCAAGCCCAGCTTATCCATGTCTGGGAAAATAGCTTGACCACCTGTGCGCTCGTAGGTTCTTAACTCACCCTCTGGCTTAGAGGTAATGACCCTATGCTGCTGGTTGAACTGCTGAGCCTGGAGTTCCAGAGCCTGCGACTGGGAGATAGCAGGATTAACCACCTGATGGCTCCTGAATTGACGATGGTTGCCGGCATTCAGTCGCAGCATACTAGCCTGGGCGCTGAAAGCCATAACAAGAACAGTTAACAGTAAAGTTAATTTTTTCATGTGAGTAATAGTTATAATTGGTTAATAAACAGTGATTACAAGGCTATCAGATGACTACATCCTCGCGTAAATCGCGAAAAAACAGACAATGAACACAGATATCTGTTTTCAACCCTCAAATATAAAACTTTTTTTAAACCTAACAAACAAAAAAAATGTTGACATTCATAACTTTATAAAAACCATGACATTCAATGACAGGATTTGGTAGTAGTTTTAAAAAATGCCGACTTTTTTGGCATTATTGCTTTTTGTTCTTGCATCGACATTGCAGCAATCAGTATTTTTGCAAAAATCGCCAGAAATCAGCCTTTAACTCAAGGTTAACATTCCCGCGTCCCCTATCTGCAAGACAGGCTCAGTTATAGCCGTCCATCTATCAACAAGTTACAAAAATCGCTCTTCAAAGTACAATATCCCTTTTTGTCAACTGAAAACTTTGCACTACCTTTGCCCGTCACAACACGAATACTAAAACAAGACAATATAATAATGACAAAAAAGGAATTAAGGCAACAAATCAAGCAGTTAAAGGCGATGACCCCAGTAGCCGTCAAGGTGGTCGAAGCCGAAATGGTGTTTAAAACGATAAAAGCGATGCCCGTGTGGCAACAGGCACAACACATCCTGTGTTACTGGTCGCTGCCCGACGAACTGCCCACCCATGAAACTGTAAACAAGTGGCTTGCCGACGGCAAAAGCATCTACCTGCCACGTGTTTTGGGCGATGACCTGGAAATTGTGCCCTATCACGGCGCCCAAAGCCTGGACGACAACAACAAGTTCCATATCGGTGAGCCTGTGGGTGACGCCGTTGACGCCTCTTGCCTTGAACTCATTATCGTGCCCGCAGTGGCGCTCGATGCGCAGCGCAACCGCCTGGGGCGCGGCAAGGGCTTCTATGACCGCCTGCTGGGCAGCACATCCTGCCCGACCATCGGCGTAGTCTGTGATTTCCAGCTCGTCGATGAGGTGCCAGTTGAGCCCCACGACCGCCCATTGGACTGCATCGTCACCAGCGACACAGTCATCGCCGACGAAGAGAAAAAGTCGCTGTTCAGCTGATATGTTTGTTTCACGCTAAGACGCGAAGGCGCTAAGTTTTTGAAGTTGCATCAGTGCAGTTAATTCAAAAAAAAACATGAGACAAGCGTTATTACTTGCCACCATCGCCTTGACTATAATGGCTGTTGGGGCCAAGGACAAGGAACTGCCCGTTGACCCAGAGCTGAGAATCGGGCGGCTAGAGAACGGCATGACCTATTACATCCGCCACAACGAGCAGCCCAAGGGGCGCGCCGAGTTCTGGCTGGTACAGAACACCGGCTCGCTGGTCGAGGAAGACGACGAACGTGGCCTGGCGCACTTCATCGAGCATATCGCCTTTCAGGGAACGCACAATTTTCCGGACATCAAAATGGTCGATATCCTGCAGAATAACGGTGTTTCCTATGGCCGCGACATCAATGCCTCTACTGGATTTGACGACACACGCTTCCAGATATCCAACGTCCCGACCGAACGCACCGCCCTGCTAGACACTGTGCTGCTGATGTTGAAGGACTTGTCCTGTGAACTCAACTTCAACAACCGCGCCATTGAGGAGGAGCGTGGCGTGATTCAAGAGGAGTGGCGCATGCACGCCGACCAATTGATGCGCATGTATGAAAACACGCTGCCCATCCTGCTGTCAGGAAGCCGTTACGCCTACCGCATCCCCATCGGCGACATGACGGTGGTGCGCAACGTCACCCGAGACCAGCTGCTGTCCTTCTATCAACGCTGGTATCGTCCCGAGCGCCAAGCCTTGGTCATCGTTGGTGACTTTGACGTCAAACGCATGGAGCGCCAGGTCAAGCTGGTCATGGAGAACATTCCTCGCGGAACCAGTCTCGACACCATCGCGGGCAACGAGATAAACACCGTTCCTGACCATATGGGGGTCAACTATGCGCTGAACACCGACCCTGAGGCTTCGAACTCAATGACCTATCTCATCTTCAAGCATCATCAAATGCCCCGTCAGTTGCGCAACACCATGGTTTACTTGAGACACAATATCGTGTCCACGCTCGTGCAACAGATGCTCACCGACCGCCTTGACGAGATGTCACGCACACAGTCGTCGCCTATCGACTACGGTATGGTCTATGACCGCCAATATCTTATTGCCACAAGCTGTGACGCCCTCTCGATGGCGGCATTGAGCAAGGAGGGACGCACCCTCGAAACCCTCGACTCGCTCATCACCCATGCCGCCCGAGCCATGCAACACGGCTTCACCGCCAGCGAACTGAAACGCGCCAAACGCAACAGCCAGACCATCTACAGCGACTTGCAAGCCGAGGCCAGTAACCGCACCAATCGGCAATATACTGATGAATACATCGACCACTATGAGAACGGCGGATATATCCCTGGAGTGAGCGCTGAATCCCAAATGCTTCTCGATGTCCTGCAAACGGTCACACTTGACGAGGTGAACGATTACTTGAGAAGCATCGTCGGCAAAGATAACGTGAGTGTCCTCATTTCTGGGCCACAGACGCTGAAAGGCCCCAGCCGCTACCCTACCTCACGCGACGTGATAGCCCACTTCAACCGCATCATCAATGCCCCACAGTCACCCTATATCGACTTGGCAACGAGCGAGAAACTGATTAGAACCGAGCCTGCCAAGGGCGGCATTGTCAATGAGACTTATGAGGAAGCAACGGGTATCACGACAATGACACTGAGAAATGGTGCCACCGTGCGGCTAAAACCCACAACATTCAAGAATAATGAAGTGCTGTTCAACGCCTTCAGTCTTGGCGGAGAGTGGGCCTACGGCGACACTGCCGACATCAACGTGCGTCTTATGGACCAGATTGTGGAAAACTGTGCCCTGGGAGGTCACACCATCAACCAGTTGAACAGGATGATGAGCGGTCGTCAGTTGGGGATTTCTTTCAACCTCAACGACCCGAACGAACAACTGAACGGAGGATGCCAGAAAGCAGACCTTGAAACCCTGCTGCAGCTGTGCTACCTTTATTTCACCGATGTGAGCCTTGACGCAGAAGCCTTTGAAAGCGCCAAGACCCGTATACGCTCAAAGTTGTCACAGTCCAAATTTGACCCCAAGATGATTTACAGCGACTCCATCGGTAGCACCATCTATCAGGGCAACCCCATGTACAGGAGCATCAGGCCGGAGGAAGTGGATAACCTGGATGGTGAGCGTGTGCTGGAACTCTACCGCCAGCGTGTCGCCAACGCCGGTGACTATACGTTCTCGCTGGTGGGGGCATTCACAGTTGACGAGGTGAGACCACTCATCAGGAAATATCTGGCTTCGCTGCCCGACAACGGCGTGCGCGAGACATACGGCAGCGGTTATCGTCCTGCCATGGCGACCGGTGAAGTGGACAACTTCTTTGAGGTGCCCATGCGCAACCCCAAGTCATCTATCTACGTGAGCATCATGGGCGACAGGGTATACAGCTATGATGACGAGTTCATGATGGACATCGTAGGCGAATCGATGGGTACAGCATTAATGACCTACCTGCGCCACGAGAAGCACGGGACTTATGACG
This sequence comes from uncultured Bacteroidales bacterium, assembly GCA_902779125.1. Classification (GTDB taxonomy): domain Bacteria; phylum Bacteroidota; class Bacteroidia; order Bacteroidales; family Muribaculaceae; genus Sodaliphilus. The sequence continues at coordinate 572 of CACZAC010000070.1, read as the reverse complement.
TGGCAGCCGACGGAAACCTGTCAATCTACTATAACCGCTGGATGATCAACTATGAATTTGAGACCAGCACTGCCGACCGTGACAGTATGCTCGAGTATGCCGACTATGCCGTGAACGCCCTATTCTACAACGGTGTGAGCGAGGACTTGTTCGGCAAAATCAAGGAACGTGTTAAACGCGAGCACGAGAGCGCCCTTGAGACCAATGCCTACTGGTTACGGGCATTGCAGCACCGCGCCCTGGGCATTGACATTATCGAAGGCTTTAACCGCATCTACTCCACCCTGACCATTGAGCACCTCAACAACTACATCTCCGCCATGTATCCTCACACACGGCTTCGCATTGTGATGAATTGACAATCAGAATCATAATATGAATAACGGGAAGGCACGCTTGTTGTCTTCCCATTATTATAACACAATCAGCGCTGAATACAAAATTATAATTTACTGATTGAAAGCAAAATAAAATAAAGGGTTAAAGCTCAAATATACACCTGAAATCTTCGTAATGAATTGAAATACTTAACTTTGCAGCGGTTATAATATTATTAGCATGAAAAATGGCAA
>CACZAC010000069.1 GCA_902779125.1 uncultured Bacteroidales bacterium | reverse complement strand
TGAAATGATTAAGGGACTCGATGTGGTGGGATTCAACTATATCGCACAAAACGATGTGGATAACCGTAAGGCAGCCAACCCCACATGGAAAATCGTGGGCACCGAAGAGACCACTGGCTGTGGCACGCGCGGTGTCTATTTTGACTCACCCGACCAGCCCGGCCACATGGTCAGCATCAACCGTGGCACGCAGCCTGGCGTGGAGAACGTGATTGAACGCGGATGGAAATTCTATGACGAACGTCCGTGGGCGGCAGGTCTCTTCTATTGGACGGGCTTTGACTACCGTGGCGAGCCCAATCCCCTGTCTTATCCCGCCCATGACTCGGAATTCGGCATCCTTGACTATTGCGGATTTCCCAAAGACGAGGCCAGTTATCTTAAAGCATGGTGGACCAACGAACCCGTGCTGCACATCTTCCCTCACTGGAACCTGCAGGGCCATGAGGGCGAAGAAGTGGAGATTTGGGCCTACAGCAACTGTGATGAAGTGGAGCTGACCGTGAACGGCAAGAAACTGGGCCGACAGGCGATGCCCCGGAACGGTCACCTGAAATGGAAAGCCGTCTATCAACCGGGCCGCATCGTTGCCACGGGATACAAGAACGGAAAGCGCATCTTGAAACAAACTGTCGAGACCACCAACCCTGCGGCAAAAATTGTGTTGACAACCGACCGAGGGCTCATCACTGCCGATGGACGCGATGTAGCCATCGTGACCGTTGAGATTCAGGACAATAAGGGGCGTATAGTACCTGATGCCTGCCCCATGCTCACCTGCTCACTCGAGGGGGACGGCCGCATTTTGGGTGTAGGCAACGGAGACCCGTCCTACCTTGGTCCCGACCATCCCAATGAACTGGACTGCCACACATTCCAAATCCCGGCATTCAACGGACTGGCCCAGATTCTTATCCAGAGCGGACACACTCCCGCTGCCCTTCAACTGACCTGCAGCAGCAACGGCCTAAAGTCCGGAAATCTAACGATCACCGCAGAATAAACCCGAAAGAATAATTAGGGTGTCCGGTAAAAGCCCCGTTAGGGGCGACCAGGTCATTGAAGTGCACCCCAAAAGTTGGACACAAAACTTTTGGGGTGCAGTTCAGGGGTGCGGATGCATAATAAAAAGTTGTTCCAGTTGTTGTTTAGTTGTTCATGTTGTTTGAAAAATCGGGTGCGGCATGGGTGGTGGGCGGCCACGCCAAGGCGATGCCCTACAATGCGGATGCCTTTGTTTGGTTTGAGATAATTCGTTGTTTTGTAATAAAATGTAATAAGATACTGTGAAAAATTGGATTTTTGTTATATCTTTGCATGACTTAGTGAATAATTAACCCATTAAATATTACCCGTTATGAAAAAGCTACTTTTGTTTCTTGCAGCTTTGCTCACGGCGATGACGGCGTGGGCAAGCACATTCACGGTGACGAACAACGGCAACACGTTCACCATCACCCGTAGCAGTTCCAGTGGTGCTGAGAACGTGTATTATCGCACCGTGAGTCTCTCGGCTATGGCCGGGGTACACTTCACCGAGGCCGTCGGCATTCTGAACTTCCTGGAAGGCGAAAGAGAAAAGACGGTCACTGTCACTGAAACCCCCATCGGCAGTATCGCCGAGCAGTATCTGTTCCAGATGGAAACCATGCGCACTTATCGCTTTGAGGTGCTAGACTATAGCGGTTCACAGTTGGCCTATAAAGACCGAGAGATCACCTACGGCTCCGACTACCAGCACTCGGCCGACTATGTGAACCAGAGAATCACCGACCTGGTCTATTTTGACTACAATGGTAACATCAAGTCGGATAATGACAACGGATACCTGGATGTTGCCTATTCCTCGTCTGATTGGATCAAGGTTACCGATGCCGGATATCCACAGGGAGTTCACACGATATCCACCGATAACCTCTATCATGGCAGCAGTGCATTGCGCACCTATCTAAACAATCAGGGCAATAGGATGTATGCCACGGTCTATTTTAACCAGAAAGAGGAGGCCGACGGCTATCAGTATATCCAGATCCTTGCCGACAACAGTACGACCTACGATGGCAATGACCAGTGGGGTGAGGTTTCTGACCCGTCCATCTCGTTATACAAGGCCTGTTTTGAGATGAGTTATACCGGCGATTATTCGACCGATGAGCACTACCAGTTCTTCCCGCACCGCGATGACTATGTCAACAGGTCTGCCGAAATAAATGCCGGTCTCAACCGTTTTGCATTTGACTACGACAACAGCTACTTATATCAGCAGAAATACCAGTCTTCGGATTATGATGCGCCTGACAACGGCGCGCTCAATCTTGCGACCACAGTCAAAAACCTGAATATCCGTTTTGACGCGGGAGGCAATTCCACCGATGATTGGGACTTCAAGAACCTCAAAGTCCGACTTGCCCTGGTCGATAACACTGCCCCAACCGTTATCGACAACTACCAGGTCTCAGGCGGTCTGCACTTCAAGGGCAACACCATCTATGTGAGTGTGCCCTTCAGCGAGATTGTCACCGTCAGCGGCACGCCCACTCTCAGCACAACATGGGGAACGCTCAGTTATGTGGGCGGCACCGGCTCCAACGTGCTCACCTTCGGCGGCACCATCGGCGACAATGCCAGCGGCACTTTCACCGTTAGCGGTTACAGTGGCACGATCAGCGATCTGGCGGGTAACCCCTTCTGTGGCAGCATTAGCCATAGTTTCGACATCGGCGTGAGTGGCAGATATACCATCACTTATGACCTCGCAGGCGGCAGCCTGCCCGAGGGAAAAAGTAACCCGGAAACATACTCCGAATTGACTGCCACCTTCACGCTGAACAATCCCACCCTGCCTGGTTATACATTCGTGGGGTGGACAGGCAGCAATGGCGACACGCCGCAGACGGTCGTTACTATCGAACAAGGCTCTTATGGTGATCGCAGCTACACCGCCAACTGGGAACGTCTCGAGCGTTACTACACCTACGACAGCGAGACTGGCGAGCTGGCACTCATCTGGGGCGAATTCAACAAGGACAACAAGTGGGGCAGCGATGTGACGGCATCGGCTGTCAAGAGCGTCACCGCCACCAGCGAGGTCAGCTTTACCGGTTATTGCAAATCCTTGTTCTCTGATTTCAATCAATGCGTGAGCATGGACCTGAGCCGCGTCAACACCAGCGAAATGACGAGATCAGATTATATGTTCTCCGACTGCAAGGGCTTGACCTCGCTCAACCTCTCGGGCTGGAACACAGCCAATGTCACCGACATGAGTTTTATGTTCGTCGGCTGCTCGGTCCTGACCACGCTCAACCTCTCGGGCTGGAACACAGCCAATGTCACCAACATGAGTTATATGTTCACCAACTGCAAGGGTCTGACCACGCTCGACCTCTCAAGCTTCAATATCGCTGATTTCACCAACATTAGTTGGATGTTCGCCGGCAGCTCGAACCTGACCATCATCTGTGTTAGCGAGGATTGGAGCACGAAAAACATTTATAACTCAGGAGGTTTGTTCACTGAGTGCTACTCATTGGTGGGCGGCATGGGCACGACCTTTGACGGGAACTACACGGACAAGACCTACGCCCGCATCGATGGCGGCCACGACAACCCCGGCTACTTCACCGCCAAGTCCACCACCCTGAGCGGCGACGAGTACATCATCTACACCGCCACGGATTGGGATATATTCTGCGACATGCTTGCTGGCGGCGAATCGTTCATAGGTAAGACCGTGAAGCTGGGCGCCGACATCAGCGTGAGCCGCATGGCAGGAAAGACCGGCAGCAGTGTCAGTACCCCCTTCGTCGGCACGTTCGACGGCTGCGGCAAGACGCTTACCTTTAACTACACTGGCAACGAGGATTTCGTCGCCCCGTTTGCTTGGAGTTCATCCTCGCCCATCTTCCGCAACCTCACCATCAGCGGTACCATCAACACCACGGGCTATTATGCCGGCGGACTCATCGGCCGTCTCTACGGCACGGTCACGGTTGAGCATTGCACGAGCAATGTTGACATGACCATCATAGGTAACTCGGGAGGTTTCGTGGGCATGTGCGAGCAAGGCGTCAACTTCAACGACTGCATGAGCAGCACCGTCATCCACAGCGCGGGCGCCCAAAACAGCGGCTTTGTGGGCTTGACTGGAAACAGCGGATATCCCATGAACTTCACGGGATGTGTCTTCAACGGCAAACTGCTGAAGATAGGCAACAGCGGCAGCCTCAACGGCGGCTTCATCGGCGGGACGAGCGGCGGTAAGACCGTCATCACCGACTGCCTTGTCAATACCGCAGCCCTCGCCAGCGGCGAGATCATGGCCACCGATGGCAGTGGAACCTTCGTACGTCTCTGGGACACTACCTACTGTCGCGCCTTCAACAGCTACTACATCACCGCCCTGGGCACGCCACAGGGCAAGCATGCCCGCAGCATCACGGCAGACGAGAATGTCACCGTGGCCAACGCTGGAACGCCCGAGACCGTTTACTACGTGAGCGGCATCACCGCCTACCCGACAGGCATTAAATATAACGATGTGCTCTATGCCGCCAACAGCGACGAGGTGAGCCTCACACTGGGTCACAGCGACCTTCATGGCTACACTTTCAACGGCTACGAGGCCAGTGCGGGCACCCTCAGCGGCAGCGACAATCCCTACACACTCACCATGCCCGATGAGGATGTGACATTGACAGCACTCTATATGCCTTTCACCACCATTTGCGGCGACGTGACTGGCGACAAGGTGGTCAATATCGCCGATGTGACAGCCCTGATCGATTACCTGTTGAGTAGTGATGCTTCAAGCATCAACCTCGACGCAGCCGACTGCAACGGTGATAGTAGTGTGACCATCGGCGATGTGACTGCCCTGATCGACTACCTGCTCACAGGCTCTTGGAATTAGGAGTTAGGAATTAGAAATTGGCATCCGCATCCTGTTATTTTTTTTGGGGGTGCGGATGCTGTTGTTCTTATTGTCTTCCATTTGAAAGAGTTGTGGAGGTGTTCGGGCACACGTCCTGTCGTGGATGGGTCCTCGCTTCGCTCGGAAAAATCATAACAAATCGTTCACAAATTCAAACAAATCACATTTTCTTAATTTGTCATGATTTGTTATAGATTTGTTTTGATTTTTGGCCGCTTGCGGTCACCCTTTGTGGCGAAATGAACGTCAGCAACGATGTGAGCATTGCCGAGATTTGGTACTCCAATCACCTTATTTTGCACCTCAAAAAGACAAAAGTTATCAACAACACCCTCTCGTTTTTTTCTTTCCACACGAATGCGTGGAAAAAAAAGAAAAAACGGAAAAATGAACAAGATATTTTTCGTATCTTTGCAGTGATCAGGAACTGGTAAACTTTAATGGACTTATTTACAGATGCAAAAGAAGGAGAAGGAAACGAGTTCTCGGAAGAGAAATGTATGGCTTTACGGGCCCGGGCGACAGGTAATTCTGATGTTGATGGGCTTATGGCTGTATTTTTCATTGTTCCAAGGTTTGGTAAAAGGCCATGATCTGCAGATGGCTGTGTCGGAAGGTTTATTTGTAATGGCTCTCGTTCTGATTCCCAGCCTATTGCTATCATTTATAAAAATATTGCCTCTTTTATTGATGAAATACGTGAAGGGCAGCCAAAAGCATGAGAAACTGCGTAAGATGCTTGTGCATTTGAGGATCATTGATGATGACGGGAAGTTGGATAATTCACCGCGTGCTGAGGATTTGGATATCGGCTTTGAACTGACTTCGTCGCTATTTAGGATGGTATCTCATTTTGCAATGATTTTCGTCTGTGGTATTACGGGATATGCAATCGTAAAAGGGTGTGTCTCAGGTTAGATGTTGTTGTTTTTGTGGCATGTTTATGTACATATGAGACTGCTTTCAGAACAGCTTGAACACGTGAACAAGATCGGGAGATATCAACTAACTACTCATTCTTTTGAGATGAAAATAAAAAGCCGGCAGGACACCTTTTGATGGGTGTCCTGCCGGGTTTCTTTGTTATGGAATAACTATTAACTGTTAACTATTAACTGTTAACTATTAACTATTAACTATTAACTATTAACTGTTGAATTACTTCACCTTCTTGATGTCCTTGACAAAGAGGATTTTCTTGTTCTTTGCCATCTGCTTGAAATCTTCGGCTGTGGCGATGCCAGGCGCTGCGCCAAAGTGCTCACGCTTGAAGTTGCGCCACGGCAGGAAATAGCAGGGATGGTGTTTCTCCATGATGGGCAGCAACACGCGGCTCCACCAAGTGGCATCGGGCGAATTCTTGTAGCCGCACTCGGTGAATGCCAGCAGCAGGCCATGCTCCTGGGCATAGGTGTCCAAGAAGTCCATATCGGCATTACACTGCTTGACAAAATCTTCTTCGGTGCCCCACTGATAGGCGTCAAGACCTAACAAGTCAACACGCTCGTCACCGGGCCAACGGTTATAGAATTCCTGCGGATTGACACCCAGGTTGGGCGAGCAGCTCCACACGATGGACGCGGACAGGCTCTTGTTGAGGTAATCTTGAGTAAGATTCCACAAGCGCAGGAAATCCTTGTCGGTGCAATTGCCCTTGCCCCACCAGAACCATCCGCCGTTGTACTCATGCCAGGGACGGAAGATGATAGGAACAGGACGGCCGTCCTTGTCGGTGAGCGAGAGGATGAATGCCTCCACACGTTTGAGCCAAGTCATGAACTTGCTGTGGCCCTTGCCACCGGGCAGAATCTCCTTTACCGTGCTCTTGGGGTCGAGGACAAGACCGAGCTGGCCGGTTTTCTCAAGATAAGGCTTTGCTGCCTCAAACGACTTGATGTCGCTCTCAATCCAGGCGGTGGTGCCCAACATG
>CACZAC010000068.1 GCA_902779125.1 uncultured Bacteroidales bacterium | reverse complement strand
TGTTACAGGAGGTCTCAACACCACTTTGAGTTATAAGGGCATTGAACTGGCTGCCAACTTCATCTATAAGATTGGTGGAAGCCTCTATGATGGTGCTTACAAGGATGTGGCCGATGATGGTTACTACTGGGAACGCATCCGCTCCAAGAACTACTATGACAACATGTGGACTGCCGAGAATCACAATGGTAGCGAGCCCATGATTCGTGGTATTGACCTGGAGGATGCCATGCAGTATTCTTCACGCCACATCTGCAATGCCAGTTTCCTGCGCCTCAAGAATGCCAGCATTGGCTACAACCTGCCCAAGGCCCTCGTCTCGAAAGCTTACATGCAGGGAACCCGCATTTACTTTAGCGCTACTAACTTGCTCACTTTTAGCAAGTACAAGGATGCCGATCCCGAGGTGAACCAGTATGGAACCCGCGGTTGGGAAACCCCGCTGGGCAAGACTTTCACCCTAGGCGTTAACTTGAAATTTTAACTAAACATGGTCAAACTTTTCAATCACGACATATCAATGAAAAAGATATCATTCCTGTTGCTGTCCATGCTGATGCTCGTGTCATGTAACGATTTCCTTGACATGGAGCCTACTAACAGTGCTAACAGTGCCGAAGCGATTGCCACGCCGTCAGATGCCCGCGTTATCATCAACGGCATCATGCGTACAATGGCATCATCGTCCTACTACGGCCGCAATTTCTTTATGTACGGAGATGCCAAGGGCGGCGATCTCACTATCGCCTCTCAAGGACGTGGCCTAGACGGATTGTACAGTTTCAATCACTCTGCCACATCGGGTTCTTACAGTGGTTTCTGGTCCACTGGCTATTATTGCATCCTTCAAGTGAATAACCTGCTTGAGAACATTGACCGCATTACTGAAAACGGTACCAGCGAGGATGCCGCCAGCTATAATCAGTGTAAGGGCGAGGCTTTCACGTTGCGTGCTCTCATCTACTTTGACCTTGTGCGCCTCTATGGCAAGCCTTACAACTATGATAAGGGCAGTTTGGGTGTCCCCTTGGTAACCAAGACCCTGCCTGCTAGTGCTCAACCCACCCGAGCCACTGTCGAGGAGGTTTACAAGCAAATCATTAGCGATCTGAACGCAGGTAAGTCCCTTCTCGAGGACGGCAAAGTTCAGCAAGACGGTTACATGGGCTACTATGCCAACCTGGCCGAACAAGCCCGCGTAAAGCTTTATATGGAAGATTATGACGGAGCACTGGCTGCCGCTCAAGAAATCATCGGCAGTGGAAAGTTCACGCTCTATGAGCCCTCCCAGTGGGCCGACTCATGGAAAAAGCAGTTTGGCTCTGAGAGCATCTTTGAACTGGGCATTTATTCAGCAGAGGCTGATTTGGGCACCAATTCGCTGGGTTTTTACCTCATGCGCTACGGCTTGAAGAGCGGTGCTGCAGGATGGTTCATGGCAAGCGATTACTACCTTGAGCGTCTGGCACAAGACCCCACCGACGTGCGTTGGAGTGTGATGTATCAGGACGAGAGCGAATACACCCATTTGGGCAGTTGCAACAAGTACATGGGTGGACCTGACATGAATGGCGACGGCAAGGAATCTCCTACATCGGTCAACATTAAAGTCATTAGGCTGAGTGAGATTTACCTCATTGCAGCCGAAGCCGCCTTGCATGCCTCGAAGCCCAATGCCGAGCAAGCCGCCCAATACCTCAACGCCATTCGATGCCGCGCCACATCACTGGAACCAGCCACTGCATCGACGATCAACGATGACATGATTCTTGATGAGCGTAGCAAGGAACTGTTTTGCGAGGGACACCGTTTCTTTGACATGATGAGAATGAACCGTTCCATCACCTTCAACGATGACTTTGGCGGCATTGCAGTCAACGGACGGCCCAAAACCATCGACCGCACGTTCGGCAAAATCGTTCTACCCATCGATCAGGATGAGATCAATGCCAACCCTGCACTTGCAGGGCAGCAAAATGAGGCATATAAATAAGCCTCAATGCCACAAGAAGTCATCATAATATAGTAACAATATCCTGATCCAATATTAAAAACGCCGCCGGGGCAGTGAAGCCTCGGCGGTCGTTTTATTGGAGAGGGTAGGGGATACTCCCTACTGGTTTACTCAATCACGAACTGATAGAGGGTGCAGCGGATGGTCTTGCTGCCGCAGTTACCAGCGGCAATCTGACGATAAGCACGGCCGATGTACCAGGTCCAGTAGTCGGTGAACTCACCCTGGTTGCCGTTAGACAAGGTGTAGGGGAGCTTGCCGGTTACCTTACCAGCGTTATCCACGGCAAAGAGGCAAACCTCGCGACGCTGAGAACCGCTACTGTTATAGACGGTCTTGCGAATCTTTACAGTGAACCAATCCGTGCTCTCACCGAAGCCGATGGGCTCGCCCACGGGCTCATATTCCTTGGTATCCAAGTTTTGAACACCATACTGCACCTTGCCGGTGTAGGGCGTTCCGTCAGCCTCGTAGAGCAGGTTGACGAAGTGAACACGGCACAGCGAGTCGGTATCGAGACCCTTGTTAAACTCGGGAGCGGGAGTCATCTCGATGGGGATGGGAGCCTTGTTCAGGTCGTGTACATACAGACAATAGCGCTTGCCGGCCTGCACGGTCACGTTCTGGTCATAAACGACGGGGTAGGTGTAGCCACCGTTGCCATCACTCACGCGCGAGTGCAACTTGAGGTTGAGGGAACCGGCTGGAACAACATAGAAGCGGTTGGTGCCACCTGAAGGAACAGTATTGAAGGTAGCTAAGAAAGTACCGCCCTCATTACCATATTCAATGCCATTAAGGTCAATGTAGTACATGTAATTGGCTGCACCGGCAGTAACAGGTGCATAATAGCCCACCTGCACGTATGCCATCTGGGTCTCGTCAACGGGTTCGGCCATGTAGGACACGTCCTTCTTGTCACAAGAGCCCATCATCACTGCAACCAGCAACAATAATGCTATATATTTGAAATATTTCATAGTTATTGCGTTTTTAATCAATTAATAAAACATCATCTTGTAGTAGGCATATCTCCAGGATAGCAGAACCACATGATTGAGCACTGGTAATCAAGTTCTTGACCGCCAATGGGCTTGAGAGCATCTAGGTTGGTCTTGTTCCACATGTACTCGGAGTTGTAGCGCGGGCGGATGCGGAAACAGGGCGAACCGTTGTTGTCAACATTGAAAGCGCTCTTACGACCCTGTACCTGTGCAGGCTGCAGCCAGAATCCCTTGTAAACCTTGGTGGGATCCTCGTCGCGTTTCTGGTCAAGAGTGGTCTTATCCCAACCATTATTGTACTTGGGATAATCGCCAGTGTACTGGATGTCATAGAAGTACTTGCGCAGGTCAACCCAAGCCTCGGGAGCGCCCCAAGGATAGAGGGCGAGGTACTTCTGCATCATGATGTGCGAGAGTGAGAAGTCACTCATGGGCAGACCAGCCACATAGGGACCATTCAGGTATTCCTGGGCCAGCGCATTAAAGGTGGCCTTGGTCACACGGTCACCCTGACGGTACTTGCCGTCATAGGTACCAGCTACGATGTAGTTGGCAGTGAATTCCATATCGGCAGCCATGGCCTGCTTCCATACTTCAAAGGCATCAGACTTGCTGCCATACTTGAACAGTACCTCGGCGACGTCAAACAGCAACTCGGCATAGGTAGTCAAGATATAGGGAGCATCGTCACGATAGAGCCAGTGTCCAGCGCCGTCATAGCTGGTATTAGACGTAGCGTTGCGACCCCAGAACGAGGGAGCAGTGCCAATGGGACCGGTAGCACCGGTGAAGCCCGAGCCCACATAGTAGAGGCTGCGGAGCACCTCGCGGTCGGCAATGGTGGCATAGTTGCTGCTGTCGGTGGTTGCCAGCTTCACAAGGCGGCGCGGGTCGAAGTGACCGGCATCGGGCAGGGTGTCGCTGGTAATCTGCTTGTCAAGCAGCTGGTAGGGATAATGCTGCTTGTTCAGGGGCACGGTGTCCTCGGTCTGGATATAGTTGCCCTGCTCGTCATACTTGCGGATGGTACCCGTGAACAGCTGTACGGGATAGTCATGCTGGAAGTAGCTGTAAACCAGGTTGCCACGATAGGTACCCCAGAAGTTGTTGTAACCGCTCTCGGCTGCGTCGGCACCACCACCGGCAATCTTCAGGGTGGCATTGTCATCGTTGCTGGCAAAAGCCTTGTGGAAAGCGTCCATGAACTCACTAAGGTATTTCTCCGAAAAGTCCTTCTTGTTGCTCAGCGAGGCCAGGTTGCGGACAATCACAGCATAGCAGAACTTGATCCACTTGTCCTTGTCACCGCCATAGATGTAGTCGTTGTTCTTGATACGGTTACCATAGGCTGAGTTATCTTCCTTCTGCAGGTACTCAATAGCCTTATAGGCCCACTCGCGCACCTGGGGATAGATGTCATACTGGTAGTCATACTGATGGTCGAGACGTCCAGCCTCATAGGCCTGCTTCATGGGTGCCTCACCATTAATCTTGGTCAGCAGGTCCCAAGAGAAAGCCTTCATCGCCATGCCTATACCGGCCAATGTCCAATTCTCAGCCTCAACACTCTGGTTAATCATGTTCTCCAGGTTCATGCCCTGGTTCCAGTAAACCATGCGCCAAGCCTCACCACCGGCATCGCTGGCCTTGCTGTAATAATGGTTGGCAAAGCTGGTGTAACTCGAGGTACCCATCATCTGGGTGAGCGGTCCGATGGCACGGATGTCCCAATAGATGCCCTGATAAGCCTGCTGGATACCTGCCAGATAGAGGTAACCCTCCACATAGTCAGGAGCGTCGGTGTTCTTATTCACATCCAGGTAGTCGTCACAGGATGTCAGACCCATAGCCAAGCAAGCCAGCGCACACAGTATAATTGATTTGAATGATTTCATATTATTCTGTTTTTTATAAGTCTTAAGTCTTGAGTTCTAAGTCTTTAAGGTTGATTTATTACCCATCTCTAAACTCTAAACCCTAAACTCTAAACTTGATTAAATACTTACTTCACGATGATTTCGCAAATCGGGCACGGCCGTTAGCGAGCTTGATGTTGTTCTCCTGATTGCCCTCGGGCGAAGCATAACCCTTGATGACGCAGGTTGCCTCGGGATGGCTCTTCATGTAGGAAGCGATGCGCTCCACATTGGGACGCTGGTCAGCACCGATAGCGGTCTTGTTCACGGGGTAGTGAACCAGAATGTTCATATACTGCTTGCTGTTGTCGACAATCTTGGGGGCAACATTCTTAGCAGCTGCCAAGTCGCTCTTGCAGTTGGCCAGGGCGCGGGTAGCGTTGTCGAGGTCACCCTGCAGCTGAGCCAGGCGGCTGTTATAGTTGTTCTCGGCGTTGGCGAGCTGTGCGCGCAAGTCATTGATCTGGTCGTTGAGGGCCGTCGTGTTCTGATAAACAGGCTTGGGAGCCTCATCGTTGGAACCGAAGGTCACGCTCAGGCCGACAGAGTAGCTGCGCGGTGTGGGCAGCGACCACATGTCATAGCCTTCACCACCGGTACCACCGGCAGCAGCCGACATGGTGTTACCGGCAACGTCGGTACCCGTGTAGTTGGTGATGGTGAACAAGTCATTGCCTGATACATAGATGCTACCATTCTGAATGGTGCCACGGGTCACGTTGCGGAGCCAATTCTGCGGAATGATATAAGCCAGACGCAGCTCTTGGCAACGGATATAGTTGATCTTGTGCTGAATCCAGTCCTCATCACCACCAGTGTAGGTGTACTGGCCATACTCGCCCAGGTTGACAGCGATGGTGTTCTTGGTGGGATTGGGAGTATCTTGCTTGCCATCGTAGAGCACACCGTCAAATACGACGAAGCCCTTCTCGCGCATGTCAACCGACAGCCAGTTCAGACCGGTGCCCAGCATGTCACGCATGGTACCGTTGACAACGTCGGCATGGTAGCGACCCTGGAACATAGCGCTCAGGCGCCAGTTCTTCACGCTCAAGGCGGTGGTGAGACCGAAGCGCAGCTTAGGCTCACGGTTACCCAGGATGCTCCAATCGGCGCTGACACGAGGCAGACCCGTCGTGGGATTGATCAGGATCTGACCAGCCTCGTTGCGCTCGTAGGCGTTACCGGTTACGGTGCTGATGGGATGTCCCCTCATCACACCGTTGCGGATACCACCCGAGTTCCAGGTGTAGGCATTGTAGAACTCAACCAGATTCTCAGGCAGATAAACGACCTCACTGTTGGTGTGCGAGAGGTTCACGCCCACATTCCAGCGGACATCCTTTGTGCGGACTACGTCAACGTCGGCGTGGCCTTCCCAGCCCCACGTGTTAAACGTACCCACGTTCATGTTGTTCAGCACGAAACCAGTGGCGTAGCTCATGCGGAAGCCGGTCACAATCTGGTCGGCGCAATGGGTGCGGAACCAGGTGAAGTCGGCATTGATGCGGTCATTCCAGAAGCGGGCCTCAACACCAGCCTCGTAGGAGGTGGTCATCTCGGGCTTGAGGCTGCGGTTGGGACCGGTGTAGCCATACTTGTAACCGCCACCCGTCAAGCCAGTGGGCTCGAGCTCGGGATCGATCGAGAGCACGGGAGCATCCTTACCTACCTGGGCGATAGCGCCGCGCAGTTTCAGGTAGTTGATAAAGCCCACATGCTTCATGAAGCCCATCTCGCTCAGCACGATTGAAAGCTCACCGGCGGGATAAAAGTAGTGGTTATTGTCCTTAGGCAGGGTCGAGGACCAGTCGTTACGGAAACGGCCGGTCAAGAAGATCATATTGTTATAACCAAGCTCTAACTGACCCGAGATAGCCTGCACGCGGCGCTTGGTAGAGCGCTTCTTGCTGGTCACGGTGCTCTCGGTACAGTTGTTGATGCTGTAGAAGTCAATCACCTTGAAGTTGTAACCATAGGATGACAGGCTGGTTACGCCGTTCTCCAACTGGTGGTAACCCACCTGGATACCCAGCGAGTACTTGTTGTCCTTCCAGCTGTTGTTGTAGCCGGCAAGCACGTTGAGCGTCGGGTCATTGGTGTTGTACTTGGTGATGTGGTAAGAACCGCTATTGTTGCTGTCGTCGACACTCTGGTTAGCAGAGGAGGTGTAGTAGGGGTGAACACCGTTCTCATAGGTCGAGGTGCTCACGTCCCAACCCATCTGCAAGCGCAGGTAGGTGTGACGAATCGGGGTGAAGTTCAGCGAGAAGGCGCTGATAATACGGTCGGTTTCATCGTGCATCAGGTTCTTTTTCAAACCAAACAGCGGGTTCAACAGGTCGGTATCGGTATAGTATGCGGGATACTTCATGTGGGCACCGTCCTCGGCCAGATACTGGCTCATGTCATCGACACTGGGCCAACGGTAGCTGGCGCGCACGGGACCATTGGTACCACGCAAGGCCTTGTCGTTCTTAGCGTTCACATACTGCATGCTACCTTCCATCGACAACCACTTGGTCAGCTCGGCGCGGCCAGCCAACGACAGGTTGGTACGGGTCAGGTTAGTAGTCTTGATGACACCGTCCTGGTCAAAGAACGAAGCACTGGCGCGGATCGACATCTTTTCGTTACCAGCCTCCATCGACAGGTTGTGGCGGTGCATGAAACCGGTCTGCAGCACAGCTGCTGTGTTGTCATAGAAAGGCAGCGTACCATCATACAGCGAACCGTAACGGCTCGTGAAGTAGAAGTTGGCAGCACCATAAGCACCGTTAATGTACTTGTCCTGAATCTTGGGCCAACCATAGGCCTTGGACCAAGTAATCTGGTTGCTGTAGGTCACGCGAGCGCGGCCTGAGCGACCTTTCTTGGTGGTGATGATGATGGCACCGTTCGAGGCGTCACTACCATACAGAGCGGCTGCAGCAGCACCCTTCAGCACGGTCATCGACTCGATGTCCTCGGGGTTGAAGTCGTTACCACGCGACGAGTAGTCGGTGGTACGGGGCGTCAGGCCAGTGATACCGCCATCGGCAGCTGCCAGACCCGTGGTGGGGTTGAACGAAGTGTTGTTCATGGGGATACCATCGATAACATACAGCGGCTGGTTGTTACCGCTCAGTGACGTGGCACTGCGCAGCACAACAGTCGTTGATGAACCAGGGGCACCACCCGAACTAACGACGCTCATACCCGATACACGACCTTGCAGGGCCGAGATAAAGTCGGTGCGGCCCGACTCAACAATGTCCTGGGCCTTCACGTTCTGCACCGAGGAACCCACGGTGCGGGCGACACGTTTCATACCGAACTCGGCCGTCACCACCACATCCTGCAGGGTGTTGGCTCCTTCGGTCAACTGTACGTTGGCGGCTTGAGACGCTGGAACTTCGATCGCGTCATAGCCCACAAAGGAGAAGACGAGCGTCTGGTTGGGGTCGGCCTTAATCGAATAACGGCCATCGATGTCGGTGGTCGTACCCGTGTTAGTGCCCTTTACCCTCACATTAACGCCAATCATCGGCTCTCCGTTGGCGTCCTTAACGACGCCGTTGACTCGGTTGCTCTGGGCAACAGCTGTGAATCCCGTGTTGTACTGACTCGGGGCCAGTCCAGCAGGGATACCCATGGCTAGTGCCAATGTGCAGAGCAGTGCTAATTGTTTTTTCATACGCACTTTGCTTTTAATTGATTTGAAGTTAATGAATTGGTTAATATCTTATCGAATAATTTTCAGTAACGTTTTTTAAGGGCGAAAGTCTCTCTTATCGCATGAAAAAGTGACTTTCAAAAGGCAAAAGTGCAAAAAAAGTTTAAACTAAACAAGCATTTTGATAAAAAAATGCCGTTTTTAGCATGAATTTGTCCCAAAAACACCTTATTACTATGGAAAATCCACAAAAAATGCCATATCGATTTATAGATTAACCGCAATTTTTTCACAAAATTAACAATCCAAAAATCGAAACTATTCACCCCAACGAATTATGCACCAATCCCCGCATCACTAGTAGTTGATGTACAACATCAGTGGCCATTCATGACCTCTTTTGGTCATGAATAACGACAGCCCTGAGCCGTTTTGAGCCCATTACATGAATTGAGACATATACAGAGGCAGGTAGAGCACATCATTACTGCGTTCTAAGTTGAAAGGACTGAAGACAATGGCGCGTCCAATCCTGCTTGAAAAGGCTTCTAGTGCCGCATTTAATGAAGCATGTCGTTTGTAATCCGATCCCGATTTGACTTCAATAATAGTAATCTCATTGTTCTCCTCAATGATGAAGTCGAGTTCCTGGCGGCTTTTTTTGTCGTAGTAATGAAGAGCGATACCCTTGCTGGATAATGAGCATGCTACATAGTTCTCGGTCAGCGCACCCTCATTAACGCCAACATCTCCATTCAGTACATTGAACTGTATGTCTTTGAGCAAGAGATTGGCCAGCAATCCCGTGTCCACCATATACAGTTTGAATAACTTTCGGTTCTCGGTAGCGGTAAAGGGTAGGGCAAAGTCGTATGTGTTAATCGAGTAATATGCTATCCCTGCATCAATGAGCCATTGAGTAGGATCATCGTATTTTCTCCTCGATGCCCCTTTCTCTAAACTGGCAAGAATAAACCGTTTGTCCTGTTTGCCGAGTTGCGATGGTATAGCATCAAAAATTCTTTTGACAAGCACTTGGTCCTTGCCCGCATAGTTAGTGATATCGGAGCGATAGGTAGTGAGAATCGAACGCTGCACATTTAAGACGTTGCTGAAGTCTGGGGTTTCAACAAAGGTTTTTACAGCTTCAGGCATGCCTCCCACAACCAAATGCTGGCGATAAAACCGGTTCATTTGCTCATGGATGAAATCAGGAACAGGTTCCTCTTTTTCATAACAGTGTCGCAGGACATCAATGACATCGGTTGATACATCATTTGCCCATAGGAATTCTTCGAAATCAAGAGGATACATCTTCAACTCTTGCTCATATCCTACAGGATAGGATGTAACAGGCTTGTAGTTGATGCCAAGTAGAGAACCTGACTCAATGTAATCATATCGATGTTCCTCCACCAGAAATTTTATGGCAGTCCGGGCATTGGGACACTCTTGGATTTCATCGAAGAAAACCAGAGTTTCACCTTCAACAAATGGTCCAAATCCCATTGCCGACAGATTGGTCACAATGGTCTTTGTGTCAAGATTTCCGTCAAATGCCTTTTGGGCGAGGGGAAATTTGACAAAATTAATCTCCACAAAGTGATTGTAATAAGCCTTAGCAAATTCTCGTATTGAGGTCGTTTTACCCACTTGACGAGCACCATTAAGCAATAAGGCCTTATTACGTCCTGATTGATACCACTTTATTATCTCATTTTCGACTTTCCGTTTGAGCATATCTACAACTTTTTGCAACCAAATTCTAGTCAGATTTACAACTTTTTGCAAGTATTTCAAGTGCAAAATTACAACTTTTTGCAGGAAATGCAAGTACTTGGCATCTTTTTTTCGCCAATAATCATCACAGGTCTTTCAGGCGTCAGCCACTCCTCACTCCTCACTTCTCATTCCTAACTGAAAAAAACGCCGCCGAGGCGTTTTTTCCTCGGCGGGCGTTTTTATCAGATGGAGTGGGGGATTACTGCTGGTCGCTGTCCCACCATACGGGGATGGTCCAGACATCGAGCTGGGTATTCCAAATCACTTCATTGCCATCAGCGTCAGAGATACGGGCACCGGGCACCTTGGCACCGATAGCCTGCAGCTGCTTAGCGTTGTAGCGGGTCTCGTGCGAGCACTGGCGCCAGCGACGCATCTGCTTGTTGGCAGGAACTGCGGTCATAGCATCAGCAATGAACTGCTGACGTGCAGGACGTACCCAGTTGAAGAAGATAGTCGGATCGTAGTCATAGCGACGCATATCGTTCCAGATCTCCAGCGAGTACATCAGGGCAATGCGCTTCTGAGTCATGATGTGGCCCAGAGTCAAGGTGCCAGCATTACCGATACCGTTGTTGAGGAAGTTGCTCATTTGCTCGGGGGTGATGGGACGGAACGAGGGGATGTTCTGCAGATCGCCCGGCTCATTGTTGCACCAGTCGTTGAGCAGCACGTTCATCTGTTCCATGCTGGCCTGAATACCCTTCTTGTAGTACTCAAATGCACCAGCCTTGTCGCCCTTCTTGAAGAGCACCTCGGCACGGATGAAGCAAGCCTCAAAGTAGGTACCTACGTAGGAGGGCGAGTTCACGCGGGTGTAGTAAGAACCACTCTCGGCCGACTCAAACCTGCCACTACCGGCACGGCAATACAGGATGGTGGGATTGCCGAAGTAACCCTTACAGTCACTGGTCTCCTCAATATAGACGGTGTCGTTCAAGCGAGCAGGCACATCACTGTCAATCCAGAAACCATCACGGCTGTTGGGTTTACCATCGGTTTTGCCCCAACTTGCGCGCAGGGGACCGCCATCGGTCTGAATGCTCGAGCCCATGTCAACGCCCAGGGTGCGGCGCCAGTTGCCGTCCCACTTAATCTCGGCGGGAGTATTGGCGCTCTTAACGCTAGTAGCCCAGGGGAGAATCTTGTCGGCGCGGGGGTCCTCAACGCCATAACCAGCAAAGTTGGTCAGGTTGTCATAGAGCATCTTGGTTGCCATGTAGCCGGCGTTCATACCGCTCACCGAGAACAGAGGCGAGTAGTCAACGGGCTCACCCCAGAGGAATTCGCGCGTCGGGCCGTTGTCGTCGGTGTGACGGATGATGGTGTTGTCGGCATTGCTCTGCATGGCCTTATCGAGGCAGCGCAGAATCTCGTCGGCGTCATACTTGCCGTCCTTGTAACTGCCGGCAGCCTTCTTGGTGAGCTTGTTGAGCCAGCGGGCCTTGAGCAGGTAACCCAGCTTAATCCACTTGTTCACGTCACCATTGTTCCAGAAGTCACCCTCGGCAAGGGCGGGCTTGGTAGGATCGAGAGTCTGTGCACCCTCGAGCAGAGAGATACCCTCATCGACGTCGGCAATACACTGCATGAAGATTTCACGACCGGTATTGTACTCGGGGAGCGCGCTCTCCTGTTCTACAGCGAAGTAAGGCATTTCACCGTAGAGGTCGGTCATCAGCATCATACCATAAGCACGGATGATGCGGGCAACACCTGCATACTGACCGTTCTCGTCTTCCATTGCCTTCTTGTACAGGTCAGGCACATTACAGTAAGCACCAACGAACCACCACTGGTAGGAAGTGGTTGTCAGACCATCCTGGGGGTTCCAGAGCGAAAGCTGGTATTGAGCACCAGCATTGCTGGAGGAACGTGTCCAGTCACCACAAGCGAAGTTAGAACGCCATGCAGCGAACTGGTTACCGCTATTGGTGAAGAATAAGATGTGGGCGAGTCGCAACTGATAGGGAGTGGACTCGGCTGATGGTGTATTGGGGTCGGTGTTGATATCAAGCCAATCGTTACAGGATGTCAACCCCAACGTCACGCAAGCCAGCGCACACAGTATAATTGATTTGAATGATTTCATATTATTCTGTTTTTTATAAGTCTTAAGTCTTGAGTTCTAAGTCTTTAAGGTTGGTTTATCACTCATCTCTAAACTCTAAACCCTAAACTCTAAACTTGATTTATACTTACTTCACGATGATTTCACGGCACGGCCGTTAGCGAGCTTGATGTTGTTCTCCTGATTGCCCTCGGGCGAAGCATAACCCTTGATGACGCAGGTTGCCTCGGGATGGCTCTTCATGTAAGCAGCGATGCGCTCCACATTGGGACGCTGGTCAGCACCGATAGCGGTCTTGTTCACGGGGTAGTGAACCAGAATGTTCATGAACTGCTTGCTGTTGTCAACCACCTTGGGAGCAATGTTCTTGGCAGCATTCAGATCGTTCTTGCAGTTGGCCAGCGCGCGGTTGGCGGCAGCAAGGTCGTTCTCGAGCTGAGCAATGCGGGCATTGGAAGCGTTCTGAGCGCCTGCCAACTGGTTGCGCAGGTCGTTGATCTGATTGTTCAAGAGGTCGAGTTCAGCGCTGTTCACGCGAGCGGGAGCCTCCTCGGTGGTACCGAACGTCAGGTTGATACCCACAGCATAGGAACGGGTAGCGGGAACACCGCAGTAGTCGAAGCCTACCGAAGATGAACCACCACGACCGGAACCCGAAGCAGCTACCTCGGGATCACCGTCATAGTTGGTGAACAGCAGCAGGTTGTTAGCCGAAGCAGTGATTGCAGCACGCTTGATGTACTTGGTGCGGGCCAGCAAAGTGCGAGGCAGATCGTAGGTCAACGAGATGGTGCGCAGACGCAGGCTGTTCACCTTAGTGATCCAGTTGGCTACCTCAATGTTGTAAGCACCGGTATAATAGTTCTGGATGATGCTCATACCACTCTGCTCCTTACCGGCGAACATATAGGACTTGTCGGGGCTCCAAGTGTTGGAAACCTCAACATAGTTGGGATTGTCGGCAGTACCGGTGTTCTGTACACCCGAGATGGTGAGGTCTTCCTGACGGAATTTTCCTGAGAAATCACTCACACCATTCATGGTCATTTCATACTTGGTTCCGTTGAATACGTCACCGCCAACGCGGAACTCCCACAGCATGTTGAACGATAAGTTCTTCCAAGTGAAGGTGTTGTTCCAACCGCCAGCGAACTTGGGCTCACGGTTACCAACCTCCCAAGAGTCACCGCCAACGTCCTCGGCTACGGGGAATCCGTTGCTGTTGAGCACGAGCTGGCCGTGGTAGGGGCTGTCAGGATTCTGAACTCGTTTCCACTTGGTACCGCTGATGGCCATGAAGCTGCCACCAGAGATAGAGGCAGCCTTGGCACCGGCATACTGTACGTCGGTCACATACATGAACTCCATACCGTCAGGCAGGTTCTTCATCGTACCGCGGTTACCGGCAGCGTTGATGTTGGTTTCCCAAGTGAAGTCTCTGGTCTGGATAGGAGTACCGCCTAAGCTGATCTCAAGACCCTTGTTATAGACGTTACCAGCGTTGATTGAGCAGAAGATGTAACCAGTCGACTGCGGGCCACGCGGCGACAGAATCTGGTTGTAAGAGTTGTTGGTGTAGTATGCTACATCAAATTTCAAGCGGTTCCTGAGGAAGCGCAGCTCAAGACCAACCTCGGTCGAACGGGTCTTCTCGGGCTTGATGTAGGGGTTACCACGCTCCCAGCTGTTACCCATACCTACCTTGCCCAGCAAGAAGGTGTAAACAGGCCACAGATAGGTGTTGGTCTCATAGGGACCGGTATCCTTACCTACCTCGGCCCAGCTGGCACGGATCTTACCGAACGAGAACCAGTCGGGCAGGCTCTCACGGAAGAGCTCGGTGAAGGCGATAGCGCCACTCACACTGGGATAGAAGTAGCTGCGGTTCTCCTTGGGAAGGGTTGAAGTCCAGTCGTTACGGCCAGTAACAGTCAGGAAGATGGCGTTGCGCCAGTCCATACGGAACTCACCGAAGGCCGAGATGAGGCGCTTGCGGCTCATCGTGTGCTGGAATTTCTTGTCTTCGTTACCTGCATTGTCAAACGAGAAGAATTCGGGCACTGCAAAGTTCCAAGCCATCTGATAGTTGCGGACGTTCTTGGTGTAATCGGTAGAACCACCCAACATCAGGTTGACATTGAAGTCACCGAACTGCTTGTTCCAGTTCGACATCAGGTTGTTGGTCAGATAGCGATAACGCATCGTGTTGTCACTCAGCATACCCTTCTGCCAGTCTTTCTTGATAGCGCCATCAGGAGCAACCAAGTTGATAGCCTCCTGGGTATAGGAGTCAACGCCCATGCGGTAGTTGATCCACCACCAGTCGAAGATATCCCACTTCACGTTGAAGTTACCGGTGAAACGCTCGGTTTTATCGGTCATCTTGTTCTTGTCGAGAATCCAATAGGGATTATCACGCTCGTCCCAAGGATCAAGGCGGTCACCGAACATGCGATAACGTGAGCCATCCTCGTTCAGATAGTGCTTCATGTAGTCGGTGGGCGACCAGTTATACACTGCATAGAGGGCACCAGTACCCTGCGAGCCATAGAGCGCAGCACCGGTCAAGGTACGGGTCACGCGGGCATCGCTGTAAGCAGCGTTGGCGCCGAAGGTGAAGCGACCCACCTTCTGCTCACCGTTGAAGCGGAAAGTCGTCTTGGTGTAGCCCGTGGTGGGAACGATACCGTCCTGATTATAGAACGAACCGCTCAGATAGAAGCTGTTGTTCTTGGTACCGCCACTAACACTCAGGTTGGTATCCCAAATGCCACCGTTCTGGAAGAAGCCACCAATGTTGTCATAACGTTCTGCATTGGGATCATACTTACCCCAGCTGGTGTAGGCGAAATCATTATAATTGGTACCAATGTACTTGTTACCATCATACTGATCCTCCAGGTAACCACGCAGGAAGCTCTTCTGCACCTTGGGGAGGTGGGCAGCTTGAGAAAGGATGTACTTTGCACTCAAGTTGACTTCGGTGTGACCTTCTTTACCTTTCTTGGTGGTAATCAGCACAACACCGTTGGCAGCACGGGAGCCATAAAGCGCCGATGCGGCCGGACCCTTCAGAATCGACATGTTCTCGATATCCTCGGGGTTAATATCCATCACACGGTTAGAAGTAACGGTCTGAGCCGTACCGGTACCGTCAAAGCCGGTGTTACCGACAATCGATGACGAGTTGTCATAGATGACACCATCGACAACGAACAGCGGCTGGTTGTCACGGTTCTCAGAACCCGAAGTACCACCACGCAGGATAATCTGGGCACCGGCACCGGCAGCACCAGAGGACTGGGTGATGTTCACACCAGCAATCTTACCCGAGAGGGAGTTGATGGCGTTGGCGCTCTTGTTGCGCATCAGTTCCTCGGCCTTCAAGTCGTCGACGGCATAACCCAGCGACTTCTTGTCCTTGCGGATACCGAGTGCGGTTACAACAACCTCGTCGAGGACCTGGTCATTGGCAGCCATGTCAATGTCCATGACACCATTGCGCACGGTAACCTCCATGGGCTTGCTGCCCACGTAGGAAATGACGAGCACGTCACCTCGGTTGGCGTTGATTGAATACTTGCCGTCGACATCGGTGGCGGTACCGCGGTTGGTACCCTTAACCTTAACGGTCGCACCGATGAGAGGCTCACCTTGGGCGTCACGTATGACGCCAGAGACTTTGTTGGCCTGGGCTTGGGCTGTGAAACCCGTGCTGGGGAACGATGTCATCCCAGCCGGTGCTCCGCAGGCGATTGCCAGGGCGGCCAACAGTGCTAATTGTTTTTTCATACGCACTAACTTTAAAATTTATAAAAAATTGAAATTTACTGACTTGATTCTTCTTTTGTCGCTTTACTCAATTTTGAGGGGTTTGCTAACAGCTAAAAGCTTATTGCTAATAGCTACAGCGGGTTTAAACGTAGGCAAATTTGCAAACAAAAATTCACATGACCAAATCTTTGAGAAGAAAAAAACATTATCACTACTGTAAACAATAGTATTTCTGCTAAATTTTATAGGTCTTGTACAGATTTTTGTAGTTTTTAACATTTGTATTTGTAAAACAAGCCCGTTTTTTTTGGCTGTTTCAAAAAAAATATAGAATTTTGCACTTTATTAAAAAAAATTAAAAACTCTCTGGACAAAGAAGAGGGTTCATGTGGCAAAAGAAAAAGGTGAATTAACAACTTAATATTAACAAATTAAAACGTGCTTATGAAAAGACATTTAGCTCTTTTGGGCGCTTTGTTGATGCTGTGCGGTACCGGTTACCAGGCACAGGCAGCACCCGCGCCCCAGGTGTCGGCTACGTCCGCCACCAGCATTGTGACAGGCCGCGTTGTCGATGAACAGGGTGAACCCGTCATCGGCGCCAGCATTGTCGAGGTTGGAACGACCCGTGGCACATCGACCGATGTGGACGGTAACTTCTCGTTCAAAGCTAGCCCCAACGCTAAGCTTCAGGTTTCGTTTATCGGCTACAAAACGCAGACTGTGCGCGCCGCCAGCGGCATGCGCGTCGTTCTCGCCGAGGATAACGCGAAACTTGATGAGGTCGTAGTCGTTGGTTACGGTACACAGCGCAAGGCCAACCTGACCGGTGCTGTGAGTACTGTGGACGTTGACAAGGTGCTCGGTTCCAAGTCCGAGACCGACGTGGCCAAGAATCTGCAGGGTACCGTCCCTGGCTTGACCATTTTGAACGCTAACGGTGACATCAGCGCTGATGCTTCGGTAGTTATCCGTGGTATTGGTACGCTGTCCGGTGACGGCGCTGCCGGCCCGCTGGTTATCATTGACGGTGTTCCCGGTAGCCTGAGCGACCTGAATACCGCCGACATCGAGAACATCAGTGTCCTGAAGGACGCCGCCTCGAGCTCGATTTACGGTACGCAAGCTGCCTTCGGTGTGATTATGGTCACCACCAAGACCGCCCGCGTCAAGGACAACGTCAGGGTGCAGTACAACAACAACTTCGCTTGGAGCCAGGCAACCACCTTGCCCGACTATCCTAACGTTCCTACCCAGGTGAGCGCCCTCAACGACGTGAACCACCGCATGGGCGTTGCATCCGAGCTCTTCGGTATGTACATGGACAGCGAGGCTTTCCAGAACGGTATCAACAACTGGATCAAGAAGCATGGCGACATCAAGGAAAAGTATCGCAAGATGGTCTATGGTGACGACTATGATGAGAACGGTTACTATGCCAACTGGGATGTGCCCGGCATCATCTTCAACAATCACGCTCCCTCGCAGAGCCACACCCTGAGTGTAACCGGCAACACGGGCCGCATCAACTTCTACACCTCGGTAGGTTATAACCAGAAGCAGTCGTTGATGAACTTCAACCCCGACAAGCTGCGTCGTTACAATGTTACCGCTAACCTGTCGGTACGTGCTACCGACTGGTTGGAACTCGGTACCCGCATCAGCTATGTTGACAGGACCTATAACACCCCCTACAAGCGTGGTGCCGGTACCTATCAGTACCTGTGGCGCTGGGGTTCGTTCTTCGGCCCCTACGGCTACTTCGAGGATCCTAACGACGGCAAGCAGTATGACGCCCGCACAATGATTGGTGGTCGCAACACTGGTGGCGATTGCTACTACAAGAGGCATAACACCCGTCTAGGCGCGTTTGCCAAGATTGACTTCAGTCATGGTCTGACCTTCAATGCCGACTACACCTTCATCAAGACGGGTCGTTACAAGGGCATTGGTCTCCCCTCGGTTGTTTACAACACTTGGGGTCTGAATCCTCAGGGTCCCGTGGACATCACGGGTTCGACCTTCATCGAGACCGACCGCAGCTTCAGGAACGGCCACGTAGCTAACGGCTACTTCGACTTCTTCAAGTCGATCAAGGATACCCACAACTTCAACTTCAAGGTGGGTGCCAACATGGAGAAGTACGAGTATGAGTACCTCTACTTTGAGCAGCACGGTCTCCAGGACCTGAATCTGCCCGAACTGGCTCTGACCAACGAGTTCTATAGCTACAGCCACCAGCACGACCACTGGGGCTCAGCAGGCTTCTTCGGCCGCATCAACTATGACTACAAGGGCATCTTGCTGCTCGAGTTGAATGGCCGCTACGACGGTTCGAGCAAGTTCCCCAAGAAGGACCAGTGGGCCTTCTTCCCCTCGGCATCGCTGGGCTTGCGCATCAGTGAGATGCCCTTCTGGAATCCCATCAAGAACACCATCAGCAATGCCAAGTTCCGTGCTTCCTATGGTGAAATCGGTAACGACAGGGTTGGTAACTACATGTTCCTCGAGACCATGGGCAAGGTGACCAACGGTGTAAACTGGATTGGCACTGGCAACTCCAAGTATGACTACTTTGGCACTCCCAAGATGGTTTCTGAATCCCTGACGTGGGAGACCATCCAGACCCTCAACGTGGGTCTTGACCTGGCCTTCTTTAATGGCCACCTGAACGTGACTGCCGACTGGTTCCAGCGCACCAACAAGGACATGCTCGCTCCCGGCAAGGCTCTGCCTTCGGTCATCGGTGCAAGTGCTGCCTTTGAGAATGCTGGTTCGTTGCGCACCCGTGGTTGGGAAGTCCAGGTTGACTATCACAACCGCTTCGGCAATGTTGATTTCTATGCTACCGCTATCGTGAATGACTACAAGTCCAAAATTACCAAGTGGGACAGCAATAACATGATCAACACCAACTACTCTGGCAAGGAGTATGGCGAAATTTGGGGCTTTGAGACCGACCGCTACTTCGACTTCAACGACTTCAACGCCGACGGCACCTACAAGCAGGGTGTTGCCGACCAGACCAAGTTGCAGTCCAATGGCTTTGTTTACGGCCCTGGTGACATCAAGTTCAAGGACCTGAACGGTGACGGCGTGATTGACTGGGGTAAGGGTACTCCCGAGGATCACGGTGACCTGAAGCGCATCGGTAACTTCACCCCGCGCTATCAGTACTCATTGCGTCTGGGCGCTGCCTGGAAGGGCTTCGACGTTGACTTCTACCTGCAGGGCGTGGGCAAGCGCGACATGTGGACCCAGTCTGCATTCGTGATGCCGTTCATGCGTGGT
>CACZAC010000067.1 GCA_902779125.1 uncultured Bacteroidales bacterium | reverse complement strand
CAAGTATAACCATGGTTTTGTAACCGAACAGACAGATAAACAGTGTGACATGGCCTTGAGATCAGACCACCAGAGTATTTCGGCCAGCTATTCGTGGCAGCGCACCGATGATTCTCGTCTGCTGCTCATCTACGATCGCGCCTATTCCTGGCAGACCAATCGACAGGACGTCCATAGCCCTGGCCTGGCACCTCAAACAATAGACTATTACAATGACTATGAAATCAGCACGGCCACGGCAAAATATGACTTCGTGACTCGTGGTTGGGAACACAAGACGGGACTGGAATGGGGCAAAGCAAATAATGCCAGCGAAGTAGAGAAGGCGGGCGATAGACAGCGAAGCAACCGCGACAACTATTGGGCCTCGGCCTATTATGCGCTGAGCAAGCAGTGGAATCGCTGGCGGTTGAATCTGGGGCTGCGCTACGAGTATGACTACACCAAAACGCTTCAGGACGTCGTTATCCGTTATGAGAAAACATATCATGACCTGTTGCCGAGTCTTAAGGTGGGCTATCAGGTGAACGACGACCTTGATCTCATGGCGAGCTATCGTCGCACGCTCGTTCGCCCGTCCTACAACCAGTTGCGCTCCACATTCTACTTTAACGTGTTGCCGTACAACAGCTTGGGGTATTCCTTCTGGTCAAACTCTGATTTCATGACGGGTCATTCATCACAAGAGAATTTACCGAGCAACAACCTGTCGCCCAATATCATCTATCTGGGTGCCGATGACATCGCCACGGGCAATCCCGAATTGCGCCCCACGGCGACCGACCGCCTTGCCTTGACGGCACAGTATAAGCACTTTGCGGCCCAGCTGTCCTACAGCCGTGTGGACAATGCCATCCAGACCGTACATCAGTTGTTAAGCTCAGGAGCCTTGCTCCAGAGCCCCATCAATATCGGTCGCATTCATGCCCTGAGCCTTGACGTGGATTATTCTTTCAACAACAGATATTTCAACATATTCTTGCTGGCGTCGGGCACATGGCCCCGCATTCCCGTACCCTCATTGGGACGGGACGAGATCGAGAGCAGGCCGTTTGCCGTGCTGCACGGCAACTTTCAGTACAACCTCTCGCAGCATGTGATGCTGGGGTGCGACCTGCTATATTCTACGCCCTGGACTTCGGGCTGCAGCACCCGCTGCAATTCAAGGCTGGGCTTGAACCTGAGCGTGATGGCCCGCCTACTCGGCGACAGACTCACCTTGGGCGCTAATTTCAATGACGTGTTCAAGCGCAGCATGAGCACCCGCATCGAGACCCAATACATGAACGTGTTCAACAGCACCGACATCCATAACGATTCGCGCAGCGTCTCGCTAATGGTCAGGTGGACGTTCAACACCATCAACAACCCGTTCAAGCGCCGCAGCGGCAATAATGCCACCCTGCAACGCACCCAAGAAACAGTCAATTAGGAGTTAGGAGTTAGGAGTTATTTTGACAACCAACAAATAAAATATCAAGAGAATTATGAAAACGACAATGTTATTACTGGCAATGATGGCCTTGGTAGCCTTGACGGCCTGCACGACCGATGAGCCGGAAGCGCAGCTGCCCACTGATTATGATAATAATCAAGATTTGCCCATGTTTGAATACGACAAGAATAAAGATTTTGCCTTTTGGCCGACGCCCACAATTGACGATAGCGAATTGACGGGCGGAGGCTATGACTTCGCCTATTGGCAGCAGCACAAGACCGAGGCAGAGAATGTTGAAGAAATGATGGCCATGTGCAACATCCCCAAGGATTTGTTGAAGGACATGTCAACCCGTAATTTGGCGATCACCTGCTCAAATTACCCGTATAATGCAACATTCTTGGCTTACAATGATGCTTACAAAGGCTTTTTGGGAACCATTGCACACTTTAACGGCTATGCCGAACTCATGAAACGCAAGGGCGGTCTGCAGACTACGCTGGACCTGTATGCTGAACTGGACAGCCGCGCACTGGATATCTCGTTCACGCGCTTTCAGCCTTGGACATTCTTTGTTTGCACCGCAGTCGATCACAAGGTGCTATCCACTGAGCAGGTCACCCGATTGGCACAAGTCGTAACCACAAGATTTAACGATGGAACCAAGGACTCCAATCTCGCATTCACCTATCTGCTGGGCGGTTTTATCGTCTATCACTATGACACCACTTTGCCCGACGAGCAACTCTATTTGCTCAAAGCATATCTTCAGTTTGACTGTAAGATTCCTGGAGTCAGCAAACCTGATGACCGCATCTCAACGATCATCGAGTCAAGCCTGAACCGCCTTTCAGGAGAATAACTATTAGAGACGTTTTTATTTAATGTATTACATAGAATCTTTTATGATCATGAAGAAGACAATGATTGCACTCGTGTGCATGCTGATGGCCTCTGGAACGGCCATGGCGCAGAAGAATTTCACTTTTGGCCCCAAAGTCGGTGTGGACTATACCCACCAGTGGGGTAAAAACATCAACGACGAAAGCGCATTGAGTTACCAGGCAGGTGTGTTCATGGAATACCGCTTGAACAATAAGTTCGCTATCGCCCCTGAGGTGGTTTTCGCTGCTCATAATCGCCCCAAGATGGAGAGGCACTCATGGATGAACGAGTATCCTGCTTGTGATGTTGATGTGACCACATCATATCACACCAATTACATCAACATCCCTGTCATGTTCAAGTATTATGCGACTTCATCATTTAGCATTGACCTCGGCCCGCAATTTGGTTTTAAAGTTTATGACAAGTACACCGATAAGTGGGAAGAGGATGGCAAAAAGATGAAAGCAAAGCACAACATGTATCATAGAAACTTTGATTTCGGCCTCGGACTTGGCGCGACCTACAATTTCAATGAACGAGTCTTTGTTCAACTCCGCTACACCCTGGGCTTGGTGCCGCTTTATAAAGACGGTAACGCCCGGAACGGCAACGCCCAACTCTCCATCGGCTACCGCTTCTAATCATATCAGCCGGGTTGTGAGATGAGATAAACACCCTTTTGGGTGTTGGCATTGTGACTTAACAATAGTATTTTTGCATCTGAAATAAAGCGTAGAATCATGAACATGACAAAGAAACTGATGGTCCTATTTTTGTCATTGCTGGCACTGACGGCCTGTCACAATGACGAGCCTGATTACAGCAAAGCTCCACGCATCTATATGGCTATTAGGGATCTATATCACGGATATGTGTTTGACGACAAGGGCAACACTATCTATGAATGTCCTATCAATTCAGTAATCACTAAACTGGCCAATGAGGGAAAAACCTGGTATGCCGTGCGCGCCACTGCCCTTGATGATAAAAGCGTTCAGTATGATCTGCTACGTAATGGGAAGGCACGGTTCCCGCTTTCCTGTCCCGTCGTGAGCATGTGTGTTGTGAATGGCGATGTTTACACCTTACAGTTCAGAGAGAGAAAAATTCCATCGGAGGCATGTTATCTGATTTACAAGAATGAAGAGTTGTTGTATGAATACGATGCCTATGAGCGTTCCTTTCATTCATTTGACGTGGTGGACGGCCATCTTGTGGCGGGTGTCTATGAATCTCCTTATGCCTATGATAAGGCCATCTATTGGATAGACGGCAAGTTCCACACCTATCCTTCACGCGACATGATTTGCCTGGAAAGCTATGCACGGGAAGGCGATAACGAACTAATGGTTTTTAGATACGGGAATTATTTTTCTGACACCCTTAGTCCTTATAAGTATCTGTTTAACGGGGAATTATACGAACTTCCGAACGACTTTCCCACCTACCAATCGATGATTGTGAACGGCATACCATATATCTATGGACGCCATGATAACACGTCAGGCCAAACGTCCTTGATTGTTAATGGTGTAGAATATCCTATCAGCAAGCATAAACCTGGCGGGATGAAACGTTATGGAGACAATGTGTACATTCTTGTCCGTGACTACAACGGCCCCTCAAAATCATATTCTCAAATTTTCAAGATTGATGAGCCTATCGACATGAGTGCAAATGTCAATTTAAAGCATCTCGCCTATGGTGAGGAAAACGTGGTCCCCTTGAATGTAACCTATGTCGAAGACTTCGTTGTCTTACCCCCCAAATAGTTTATTTCACATTTTTACAACGAATAAATCATTTTCACATGAACAGGACAAAGAAACTGATGACCCTGGTGCTGGTGATGCTGGCACTGACGGCCTGTAAAGATGACGGTGAGGTTGTTTATATGCTCCCCGAGAAAAAGCCTATCCAGTTGAGCGCTGAACAAAAGCAGATGCGTGACAACAACAATGAGTTTGCATGGCGGCTGTTCCAGACCATGCAGGAGCAGAAAGGCGAGGTCAGCACTGTGGTGTCACCCATCAGCGTGACCTATATGTTGGGCATGCTTAACGCCGGCGCGGCAGGGACAACACGCGACGAAATCACCGCAACGCTGGGATTCGGCTCAGACCCGACGGCGGTGAACGAATTCTGCAAGAAAATGATTGAAGGAGCGCCCAATGTCGATCCGGCCGCGACCGTGAAAATTGCTAACTGCATCAACGTCAATTCTGCAAAGGGATTAAGCCTGCTCAAACAATATGTCAACGACATGAAGAACTATTATAGCGCTCAAGTCGAAGATTTGGACTTCACCAAGAGCAGTACCTTGGAGAAAATCAATAAGTGGTGCTCAAAGAACACAGCCGGGATGATTCCCAGTATCCTAGACGAGTTGAATCCCGATGCCGCCATGTGTCTGTTGAACGCCATCTATTTCAATGCTGACTGGAAAGAGAAATTTGACAAAAACGACACCCGTAACTCGAGTTTTACCTTGCCTGACGGATCTGTCGTGACTCGTGAACTCATGCACCGAAAGGCCATCGCACAAGGCTGCGAGAGCGAGTTGTGCTCCATGCTGCGCATACCCTTTGGCAGCGGCGGCTATAGCATGTATGTCATGCTACCTGCCGAGGGGAAGACCACGGGCGACCTCATCCGCGAGATGAGCCAGCAGGAATTGACCGACCATCTGGATGCCATCGACATGACGCCCCACGAGGTGGATATTCTCATGCCTCGGTTTGAAATTGTGAGCGACATCGACCTGATAGATGTCCTCGAACCCATGGGCATCATATCAGCGTTCACCACCAGCGCCGACTTCTCAAACATGTCTGACAAGAGGCTGTTTGTATCCATGATGAAGCAGAAGGCCAAGATTGAAGTTGACGAGGACGGAGCCAAAGCCTCGGCAGTAACCATTGCGATGGCTGGTGATACATCCCCTGGACCACAGCTATATGAAAAAGCCGAGTTCCACGCTACCCGCCCCTTCCTGTATTTCATACTCGAGGAGAGCACCCGTAGCATCTTCTTCATCGGCACCTACTGTGGCAACTGATTTTCGCCCATAAAGTGTTAACGAAATGTTAAAATGGGGGGGGCAAAAGTTTTCCGAAAATATTATGTATCTTTGCAAATCAGAACAATACATAAACCGATTAATCAATTACAGATATGAAAAAAACATTACTTATTTTGATTTTGGCCCTGCTGGGCATGACCCAGGCAGTGGCGCAGGAATACGAGTACGTTCCCTTCGTTCGCGAGGGCGTAAAGTGGGTTTGTGATGCGCCTTACCGCGACTACTTGGGGATAATCTATCACCGCTATTACAACCTTGAGCTCAAAGGCGACACTGTCATTGACGGCAAGTGCTATAAAGCTATGCACAAATATAGCGGCACAACCATCAACGAGGAGAATGACACAATACCCGTTTATCTACGTGAAGAAAACAAAGTAGTGTATGGTATTGTACCCGACGGCAAAATCTATGCAGATTTGCCTATTGGAATGAATAGATGGCCCGAAGCACAAGAAATAATCAAGAGCGGTCAAGAGTTTATTCTGTACGATTTCAATGACCCGATTAATTTCATCAAAAACAATGTTAAATATCCTGTTCAAGGTGCTCCTCTCGGATTCTTCATTGATAAAGTAATCCCTGATCAGATTGTGGTCGCTGGAAAGAAGGTCAACCGCTATATTTTCGGATCAGCATGGTGTTTTATCGAAGGTATTGGAAGTGATGGCAATAATTGTGGTTATCCGTTATCTATTCTTTCCAATCACCTTAGTTATGTTATTGAGAATGGAGATACCATCTACAGCTCTAAATATGAAGAGAGCTGTAACTATGAAGAAGAGAGCTATTGGTCTTATATTAATGGTGATGACGACAGAGAGTTGCCAATTCCACGCCAAGGGGTTCAATGGGTAAACGAACAGGTTACCGTTGACAATGGCGACACCACAAGCTATTACTACAAATACGAGTTTCGTGGCTGCGAATCGCAAGGCTTTGCTCTATGCTACCATTATAGAGGCGAGTCACTGGACAACTGTACAGGCAAAGGTGTATGGGCGCAATATCAAAGCTGGGATTATGGCCTTGATACAAGCAATGGGATGATACGTTATGATGTGCCATACAGGAAGGTCTTAAGTGAGGGCAGGAACATGATGAGTTATTATTGCAATATGGGATATGATTATTGGGAAATGTATCATTTCCATAATTACCCCACTACTGATATAGAATACTGTTATACTCCAAACTGGTATATTTATCATCAATTAGACAATTATTTGAATCGAGAGAATATAATTGAAGTAGAACCTTTGATGATTGAGGGAATCAAATGCCATCGATATGCCTACATTGGAGAGCAAGGCGACACACTGGCATACATCGTTCAGGGCATCGGTTTCGACAGCCGCAACATGGGTGACTTGTTGACTCCGTTTACTAAACAACCCAACCCTAATGCAAAGCATCAGGAATGGTGCGGTTTGAGCCATGTGGTCAAGGATGGCAAAATCATCTATAAAGGCATGCGTTACCGCTCTGGTGCCTTCGGCGGTATCAACGAGACAGTGGCCGACGTGCGAGATTATTCACTTGACCCGAACTACTACAACCTGATGGGCCAGCCCGTGGGCAAGGACATCCCCACCACTACCGGCATCTACATCCACCAAGGCAAGAAAATCGTCGTCCGCTAAACCATCAACAAATCCTGAACAACAGTGAGTATGAAAAAGATTTTATTTGGAATGGTAGTGTGTGCTTTGGCA
This sequence comes from uncultured Bacteroidales bacterium, assembly GCA_902779125.1. Classification (GTDB taxonomy): domain Bacteria; phylum Bacteroidota; class Bacteroidia; order Bacteroidales; family Muribaculaceae; genus Sodaliphilus. Next base: position 862 of record CACZAC010000067.1, on the reverse strand, counting down.
CTTGCCGGATGTGGCTCGGATACAGTTTTTGATGAGCCCGAAGAAACCATAGTCCACACACCACCCGATTACGATGCGTCTCTTGAAAAACTGGAGAGGAACGTGGGTTATTACTATGGAGATAAACCAGATTTGACACGCTATGAATTTGCCTATCGTGCAACGGGGCAGTATTGCATCTTCCCCAAGACCGAGGCACGAGAGCAGGAACTCAATCGGTTGTCACAACAAGAGGACTCACAGGTGAAAAATATGGGTGGTTTCTATTTGGTTACACGCAGCCGCGACTTCATCACTGGTGATGATTTTGTCAGTGATCGCTATTTTATAAATTATTATAGAGAGGAGCCTGAATTTGTGGTGATTTGCCCAATGATCATCGTTCGCGTTGAGAATTCTGAAGTCAAGGACAAAATCCTGAAAAAATATCGAGGTAAACTTACTTTGTCAGATCGTTCAGGGCAAGGAGAAATGCCAGGTGGATACTATCTCTACAAATTTGACTGCCACCTCAGCACATCAGAACAGGCGCTGAATCTGGCTGACGAGATTTACTGGCGTGACGATGTGACATGGGCCGAAACCAATAAGTATGCTCCTATACACTTCGACATTTGAGCCAGCAGAAAACTTGTTACTCACCCTAATACTATATGAAAATGAAAAAGAAACTGATTATGATGTTGGCGATGCTGGCATGCATGAGTGCCAGCGCGCAACAGTCTATCGGCTTCCGTTTCTAAACCATAATTTTTATTACAGACTTGTTGGCTCACCGATGACCTCGGTGGGCTTTTTCTTTACATGCCTCAGATGGGGAAAAACGGGCAATTCGTGGCAGAAAAGCACGCGTTTGGGGTAT
>CACZAC010000066.1 GCA_902779125.1 uncultured Bacteroidales bacterium | reverse complement strand
GTCCATCCTTGCCTGGGAGCAGCAGTGTCTAATTAGCAACTCATTACCACCAGAACCAACCGAACCGAAAAAAAGTCGAGACCGGCACCTCTTCGGTGTTAGCCTCGTTACTTCTTTTCCAGACTCGCTGTCGGTTTGATTATGCCGTCTTGAGGGCACGGTCTCCCCGTCAGGTGATAACGCCTGGATGATGGCGGTGCTGGTAGCTCTTCGCCGCCCAGTCCATACCATCGGGTTATATATTTGTCTTTGCCCCTCTGCCGCCAGCGTGCTCATTGTTGCCAGCGGTCCTCTCGGGGGCATGTAATTGTCTCAAGTATAAGGCTACTGGGCGTATTGAGACGGCCTTTCATCTAGTATCAAACAAGAGTTTTGATATATTCATACACCAGTTTGAGCTGGTCCTTATCAAGTTTGTCAAGCTGTTTCATGATGTCAAGCTTCGTCTCGTTGCCGTTCCATTTCTCCATCTCAAGTTGCTTGGTATCATTAGCAATCTCAATGTACGGCTTCATACTCTCATAATCCTTATGGCCGGTAATGGACATCACAATGGCTGCTGGGATACCGAAAGCCAACGAGCAACAAACAAACGTGCGACGGCCATCATGGCAACTGAGTATCTCGTAAATCTTCTGCACGTCGTCATGCCGTTCAGTGCCGATGTAATATGTGTCAATAACCTCTCTATCCAATCCAGCAAGTTCCGCTGCCTTCTTGATATAATCATTCAGTTTCTGTGAAGAAGGCACAGGGAACACATTACCGCTTTTGGGCTGGTAGTAGGCATATTTGTCTAAGAGTTCCTTCGCATCGTCAATGATGGGGATTGTAATGTGGTCTGACGTCTTCTTCGTGTAAAGGTCAATGCCCTTACTTGTGATGTTCGCGCGCTTGAGTCGAGCAAGGTCAGAGTATCGCAACGAGGTGAATGACATGAAACAGAACAAATCACGGGCTCGATCCAAATGCTTGAGATTGCTGGGGAACTTAAACTTGAAAAAATGGTTCAGTTCTTTATACGTCAAGTAGGTGACGTTCTTTTTGGTAACAGTCATGTGGAGCCTGTACTCAATGGCGCTGTCTTGGACAGGATAGCCGTTGGCCTTCATCCACTTCAAGATCGACTTCAGGGTCCTGAACTGCCTGGTGATAGTACGGTTCCTGTCCTTCAATACTTTAACATACCACTCCCTCAGCTCAATCATCTTGTCCTTATTGAGGGTATCAAGACTGACCTCGGGATCGCAGGCAATGAGATGATTCCAAACCCGCTCATATCGGTGACAAACTACTTTTGACCAATCGCGCTCCCTCGCGTTTACAGTAAGGAACTCGTTGAAGATATCCTGCAACGATTTTTCACTACCGCTGTCTTCGTCGTCATGTGCCGAGAATCCGGTCTTTTCGTTGACAAGGTCCCGCAGTTCATTGGTTGTCGGTACGGCATCAGCGAGAGCATACTCAGCAAATGCTTCATCTATAGCATTACTAAGTATGTCAATACGCTCGTTAATTACACGAGAAGGATTTCTCTCACCTCCGATGATGTGAGTCGAGCCACGCATCGGTCTCTGTGTTTCAGGATTCCATTTCAATGGGTCAGCATGAAGCCCTGTTGGAAAAGCGACTTCGGATTTTTTCTTGTTCCACCGCACCCTCACAATCACCTGATTACGATGATTCACGAACGTCCTACAGTTGTACTTTGTATTTTTCATAATTTAGCACTGTTTCATTAATCTATTGGGCAAAATTACAATTATCGTACCACTCCCGCAACGGCATCCATAGTTATGGGACGATATGATTCATTATGATACGACAAGATGCTATCTGTAGGTGTTGGCTGATATAATCATGCCAAAGATGTCAAACTCTGCGGATAGTCCGTCAGCGGCAGTTCTATCTCCATGCTGTAGTCGTCGGCATCGGTGAAGATGCGGTTATCCGAGACGTACTCTATTGACGAGCCTTTCTTGAGGGCGGCTTGCTGCCCGTTGATGGTGAGTATCATAAAAAAGCGGTTGATTTGCCTTTGTGGCTAATCAACCGCATATGCCTTGAAAAGACGGGAAATTATATACTATTTTTAGCCTTGATTACATAAAAAATGGGGTAGACTCTCAGATTGGCGTTTGATAAAAAGCATCTGCTTACCGGACGTGCCGTCCAAACCCAACGGTCTTTAGATTCTGCTCTCGGGCATTCTAATACCTGATTTTTCTTATTTATTTTATTGTGTTCTTACAGGACCCGAGGCGATCCTATGCAAACCCCATGTATTACAAAATTAGGCAGAATTATCGTTACAGAATTAAACCCTTATGTTAATTATTCTAAAACCACTCACTTTCTTTTAGATTTCGGTGATTTATTGTTCATGAGGCGCTGGTACTCGTCCTGCGCCTGGTTGGATAAACTTGGGTGACGACTTAGTAAATCAAGCAAGTTGGTTTGCTGATTGCCACTTATATCCAGCGATTTTTAGGGGGTACAATGTACCCCCCTTTTACGGTATAACAAGGATTTTCAACAGTTATTATAGGATGGCGAAATTTCATAAATTGCTAAACCACAATCCTATAACAACTCTTTACGACTCTTTAAATACTGTCCGTAAATACCAACAGGATCACGCTTCCAATTTTGGCGCTGAAATTCAGAGGTTTTTCGATGAATTTCGGTGCCTTTTTTCTATATAATAGTTTTGTACTTTACAGGCGGGAGAGGACTCCCCCCTCTTAGAGGGGGAGTTGCTAACGTACTGATTGACAGATTGTATGTTCGTCGAGCTTACGTTAAATATGAAAAAAAAGACGGCGATTGCCGTCTTATTTAGATAATTGCTAGGCTTGCGTATCGTAGATATACGTTTTTCTGGTTCTCGGTCAAGGATATCAATTCTGGGAGTCAAGCACGGCACGCACGGTAAACCCAGCGTAGCGGAAACCGGATTGGAGGTACCAGTGGTCGCCCGGTATGCCGATATATTGCGAGCCCGAGAAGAAGCCTAAGCCGATGGAGGAGGTTGAGTAATAGAGCGTGCGTGACCAATAGTAGCCCCCAGGGCCAAAGGAGCTATGAGGGGAATCATACTTGGAGTCTGCTGAGGGCAAGAACATGGTGTTACCATTGGGACCAGTGACCAACATGCCTTTTACATCATTAAGCTGGGTCCACTTCCAAGTGCAACTGTCACACAGTTCTTGAATTTGCTGCAATGATGGCATGCGTCCACCAGGATAATGGGCACAGGCGGCATCGTCCTCGGGATCCAACTCCGTCTTGTTGTCCACAAAACCGTTGTAGCCAAAAGAACTTTCGTCACAGTACTTCGTCAGCGTTTCCTCGTCGCCGTTGCACCACTTGTAGGTGCTCCAGTCATAGTAGACCTTTGGCTCGGTCTCGCCCCAGGCGAAGTAGTCACCAAATTCCTGGGGTGCGCTTGCGCCCACGTTGCACGTTGCCCACAGCGTGCCGCTAGGCAGTCCCAGGTCGACATATCCATCTAAGTTAGCAGGTACCTCGAAGGACTGCTCAACAGCCTCACTATTTTGCATACCCTCACCATAGCCATAGCCTGATACCACGATGGTCTGTTGCTTATAAGTTTGGGTAACTGTATAGGGCAGTGTTATCTCCTCACCGTTAATAAATGCCTTGTAACTGTTCGGGCAGGTTGCTGTGATTGTGAAGCTTTCGTTCATTGCGAAGACAGGAGCCTTAGCCACAGGCATTGGCCCATTATCTCCACATGATGTAAGAGATGCCAGTCCTGCAGCAAACGACAATAATAAAATAAATAGCTTCATTGTTTTCATTGTGTGAATCATTAAATATTAAATTGTGAATTCTAATTAAGTAATATCTTGCTTATATATAATTGAACATTGCAAAGGTAGAAAGAATTATTGCTAAACACTTCATTTTCTCTACTTTTTTGTGATTTATTGTTCAATAGGCGCCGGTCACGGTGTCCGCGGTAACGAGGGGCTCGTCCAATCGCTCGTTGAGTCGGGCGATGGTATCCTTCAAGTCATTTCTCTCTTGCTTGATATTCAGTGGATTATTGGGGGATACATTGTACCCCCCTTTTGTGGTATAACAGGGGTTTTAGACAATTATTACGGGATAGCGTTCAGTCATAAATCACGAAATCACAATACTTTAACGTATTATAACGACTCTTAAAGTACTGTCCGAAAGTCCCAACAAGTTCACGCTTCCAAAATCGAAGCCCCGCCACCCGGTATTTCCGGCTAGCGGGGTTTCTCTATTCCATGTAGTACTTATTATTTTGAGCGATTTGAGAACACTTCGCTGAAATAGTTCTCAATGTATTGTGCAAACGCTTCTCCTGTTGGTTGAATGCGATATTTTGAGTCTGCAACGCGTTTGGTGATGCGGGAATTATGGAAAGCGTTGAGCGGTATCAGATATATGCCGCGTGGGTTGTCACCGGTACGTCCGTAGGCATAGGCGATTAGCACTTTGCGATGGTTTTTGCGTTGGAAAGCACGATAACGAGCGAGTTGTTCCGTCCGCATTTCATAGAAATAATCGGACTCGCCACGTTGCCAATAGTGATGCCATTTGCACTCGACATAGTAATCTATTGTTTGGTTGTTGATGATTTGCTGGATGTGCAAGTCTGGGTCCTTATTAGTTTGGTCATAAATGCCATCAATAAATTTGTCACCCGTCCAAGACAAGAGACTGAAACGTTTTTTATCCTTGAGAAACGAAGCAATAAGTTGTTCAAAAAGCAGGCCGTTTTTGGCCTTATAATCGATTATCTCGACTTCGGGTTTAACGCCAGACAAAGCGGCGCTAGCTTTCTCAATGATATCATCAGCATTCATGTGATAAGAATCGGCGAAGGATTTGATGGCGTTGCGTTCTGACTGCGTGATAAGACCATCTGCCGCAGCGACATTAACAAGCCAGTCTAAGGCTTCCTCAATAGATATACTCTTTTGATTAATCATTTCTGTAAATTTGATAAAAGGCACGAGTTAAATACACCTTCATATGACGGCATTGGATGACCCAACCAACAATGGAAGAACATCTCACGTCTATGCAGCAAGCAAGACTATAAGCATGAAACAGATAGTGAAACTTACTCTTAATTTACACTTGCCCTTGAGCTCCTCGAACATTCCGCCTCTGCTAAGGTCACTTAATGCTTGAGTTTCCATAATGTTTCATTTTAATTGGTTAATAACTTCACCCTTTAGACACACGGGTGCAGTCAAAAGCTACACAAAAGTGACGATTTTCTTGGATTATTTCACCTGAATCTCATCGATGAAGAAATAGCCGTCATAACCGACACCGAAGTGCCAGTCGGGGCAGGCTCCGATGGTCTTCAGGTTCACCTTGACATAGCGTGCCGATACGGCTTGTGGCAGGGTGACCGTCGCCCAGCGGTACTTGGGTGACATGTCACGGTCCTCCTCAAAGTTGAAGGTGCCGATGTCGGTAAAGTTCACGTTATCGCTCGAGATGGCATAGGACACGCTCTTGGGCAGGAAAATCCATGCGCCCAGGTTGTGCAGGCAGTCGGTTCGCACGGTCGTGAACTGTTGCTCGTCACCGAGGTCGACCACCAGTTCGGCATCTTCGCCGACCCAACCGACCCAACTCTCTCCATAGGTCGCTCCGCCGAAGAGTCCGTCGGTGAGCGCCGTCGCTGAGATGGGAACGAACCGGTACTCAGGCAGGTTCTTGTAGTTGACTTGGGCTCCCAGGGCGAGGTTGTTGCTGATGCCAGGCAAGAAACGCTCCAGGTACAGGTCACAGTAATCATCCACCGAATTCTTGCGTTCGGTCAAGGACTTGATGCCGGCCTCATTGCCACGTTGACGGAAGAGTTCCACCTCACGGATGCGCTCCTCGCGGTCGCCCTCGGTCGAGGTGCGCTCGATTTCCAGCTTGCTGTACTGCTGCTGCAGCCGTGCCGCATGGACACGCTTGAGCAGCGTCTCGTCGCCGGCAACTGCCGCCTCGGCCTGGTCGAACAGTTCATCGTATTGCGCCAGCAGGTAGGGCCGCAGCATGCCCTCCTTGTGCGACACAGGCGAGTCATAGATCCACAGGTCCTTGCCACTGCCCAACAAGGCCCCCTCGCGCATCTTGAGATAACGGTACAGATAGGGGGCCGCTTTGCCGTAGTAGCCGTCCAGGAAGGTATGCATCAGGCTGTCGGTATCGGCTTCGACATTCCACATCAGCTTGGAGAGCATATAAGCCCGCAGCTCGCTGAAGTCCACACCCCTGAAGCCGGCGACCTGTTCAAACAACATCGTGGCATGGTTCTCCTTGAACAGTTTCATATTGGGCTGCAGCACATGGAAATTCGGGAAAGGGGTGACCAGGTTGTCAAAGTTGATGCCGTAGTCCCAAACGAAGATATTATCCGATATCCTCCCCCACCCCGTCAAGGCACGCACGAAGTCGCGCCCGCTGGCGTTCTCGGTCAAGGGGACTTCACGCTTGCTGTCGATGCTGCACAGCATGATGTTCACGTTGGGCAGCGGCTTGGTGTGCTTTGGTGGCTGCATGCTGTACAGGTAGGCCAGCGTCGAGAATTCCTTGTCGGGGAAACGCTGTGCCAACTTGTTCAAGAAGCGCACCAGGTTGCCCGACGGCGAGCCCTCGTACTCGTCCACGGCTTTGCACTCGGGGCAGGCGCATTGCGTGCCGTTGCCGTCGTTCTGGCTCACCGAGATGAGTTTCATGCCGGGGTTGGCCTTAAAGATACTGTCAATCTTGGCAGCAACCAGTTCAAACACCTCGGGATTGGTCAGGCACCACTGGCTGTGGGCGCCGGGGTGGCGCACGCCGTTGAAGAAGGAGTAATACTCGGGATGTGTTTTGCCATAGACCGCTGCGGGCAAAATCTGGTTAAAGGTGTGGACCCACATGTTGGCAGCAAAGATTTCTTTAGGCTCCTTGAGTCGGTAGAAGGCCACATAGTCGGGATCCTCGGTACCATAGGACTGCGTCTGGCGATAGCGGAACGATGGTGTCTCGGCATGGTGCTGCCCAGCAATCGTGATGTCGGTGCGCTGCTCTACGGTCCATTCGCCAGCGGCATAGTAGCGCACGCCCAATTCGTTTTCGAGCAGCGTTGCCACACCATAGAGGGCACCCTTGCCGCCACCGCTCTTGATGTACAGGCGTCCGTCATGGCAATCGATGACAAAGCCGTCCTCGCCGACTTCGTCGGTCGTGCCGCCGATGAGGATAAGGTTTTTCTTGTCCTTAGATAGTGATATCGGCAACCTCACGCCACTCATGCGCTCAACAAACTTGTTGAGCAGCAAGGCCGCATCCCGGTTGACCTCATTCTCTTCAACGATGGCAATCGATGCACGCGGCTTGCCATTCTTCAGTACCTGCAACTGTGCTGACACTTGCATGGCCGCAAGTATCACGACAGCAAACAACAATAATCTTTTCATACGCGTCTGGTGGATTGATGTTCAATTTCAGGCAGTAAAGATACAACAAAAATTGGACATCATCACCATTTCGCACTACAGGATTTCAAGCGATGGGGTTATTCCGATTTCTCTGTTTTTTATTAATCAGTTTTGAAAAGAATATGCATATAGTTCCCATTCTCATAGCCGAAGCGCTGTATGAGAGTGGAACCGTCATAGATAGCTTCCAGTTGCAGAGCGATGCCGTTTTCAGCAAGTGAGCCGAATGCTTTCGGCTGTTTCAGTTCGTTCTCCGTAAACTTGTAAGTCTGACTGTTGTTATTAAACTCTATGCGGATATGGTGATCGGTATCGCCGTAGTTTAAGTTCAGCAGCATGACATTGGGGATGAAAGTGATGGCCTGTGGGGAGGCTCCGGCGAGTGCATGGCTCAGCCCTTCGTCCGCATCCACGACCTTTGAAATCAGCGAAACGGGGAAGTCTTGAAAGAATACATGCAGCATCTTATTGTCAGACACATCAACTTGCACGTCACCGAAGGCTTCACTATGGGCAACCGTTATAGGTCGACCCGCCTCGTCTTTGCCTTCGATACAATCTTTGTTTTTGTATATAATGACGTACTGGCCAGGATATTCGCCCGAAATGTTCTGCGCATAGGTCTCCTTTTGTTTGTTCGTCAACCGCTTCACAACATCGTCTTCGTTGCTGCAAGATGCAAGGGAGAACAATGAAAATAATAGTAGGATAAATCCTAAATACTTTAACTTACTTATCATGGCTCTGCAATTATTATGCTACCTGAACTTGTTTTTGAGCGATAGTCGCCTTTAAGTCCTCGCTCTCCTGGACCGTCACCTACGGCTGGTTTTCGGGTGATCATCCCGAAGATGTCAAGGTTCTGCGGACAGTCTGCCAGGGGCAGTTCTATCTCCATGCTGTAGTCATCGGCATCGGTGAAGATGCGGTTCTCCGAGACATACTCTATTGACGAGCCTTTCTTGAGGGCGGCTTGCTGCCCGTTGATGGTGAGTATCATAAAGAATAGCGGTTGATTTACTTAATGCAAAGGTAAATCAACCGCTTTATGCTGAGAAAAGACGGAACCGTATTTTTTCCCTTTCGTGAAATTAGCTATTTCTTCCCCTCATCGGGTTATGATTCCATTATCAGTATCACTTAGATTGATGGTTTTATCTGCCGACTGATGCTCCCGGCCTTTGCTCAATCGCCATGAAATGTTAAGTGACAGACTGTTGCCACCATCTCTACTGTAGTGCACCATGTGCTTGTAAAGATTGCGGTTCAGGATCTCGCTTTCTGTGGACTTGTAGCTATTGATGAAAGGATTAGACCATGTGAGTGAGAATTGCCAATCCCCATAGTTGTAGGAGCATTGTAAGATTGTATTAGCTCCGTTATATGCCTTTGTCTCTCCCTCTAAGAATCGAAAGCCATTGTCCGCGTAAGCCAGTAAAGTGAATTTTCCGAGATATGCCGTGATGCCTGCTGAACAGAACCACGATGTGTAACAATGCGTATAGTCATAGCCATAGTTGAAGCAACGCATCATTCCACCGTATGCATTAATTTGTAGCTTCTCAGGTGTCATCCAATAACTTGCGTATGCCATTGTGTGCAATACATTAATGGCTTTCTGATTGATCTGTGTATAGATGAATTTATCATCAGCAGTACGCTCGTAAAGTGCCATGTTGGGTTTATTGCAATGGCGGTAGAACCCTTCGGCAAATGCACTCCAGCGTTCATCGTTATACGACAGACGCAATGTATGTTCTGTGTCACGGGACGGTTTGAGGCTGGGGTTACCCACGATATATTCCATGCTGTTTGTCTGAATCGTTGCATCGCTGATCATGGCAATGCGCGAAGCACGGTCTTTCATCTCAAAGGTGTAGTTTAGTTGCATCCCATTCATGATACCATAAGCCAGTGTCGCCTTTGGGCGGAATGTCCAGAAGTCATAGTTATGCTCATTTTGTTTGTAGTGGATGTAGCTTGTTCCCAAACCAAGAGAATAGCGTAAACCCTTGAGCCAACCCTTTATCTCGCTGAACGCATAGACACTATTCTGATTCAATTCTGTCAGGGCAAAGGCGTCGCCCGTATAATCATTATTTGTGTATTTATAGCGATAGTTCACACCAGCAGATAACGTGAATGGGTTCAGACGGTTTTCGTACACCATTTCGGATAAAGCGGAGACCGTCTTGCCATTCACGTCATATTGATAAGGCGCTCCTTCGTCATAGTAATTGCTGCTCTTGGTGGCGATGTATGTGCCAACAGCATTTGCCGTGACTGACTGACGTGGAGTGAGTTGGCGGAAGAAGTACAAGTCGAGGACAGGTGAGTTGGACTTGCCGCTCTCTTTGTTGGTTGATCGATATCGGTTTGTGCCATCAATGATGTCTTTGATCGAATAATTGCCTGGAGTTTTATTCAGACTCTCACTCAAGGATGCCTGAAAGACGTATGCTGTGGAATCCGCCAGGTTGTAGGTCAGCTTCACGTCATGGCTGCGGGCTTTTCTGAGCGTCTCTACATCATCACGCTCTATAGCATAGATGTCATCATTATTCAGGGTGTATTCTGCCAACTCAGTTGCCTTTATTCCTTTCAATTGATGACCGCTAAAATTGTAGGAAAGAGTAAACTCGCTTTTCTTGTGGTTCCATTTACCATACACCGTTCCATCACCTTGCCAAGAAGTGAGCGTGGGAGTGACGTCAGCGCCTAACGTATAACCAGTGTCATCGCGCTTGGTGATGATGTTGATGACGTAGGCCACGTCTTCCCCATAACGCACACCAGGATTATCAACGAAGTCAATCTTGCTGATGAGTTTGGGGTCAAGCGCCAACATTTCCTCTTTGCCGACGATGATGCCATTGATTCTAAGTTGTACACCGCCTCTGCCATCAATTGCAGTTACAGAATGTGCCACATTATCAATACGGAGGTTGGGCAACGAGAGTTTCTGCAGGAGGCCAAAACCATTGTTTGAGGCATCCTTCTGGGCATCTGTAGGATAAATCATCTGGCCGTCAGCCTTGCTTACAACCTTGGGAGCGTTGACAATGACTTCATCAAGAGCGACAGTCTTGTCCTCATTCTGAGTAAACGCCTGGAAAGGACAAAGACAAAGGATAACGAAAAATAAAAATAATTGTTTCATTTGCATCGAACATTTTTTTTGATTTTCGATGCAAAGGTATTACCGAATCAGAAGAGTGTCAGAAATTCTTACCTGACATTTGTCTGACATTTGCCTGACAACGACCTATCTATTTGAGTTTCAGTGCGTAGCTTCTACCTCTGTCCGACTCAATTTTCAGGTTACTATAGGCTTCTAAGATGGGTTTCACTCGTTTGATAAGCGTGTAAAGCGTATCGCTGGCATTGGGTTTCTTGGGCCACAGGCGGTCACAGATTTCTTGCTTGGAGAGTGAATGAGATTCTGTCATCATAAACATCTCCATAAGGCAGTGCTGCATCGGAGTAAAATGAATGGGTTCACCTTTTGCGGTAATGAATTTGTCGTTGGCAAATACAATTCCACCATAACTCAGTGCTTCTGCAAACATCTCAGGCTTAAACCTGCGCATATACCACAGGCTGCACATCATCCATAGAAGGCCGGCAAACAACAATGCCCCGGATGCCCGCTGGTCAGAAAGCGCAAATATGGTCAAAACGTCGCAATTAGCCTGTGCCACCATCTGAGTTTCCTGTCGGCCAGCCCTGCTCACGGATGTCATGGCAATGCTGGCCGTGTTTTTTAGTTCGGCGATGGTGAGATGACTACGATAACAGCGGATAGTATCGGCATTGATCACGTCTGTCGGCATCTCGGCAAGAGTAAGCTTCAGTGCATTGTTTACATCTCGTGTTATCCCCTTTTCAACACTTTTATAGCTGCACACACTTGAACATAACGCACAAAGCATTATGAAAACAAATATGACAAAAGGAAGTTTCTTCATCTGTCTGAATTCTTAATGGTATTCAACATTTCAATCATTTTCTTTACATATGGCAATGCACAGCGGAAACCCTCTGGCATGTCATCATTCGCAACCCGTGAGAGACATATCGACAAGTATGATATAAGGAATACTCTCATTGAATAAAGGTGTTTGATCTTGCAAAGGTAAACATAATTCTGCTATTTTCTCTTAGATTTCGGTGATTTATTGACTTCGTCTTCAATGCTCACGCTCGGCAATATTCATGCAAGCATGACATTGCGCTCGTTTACTCGCATTGGTGTTCATGAGGCGCTGGTGTTTGCTCAGACTTTTATAATTTTGGTATAAGTTGCTCAACCGCGTATGCCTTGAAAAGACGTACCGATAAAATGGAATTTATAGGCTACGACTCATATACATTCTCTTTCTTGAAACGTGCTATTTCTTCATCTGAATCGGTCTTGTACCAGACCATTTCAGATTTGTTTATTTTAATATCAACCTCAAGATAGATTTGGGATTTCCCATCATGGGTTTTCCCTGTAAAGATATTCATGTGTCCTGTTTCTCCGACCCTGTAGTTGAGGTCGGTTACAGTCCACCCTTCATCGGGCCAATTAGAGACAGACTTTTCGATACGTCCAGAATATGAGGCTTCTGGGAAGAATTGATACAATTCCATCCCACCATCCATAATTCTGTCATCAATCACCTTTTTCCAAACGCCTTCAAGCTTACTTGAATCAAAAGGCTCATCGTCACCGCATGATGTGAATCCTAAAAGGACAGCAATCAATAGAATAGAAATTTTTGATAGTAGTTTCATAAACATTCTTACTGGTTTTCGTAGTTTTTAATGCTGCAAAGGTAGCAAAAATCATGCCTAAACACATCATTTTCTTTTAGATTTCGGTGATTTATTGTTCATGAGGCGCTGGTACTCGTCCTGCGCCTGGTTGGATAAACTTGGCAGCGCCTCAGCAAATCGGGCAAGCTCGTTTGACTTTCGGCTTGCACAAGTTTTTATGCCCTTGTCGCCGGTCACGGTGTTGACGGTGACAAAGGGCTCGTCCAATCGCTCGTTGAGACGGGCGATGATATCCTTCAAGTCTTTACTCTCCTGGACTATCACCTGCGGCCCTCTTTGGGCCAAGCCATCGGTGAAGTGGTAGATTTTGAAAAATGCTGCAAGGTGAGAGGGATGACGCTCTTGGTGACGGTCTGTCGCGATGCTGCTTGTGCAAGCAGAGATTTGGCCAAATTAAAGATAAATAACTTCTGGTATACGGGGTTTTTCGAAATTTAATGGTAAATTTGTACGCTTATAGAGTAATTTAAAATGAATAGAGCCCTACAACTGTTTTTGATAGCGGCAATTGCGCTGTATGCCACTGTGGCACAGGCCGCTGTCAAGACCGAAGGCAACTTCGTGACA
>CACZAC010000065.1 GCA_902779125.1 uncultured Bacteroidales bacterium | reverse complement strand
CTCATCAACGATATTGAAATTGGATGAGCTGAGCGAGCCTTTTACCAACTGCTCTTGAACACTGGCGCTGTCAGCACCGCTTACAGGATTGAAAGAATTGAAATTGTTGTCCATAACTGAAAAATATTAAAAGTTAAACATACGTCATTGAACTTGTTTTCGCTTTCGCTTCGCCTTTTTACGATGCCTGCAAAGTGCGGCTGGAGCGCACTGAAAGCAAGGCTTGCCCGGGAATTACTACCCGTAGGGCTGGAGAATTTCCGAAGGCAACTCGTCTCGGCCTTGCGTGTGCGGGAGCCGCAATAACTTTGCAGCGGGAAAAGGCGTTGAAAGCGACGTCAGGCAAGTTCAAGGATGTTTGGCTTGTTTTTCAGGGGCAACATGGCAGATTCTTCCTGCAAGCGGTTGCGCCCAAGACGGCGCAGGTGTCAAGAGCAGAAAAAAACGGCCGTCGTTTCCCAACGACGAACCGCTTCAAGTGTCAAACAGAGTTGGTATTGGTATGAACTACGCAATTATTTGACAGAATTCATTTTCATTATTAACCTTTAAATTTTTATCGCTATGAAGTCATTATCTATACTTATGATCGTATGCAGGGGATAAGTGATTTCTGGGCATAGAGCGTCACTTCCACCGAGCATACCGCAGGATCGCCGCCTGGCGTTCCTGTGGTGCTCGTGGTTTTGATGATGGGACGCGGTTTCTCGTGCTGCCCTATGACGTAGGACTGCCCATTGCAGTCCGTGATGACGAAGGCGATATGTCTGTTGGTAGGCACGTCGTCGAGCGTCTTGAACCGCAGGGTGGTCTGTTCAACCCTGCCGTTATTGTTATAGGTCGATACCGCCTCGCAGGTCGGCACACCGACAAACGCTATCGGCGTCACTTCGGTGAAGATGCCGACGGGCAAACCCGCAAGGTGCTTGTACATAATCTCACGCTGCAGCCTTTCGGCGGGAACGTACCCCAAGGCTTTTATTCCTGGAATTGATTGTCGATTCATTTTTTCTCGTATTTCGTTTACACTGGTTTACATTCGTCACGCTCGTTTACACTGGGTATTTTTAGGGGGGTCTAAGTAGGAAAAAATTAACTCTTTTTAATCTTTGCCCTATAGATACGCATATTATAAGCCCGGCGTTTTCTGTCATAAATCTTGGCGATGGTGTTCCAATTGGTCTCAGTTGCTTCTATACCGTGTGCGTCCATCCAGGCCCAAATCAGATCCTGCTTCTGCTTGCCGATGTAGCCGAAACGGAACAAATCACTCCATAGCTGAATGACAAAGCGGTTACGGATGCATCGTTTCAAGGTGTTTCTTGCAGCTAATGGCAGGTATTTCTTGCCTCTCACATCTTTCGACTTGAAAAAAGGCACTGCGATAGGAACAGTGTTTTCACCTGGTTCATTGGATGCAGGAAACGGCGGTGTCCGTATCAGGTAGATTTCAAGAATGTCATTCTCGGCTGAGTTCCTCGGGAACTCAACAGGCAAAGAGTCGTGGGCGTTGATTAGCCATTGCGCCAGGTACGGCTCCAACTGTAGGTGTATGACGATATCACTCATATTGTGACAGGATGCTGTATTCTTCAGTCATGTCACAAAATTAGCTCCTATAACTGGGACCTTTAAAGACAATGACTTGCATCATCTCGTTGAAGCGGTCTGCGATGCGGCCACCGTATTTTTCACGGACTTCGGGTGGCGTAAGGTTCGTTGATATCGCCGTGAACAGCTGCTGCTCGTATCGGATTTCCAGCAGGTGAATCAGAGGACTGAGCACGGTGCCGTAGTCCATCACCTCGACAGGTTCCTTGCCAAAGTCGTCGATGGCGACCAGGTCCCTCTCACGGATTTTCCGTATCTCACTGAAGTCCTTTCCCACGAGCACGATGTCCCTGGCATCATATATCTTCATGTTTGCGTTGAAATCCTCATGGACAAACGAGAAATATTTGTCGCCTAATGTCAGGAACAGGTTACGCAGGGCCTGAAGCATTGTGGTCTTGCCGTTGCCGCAATTGCCACAGAACATGACCCCGGATTTCGGGACTTCTGCCGTAAGGGCTCTGGCAAGCTCGAAAAGGTTTTTCTGTATATATTCGTCGAACCTGGGTTCAAGGTGTCGCTCCATCACCACTCGGGCATAGTGCGATGCCAACAGGTTCAAAGCATTCTGCGTTGACATGTTCAGTCTAAAACTTGCCTTCAAAGTCCTTCGCCTCATGGCTTCCTGGATCAGTTCCTCTACGAGGGGAAAATCTATTTTCATCTGGCCTTGCGCCGGTTGAACTCCGTTTTGGTTTGGGTTTCGGTTCTGGTTGTTCGTTTCCATCTTTGTCGTTTATTGTTAAGTGAATTCTCGCCCAATTGATGAAGTGCTTTCTGAACTTGCCGGCATTTTCATGTTCTTCGTCTTTATTCTCGATGAAAAAATCATCGAGCATGGGAATGACAAGCTGCTTTTCGCACTTTAAAAATTGAGCCAGGTCTTCAATTTCTTGATCGTCGTTTTTTAAATCAAAATAATAAATCTCATTTTTCTCACGCGCGAAAGATGAAGAAGAGTTATTATTATTTATTATATTTTTTTTATCGTGGTGCCTCGAGTGGTGCCCCTGCTGTTCGTTTTTGGACTTTTTCTTATCGTTTTTTTCGCTAATTCCGACGTTGGAATCAGCTAAAATTCCGATAGAATTTGGCTCAAATTCTTCAGGATTTTGGTTGCTTGAGGCCACGTTTTGGAACTTCTCATAGTTGCTGATGGTGATGATCAGCCACTGCTTGTTGGTGCGGTCGCACTCTATCATCCTGGTCCCTTCAAGGATTTTGATGAACGATGAGACGACACGGTTGTTGGTTTTCCAACGCCGTGCGAGAGCCCTGATTGAAGTGACGAGCTGCCCTCGCTGAACCTCGATGCGGCAGTTGCGGTAGACCACAGTCTCGCTCTTCCAGGCTGCAAGCATCATGAGTTCGGCCCACCGGTAGCCCTGCTTTTGGTCTTGCCAGACCCAATGCTCCATTATCTGTCTGTGAAATTGAATCCACCCGTTCATAACTAATAAGAAGCTTTCCAGAAGCGCAGAATCTCACCACCGGTGAAGAATTTCCGTGTGGTGG
This sequence comes from uncultured Bacteroidales bacterium, assembly GCA_902779125.1. Classification (GTDB taxonomy): domain Bacteria; phylum Bacteroidota; class Bacteroidia; order Bacteroidales; family Muribaculaceae; genus Sodaliphilus. The sequence continues at coordinate 5,475 of CACZAC010000065.1, read as the reverse complement.
AGCGTCTGATGCCGTATTGAATGATGCCCAATTTCGCATACTTCAGCAGGGTATTGCGGTGAATACCCAGCAGTCGGCAGGTCTCCTCGATGTTATACCTGCCGTCTCTTTTGACATTCGGCTCAGTTTTCACCATGGCTTTGATTGTGAGAGGGGAATAACTCGTCAATCTCAATCCCGAAGAAGAACGAGATGACCTTCTTGACATTGATTTCGGGTTCACGCCTGCCTGTTACCCACATCCTCACAGTGGATTCGCAACGGTTGGTTGCTTTACTGAGGTCGGTGATGAACTTGGCCGCCGGAGTCGGCTCTTTCTTAACCTGATTGTAGAGGTCGATTAAACTACTGTTATTCATTGTTTTAGCTGTTTGATTATAAAAATATTACAAATAAAGTATCAAAAATATAATAAAAACATTGCAATTATTTTGACAATCAAAATCTTTTATATAAATTTGCAGCGTCAAATAGAGCGCAGAATTAGTGATGATGATTGTCGCTAATTGGCTGCAAATATACTGATATTTTTATTATCAGACGCAATTATTATAGAATATTTTTTGAAGAAATTATGAAGTTAGTCAGCAGAGATATTGATTTACTGCGCATTAGGAAAGAACACCACGTCACTCAGAGGCGACTGGCGGACTTGACAAATTATCCTCAAGGTTTCATATCGCAGATAGAGAACAGGAGGGTAAGTGCTCCCATCCAGTTTCAGCAGAATCTGATGGAGGTTTTGGGCATTCCCAGCCTGGAGCCGTATTATCTTCCGTCTCCTGAAGAGCAGGCTGCGCAGAACCTGACCAATGGTGCCAATGAATTCCAGCAAACAGTAAACAGGCTGCTAGATATCATTGACCGACGTGACGAGCGCATACGCGAACTCGAGAACGAGAACAAGCGTCTTCAAGATATTATAATAATGTGTAAAAAGTAGGGTAGATTAGAGACCCTATGTGTTCAATGCTGTGTACATTAAAAAAGAGTAACTATAATTCATTATTAACCAGGCATTTGCCCTTGAAATTAGCTTGCTTCCCAAGCTGAGGGCCGCGGGTTCGAGTCCCGTTTACCGCTCAAACAAATAAGCAAAGCGCTGATTATTCAATCAGCGCTTTGTCTTTATCTTGGGATGTGGTATCGCTTATTTCTCCAGCAATGCGTTGGCCATGTTAAGTGCGGCACGGCGGCCGTCGCCCATGGCGAGGATTACGGTAGCGCCGCCACGCACGATGTCACCACCGGCATAGAGGTCGCCTACTGAAGACTGCATGGTCTCCTCGTTGACAACGATAGTGTTGCGCTTGCTGATGTCCAGTCCGGGAATCGAGCGGGGCACGAGCTGGTTGGGTGATACGCCGACAGCTACGATAACCAAGTCAACGGGGATTTCCTCGATAGCGCCCTCGATGGGCACGGGGCTGCGACGGCCCGAAGCATCGGGTTCGCCCAGTTCCATCTTCTGGACGCGCATGGCTACCACGCGGCCCTTGTCGTCACCGATGTACTCAATGGGGTTGTGCAGGGTCTTGAACTCAACGCCTTCTTCCTTGGCGTGGCCAACCTCCTCGCGACGGGCGGGCATCTCTTCCTCGCTGCGGCGATAGATGAGGATGACGCGCTCGGTGCCCATGCGCAGTGCGGTACGGGTCGAGTCCATAGCGGTGTTACCGCCACCGATAACGGCGATGGTCTTGCCACGCAGCACGGGGGTGTCACCACCGCGGCCGGCTTCCATCAGGTTGATGCGGGTGAGGTACTCGTTGCTCGACATGATGCCGTTGAGGTTCTCGCCGGGGATGTTCATGAAGCGCGGGAAACCGGCGCCAGAGCCTACGAATATGCCCTTGAAGCCCATCTCGTGCAGGTCTTCGTAGCTGATGGTCTTGCCCACGAGGCAGTCCTTGACGAATTCAACGCCCATCTTCCTGAGGCCTTCAATTTCATAGTCCACGATGTGGTTGGGCAGACGGAATTCGGGAATACCATACTTCAACACGCCACCAATCTCGTGCAATGCCTCAAAGACGGTTACGCTGAAGCCCTTCTTGGCCATGTCACCGGCAAATGACAGTCCCGAGGGACCACTGCCGATAACAGCAACCTTGATGCCATTGGCGGGAGCCATGGCGGGCACCTCCTGAGGCAGGTTGTCGCGCTGCCAGTCGGCGGCAAAACGCTCCAGATAGCCGATAGCCACGGCGGGGTGTTTCATCTTGGTGTGGATGCAGCGTGATTCGCACTGCTTCTCCTGCGGGCAAACGCGGCCACACACGGCGGGCAGTGAGCTGGTCTCCTTGAGGGTAGCGGCGGCCTGGCCGAACTCACCACGCTCAATGTTCTTGATGAACTTGGGAATATTGATGTTGACGGGGCAACCGGTCACACACTGCGGGTTAGCGCAGTCCAGGCAGCGGCTGGCCTCAACGACGGCCTGTTCGGCGCTGATGCCCTGGTTCACCTCTTCGTTGCAGGTGATGCGGTATTTGGGGTCGAGCTGTGGCATCTCCACGCGGGGGATAGCGGTACGCTCCTTGGGAGTCTTGGCGTTGCGCAAATCTACACGCCACTGTTCATTACGCGGATCGATATTATTCTGTTCCATTTTATTCAGTTGTCTGTTTTCAGTTGTCAGTCGTCAGTTTTTAGATGTTCTCCTAAACTTCTAACTCCTAACTCCTAATTCATAATTATTATTGCGCTCCCTTGAGGCGCATCATCAACTCGTCAAAATCAATCTCATGGGCATTGAACTCGGGACCCTCGACACACACGAAGCGCGTCTTGCCGCCCACAGTCACGCGGCAAGCGCCGCACATGCCGGTACCGTCGACCATGATGGCATTGAGCGAAGCCTCGGTGGGCACCTCATACTTCTTGGTCAACAGGGCACAGAACTTCATCATGATGGCGGGACCGATGGTCACGCAATAATCGACCTTCTCGCGTTTGAGGACTTCTTCCATGCCGACGGTGACAACACCCTTGTTGCCGTAGCTGCCGTCGTCGGTCATGATGATGACCTCGTCGCTGGATGCGCGCACTTCGTCTTCAAGGATAATGAGGTCCTTGGTGCGGCCTGCCAGCACGCTGATCACGCGGTTGCCTGCCTCCTTCATCGCACGGATGATGGGGAGTAGGGGAGCGGTACCTACACCGCCACCGGCGCACAGCACGGTGCCATACTTCTCGATGTGAGTGGCCTGGCCCAGAGGACCTACCACGTCATGCAGGAATTCACCCGGCTCCAGGGCACAGATTTTGCGTGTGCTGTCGCCAACACTCTGGATAACCAGTGTGATAGTGCCGGCCTTGGGGTCGCTGTCGGCGATGGTCAGGGGGATGCGTTCGCCTTTTTCACCAGCACGGACAATCACGAAGTGGCCCGCGCGGCGTGCTTTGGCGATGAGGGGAGCCTCAACGACAAGCTTCGTCACGTTAGCAGAAAACTGCTCTTTACTAACGACTTTGTTCATTTGTTTTGTTAGTTAATTAGTTATTAAGTTGAATATTGTGTTCTTTATTATATGTGTCTTTAAAGCTGAGACATGAACTCTTTACCGAACTGGCGGCTCTGTTCCAGGGCGTCCTGGTTGGGTACCCATTGGGCGCGGATGCCGTCGTTCACGGGCTCGATGCCTGCGGCTTTCAGGTGCTCGGTGATGAGCTTGGCGGCCTCACCGCTCCAGCCGAAGCTACCGAAGGCGGCACCTTTCTTTTTCTTCAGCTTCATGCCCTTGAGCATCTCCAGGATGCCGGCGATGGCATAGCTGTAACCGTTATTGATGGTGGGAGAACCCACAAGCACGGCGCGCGAGTGGAACACCTCGGTAAGGATGTCGTTCTTGTCGTTCAGCGCTGCGTTGTAAATCTTGACGGTGGTCGTGGGCGACTGCTCACGGATACCCTCGGCAATGGCCTGTGCCATCAGGCGGGTGCTCTGCCACATGGTGTCATAGACGATGGTCACCTGATCCTCCTGATAGCTGTCGCTCCACTGCAGGTATTTCTCGATAATCAGACCTGGGTTATTGCGCCAGATGATGCCGTGGCTGGGGCAAATCATCTTCAGCGGCAGGTTCATTCCCACAACTTCCTTCACCTTGCGGTTGCAAAGTGGGCTGAAGGGCGCGATGATGTTGGCATAGTATTTTTCGGCTTCTTGAAGGACCTCGGCCATGCACACCTGGTCGTCGTAGAGCGATTCGGTGGCATAATGCTGACCGAAACCGTCGTTGCTGAACAGGATTTCCTCACCGCTCAGGTAGCAGAACATCGTGTCGGGCCAGTGCAGCATCGTTGCTTCGATAAAGGTAAGCGTCGTGTCACCCAGTTCCAGTTTGTCGCCGGTCTTGACATTCACGAAGTTCCAATCCTGATGATAGTGGCCACGGATGATGGCTTCACCCTTGGCGGTGCAATAGATGGGCGTGTCAGGAATCTCGCGCATCAGGTCAACGAGGGCGCCGCTGTGGTCTATCTCGTTGTGACACATCACGATATAGTCAATCTTGTTCAAGTCAATTTCCTGCTTGAGATTCTTGACGAATTCACGGCTGTAAGGCAGCCACGAAGTGTCAATCAGCACATTCTTCTTGTCACGGATCAAGTAGGAGTTGTAACTCGAGCCACGATGAGTGGATAATTCGTCACCATGGAACGTCTTCAGTTCCCAGTCCACTTTACCTACCCAAGTCACTCTCTCGGTCAGTTTCTTTCCCATGTCTTTATGTTATATCAATAGTATGGTTAATGGTTTTGTCCTAAATAATTTGCAAAGGTACTCATTATTTCTTTAGAACACCAAAACAGCTCGATAAATTTTCAAACACTCAAAAATACTATCACGAAAACATTCACGCCGTCAAACCATATCTCATATAGTATCTACTGCTACTCACATGATGAAAGTAATCGTCTAGGTCGCTTTTCAGCGATGCCAAAGTGTAATACTTTCCCCGCAAAAAAAACTCACCGAGGATATCGGTGAGCCAACAAGACTGTAATAAAAATTATGATTTAGAAATGTTTTTGCTATTAAACAAGATTCTTATTGCCTTTATCGATGACTATTTGCCTGATAATATCATATTGATAATGGCATTGATATCGGCAATGCTGATTTCGCCGTCGCCGTTTACGTCGTCAATGATTATCCAACCGCCACCGTCAGGGTTGGGTACTCTGGAATGGCCATTGCTGCTGCCTCCATTGATGATGACTTCGATGGTGGCGTTAGCATCGGCAACGGTAATCTCGCCGTCGCCGTTAACGTCACCAGGGATAATCGTGGTGGCATCAAACTCCTCTATATGCCTGAAAGACCCCCAGACAGGAACCTGCTCGTAGATTTCTTTAGTGCCACGAGGAACATACAATGTGCAGTTCTCGTAATGGTAGTCTTCAAAGGTGGTGCCCATGCAGCCTTGTGGCTCATGGCTGAAGTTGTAAATCTCGGTCAGATATTCA
>CACZAC010000064.1 GCA_902779125.1 uncultured Bacteroidales bacterium | reverse complement strand
CAACGGAGACGGTGAAATCACTGTCGCCGACGCCAACAGCGTGATTGACGTTGTTATCATGGGAGGCAACGCCAGCCACCCCCGCATACCCATCGACGAAGACGGCAATTACATCGGTGACGTTAACGGCGACGGCGAGGTCACCATCGCCGATGTCAACGCCATCATCGACATGATCCTGAACAACAACTAAAAACGTCACCACTATGAGCAAGACAACGAAACTGTATCTTTGGGCGTTCCTGATATCGGCTGCGGTCTTTGCAGCGACATGCAGCGTGCGGGCCTTCCATTCTACTGTGGAATGTGCGTGGGCCCAAGTGGTTGCTTATGCCGCCATTACTTGGTTCCTACTTGACAAGTGTGACCATGACACTAAAAAGCAGTTATGGCTCATCGTCAGCATCATTCTTGGGCGGCTTGTCCTCGATGTGGCGGTGAGGCTGCTGCTCCCCACTCCGATAGACACGGCATTTGAATCGGTCATCGCCATCGCTACGATTCTATTGACATGGCTATGCCAAAGAACAAGGGAGTTCCTCATCACGATACTTGCCATCGTGTTCATCACCGTCTTGAATTCGGTCGTTCACCACGCTTGGCTCGACTTCATCGCCACCCGCATGATGTAGCTCCATGCATATTATTTTACATAAATGGCCATGAATAGCCCATGAATATTTTTATTTATGATCCATTCATGGCCATTCATGTCTTTAATCGCCAGAGAATAAAAGAACACGAATTTCCATGAATGGCCCATTAATAATCATTAGTGTCCGGGGAAGCATCGAAGATGCTAGCGGTTCGAAGAACCGATTTCAATGAGAAAGACCATGCAAGAACCTCGGAGAGGTTCGCAGCTTGGTCCATGAGCTGATCATTGCAAGTGCCTCGAAGAGGAACTTTATTGTTGACAGGCTTTTGTCGGATGTAGAAGTTCGTCTACGACGCACTTTCCTCTTGATATGGCCGCCACCAAGCTGCGCTCATCTACGATGAGCTTGCATGGTGTTTTCCATAAAAGTTGAGTCTTCGACTCGACTTGCCTCTACGAGGCAAAAGGCAAGCCCATAATACAGCAAAAATGCTTATTCGGTTCATATATAGCAAATTATTCCGATACAGAATGTCTTTACCGGACACCAATAATTAATAAACCATGAATATTTTCATTGATGATTAATTCGTGGCCATTCGTATCTTTAAAATGCTGGGATGATGATTGATTGCCCGATTTGTTTTATCTTTGCATTCCAATACTATCAAATACTGTGATGTCATGAAACGAATCATCATCATACTGGCATTGTGTCTGCTAGGCGGCATGGCAATACAGGCGCAGACGCAGAACAAAAAAGAGAAGCAAGAGGTGGTGAAGTTGAAAAACGGTCACCGCGTGCGAGGCAAGATTGTGACCTATGCTCCGCTCGACTCGTTGGTCATCCAGGAGGATGACGGCACGCTGCAGACCATCTACTGGGACCGCATCAAGCAGATCACCAAGGAGGACTGGCAGCCGCAACAGTCGCTGGGCAGCGACTTCACCCCCGGCAAGGGCCCGCAGAAGGGTTACCGTGCATTCGTCGACCTGGAGTACTACAAATCCATCGACGCCATTTCTGAGGACCACTTCGGCTTCAGCACTGTCCATGGCTATCAATTCAAGCCCTGGCTGTTCGCCGGTGCCGGAGCAGGGATGAAAATCAGCCACAACAAGCATAGTAAACCTGATTTCGCCAAAAAGACCGATTTTTACATGTTTCCCGTGTTTGCCGACGTTCGCTTCGACCTGTTGAAGAGCAAATTCTCGCCTTATCTGGATTGCCGCATAGGCTACACCCTGGGAAACAAAGCCTATGGACTCATGTTCAACCCCTCGCTGGGATGCCGAATGGGCCTGACAGACAAGCTCGCCATCAACGCATCACTGGGTTACAGCATGCAACGCACCGACATTGTGGTCGTTACAATCAACAACACCGCCATCTGGCACCACAAGGGCGGTAACGAACAGAACAACCCCTATCACTGCCTCTCCATCAAACTAGGCCTCGAATTCTAAGGCCCGAATCCCCCAAAAAATACTTCACACGAATAACCACGAATAGGTCATGAAAGGTCATGAATAATTTATTTATGATTCATTCGTGGCCATTCATGTCTTTAAAAGCCAGAGAATAAAAAACACGAATATCCATGAATGGCCCATTAAATAATTCATGAATATTTCATTTATGATTAATTCGTGCCCATAAAACGTAAGCAGAAAAATCATTATTCCGCTATTTAAATATTTGGCGATTACAAATAAAACATTTACCTTTGCAATTAAATTTAATTATTTGTAATTTACAAATTTGTAAAAAATGAGATTCTACGATAGAGAAAAAGAGATTGCCGAATTGAAAAGGCTTGATGATTTATCAAGCATAAAAGCACAATTCACCGTATTGATAGGTCGGCGTCGCACTGGTAAAACCACATTGATGACCGAGGCCTTCAAGAACAAAACATATCTGTATTTCTTCATCGGAAAGAAAACAGAACAGATACAATGTGCAACGTTTCAACAGGAGACCGAGAATGTGCTGGGCATGCACATTCATGGCCAGATAACTTCGTTTGCCGTTTTACTGGAAGAAATTCTTATCTACAGCAAACAGCACCAAGTAACAGTCATCATTGATGAATTTCAGCGCTTAGCAGAGTTAGGGGCAGGCATCATCAGTGATATCCAAAATGTTTGGGACAAACACAAGTCCGGAGCCCGAATCCATTTGATTGCTTGTGGTAGTATTTACAGCATGATGAAGAAAATATTTGAGGACCGCAAAGAGCCTCTCTTCGGCCGAAAGACGGCACGAATCGATCTCAAACCATTTTCCATCAATGTGATCAAGCAAATTCTTCATGACCACAATCCAAACTACACACCTGAGGACTTGTTGATGTTTTATGCTATCACCGGTGGTGTGGCAAAATATGTTGCACAACTGATGGAAGACGGATGCAAGACCTGGGAGGACATGCTACACAGCGTTTGCTGTCCATCAAGCATCTTTCTTGAAGAGGGAACAGAACTGCTCATAGGCGAATTTGGCCGCAAATACCAGATTTATTACAGCATTTTGCAGTTGATTGCCTCAGGCATGAACAAACAATCTGAAATTGACAGCATTATTGAAAAGAACACTGGCCGTTATCTTGACACGCTGCAAAATGAATACTCACTCATCCAGAGAATTCGCCCCATGTGGGCCAAACCCAGTAGCCACGGTGTTAAATATTTCATTGACGATTGCTTCTTGCTGTTCTGGTTCAGATTTATAGAAAGTAACCGTTCTTTGATAGAATTGGGCAAATTGAATCTTCTTGAGGAGGTCATACGCAACGGCTATCAACAGTATAGCGGCTTAGTGCTTGAAAAGTACTTTCGTCAACTTTATGGAGAAATGGAACGTGTCACCGAAGTGTCTCATTGGTGGGACAAACAAGGCCACAACGAGATAGACCTCATCGCCATTGAACGGCTTGACCATCGTGCGACAGTTGCCGAAGTGAAGCGTAATCCTGACAAATACAAGCCCGAGGTTCTTAAAGAAAAATTCAATAGTATCAAGAAGCATCTACGAGGATATACAGTGGAATTAAAAGGCCTATCAATGGCTGATATGTAATAAATGAACATGAATAGCCATAAATGGTTCATAAATAATTCATGAATATTTTATTTATGATCCATTCGTGTCTTTAATCGCCAGAGAATAAAAGAACACGAATTTCCATGAATGACCCATTAATAATTCATCAATATTTTATTTATGATTCCATTCATGGTCATTCGTGTCTTTAAAACGGGAGCAGAAAATAACATCAATGACCATTAACAATCCATGAATATTTTATTAATGATTCCATTCGTGGTCATTCGTGTCTTTAAATTTTGATACTCTGGATTTTATATCGTACCTTTGCGGATATGACAACGATGAGTACATTACTGATATTTGCTGCCGCTATCGTGCTGATGGTTGTGGCGATTGCGCGGTGGAAGGTGCACCCCTTCCTGGCGATACTGGGCACAGCAATTCTGCTGGCTGCGTTGCTGGGCATACCGTTTACCGACATTCCTGATGTCATAGGCAAAGGCTTTGGGGGCGTGTTCAGCGGCATTGCCTTGGTGATTATCTTCGGCACACTCATCGGCAGGGTGCTGGAACGCACAGGCGGCGCTGTCGCCTTGGCACGGGCCGTGGAGCGCGTGGTCGGCAAACGTCATCCCCGCCTGGCGATGATGCTCATCGGCTGGATTGTGTCTATTCCGGTATTCTGCGACAGCGGCTTCGTGCTGGTCAGCCCCATCGGCAAGTCATTAGCCAAGCGCTCTGGCACTTCACCCATTCCGTTGATGCTGGCGCTGGCTGCAGGCCTGTTTGCCTCCCATGTGTTCATCCCACCCACCCCCGGTCCCGTGGCAGCGGCTGGTATGGTAGGGCTGGAAAACAACCTGTTGTTGGTCATCGGTCTGGGTGCCATCATCTCGCTTCTGTCGCTTGTGCCCGCCTACTTCTTTGCCGGCCGCTTCGGCAAACTTGGCACAGAGGACTCCGGGGCATCAGAGGACTCCGAGAGTCAGCAAATGAGTTGCAGCGCCGCACTGGCTTTCCTACCCATTGTGCTTCCCATCGTGCTGATGGCACTGGGCAGCGTGGCATCACTGGTAACCATGCCCGAAAACGTGGCAGCAGTGTTCACTTTCCTGGGCAAACCCGTCATCGCCCTGATGCTTGCCCTATTGTCCTGCCTGCCCCTGCTGATGCGGCAAAAGAAACTGGGCGAATTCCACGACATCACCTCAAACGCGCTCAAGACCGCTGGCCCCATCATCTTTATCACCGCTGCAGGCGGCGTGCTGGGTGCCGTGGTCACGGCAAGCGGATTTGTCGATGTCATCAAGGAGTCGGGTGATTCGCTCAAGATGCTGGGCGTAGTCTTCCCCTTCCTCATCGCTGCCATCCTCAAGTCAGCACAAGGCTCATCGACTGTCGCCATCACGGCCACCGCGAGCATGATGGGAATGTTCAGCGACTCGGGCTCGATGATGAATGCACTGGGCTTTACGAGCCCCCTTGCGGCAGCACTCATGGTGATGGCCATCGGCGCCGGAGCGATGACCGTGTCACATGCCAATGACAGCTATTTCTGGGTTGTGACAGGTTTTGGCGGCATCAAGCCCCGCGACGGCTACCGCACCATGACCCTCATGACACTGATCATGGGCATCACCGCCATCGCACTCATCGCCCTTGCCGCTGCCATATTACCCATCTAAGGGACTAATGAGCGGCTGTCATCATACAAGACTCTTTTTCATGTCCTCCTACGCACGAAGAAATTAAGCAAAAATTTGCAGAAAAATTAAACAAATTCAATTTTTATTATAATTTTATTTATAATTTTGTTTAATTTCTCGCGCGAAGTGCGATTATAATTTGAGGCATTAGTTTGCAACTCCCTCTTGTAATTCCGGAATTAAACGACAATACTGCCCAAGAGCATAAACGGCATGATTCTTGCAATATCAAAATAATGCCCCTTTTTCATGACGGGGCAGACAAACTGTCAGTAACAACACAAAATAAATAGACATAACAAATATGAAAGGTAAAGTTTATACCCGCACCGGCGATGCCGGACAGACGTCGCTGGTGAGCGGCAACCGTGTGAGCAAAGATGATGTACGCGTCGAGGCCTATGGCACTGTCGATGAGTTGAATTCCAACATTGGCGTGCTGCTGCACAGCACCAAACTCGATGACCAGAATGTGATAACTCTGTTGCGCAAAGCCCAAAACAAGCTGTTCAATATCGGTGCCTACCTGGCCAACGATGCCACCGACGCCACCCTTTATGGCCTGACACAGGAGGATGTCGACGAGCTGGAGCACATGATGGACGTGATGAGCCAGGAATTGCCCCCCATGCGCGGCTTCATTCTGCCTGGCGGTTCACGCCTGTCGGCCCAGGCCGACCGCTGCCGCACCGTCACCCGCCGTGCCGAGCGCCGCGTGGTGACCCTCGCGCGCAGTACCCAGGTCCAACCGCTCGTGCTGGAATACCTCAACCGCTTGAGTGATTTCTTCTTTGTGTTTGCAAGATATAACAATATCCAGAACCAGGTGGAAGAAATTTATTGGGATAAAGATGCCTAAAAGAAAAAAAATCCCAATTTATTAACCGCATCTCAAAAATTATATTACTTTTGCGCAATTTTTAAAACACAGGATATTTTCATAAAAACAGCACAACAAGAAAAAGACTATGTATTGGACACTTGAATTGGCAACAAAACTCGAGGATGCTCCCTGGCCCGCTACCAAGGCTGAGCTCATCGACTATGCCGTGCGCAGTGGCGCACCTCTCGAAGTGATCGAAAACCTACAGGAGATTGAAGACGAAGGCGACACCTACGAATCCATCGAGGACATTTGGCCCGACTATCCGACCAACGACGATGACTTCTTCTTCGACCCCGAGGAATACTAACACACATCACCAGAGAAAGAATACAACAGGATAACGGCAGTCTCGCCATTGGGGCGAGGTTGCCGTCATTTTTCCAGATGAAAACGGCACGGTTTTTGCAGGAAATCTCAGATAATGAGCGTCTCAATAACCCACAACATCGACAATTATGATATACACCTGTCCCAAATGCGGTAAAAAGATGGACTTGAGCACCGAGGTGCTCATCAACAGCGGCTATGTGGTCATCTGCCCGCAATGCCTGTGCCAACTGCAGATTGTGGGCGACTATGCCTACATCCCTCATGACAGTCTGGAACTCGACACCACTGTTGAGCCGTCACACTCCATCAACTGCCCCAAGTGCGGACACGAGGCCAGCACAGGGGCCCACTTCTGTCCCAACTGCGGTGCCAGCTTTGACGCCGGCAGCAAGACGACCACGGCGATGGACCTCGCCCCCGAGGATGTAACGGTATTGCCGCCGCCCTTGCCCGACACCGACCCGCTCTATAACGAAGCCATCAATTTCCTCAGGAACTGCACCGCCATCACACCGATGATGCTGCGCGACCGTTTCCACATCAGTGACGAACGCGCTGCCGAACTCATCCGCCAGCTGGAAGCCGGCGGCATCATCGGCCCCTATAACCACGGCGGCCCACGCCAGATCCTGATTCCCCACCGTAGACTATATGACTACACCCCGCCGCGCACGACGATGCAGGGCCAACAACCAAATCAAAATCAGGGTCAAGGTCCAATCTTTCCCCGCCGCGGCACAGGCTGCTTCACGTGGCTACTGTTCATCATGATATTTATTTTCCTGTTGAAAGCCTGCGGCCTATAAGCCACACCCATCGATAAAATAACAAGGGCTCGGAGCAATCCACTCCGAGCCCTTGCTGTTTTTACAGGTCAACCAATGACTTACTTGCCCAGGTTGTCGATTTGCTGCTTGGCCCACTCCTTGGCCATGCGGATGGCTTCGTTTGCCATCTGGTTGGCCATGCTGTCCAAGCCATCGGGAATCTCGATACCCATGACACTGTCGGGCAACATCCTGGGATCGGGCGTCACTTCCTCCTCCTGGTCTTGAGCGTCATTATTCTCATCCTGCTGCTGCGGTGCGGGCGGCGGTGTCACATGATGGTTGGCTTCATAATCGTCCATCGCATGGGTCCATGCCTTCTCAATGTCCTCCTTACCGAAGGTGAACACATGGCCAAACATTCCCAGCGACACCATTTTCTCCTCGCTGTCACCGATACTCATGCGGCCCACCGAGCAGACGAGATAGTTCTTCACGTCAAGGTAACTGGAAATCACCTTGTCGGTACCGAAACCCGTCAATTCCTTAAGCGCCTTATTGATCAGGTCGCCAAACACACCACCCACGCCGGTGATGGAACCCAGCTTATCGTCAACCTTGTCATCAACCCATGCCTTGGTAACCTCCTGGATAGCCTTTTCGTGATCCTCAGGTTTAGGGCAGGTGAAAACCATCGTCGCAAAGAGGATGGCAAGTATCAATGCGGCAATGAGCCATGGGGTGCAGCCGTTCTTTTTAGGCTCCTCGGGCACTTGACCATAACGAGGCACACGAGGCGGCACCTGGCTAGGCGGCACTGTCGGGTCATAGGGCTGACCTGTCGTGATCTGGCTCGCGGCTTCGCGTGCAGCCTGCTGTGAAGCCTCAAACTCGGCACGCTGCAACACGGCCGTCAGTTCGGGCACATCACCAGCCTGCTGCCAGTCGGCCATGCCGGGCGCCCACACTTCACTTTCAGGGGTAATCCCCTGCTGTCCCAATTCCTCAACGGTAAATGGGCCTTCCTGTTTCCCGTTTCTAATCAGATGAAATTCCATAATCAATCATTTTGTATGTATAGTTTCTATTATTCGAAAACCCTATTGTGCAAAAAACGTGCCATGACCAATCTCATGTTGAGTGTACAATCGATGGCACAAGTCTCTAAACTCTAAACCCTAAACTCTAAACTGCGAGCAAAGCGAGCACCTCACTTGGCATTGATAAAGTCCATAAAGGCTTGCTTGTAGCTGTCACCGATGGGGATATACACGTCCCCAAAGACGATGCGGTTGCGCTCGATCTCGCGGATTTTGCTCTTCTGCACAATGAACGAGCGATGCACCCTGATGAAGCGCGATTCGGGCAACATCTGCTCGATAGCCTTCATGTTCATGAGCGACAGGATGGGACGGGGCGACTGCTCGGTGTAGATTTTCACATAGTCCTTCAACCCCTCGATGTAACGGATATCGTCAAGTTGGATCTGCATGCATCGCCTTGTTGCACGCCTCAAGGAAGTCGGCATAGCTGATGGGCTTCAACAAGTAGTCCAGCGCATTGACACGGAAGCCGTCAACGGCATACTGGTTAAAGGCCGTTGTAAAGACAATGCGGGTATTTTCAGGAACCATACGGCTCAATTCCAGACCATTGAGTTCCGGCATCTGGATATCCAGGAACAGCAGGTCAACAGGCTGCTCACCGATGCCATGCAGGGCGTCGGTCGCATTGGTATATTTGCCACACAGTTCAAGGAACGGTATCTTTTTCACATAGCTCGCCAACAGCTCCACTGCCAGCGGCTCGTCGTCAACGACGGCACACTTGATGATCATGATTCCTCTTTTTTGATGATGATTTTTGAATAATACTGACTGCCGTTCTCGGTCTTGCCTTTCTCCCAGACGTAACGGTCAGGATACAAGAGTTCCAGACGACGGCCCACCTGCTCCAGTCCGATGCCTGAACCGCTCTTGTCGTTCTCGCGCTTGGGGTAGCAGGTGTTGCATATCTCACAGGTGATGTCTCCATTCACCTGATGCAGGTCAATCTTGATTTCGCCCTTGCCCTGCGGCGAGATACCATGCTTGAAGGCGTTCTCTATCAGTGAGATGAAAATGAGGGGCGCCACGGGCGTCGAGTCGTTAGGCTGGATATCGATATCGGTCTCGATTTTCACACTGTCGGTCACGCGGATTTTCATCAGCTCGATGTAGTTGCGCATGAAATCAACTTCCTTATAGAGTGGCACAAAGTCCTGCTGGTTCTCATAGAGCACATGGCGCAGCAACTTGCTCAATTCACCCACCGCCGTCTGAGCCTTCTCCTGGTCAAAGGCGATGAGCGCATAGATGTTGTTCAGCGTATTGAGCAGGAAGTGGGGGTTCATCTGGTTGCGCAGGTTGCTCAACTCGGCCTCGGCACGCGCCGCCTCTGCTTCCTTGCGCGCCTCCTCGATGTGCTGCCACCGCTGGATCATGCGCACAGCGACAGCCAGCGCGATAATCAAGATGAATGTCAAGACAGCCCAGAAGTAACGCGGCAGCCTCACATAGGGTTTCTTGGGCCTGGGACTATTGTTGGGCAGGTCGGGCAACAGATACTCCGAGAGCCAGAGAAACGAGTCGACGGCAAATAGGCCTGTCACGATAACAAACACGTTAAGAAGCACAAACATCTTCCAATCGTTCTTCTTGAGCAGGAATCGAGGCACGAGCCACACGTAGTTGATATAGAACACCAGCATATAGGCCAGCGGATTGCCCAGCCAGCGCACATATCGGTTCAACACCATGGTCCAGTCTTCATTAGAACTATGAAAAAACATCGGCACAACGACAATGACCGACCAACATAGCAAATGCAAGATCCAGTAACGATACTTGGATTTGGTTTCAACAAGAGTAGTGCTCATTTCTTTATCGCCTTATTATTTATCGCAAAGGTAATCAACTCTCATCACCCTAACAAATTTAATAGACAAAAACTGACATCAGATAGACAAATACAACCATTTCCAGCTTAGCCATCACACTCTTTGCCATAACATTTTTTAACACCGCAATTCAAGGGAATTGTGCGAAATGGCACTAATTTTGCTTTTTAATGGAATAATGTACCCGTACAGAAAGAGAACAAACAATATAGAATGAAGAATATGAGACGATTACCTGCATGGCTGATGTGCCTCGTACTGATGGCCGGACTCCTGTCATGTGGTGGACACGGCAAGCTGGAAAAGGCCGTGAGATCAGTCATGGTAAATGGCGACACAACCCGTGCCGCTTATGATTCCCTGTGCTCGATAGTGACTGACAATCCTGGAAAATATGAAGACTTACTGACGCCCGAGGGAAAAGTCGACCACAAGAAGATGGCGGAGTTCATCGAGAATATCGGCTCCCACCTGCGTCCCCCCATGCACTGGGACACGCGCCCTTATGGCGGCGTGGATGACCTCTCGCTGACGGTCTATTTTGAGCGCAGCGGCTCGATGGTCCCCTATGACCAGCGCGGTGGCGGCGGCCAGCTCAAGAAGGTGGTCAACGACCTGATTAACCACTTCCCCGCTGGCAGCAAGGTGGACATCAATATCGTGAATGACGGCATATATCCCTACCAGCACACGGTAGATGAATTCCTTAAGGACCGTGACATTTATCAGAGCACGGCGGGCATCGGTGATGCAGCCTATACCGACTTCCAGCTGATTTTCAACAAGATACTGGAAGCACAGCGCCCCGGCAACGTGAGCGTGCTGGTGAGCGACCTGATTTATTCGCCTAAGGATACCCATGGCGTGAGCCTGGAGAAGATTTTCAACGAGGAGAACAGCCTCGCTACCCGCGCGTTTGCCAAGTATAAGGGCAAGAGTGTGGTGGTGCAGCAATTCATGGGCGACTACAGCGGCAATTACTATCCTTACAACGGCCAGCCGTTCAACTACAGCGGCAAGCGCCCCTTCTATCTCGTGATTATTGCCGACAGCGACGTGATGGACCAATTGGCTCAGGACAAACGCTATGACGGCGTGCTCAATACCTCCATGGCGCGTAACAGCTACCGTTTCAACCAGAGCACCAGCGAGGTGCCCTGCCGCGTGTTGCCCGAGTGGAAAGACAATGCCGGCCGATTCCGTGTTAAGCACGGTGACGGCATCGTGCTGGCCAAGTGCCAGGGAGACCGCGAGACTGGCAAACTCTGCTTCTCGATGGCTGCCAACCTGGGTGGCCTCATGAAGGATGACGCCCTGCTCACCAATGCTGCCAACTACGAGGTGCAGAGCATCGACGGCTATACCCTCACGGTGCAGCCCATCGACCCGAGCATGGTGACGGCCAACAACAAGGAATACCTGGACGGTATGACTCACATCCTCACCCTGGTGGGCGACTTCAAGAGTCCGCGCGACAATATACACATCTCGCTGCGCAACGAGTTGCCTGACTGGGTCCGCCAGTCCTCGAGTGATAACGACACCAGCACCGGTGGCACCTTTGCCACGACGACGCTGGGATTGGAACAGCTCTTGGGCGGTATGTTTGACGCGATGAAGGGCGGTAGCAGCTACTTTGACGTGAACATTCAGCTGCAGCGCTGATGATGAACAATTAACGATTACACTAACAACCGAAAAACAATAACTATAAAGACAAAATATGAAAAATTTGGTTTTTCTGATTGCTGGAATCCTGGTGACTGTGATATTCTTTATCCTCAGTTGCAGTGACGGATTCAACATCTATGAGCAGATGTTCTTCAGCCAGGGGTACAACGACAAGATGTATAACCTGAACATGTATCCCGTGATTGCAGCCATCACCATTCTTGTATCATGGGGCGGTGCCGCCATCTACTACTATGCCATCAACTCGGTGAAATTTGACCGCTGGTACCACTGGCTGGCAGTGCTGGGGGCTGTGGCTGTCCTGGCACCCGTGGTGTGCTACATCTACAACGACACCGTGTTTGCCAGCAACGGACTGATGTACATCGGCGAGTCCATCCAGTTTGAGATGCAGACGGTGCTCTTTGCCGCACTGCTTTACATTGTGGCATCCTATTCCATCCGCTGGTGGAGCAGCAACTGCCGCCACACCCCGCTCCCCCAATAAGGGCCCATCAACCGACAACTGACAACTAACAACTGTCATCTGAAAACTGACAACTAACAACTGACAACTAAATAAATGAGACTTTTCCTATTTGCTATCGGTGGTACCGGGTCAAGGGTATTGAAGTCGCTGCTGATGCTCTCGGCAGCCGGCGCAAGGCCTCTTGACGAGAACGGCAAACCCGTGAAGGACCTGGAAATCGTGCCTGTCATCATTGACCCCCACAAGGCCAATGAGGACTTGAAGCGTACCGAGGCCCTGCTCAATGATTATCGCGACATCAGGCGCAAACTATACGGCAACGAGCCTAATGCCGACGGCTTCTTTGCCAACCGCATCGTCACCCTGCGCGAAATCATGAGCAACAGCAGCGTGACCTTGAACGATACCTTCATCTTCAACCTGGGAGCGGTAGAGAATGCCAAATTCCGCGAGTTCATCGGCTTTGACACGATGAACGAGGCCAATCAGGCATTGACATCCCTGCTGTTTGCCAATTACCAGTTGGAGAACAAGATGAACATCGGTTTCGTCGGCAGCCCCAACATCGGCAGCGTTGCCTTGAACGAGATCAAGGACAGCAACGAGTTCAAGGCATTCAGCAACATCTTCCGCCAGGGCGACCGCATCTTCTTCATCAGTTCCATCTTCGGTGGCACGGGAGCTTCGGGCTTCCCCATCATGGTGAAGAACATACGCCAGGCAGCCAATCTGGAGGGTATCGAGAACCGTGACGCCTTGAGCCGCGCCCCCATCGGTGGCTTGACCGTGCTCCCCTACTTCACCCTCGAGGGCAACAAGCAGGACCAGCGCATCGCCACGAGTGACTTCATCGTCAAGACCCAGAGCGCACTCTACTACTACAAGAATACGCTCACGGGTGCCAACGACAGCAACGTGAACAGCATCTACTACCTGGGCGACCAGGTGAGGTCAAAGCCCTACCTGTATGACCCGGGTGAGCATGGACAGCGCAACAATGCACATCTCATCGAGTTGATTGGAGCCTTGGCACCGCTGGACTTCATCGGCAAGCCCGAGAGCAAACTGAGCGACATGGACGGCTATCCGCTGCCCACCACCGCCTATGAATATGCGCTGGACAAGGACGACCTGAGCCTCACCTTCCTGTCGCTGGGTCACCAGACACGCCGACTCATCTACGAGCCCATGAGCAAATTCCACCTGCTGTTCCTTTTCCTGACCACAGGATTCAAGAACATGATTGGACAGGGCTTTACTGAGGATGCGCCCAAGATCAAGAGCGACTTCCTTGCGTCACAGTTCTACCGCACGCTGGTTGACCACTTCATGCTGGGCTATGCCCAGTGGCTCACCGAGATGAACGACAACATGCGCAGCGTGGCATTCTTCAAGCCGGGCGAGATCGACATGGCTCATGCCATCGAGGGCGTGAACGTGAAGAAACGCATGCTGGGACACTACAAGGTGGACAACGATGTGTTCAAGGCCGAGATGAACAAGTTGAGCAAGAACAACCCGAGCTACAGCGACCGCACGGTAGAATTCAAGTTGCTGGACCTGTTCAACAAAGCAGCGCACAATATCTTCACCGAACGGTACGAGAATATTAACTGATTCATATAAATCTAGAATTTCTAGAGTCCCTAGAACATCTAGAACCATACAACAACAATGAGCGAGATATTATCCTATAGCAACAACACGACCAAGAACGGTGATGAGGACTGGATCGGGCATGCCCCTTACAGCGACGATGACATCGCACGCATCAAGGATCCCGATGGCGGACTGAGCGAGAACCCGCGCACCGCCATCCCCAGCCCGCTGGCTCAACTTGACCTGGTGAAAAACGCCTTCAAGCAGCTGGCCAATGAGCACCTGCGCGGCGCCCGCATGAACGAGCGCCTGGTGTCCAATGCGCTCGACGTGGCACAGTTGTTCTTTGACTACGAGAACCACAAGGACTACCTGCGCATCATCCGCTGGAACCGTGAGGAGTGCATCGAGCAGCTGAAGGCCAATCCACAGCACCGCCTCTTCGGCGAGACGCTGGACCTGTTCCTGCGCAGCGACAAGGTCTATAACTTTGACCTGCTCAAGGACTGGTACATCATCATGTGGGACCGCAAAGTGCTGGGCGGCACCTCTCCTGCATCGATCGTCATGGCGGCACCTGCTCTGGGTACCATCGACGCCATCAAGGTGGAACAGGGCGTCAGCCTGTTCGGCGAGACGCGCCACCTGTGGCAGCGCGACGAGGACTTCGTCTATTACTTCTACCTGCTGATGAACGCCTACCCCACTCTGCGACTGCACTGTGGCGAGGTCTATGCCTATATGCAGAAGAACTTGGAGCCCCTGCGCAAGAACCGTCCCGAGCTCTACAACCGCATCACCACGGTCATCCCCAACCTCGACGCCCTCGACGAGAGCCGCGCTGGTACCGTGCTGGAGCAGTTGGAGCACAGTTATGACCCCTTCGGCGGCGGTATTGACGTGAGTGTGCTGGGAGCCCGCTTCTACCACAAGCGTGTGCTGGACATCCGCACCGCTGCCAGCGAGAGCGATTTTGTCATCACGCCGACCATGCCTCAGGACAAGAGCGAACTGCCCCTGGTGCTGGTCAATGGTTTCAACGGCAGTGTGGAGCACTTCCGTTACATCGACAAGGAATGGGACAGCGCCACTCAGGTTTATGCCAACGGTGTTCCCCTGAGCGACCGCAAGCTGCCCGATACCTCGATACAATACCCGTTTGTCACCACCGACGACTTCCTGACCGACACCATCGTGCGTCTGGGTAGCGGTTGTGTGATAGACACCGACCACTTCTTTGACGGCAACCTCAAGCCGCGCACGCCGCAGCCCACCTGCGGCTACCTGCTGCCCTTGAAACCGTTGCTGTTCACCTACTTTGATACCGATTACATCAAGGGCACCATCGCGGGGCGCCATGTGATGGACATCGAGGAATTTGCCGACGGCAGCGTGATGGTCACCCTGCGCATCCGCGTCAAGAAGGGCGAGAACCGCTACATCGAGCTGTCACGCAAGTATTTCCCCATCAACGACCACACGTGGACCTTTGACGAGCGTCGCGGCACGGGCCGTGTCCTCGGCGCCACCTTGTCCACCTCGATATTCCCGTTCGTCAAGACCGACGCCAACGATGACTACACCGTCGAGTTGTTCACCATGATTGAGAACGGCGGTGCCACCTTGCGTTTCTACAAGAACGGCATCAAGACCGACGGCCTGAACGTGCGTGACGCTATCCGTTCACACTCGGGCTACAGCACCTCCTACTATGACGTCGACGGCTCGTTTGACTACATGGAGGTGAGTGTACAGAACCACCTGGGACGCTCGGGCGGCGTCATCATCCCGCAATGGAAACCCTACGCCCCCAGCGCCAAGGAACTCATCTTTGCCGTGGACTTCGGTACCACCAACACCCACGTCGAGTGGGCAGAGCGGGGCCAGCCCTCGCAGCCGTTCACCTTTGAATACGGCTCCCAGCAGGTGCTGGTTGCCTCGCTGCACAAGCCGCACTCTCTGGAGTATGCCGAGCAGGTGCAGCGCGTGGAATTCGTGCCGCGTGAGATTGACAACGTCTATGGCTTCCCCCTGCGTTCCACCCTGGCTCGCAACGAGAACAGCGGCATGGGGTGCAACCTGTTCAGCGATGTGAACATCCCGTTCCTGTATGAACGCCGCTATTTCCACGGCTATGAGGTGACGACCAACCTCAAGTGGAAAGGCGATACCGAACTGGCTAGGTCTTTCCTGCGCGAGTTGACGTTGCTCATCAAGGCCAAGGCTCTGCTTGAGAACGCCGACCTGCGTCGCACCGAGATTGTTTACTTCTATCCCGTGAGCATGGGAGGTGCCGACCGCGATAAGCTGGAGCGCACCTGGACCGAACTGTTCAACACCTACATCGGAGCCGACAGCGACCGTCTGCGCTCCTATCCCGAGAGCCTCGCGCCCGCCTACTACTATAGCGGAGCCGAGGTGGCAGGCAGCAGCTACGTCTCCATCGACATCGGTGGCGGCACATGCGACACCGTGATTTATCAGCCCACTGCCGACCGCATGAGCAGCGAACCGGTCGCCATCTCATCGTTCCGCTTTGCGGGCAATGCCATCTTCGGTGACGGCTTCACCGACAAGGACGCCGACAACAACCCGCTGTTGCAGCACTACACCCGCTACTTCAGGCAGCTCATCGAGAACGACAAGGGCAACAACATCGCCTACCTGGGCAGCATCCTTGCCGACATCATGGCACAGAAGCGCAGCGAGGACATCAACGCCTTCCTGTTCTCGATCGAGAATGTCGAGGAACTGCGCACCCTGCGCGAGATCGACCGCAACCTGTACAGCTACAATGCCCTGTTGCGCAACGACAGCCAGCGCAGGCTCATCTTCATGTACTTCTACACCGCCATCATCTACTACATCGCCCAGGCGATGAAGCAGCGTGGCTATGAGATGCCCAAGCAGATCTACTTCTCGGGAACGGGCAGCAAGATATTGAATATCCTGGGCTCACTGAGCCGCATCAACATGCTCACCCAGATGATTGTTGAGCGCGTTTACGGCAAGCAGTACAACGAGCTGTTTGAAATCAAGATCGAGGACAAGTGCCCCAAGCAGATTACCTGCCGTGGCGGTATCAAACTCGAGAACAAACGCCTGGAAGGTCAGGCCGATGTCGCCCGCTACAATGCCACGAGCGTGAAGCGCATGCGCTACTGCTGCTCTATGCTGGGCGACGATGAGCTCACGATGGAGCAAGTCGAATCCATCGAGGTGCGCGAACGCCTGGTCGAGAAGGTCAAGGAGTTCAACCAGTTCTTCATTGACCTGTGTGACGCCAACCTGAAGGATGAGTTCGGCATTGAGAACAACGTGCTGCGCCTATTCGAGAGCGTGCTGGGCGACAACCTCGCCAACTACCTCACTGCGGGTATCAACACGTTCTTGAAAGGACGTTACAATCCCACCGATGTGGTAGAGGACGTGCCGTTCTTCTATCCCGTCATCGGTGTCATCAGGCACAACCTGCTCAGGAACATGCGCAACGATGTCATTAGCAAGTTTAATCAATAATAATAATTAGTTGTAGGTCAACTGAAAACTGAAAACTTTTCAAAAGTTATGAAACGCATCACTTTAATCATGGCAGCCATCGTCTGCCTCGCCATCTCGGCAATGGCGCAACCCAATGCCGACCAACCGCTGTCGCCCGCACTGTGGAAGCAGGGTATCGCTACCTGTGCCCATTACACCGCCTGTGACCGACGCTTCGGCAAGAAAATCGAGGAAATCAAGTCACAGTTCCCACAGGGCTATACACTGGACAACCTCAACGATGTCTATGGTGGCCAGGGTCGCAAGTGGGAAAAGATTTACAACGAGTTCAAGAAGGAAGAGGGCCGTGGTGGCAGCATCAACGACCTCAAGGAACTTGTTTCTCCCCAAATCTGGAAGCTCGTCGAGCCCGACTTCATGGCTTACATCACCGAGCATCCCGAACTCGCCAACGCAGTACCTGATCCCGCTAACCAAGGAGATGAACAGGCCGAGAACGTTCAGGAAGGCGAAAATGGCGATACGACAACCGCTGTCGCACCCAAGAAGAAGGCCAGCGACAATGGTTTCTCATGCAACGCCAACCTGCCCCTGTGGTTAGGCATCCTGGGCTCACTGCTGGGTCTGTGCGCGCTGCTCATCTCGCTGAGCAACCGTGGCAAGATCAAGGAGATGCGCCGTGCCTTTACCCGCGAACTTGACCGTACCAACGCCAACCTGCAAGAGTTCTCTACCGACGCCGCCAACCAGATGAAGGCGCTCTCTATCCGCATGACCGGCAAGGTTCCCCACGACTATAAGGAAGAAGTGGAGGACACCGTGGAGCAGCCCGAAGAGGAGCCCGCTCAGATCGCCGAGGTTCCCGTCGATGAAGAGGAGTTAGTCGAGGAGGAAGAAGGCGATGTTCTCAACCTGTTCACCAGCAAGCCCGACGAGAACGACGATTTCACCCGCGTGAGTGACACCTTTGAGCCTGGCAACAGCATCTATGTGCTCACCACCTTCGACGGCCAGCACGGCAAGTTTGAGGTCATTGACAAGCCCGAGGTTCACACCTTTGCACTGATGATGCCCGCCGAGAACCTGATCCGTGCCTGCTCGGGCAACGCCATCCAGATTCCCAGCGGCACTCGCATCGTGACCGACCGTCCTGGTGAAGCCGAGTTCATCGACGGCAAGTGGCACGTCGTTGTCAAGGCCATCATCCACTACGAGAACTAATCTAAGTTTTTAGGTCTTAGGCTTTAGGTTTTAGGCTTTAGGATGCAGATGCCTCCTAGAAACCTAACACCTAAAGCCTAACGCCTAATACCTAAAGCCTAAAAAATGCGCTGGACCTGTCCTAAATGCGGGAAAAAGCTGGAAATCAGCAACGAGCAGTTGATTGCCAACGATGGCGTGATCGTCTGCCCGCAATGCCTGTTGCAGGCACGGCAACCCGTGCCCAAGGCACGCGTCACCCCACGCACCGACAGGACCGATTCTCCAGCACCCAAGAGGCAGGAACGCATCAACTTTGAGACCGAAACACCGCCCCAACGGCAACAGGCGACACCCCCTCCCCACAAACAACGCATGAAACAAGCCACCACTTCCTACCGCTACACGGGGCTCTCCGGTGATAGCAGCAATACCACTACCCCCAAAAAAACGACAAGAAAAAAGAAATCCAAAAAGAAAAAGGCTTCTGACGGCATGAGCGCATGGGGATGCATGGGCCGCACCATCATCTTCACCCTCGTCCTGTTCGCCGCCTACGTTTTCTTCGGTCTCCTCCTCCAAGCCCTCCAATAAGCCCGTTTTTTCTACCTTTTTGAACGTCATCACATTAAGACTAACGCGAGTTCAATGAAAATCTGTTTTGATAATCAATGCGTTATCAACTCCCCCTCTAAGATTAGAGGGGGTTGGGGGGCGTTGATGTTACCGATGATATTACCATAGATATAATCATGCAACTGTTGAATGTCTCCTTTGGTATTTTTGCTTTCTTGCCACAGGGCTGGATGTTCATGATACTGATCATCCTGCTCGAAGCGTGGCTGATGTCAAGATGGCTGTGCAAGAAACGCCTGGACCGGCGCATCACCGGCTCTGCTTCCCTGAGCAACTTCGTCAGCGGGCTGGCGGGCATCATCACAACCATGATACTTAACGGCGGATGGATTCTGGTGGTGTGGTTTCCATGGGTAAGCACCCACGAGATTGACCTCAGTTCCCGCGACGGTCTGCTAGGATTCTGCGTGATTTACCTCATCGCTTTTGTACTGTCGGTACTCATCGAGGCGCTCATCAACTGGCTCATGCTGCGCCAGCGTTACTCAACCCGCCAAATCATGAAATCCACCCTGCTTGCCAATGTCGCCAGTTATCTTCTTGGCAGCCTCATCCTTTATGCATTCTCTTTCGGTCCCCTATTTTGACTGTCTTCATCTTGATTGACGGTCAAATCATCGTCATGTGGTGCTTATTTTATAAACACAATTTAAGGATATTTCGCATGAGGATGTCAAGCAAATAATGTATCTTTGCAGCACTTTTTCGGTTGGGGATTTATATTGACCCTACGGTGCGGCAAAAATTACATTCGGAATGACAGATTTTCTTTCAACATATCACCTGCAAGGGCTGGTTTTAGGCCTGTGCTCTTTTCTCATCATCGGCATTTGTCACCCTATCGTCATCAAGGGTGAATACCACTTTGGGCAACCGTTCAAGTGGGTTTTCCTGCTGGCAGGCATCGTGCTGTGCATCGGCTCGCTGCTCGTGAACAACGTGATGCTCTCGGAGCTGATGGGCGTCGGGGCGTTCTCATGCTTCTGGGGCATCAAGGAGATGAAGGAACAGCAGGAGCGCGTACGCAAGGGCTGGTTCCCGCGCAACCCCAAGCGCAAATACCCATGGGACGAGACGAGTGAGGAGTGAGAAGTTACAAGTTAGGAGTTAGAAGTGAGGAGTTAGAAGTTAATAGTTACAGCCAACAAACTGAAAACTGAAAACTGAAAACTGACAACTGAAAACTGAAAAAATGAAACCCTTGACGACACTGGCGCTGGTGCTGCTTGGCACAGCGATGTGTGCTGCCCACAATGTGAGCGGCACCGTTACCT
>CACZAC010000063.1 GCA_902779125.1 uncultured Bacteroidales bacterium | reverse complement strand
AGATGAGCCAAAACGCTTTGAGTGTCGTTCTCTTCAAAGACGATGGGCATTTCCGGGGTCAGGGATTGGATGGAATCCTTGATCGCTGCCACTTGCCCAGTATAATCAGCAGAGCCTACAACTGACTGAAGTTGCAGTATCATTTCATCGATGGTGTCGCCACCAATCTGAATGTTTGCTATGTTTACTTTATACTTCATTCGTGTCTGACACCGAGTTGACTATTTCACCGCGGGCAGTGCTTTATTGTGGGTATATCAAAAACAAACTCCAGTGCAGTTCCCTGCAGGCCGACCAAAGCCCATATACCAACTGCAAAGGAGTCTGTGATGTCATCAAATTTAGGTCGTTTGCGGGCATCATCCCCACACCATGAGAATGAATAGGCAACCGCAAATTTACGAAAAATATCAGTATCTATTACCAAAAATCTCAAAATCATAAGAAAAACGGCCTGAAACGTGAAAAACGCGCGCCATTTCCATGCAGAACCTTATTCGTGAAATTGAAAAAATGGCGCTGACATCGGCTGGCGCGCTTATACGTGATGAAATTGAAAAAATGGCGGTCAGTTCCCTTGGTCGCCATATAACTGAAAATAATCGAATATGTTTCAACTTTTACAAGCCATGTTTTCGTCGATAGCGGATACATGGCGTGGGCCGACGATGGATGTGCGTGCCATTATATCCGAGGCTCAAGATGGAAAAAGTATTAAAAGCGCGCCGTCAGCAAGGGATGATGGGCAACCTGAAGACCCTTACGCTGACGACATACACAGGCTGGAGGCGGCTCTCGGGCATCCTCTAGAGAAAGGTGACTGCATAGATTTCAAGTTGCAGGACCTATTACAGATCATCCCGCGAAAGAGAAGGCGCATCGACGCTTACCGCGGGCTAGTGGGTAGGCTCAACAAGATGGGCGTGACACTCACGATTAACTCTCAAAAATCTAAACACAATGATTCAGAACTTAAGAAACGGTGACTTATACAG
Organism: uncultured Bacteroidales bacterium; assembly: GCA_902779125.1. GTDB lineage: Bacteria > Bacteroidota > Bacteroidia > Bacteroidales > Muribaculaceae > Sodaliphilus. The sequence goes on along the minus strand of CACZAC010000063.1, from coordinate 18,334 downwards.
TAACCGGAAAGAGGCAAAGATGCGACTTGGGGGGCTTGGTGCCTTCAACACGTCAATGAGAAGAGGAGAATTGCTGTTCATCAATGACAGCAACTCTGTTTATAACCACTTAAATCAGAAGCTATCTTATGCGGAAGAACGGTAAAAAAGGTAAAAAAGGTAAAAAGAGTAAAAAAGACAATGCGATTGTGTATGCGCGTATTTTGAAAGCAGAAAAGGCGAAAGAGACCGGTGACTACAATAAGCCATATATTGGGCAGGCCAAGAACCTGGCGCATCGTAACTCAGATTTTCGCAACCTCAAGAAGGCCTATGCTGGCGAGAAATTGGAGCGGGCCAGGAAGCTATATGGTGTTGATGACAATGATTGGGAGGTAAAGGTCCTATTTAGCGCCAGTTACAAGAAAGAATCCACACGAAAGAAGAAGCTCAACCGCATCGAGACAGAAATGATCATCAAGTTTAATGCCGTCGATGAGGGACTGAACAGCAGCTATGGACATGGGATGCAGGGTGTGCACCATAAGAAGGAAACCAAGTTAAAGATATCACTGGCTTTGAGTGGTGTCCCGAAATCAGAAGACCATAAAAAGGCAATGTCCAAGGGCAGGAAAAAGGCCAAGCGGAAAAGAAACAAGAACAAAAACAAAAACAAAAAGGCCAAACCCTAGCATTCACAGCGCGGTTGATCGGAGATGATTAGCCCGAAACGTAGTGAAGGGGATGGTATTCACCAAGTTATATGAAAAAATCCTGGTCAAAAATAAGGGTTACACTATAAAAAGTAGTGTTTTGTAGTATAAATTTTTACATAACTAGTGCGTACCATCCCAACCTACTTTCGTGGTTGACTCTTCATTTCCAATAAACCGCTTAATTTCCAGATGATTAAATCTTAGAGATATGAGGAAAACTAGGATTAAAGTACCTGACGGGACCGAGTACCTGTCAGATATATGGGATGACCTGAAGCCTCAACTACCGGCAGGCCATTTCATATTTGACAAGAAAATCTGTGGATGCGGTGCCACGGAAGCCTACCTGCGCGATGTAAAACAAAAGACCATCCTGGCGTCACCGAGAAAGCAACTGCTGTATAACAAATACATGCAGCACCTCGATGACAGCCACCTATATCGTTTCGTGGATAAAGAGCAGTTTTTCGGCCAACAGAAGGACACTCCCGCCGAACTACTTGCTAACGACGACCGACTGAAGGCTTATGTCGATAATGGCGGCAACAAGATACTGGTAACCTATGACAGTTTAGCGAAAGTGACCCATGCGCTGCTCACCATGGGACAGTCACTTAAAGATTGGGTTGTGGTTGTGGACGAGATGCAGGCTATATTCTATGATGCCTATTTCAAAGCCACGACTGAATTGGAGTTCACCAACGCCACGTGCTGGTATGAACATGTGGCCTACATGAGCGCGACACCCTACCTGGAAGAGTATCTTGATTGCCTCAGCCAGTTCAAGCATTTGCCCTACGTTGAGTTGGTATGGCCGGAAGGGTGTATCAATAAGCCGCGTGTGATTACGACCCAATGCAGTGATATCTATGATGCCGTTGCCAAGATTATAGATGATTACAGGGCAGGAAACGGCGTTACAACGATGGTTAACGGCGAGACCTTCACATCGACGGAGGCGGTGATATTTGTTAACTCGGTGCAGGCCATCAAGAACATCCTCAAGCGCAATAAGCTGACGCCGGATGAGGTGGATGTGATATGCGCCGGATCAAATAAGGCGGCACTCCAAAAGCTGGGTTACAAGATAGCGACCATCCCCGGCAAAGATGAAGCCAGGAAGATGTTCACGTTATGTACAAGCACCGTCTATCTAGGCGCCGACATGTACAGCCCCAACGCCTATACCTTTATTTTTGCCAATCCCCAGGTCAAATCAATGACCCTCGATGTGGCTACGGATTTGAAACAGATAATAGGAAGGCAGAGACTGGCGTGCAACCCATTCAGGGACACGGCCACCCTTTATTACATGACCAAGGAGTGTGAGGTGTCCAAGAGTGAATTCAACGAGATGATGCGTGAGAAGGGACAGCGGTCGTTGGAGAAAATCCAAAATTATAAGTCAGCCCCACACCCGGAGGCTCTGCTGAGTGATTATGAAAACACCGTCAAGGTCGAGAGGTATTCCAAGGACTTCTGCTCTATCGTGCCGAACCCTGAGACCGGCAAGCAGGATGTGGTGATTAATGAGCTTATTATCGCTTCAGAAATGCGTTCCTGGCAGATACAACATGATATCTATAACGATGATTTCTCGATGTGTATGGCGCTGAAGAGGAAATTTGACGTTAAACAGGTGATCAACAGCGACGACCCTGACGTTCAAGCCTTTTTCGAGGAGTGGAACCGTGACAGGAACTTCGGCAGGAGAATGCGGCTGTTCTGTGATACGCCCCAGGACATCATTGAGAAGACATCATTCATCCCGAAGCGCTATTTCACCTATTATGACGCGCTTGGTCCCGAGGGGTTGCAGGCGCTGTCGTGGCGGGAGGATCATGTGAAGGCGGCGCTGGAGAAAAAACCGTTTAACCCCGTGCCCAAGATCAATGTCGCCAAGAGGGTCATCGAAACCTACAAGAAGGGTGCCACGGTCAGCAGGAGGGACGTTAAGGCCTTCTTGCAGGGTTTATATGATGAATTCGGCATCAACAAGAGGGCGACAGCCGAGGACATCAACGACTATATCACCGTCAGGAAAACGATAAATTCAGGCTTCCAGATCGTTTCTCACCAGAGGCGGTTCGTGTCATTGTTCCCGCAGTTAACAGATACGATGAATACACAGCTGTGGGACATCGACAAGCTATTGGACGTGATTAAAACTGATTCATACTATAACCTGCGCTCCAAGGTCGATGCAGTGCGGAAGGCTGTCGGCAAGGATGCTATCGACAGGAAGAAATCGTTTCTGCCGCTGGTATGTTGGAATGGCGCGTTCAAGTGTCGTGGCAGTAACTTGAATAACCTGAACACGTATTCAAGCTATACAGCACTGGACTTCGACCACTTCAACAGTGTCAAGGAGATGGACGCCTTTAAGGAGCAGCTAATGGGCATAGAGTGGGTATATGCTGTCTTTGTAACGCCATCGGGGATGGGGCTCAAGGCGATAGTCCAGCACGACAACATCATACCGGAGTTTCATGCCGAGCTCTATAACGAGTTACTGAGCCATTTTGACGTTCCCGAGACCGACCCCCACACCAAGGACCTGGGGCGCGGCAATTATCTGTCCTATGATCCCGGCCTATGGAGGAACCCTACCCCCGTGTCTTATCATTTCGAGCATCGGGACGGTCACTCAGTGGATCATGTGCCTCAGACTTACACTGCTGTCAAGGCTGGTGACGGTGAGGTGATGCTCCATCGGGATGATGCCACTGAGTCGTCAATGCTGCACGCGTTTTGTACCAGCATCATATCTGACAGGTCGGTGCTCAACATTCTCAGGAAACGGTGGGAGAGCCACGACAGGAGCACTGGCAGGAACAACAGGGCCTTCTCCTACCTGGGTATCTTGTGCAAGGCCGGTATCCCCAAGGATGCCGCCATCGAGTTCGTCATATCCTTGTTCCCGGACTGGAGCGACGGCCCGACCGAGATAGCCCATGCTGCTGGCTGGGCATACATGCACAACCCCTTCGGCAGCGAGCGTATGAAGTTCAAGCCGCATAGATGACGCTTTATAGCCGCCGTCAGCACCACAGACACGGGTGCTGGCGGTATTTTTTCGTTTCCAACATACCCCAGAAGAAGCCTTATATATGTATTATGATTTAACTAACATTTTTATTAACAACCAATTACAATAACAACGACATTATGAGACGACTTTTGAAATTTATGAATTACGCGGCTCAGCTCATGGCACTAATCGACATCGGGAAGACCATTAAGCGCTGGGCCACAAAGAACGACAGCACGAGCGATGGCCAGACAAAAAACAAAACTTGAGAACTGGGTTGACCTCGTAATCCTGGCCTGCGACACCGTGGGCACCATTTTTAAGAACAGTAAAAAACTAGCGGCTGTAATCGGCAAGATGAGGAGGCCGCGCTAACAACCAAACCAACAATGAACAACGAACAACAACTAAACGAGATGCAGATCATCCCCACCGACGGGATTATCGCGACATCACCTTCCGTCATCCCCACCGATGACATCGAAGACGCAGTGGTACTGGATGACATCGATCCAGACAACCACCCGAACTTTATCGAGAGTAACACCTCGGCGGTAACGTTTGAGGAACTCACCGAGAAATGCATCGTACCGACCTTTGCCGATATGACCCTCACCATTAGCCACACGGCTTTCATCAAGAGCGTCATCGAGGCAGGTAAGACCATCTTCGGGGAATTAACCCCAGTAGAGATAAGGGCATCGCACCAGATTAATGGTCGCACCCCCTCTGCTTTGGACAAGAAACTTAGCGAGATTACAGATTCAGAGAGAACGATGTATTTTCAGCGGATGGCATTTGTTTGCCACGTTGCTGGACTTACGCGTTTTATCAACGGCCAGCCCGTGCACCTTTGCATTGGCGGCGTACGATCTTACAACGAAGACAAACTTTTCGGACGCGAGAGCCCCATGAAATTCAAGATCTTTGTGGGCTGGCAAGTCCGTGTATGCAGCAATCTCTGTCTGACCTGTGACGGGTTTACAGGGAATTTTGACGCGCTGACCGTCTCCGACATCAAGGAGCGTGCATTGCAGCTTTTCAGCGGGTTCGATCCACACAAGGACGAGAACCTGCGCACCTTGGAGGCCCTGGGCAACACCAGGATCACCGAAGAGCAGTTCTGTAGCATAGTGGGCCGCTTGAGGCTTTATCAGGCACTCCCCACGACTGCACGCAACGAACTCGGTCTGCCCAACGTTATTCTGGGCGACCAGGCAGTTAACGCTGTAGTACGTGGATATGTCGAGAATCCCAATTTCAAGAAGGAGGACGACATCGACACCATCACCTTATTCCAGCTGCTCCAACTTTTCAATGAGGCTGTTAAGCAGACTTACATCGATAAGTGGCTGGAGCGCAACCAAAACTGCACTGACTTTACCTTTGGAATCCAGCAAGCCATTGACGGGTCCAATCCCGCCTACGACTGGTTCCTTTCGTAAACAAACCATTTGACATAGCAACGAGGCGCGACACCTCAATGCTCCCGAAGAGGGGGTTATCACTTCACCGTGATGGCCTCCTCTTTTCATTTAGACAACAACCCTTTTTAATAACATTCTAAAAATCAACGCAAAATGAACGAATTATTGAAATCGCTGATCTACATTCAGCAACACCTGACAGCGCCGAAATCCGAGTACAATTCCTTCGGCAAGTACAATTACCGCTCGCTTGAGAGTATTCTTGCAGCCATCAAGCCGTTACTCCGCAGCCAGAACTGTGGAATACGTTTCGAAGACGAGGTAATCGAGCTGGGAGGGCGAACCTTCCTGAAGACGACACTCTACTTCTTCAACGACAAGGGTGAGACCATCACTACGTCGGCTATCGCCGAGCATACTGCCACCAAGACCGGCATGGACGCAGCCCAGATTACCGGCGCCGCTTCCAGCTACGCACGCAAGTACGCCATGAATGCCTTGTTCGCCATAGATGATACAAAGGACGCTGATTCGGACAGCTATATCCGCGAACAGAACAAGCCCCTTCCCGAGGAGCCCAAGAAGGCACCGGCACGAAGGACACGAACCACATCCGCATCGGCCCCGGCTACCATGCCCACGGCCAAGGATCCCCGCTACGCTGCTATTGAAGCGGCATTGGCTAAAGTGAACGATATCGACTCACTTATCGAGCTTTATGAGCAACACCGCATGGAAGTCGAGAACAATCCCGACATCAAGGCCATGTTTTCACGCCGTAAGCAGGAAATTCACAAATCCACCGTAATCACTTTCTAGCGCTATGACAATGATCAGATTAAACGATTCAGGCGTGATCTTCAATCGTGAGGAGCACACCTATCACCTGGAGGGCATTGAGCTTTCCGGCATCACGAGCGTTATCCAGCGTCAGCTCTTTCCAAACGAGTATGACGAGGTTCCAGAAGAGATGATGAAGGCCGCTGCCGCATATGGCAACTCGGTCCATGAATCATGTGAACTTTTCGACCGTGAATGGGTAAATGACGGCACTGTTGAGGTCGCCGACTACATCCAGCTGACCCATTCCAATCAACTTGTGCACGAGGCTAGCGAGTATCTTGTTACCGATACCAAGCATTACGCCTCAAGCATCGACAAGGTGTATCGCATTAACCAGGACACCTTCACACTAGCTGATATCAAGACCTACGGCACCTTCACCCCCGAGAAAATGGAGCGTGCTAAATGGCAGTTGAGCATCTATGCCTATCTGTTCACGCTCCAAAACCCCGGAGCAAAAATCGACCGGTTACTAGTGATCCGTCTCCGCAGCAAGGGGAAGGACCACATCAGCGAGATTATTGAAGTTGAGAGAATACCCGCCAACATCTGCAAGGCTCTGCTCGAAGCGGACCTCAACGGCGAGCAATTCAAAAACCCGTACTCAATTCCTGCTGACATCAGGGCACAGGAAATGACCATCCGCGAGCTCATCCAGACGAAACAGCAAGTGGATGAGGAACTGAAGCGCATTAAGGCCGACATCCTTTTACGCATGGAGGCCACTAACGCGAAGATCTGGGAGACTGACAGCATGAGGATCACCCGGAAGCTACCAACCCAACGAGAGAGTTTTGACCTGGGGCGCTATAAGACAGACAACCCCGATCTTGACCTGAGCGACTACATGAAGGTCAGCAACGTATCCGGCAGTGTGCTGATCACTATCTAACCGATACATTACTAACCACGCCAGGAGAATGAAATTGACACCACATCAACCGTTCTCCTGGCATTTTTTGAACATTTGAACATGAACATCAACATCGAACTATTCAAGCGGTACAAGCCCGATAGAAAGGTTCAGATCATTATGGAACTGACCGAGGACGAGCTTTTGAACGTCACTCCCGCCACCATCACGAGAATCATCAAGGAAGCGGGGACGAGACTTTACAGATCCAGGGACAAGAGGTTGTGGATTCCCGATAGATTCCGCACCGGCAACCATTGGAACAGTACCTTCAACGCTGTGGAACTGATCAAGGGCAAACTGTATGTGAGCCTTTATGTCCAGTACTCCAACACCGATACCGACACCGACGCCACCTACAGCGACTTTTTTGCGCGGGGAGACTATCGCAGCCATATCTGCTATGAGGATCGCTATGGAAATCCACATACGGACTATTACACCTATACACCGAGCGACAAGGCCAGGGCAATAAGATCCTTGCTGCTCACCTATGTTCAACGCAAATACAAGAGCTATTATGACAAGAAAGAAGCAGAACAAGAGAACGCTGGCTGAGAAACGGCAGGAACATCACACTACTGCCGATAAACCAGCCAATCCATCATTCCACAACTTTACCGTGAGGAGGACGATCGAGATACACCTGACCACCATTAACCCACAGCTCACCCAACGAGATGCCGAATTCTATGTGGACGGCAACTTCTACGTGAGGGGACAACTGGATGGCAAGTATCAGGACTTCTACCTCACACGCGTAAAAATGAACTATAACAACCGCAAAAATTCAACAGACAATGGCAAAGAAGAATAAGAATAAAAAGCATAGTTGAAATGCTGCTCGACGAGAAACCGACGACGAGTGAAATCAAGAATGGTTTTTGGCTAGTTGTATTCCGGAGGATTACGATACCCCGGGACAATAGCTTCTACAAGACCTGTTATATGAATGAGACTTATTTAGCGTAACGATTATGGGATTCAGATTACATGTTGCTACCACTTATAACGTACAGTGGGGCAACGCAGTAGGATTCAATCATAAGGTCCAGGAATTTCATAGCCTTCTGGACGCTTGTGGCTGCGAATATAGTGAAGAATTTGACATTGATTTTGAGGTGCTGAAGAACGATTGGCGCCACGTTATCGATAAACTGAAGAGACTCGATACCTTGCCCGATGATGAGGCCGGGGAAATCGAGATGAGAATTAATGACCTGAACTGTACAACCGAGGAGGTGATCGACAAGATGGAACGCCTGCTGAGTATGAGCGAACCTGACAGCGATTACCTTCACCTAAGCTTTTTCTGATTATGATCGACAATGAAGATTACAATTTGAGGTTGGCCAAATATATATGGACCATCCTCACGAGCCAACCCATCATCCTTATGTCATGGGGCGTTGATCCCAAGACGGTAAAGACGATTGAACTTGGACTAGAATTTCACGTACAGGGCTTCAAGCATACGGGTTTAGTGAAAGTGACCCTGAACGAAGCCGAAGACCTGTTTGTTGTGGAGCTTATCGACGAGAATGGCAAAACCGTCGATACCACACATTCGGTTTTTTGTGATAACCTAGTGGCTGTCATAGATTCTCTTGTAGAAAGAACCGACAATTACGAGAAGTCAATTTGTGAAGCATACGGGATCGCCACAAAACCGGAGTTATGTGAGAGCGACACCGGCCAACCCACACAATGAGGCCGGCTAGTGTGTTCAATTAATGGGTGTATTCAAAAAAGTCTGCAAGGGCCAATGAATACACCCTTTTCGTGTAACCATTTTTATCAAAGATTTATATGACAACACAACCAACCAAGAGGGCCGTGATCTATGCCCGTGTGAGTTCTGAGAATGACAGACAGGACACATCGCGACAAATCACAGACCTCAAGAAATTCAGTGAAGCCCAGAATATGACAGTGGCGAAGATCTACGAGGAGCATATATCTGGTGCAAAGAAGAACGAGGAAAGACAAGTGTTGACCGAGTGTTTGGACTATTGCACCGGGAACAACATCGATTACTTGTTATTATCTGAACTGAGCCGCCTGGGAAGATCAACGCTGCAAGTATTGAAATCCCTTGAGCGGTTACATGAGGCTAAGGTATCAGTCTACATACAGAACCTTGGCATCTACTCGCTACAACCCAATGGCGAAGTGAATCCCATCGCGTCCATTCTCATCACCGTGCTTGCAGAGATGGGCAATATCGAGCGAGCCAACATCCAATACAGGCTCAACTCAGGACGTGCCCAGTATGTGAGGAACGGTGGAAAACTCGGACGCAAAACTGGGACCATCAAGAGCGAGGACAAGAAACGAGAGGAGTACAAGGAGGTCATATCGCTGCTGAAACGAGGCTACTCCATCAGAAACACAGCGAAGATAACCGGCTACTCCTTTTCAACTGTACAAAGAATTAAAAACCAATTTGTAAGATGATTAAGACTATTAAAGAATTATTGATTGAATGGTGGGCAGGAAACACTACCACCAAAATGCCCATCCCCACGATCTATACTTATGAGGTAGATGTGGATGGCAAGACAATCACAATCGAGAGTATGAGCAAAAGCCGGATGTACATTCACTACAAGGCGAGGAGAAAATACCCCAACGCCAAGTGCATCCGGGTAGTCAGCCGAACTCAGACTTATTGAATTGACACGTCACTACGAAAGGCAAACTGGAATAGTTGGTCAATAGCTGAGTTGATTAGCTATTCCATGAGTTATATGGTGGTAAACTTAACGAGCAAAGCGGCTTTTGCCGCTCGAGGACCATGCTGTCGGTGGCACACATGGCATCGGCGCCGATGACGGTCAGGTTGCGTATCGAGCGGTCCACGTCGTCGTCGATGATGCCCTCGGCATTTTTGATTTTCAAGGCACAAAGCCCCTCGCTGTGACCCGGAATGTTCACCATCGTCAGACTGCCGTCACCCAGCACGTCGTAGGATTTCCCCACAGGGCCTTCAGTGCCGTTCCAGTCAAAGGTCTGGAGGTTGACCCCTTGCCACCAGCGCTGTTGGAAACGAATCTTGATTTGGAAACTCAGCCGTTTGGTGCCCTCCATTTCGGCCTTGGAGACGAGGATATGCTTGGCCTGGGCCACCTGGTTCAGACCGTTGGCATGGTCGCAGTCGAGATGTGGCAACAGCACATAGTCAATATCCCCAGTGCTGATGCCCATAGCCGCAAGATGCTCGTTGATGGCTTCACCCTTGGCTATACGTCCTTGATTGATGTGGTAGAGGAACCAAGAGCCCAGAGATTTGATTTGGGCCCGCTTGTCATAAATCCCTTCAGGCGACATGTCACGATGCCAGCCGGTGTCAAACAGGATTTTTCCTTTAGGGTGTTCAATCAGATAGGAAAAGACTGGCAACCAGATCCAATCTTTCTTGGGCGTGGTCATCCCCGAAGCTTTCAACATACTGCAATCATCGCCACCAAAGGGCAGATAGGGAGATACTCTTACCTCGCCCGTTCTCAAAACATGAATCTTAATCTTATCCATATCAGTTACATTATTTTGTTTTTTCTTCGTCACACGATGTAAACTCTATGATGGCCGCGACCTCGGTTCCCACTGTGAGCGCCACTGTAATGCTGCCGTCATTGCGGTAGATGGTTGGGATGAGCATATCGCCCAGCTTGGCGGCAACATTGACCATTTTGAGGTGAATGATAACGCACCCTCCACGCTCATCATCAATTGCCTGGAAGTGTTCCTGTAATCCGTAGTTTTTTGAATAGAATGCGAATAATTTTTGAGATTTTTATTGATTTAATACATTGGTTTGTGCGTAACATAGTACCTTTGATGCCAAAACGTGTTATAGTTTATTAGATAAAAGTGACATCATGAAGATCAGAATGAAAAACGTCTTATGGACGGTGGTGGGCATCATCGCCGCCATTGTCATTATCGGTGGAGCCATTTGTTTGATTGACGGACGCTCGCCACAGGCCATCATTGTCGCACATTCGTTTCCAAAGTTAACGATGGAGGACTATGAGCAGGTCAAGGGAGAAAAGACCGATAAGAGCACCGTGGAGATTCCGGAAGAAGTGGAGTTCCCTCGCGAGATGCGCCAGTACCGTGTGGGTGGCATGCAGGTGTTTCACATGGAGCCACAGGATGCCAGCAAGCCCATCGTGCTTTATATCCATGGCGGAGCCTACCTCCGCAACTTTTCCGCGCTGCATTGGGCGGCGATGGCCGAGTGGGCCGAGACCACGGGCTGCGGCATCGTTGCACCAAACTATCCGCTGCTTTACTGCTACACAGCCAGGGATGCGCATCCGTTAATGTTGCAGCTTTACCAGCAACTGGTCAAGCAATATTCTGCGGGACGCATCATCGTCATGGGCGACTCGGCTGGCGGCGGTTTCTCGCTTGCTCTGGCGCAGGAGATGCGCGGCGATTCGATAGAGCAACCCAAGCATCTGGTGCTCATCTCACCTTGGGTCGATGTGTTGGGCGGCGATGACACGATACAGGAACATGATACATTCCTCAATGCCGAGGTGCTCAGGAAAGTGGGCACAGACTGGGCAGGAGAGATTGACCCGCACGACCCGATGATTTCGCCCCTGAATGGCGACATGGTGGGTTTGCCGCCCACCGACCTGTTCACCGGCACATGGGAAATATTCTATACCGATGTCGTCAACACCTTCGATAAGATGAAGGCAGCCGGTGTGGATGCACAGTTGCATGTGGCCGAAAAGATGGGCCACGTCTATCCGCTGTGGCCCTGTCCCGAAGGCAAAAAAGCCCGCAAGGAGATTGCTGAGATCATCCTGCAGTAGGGGGGAGGGGAGACCACCATGAGTTTTTGTCGATTAACAAAGTATAACACAATTCCTTTATAGTTTTAACCGAGTAAGGTGTAATTTTAAAAGTTTTTCTTGCCGCATGTCTGTTTGACAGGCTGTGGCAAGGCCATTGCAGGCATAGGTTGTGGAGCCAGGATGCCAGGAATTGTTAAACCCGTAATCCCGCCGCTTTGCGTTCAACTGGCGAAGCATGAAACTGATTAGAACACTTAAACCGTTAATAATATGAAATTGTACCCTTTGCTTCAATCCCAACTGGGGGTATTCTACGACTGTATGAAATATCCGCAGGTGATGCAGTATAACATCCCTTGCATCGTGCCGCTGACCGATAACATCGATCTCGATCGTGTGGAAGCCGCCCTACAAACCATTTTCGCAGCCAGGAAGGAACTGAAAACGCGCTTCCTGATCGACGACAACGGTGAGCCTCGGCAGTATATAGACGAGGACAAGACGCTGACCATCGTGCGCCGCGAGATGCCCGAAGCCGACTTTCAGGAATATGCCCACCACGGTTTCTGCCGCCCCTTCGACATCATGGGCGAGGAACCGCTGATCAGGGCCGAACTGGTGACGACACCCGCTAAGAAATACCTGCTGGTGGACATCCACCACATGGTGACTGACGGCACCAGTTATCTTGTGCTGTTCCCGCAGAGCGACTTGCCGCTGGCCTACGAGGGGAAGCCGCTCACCTTCTTGGGCACCTCGCTCAAGTATTTGGAGGTGACGCACAATTTGTCGGCATAGTAGGCGACCTCGCGGTTCTGACGGTAATCGCCACGCTCCAGCATTTCCAGAAAACCCTCCATCAATTGGGCATACTGGGTATGGCAAACAAAGCGTAAGGCGCTGAAACTCAATGAGTTTTGGCGCTTTTTTCTATTTTCTACTGGAACATTACTGGAACATTTTTCGGATGTGTGGATCTTTGGGGTGTTAAGGTTTGAAGAGGGGTGTGATAGGTGGCGTTGGTTTTCCCTAAAAGATGTTCGGTTTCTAACCACTTACTATAATAATGACGCTTTTATTTTTAAACATGAGATAATAATTAAAAAAAAGCGTTAAATTTGCGACTGTTTTTGTAAAAGTCAGCTTTATTTTGGTGGCTTAACTGATATTTAGCGGGTTGTGAACAGAGTAGAAAATCTGCTGGTAATCAACAACCTGAAAGATTGTTTAAGTTCTAGATGTTGCTTGTTGATTAGTAATACTGGAACAGATGGTAAGTAACAAGACATATTTACAAAAATTACTAGTAATAAACGAACCTTTTATTTATGGAAGGTATGAGACTGAAGTCACTATTTTGGGGATGTTTGTTGGTGATGTTTTTGGTATCACCAACAACTCAAGCGCATGCCCAGCGGGTGTTAACACTCGATGAGTGCCGTGCCATGGCTCTGGAGAACAACAAGCAGATGCAGGTGTCGCGGGTTAAGCAGAGTATTGCTGAGAATCAGCGCAAGTCGGCAAGGACGAAGTACCTGCCGCGGGTGAGTGCCCTCGGAGCATATGAGTACACCAGCCGCGGGATTTCTCTTCTCAACAAGGAGCAGAAAGCACTGCTCAACAACTTGGGCGAAGTGTTTACCTCGGCCATTGAGAATGAGGTGAGCAAGTTGCCTTTAGACCCCGCCAAACTCAAGGAGTTGGCTGAAATGGCCGCCCCCTACGTCAGTGCTACCCAGGGAACAATCGACCACTTGGGGCAATCGCTGAATGAGGCGCTCCAGTCCAATAATCACAATACCTTTGCCGGTGCCATCACGTTGACACAACCCCTCTACATGGGTGGAGCCATCAAAACATTGAACCGCGTTGCCGACATCAAAGAGGAACTGGCCGCCAACACGCTCGAGGCGCGCAGGCAGGCCACACTCTATGACATCGACAATGTCTATTGGCAGGTGGTATCGCTGCGCCACAAGCAGGATCTGGCCGAGTCCTACCTCAACCTGGTCAAGAAACTTGACCACGATGTCGAGAAGATGACCGAAGCCGGCCTGACAACACGCAGCGACAAACTGAGTGTACAGGTACGCGTCAATGAAGCCGAGATGGCTCTTGCCAAGGTCATGGACGGCCTGTCGTTGACCAAGATGCTCCTGTGCCAACTGTGCGGACTGCCGATTGACGAGCCCATCGAGTTAGCCGATGAGAAAGCCGACGAGATTGCTGCACCGGCCGCTATACCCTTGACAACTAACATCGACAACCGCCCCGAGCTACGCTTGCTCCAAAATGCCATTGACCTGACTCATCAAGAGGTCAATCTGCTCAAGGCAGAGAACCGTCCTCAGGTATTATTCAACGGCGGATATGCTGTGACCAACCCCAATGCCTTCAACGGCATCCAGCATCGCTTTGGTGGTTTCTGGCATGTGGGACTGCAAGTGCGCATCCCCATTTGGAATTGGGGTGATGTGAAGCACAAGGTTCAGGCGGCCCAAGAGGCGACAACGGTTGCCAACCTCGAACTCGAGGACGCACGCGAGAAGATTGAGTTGCAGGTCAGCCAGAACCGTTTCCGCGTCAGCGAGGCCAACAAGAATCTGGCGCTCGCCAAGTCCAACATCGCTAGTGCCGAGGAGAATCTGCGCATGGCCAAACGCGGCTTTGAGGAGGGCGTAATCACGCCCACGACCGTCATGGAGGCCCAGTCGGCCTGGCTCATGGCACAAACCCAGAAAATTGATGCCGAAATCGAATTACAGCTCAGTAACACCGACCTGCTCAAGGCATTAGGCATCCTGAAATAACCCGTCACTAAATTAAAAACAATCAAACAATATTATATTATGTCAGCTAAAAGTCAACATACCAATATTTTGTTAGCAGTCCTCGGATTTGCCACCGTGGTCCTCATTGTCGCTCTCATCGGTCACCTGGCCCTGCAACGCGACCCCGAGGAAATCCAGGGCGAAATGGAAGTCGAGGAATACCGTGTGTCGGGTAAAGTGCCGGGACGTATCCTTGCTCTCCTGGCCAAGGAAGGTGACTTTGTACACGCAGGCGACACGCTCGCCATTATCGAGGCTCCCGAGGTGAATGCCAAGATGGTGCAGGCCCAGAGCGCTGCCGACGCCGCAACGGCCATCGCACAGATGACACAGAACGGTGCCCGCAAGGAGCAGATTCAAGCTGCCGCCCAGATCCTAGAGCAGGCAAAGGCCGGTCTTGAAATTGCCGAGAAGTCCTACAATCGCATGAAGAAACTCCATGAGGAGGAAGTCATCAGCGCCCAGAAGTTTGACGAGGCCGAGGCCATGTACAAATCGGCACAGGCACAGGTCAAGACTGCACAGAGCAATTATCAGATGGCCGTGAACGGTGCCCGTGACGAGGAGCGCCGTGCAGCTGCGGCCACCGCAGGTCAGGCCCGTGGTGCCGTGCAGGAGGTGCAAGGCTACGTGCGCGAAACCATTCAGAGGGCCCAGATGGCCGGTGAAGTCACCGACGTCTATCCCAAGGTGGGTGAACTCGTTGGCACCGGCACTCCCATCATGAGCATAGCCATGATGGACGACCAGTGGGCCACGTTCAACATCCGCGAGGACCAATTGAAGGGCATGAAGGTGGGTCAGGAGATCACGGTCAGGATACCCGCTATCGACATCGAGGCCAAGATGAAGATCACATCGATGAAGGACAAGGGCTCGTTTGCCGTGTGGAAGTCCACTAAGGCCAGCGGCCAGTATGACCAGAAGACCTTCGAGGTGAAGGCTCGTCCTTCCCAGGCGATTGATGGCATCCGTCCGGGCATGTCGGTAATCCTTAAGAATAAGTGAGAAGTTAGGAGTTAGGAGTGATTTTCCTTATCCTTTAAACTTTAACCTTTAAACAGTGAGCAAGTTGAGAACTTGCGAACATTATGAAGTATATTTCTCAATTCTTCGACATCGTGCTGCGCGAGCTCAACATCATCGTGCGCAAGAACCGTATCTACGGCTTCTGCATGGTGGTGTTCCCCGTGCTGCTGGTGGTGTTTTTCACCACGATGCTCGATGACGGGCTGCCCCAGGACCTGCCCATCGGCGTGGTGGACCATGACAACAGCGCTACCTCGCGCAGTCTCATCCGCAACCTCGATGCCATGCAGAACTCGCGGGTGGTGTATCGCTTTGCATCGGTCACCGAAGCCCGCAACGCCATGCAAGAAGGCAAGGTCTTTGCCTATCTGTACATCCCCGAGGGCACGGCGGCCAAGCTCATGGCAGGTCGACAGCCCGATATCTCGTACTACTACACCATGACGTGTATGACGGCGGGATCGATGGCATCCAAGGACTTGAAAACCATCAGCATGCTGGGCTCTGCGGCAGTGGGCCAAGCGACATTGAGTGCTAAGGGCGCAACTAAGGAACAGATACGCACGGCACTACAGGCCGTGACGATTGACGCACACATGATTGCCAACCCTCAGGGCAGTTACAACTACAGCCTGACCACGGTCTTTGTGCCAGGCATCCTGATGCTTTTCATGGCGCTGCTGTCGGCCTACGCGCTCGGAATGGAGATGAAGTTTGACTCGGGCAAGGAATGGCTCGCCCGCGCTGGCAACAACATCCTCGTGGCCATCCTCGGCAAGTACATCGTCCATGCGCTAGTGTTCCTGCTTGTGATATTCTCCTACCAGTATTATATCTTCAACGTGCTTCACTTCCCGCACTTGGGCGGCGTGTGGAGCATCGTGCGGCTCACCCTCTTGCAGGTCGCTGCCTCGATTGGCTTTGGCATCTTCGCCATCTCGATGTGCGGCTCGGCGTTCCCTGTCGCAGGCATGGATCCCCCATTGCAGGCCATGTCTTGGCTATTCCCTTTGCGCCACTACTGGATGCTCTATCAGGCAACAGTGCTCAACGGCTTCCCCGTCATTGACGTCTGGTTCCATCTCGTGGCACTCGTGGCCTTCACGCTGCTGCCATGGTTCGTACTCCGTAAAGTCAAAATCGCAATGCTCAACTATGTCTATATTCCGTAAACTCAAGGAACATATCACCGACGTGCTATACGTATGGCGTCAGGAGATGAAACAGGTCATCAGGGACGAGGGCGTGCTCATGTTCCTCGTCATCGTGCCGCTGGGCTACCCGTTGCTCTACTCCTGGATCTACAACAACGAGACGCTGCACGAGACACCGGTAGTGGTCGTTGACCAGTCACACTCGGCCCTCTCGCGCCAGTTCATCAACGACTGTGACGCCACCCCTGACGTCGATGTGAAATATTACGCCGCCGATCTCGACGAAGCCCGTGCACTCGTCAGCCGCCAGCTCGCCAAGGGCATCTACCTCATCCCGTCAGACTTCGCCACTTGCATCAACCGTGGAGAGCAGGCGACCGTCAGCGTTTATTGCGACATGTCGCTCATGCTCGCCTACAAGGCCGTTTATCAGACTGCCATGGTCGAGGCGGGACGCCTCAGCGCTGGCCTGAAGATCAAGAAGGCCGGCAACTACACCGATCACGAGAATTCCATCACTGCGCAGCCTCTTATTGCTCACGATGTGGCGATGTTCAACCCATCGGGCGGCTACGGATCCTGCGTCCTGCCCGCAGTGCTCATGCTCCTGCTGCAGCAGGCGTTAGCGCTGGGCATCGGCATGTCGGCGGGTACGGCCCGTGAGCGTAATCGCAACGGCCAACTCATCCCCGACGATGATCCCCACTACCGTGGCGCCTACCGCGTCGCCTGGGGCAAGGCACTCTGTTATGGCATGATCGGTGCCGTGGCAGCCGCCTACCTGTCGATGGCTGTTCCCCGCATGTTCTCATTCCCGCAGCTGGCCGACGGCAAGACGTTGCTGGCAATGTTGCTGCCCTATACGATGGCATGCATCTTCTTCGGCATGACCGTTTCTTGCCTGGTGCGTTACCGTGAGAACGTCATGTTGCTGATGGTCTTTGTCTCGATTCCGTTGCTGTTCCTCACCGGTGTGTCATGGCCGCAGTCCAGCATCCCCGGTGCATGGCAGGGTGTATCCTGGCTCTTCCCCAGCACCTTTGGTGTACGTGCTTTCATCCGTGTCAACTCCATGGGTGCCTCCGTCAGCCAGATCCTGCCCGAGATCCGCATCCTCTGGATTCAGGCTGCCGCTTATCTGGGCATGGCTTGCATCGTGTATGCTTACCAGAAGCGCCTCGCCCGCAAGCACGTTAAGACCGTAACCAATTCAACCGACCTCATTGAGCCCGATGATCAATAAAACTGTTCACATCTCCTTAGACGCCTGGAGCACAGACTACTATAGGTAGCACCATGCGCTCAGCGACAGAAAGAGTAATCGCAGGGCTTTCTTCAATAAGGTGAAATCACTATATCAAGCATCGCCTATTGACGTTGCACTTGTTAAACGAAATAATGAATTCCAACTTATGAGGCAATTTCTTTTTTATCAATTCTTAGCGATTGGCGCCTTGTTCCTGCTCTCGTCTTGTGAGCACGACGATCCCGTCAGTCCCATCAAGCCGCTTGAGCAGCGCACAGTGTTGCTACTCACCAGCGAAGGCTACATCTATGACCAGTCGGGCAAAAAAATCATGGAACTCCCGAACTGCGA
>CACZAC010000062.1 GCA_902779125.1 uncultured Bacteroidales bacterium | reverse complement strand
AGTAACCGTGGGTGATGCAAACTGCTGAGCGGTAGCGAAGTGGTTTGCATCACCCACGGAAGTGCAATACTATCCTCGTCGCTGGAAGCGACCCCATTCCATCTAGCCCATGTTGAAGGGGTCGCCTTCTGCGACTGGTCATGGCTCATCACGCCCCCGATGAATCAGCCACCTTCGCTCTGCTCGGTTGTCTGATTTATCGGGGGTTACACAAAGGTCACCCTTCGGGTGTCAATTGACTGGCAAATAAATCGATTCTATAATTCCGACAACGAGTAATACGTTTTTTTTGATCTCTCGGCCGTTAGGCCGATTATAACGGGTTCAATAGCAGTTTAGCAACACCCTCATTGAAACCATTGGGGGCTGCATCACTCTCCGCGGGCCAACTCGTGCGTTGCAAATATCAATGTAGCAAATCGCAAGTGCGTAATTCCCCTGAATCCCGTCATGAACACACGCATGAAACGGATGTTGGAGAAATCCTGGATAGAACCGAATTTCCTCTCGTAATCAGCCAGTGGAATCATGAAGTGGTACCATGTAGCCACCTGGATTTCACCATTACGGGTGTGAACTTTGGCCACACACTTATCTGTGATATAGTTCCTACCCACCAGCATCGAGTCGGGATGGATAGCAATGCGATATTGGAAATAACGCTCATTCTCATTAAGCGTGTTATCATTGTTGATGTCCTCGGTATCGGGCGTTGAACGAGACTGCTGGTACTGGCTGTCAGCAGCATCACTCTGGGACAGCGAGTTGCCATCTGTGCCATTGTAGTGCTTGTAGCGCTCGAGAATGGCACTACGTTGCGAGTCGTAATAACTGTTACGGCAGTAAGCATAGTTGTCACCTGCCGGGTCGTTGAACGGAGAGAACGGATCATTCATCATAGCAAAATATGTGGACTCAGGCAACTTTGCGCGCAACTTATTCAAGTAATTGGCGTAACTGGGATGAGTGTACTCATCCTGGTTGATGAGACCGTCAAGGCCGACATCTTGATGGATGCGAGCACCACTGGCGTTGTCGTAGGCATAAGTAACCGGACCCAGATTAGAGACTCTTCCCCAAACCGTTGTGACAAGATTTGTATTGTCACCATTGGCGGGCAAGCCGTTCTCATAACTCTTGAGACCATCCTTGAGGACATCCTCACTCACATCACCCAAGTTGAAGTACAACAAGCCTCCATCCTGGTTGTCCAATTCGGGGTCCATGAACGGGTCAAGCATCCAGAACTGGATATACTTGATGCCAGCCTGCTCAAAGTTAGTATTGTCAATTTTGCACATAATGCCACCCCATCGCTGCTCGGGATAGAGCAGATATCCTTCAACGTCAACATTGGTAGCATCCAGGTTGTAGGGACCGCGCTCACGAGGATAGAACGAGAGATTAAGCGTCTGGATGACGGACGATTCACCATAATTGATGTCACGACCTGGAAACACTTCGTTAATCGCTACCTCACGGGCGTAGGGATAGGACAGCGCATCCAAGTCATTCTTGATGTATCCAGGAGCATAGGCAGAACCGCGTTTTGTGAACAGCCGGTCGATGGTATACCACGCCAGCAGCGCGCGATTCTTGCCATAGGCGACGTCATTGATTAATGAAGCCTCAGGGAATAGTGCTGGAACCGAGGCGAGCGACCAATTCTTTGGATTGCACAGGTCAAAAGAGGTCTCAGGAGTCTCGGGCTCGTCAATGATGGAGTTACCCGAAGTAGAATCAGAGCAACTCGTTAATACGCCACACAACAATAAGAGTAGCAGGATACTTTCAATTCCTTTCATAATTCTAGGTTTTTTTAATTAACGTAAGTTTAATAACAATTTGGGTAATGATATTCTCTTTCCTAAATATAGCATTAAAATGTAAAATATCCGTTCAAAGTGACCATCCGCGTGAAAATAGCCCCTTTATCTAATAAACGGAATAAAGCAAGAATTATTATCTGAAATAAAGGTGTATGAGGGCGATTTACTGAATTGGTTTACAATTCGATATAAAGCAGGACGATGTCCTCGTAGTGCCCGTCCTTCATGAGAAAACCCCGGGGAATGCGGCCCAACTGCGTGAAGCCCAAGCGCTCATACAGGTGCAGGGCATGGACGTTAGCAGCCACAACCGCATTGAACTGCATGAGACGGAACCCCAATCGGGCACCCATTGCCAGCGAGTCCTTCACGAGCAACTCGCCGATGTGCAGCCCGCGCTTGCCCGATTTAACGGCATAGCTGGTATTGGCGATGTGCCCGCAACGGCCCACGTTATTGGGGTGCAGGATGTAGAGGCCGACAACCTCGCCCGTCTCGCTGTCCACAGCTACGCCCGTATAGGACTGGCTGTTGAAGAAGTCGTCAGCCTCCCGCTCGGTAAGTTCCTCGACCTGCGGGAATGCCACACCTTCACGCACCACTTCGTTCCAGATACCCATGGCATCGGCCATGTCCTGTCGCTGATATTCCCTAATCGTAATCATCTTTCGTTTTTCTAACACTCCTGCAAAGATAACTTTTTTTGTGAAATACCCGCAGGGTACCACAGGAAAACCGTGGCGATTCTTCCATGACATTTCTCGTAGTTTTTGGTATCTGTTTTGGACATTCTTGAGTCGTAAAGTCGCCAATTTGCAAATTAGTAGTAATTTTGTCCCTGTTATTTTTGATTGTTAGATGAGCATGAAGTTTCATCGTGCCATAGTGTTGCTGGGCATGGCTGCCGCCTTATTGCAGGCGGGCGGTCATGTACGCGTTGTTGCCAACGACGCCGATACGGTGTCGGTGAGCCAGCACGCGGACACGATACCCATGCAGTCAATCGGTGAAGTCACGGTGACATCACGCCGGCCAGGCATGAGCCGCGCCGCGGGAGCCGAGAACACTCTGCGCATCAACAAGGCAGAACTGTTCAAGGCCGCCTGCTGCAACCTGGGCGAGAGCTTTACCACCAACCCGTCGGTGGACGTCAACTACAGCGATGCCGCCACGGGAGCCAAGCAAATCAAGCTGCTGGGACTGAGCGGCACCTATGTACAGATGCTGGCCGAGAACCTGCCCGACTGGCGGGGTGCTGCCCTACCCTTCGCCCTGGGCTATGTGCCCGGACCGTGGATGAAGAGCATCCAGGTGTCGAAGGGGGCCTCGTCGGTGCGCAACGGCTATGAGGGCATCACGGGACAGATCGATGTGGAGTACCTCAAGCCCGAGGATGAACAAGGCATGACGCTCAACATGTACGGCAACAGCGACGGACGCATCGAGGCCAATGCCGACGGCAACCTGCACCTGACGCCTCGCCTCAATGCCAATGTGCTAGCCCACTACGAGGACAACCTGGCCGATATGGACCATAACCACGACCACTTCCTGGACCAACCCAATGTGCGGCAGGTGAACGTGCAGAGCCGTTGGGACTGGCTGGGCGACCGCTATATCTTCCATGGCGGTGTCGGCCTGATTGACGAGAAGCGCCACAGCGGGCAGACCCAGGCTCATCACAAGGGGGCAGAGCTCTTTGCCATCGACCTGAAGACGCGCCGCTACGAGGGCTACATGAAGCACGCCGTCGTGCTCAACGCTGACCACGGCACCAATATCGCCCTGATGGCATCGGCTGCCAACCATGACCTGGACGGGGCTTACGGGCACAAGCGCTATGACGTCAACGAGACCAATGCCTATGCGCAGCTCATGTTCGAAACCCGATTGACCGACCCGCACACGCTGTCGCTGGGCCTGAGCCTCAACCATGACCACTTGTCGCAGGACTACCGCCTGGAGCATGTCCTTGAGAAGCCCTTGACACACCTGGTGGAGAAGGAAACCGTCATGGGAGCCTACGGCCAGTACACCTTCACGCCTGCCAGCGACGTGATGACGCTGATGGCTGGTGTGCGGGTGGACCACAGCAGCCTGCACGGCACGTTTGTCACGCCACGACTGCACCTGCGACTGCACCCTGCCGAGTTCCTCACCATGCGCCTGTCGGCAGGCAAGGGCTACCGCACGGCACACGCCCTGGCCGAGAACCACTACCTGCTGGCCAGCGGACGGCACCTTGTCATCAACGACCTGCATCAGGAGAGCGCCTGGAACTACGGATTCACCACAGCATGGGACATCCCGCTGTGGGGCAAACTCATGAAGGTCAATGCCGAGTACCATTACACCCGCTTTGAGCACCAGATGGTCATCGACTTGGACAGCGACCCGTTAATCACCTATATCAGCAACCTGGACGGCAAGTCCCGCTCCCACACCTGGCAGGTGGATGTGTCCTATCCCGTTGTCGAGGGGTTGGAACTGACCCTCGCTTATCGTCACAACGATGTCAAGACGACCTATGGCGGCACGCTGCGCGAGAAGCCCCTCACGCCACGCTTCAAGGGCCTGGTTGCCGCATCCTACAAGACTCCGCTGGGGCTGTGGGAATTTGACGTGACACTGCAAATCAACGGCAGCGGCCGCATGCTCGACCCCTATTATATCGCAGACGTGACCCAGCTGTCATGGGACCCCCGTTTTCCCGCTCATTGCCAGCTCAATGCCCAAGTCACGCGTTGGTTCAGGCATTTCTCGGTCTATCTGGGTGGAGAGAACCTGACCAACTACCGCCAGCCCAATCCCATCATCGCCGTCGACCAGCCGTGGAGCCAGTTGTTTGACCCCACAATGGTGTGGGGTCCCGTGAGCGGCGCGATGGCCTATCTGGGCATCCGCATCAACTTGTTTAGATAATTCAACAATAATACAATAGAATACGACAATGAAAAAGATTCTTTTACTGCTCATCGCAGCCCTCACCATGACCATGGCAAGTGCCAAGGACATCAAGACCGTTGTGCTCACCACCGTTCCGCAGATGCACTGCGAGAACTGCGAGAAGCGCATCAAGGAAAACATCCGCTTTGAGAAGGGCATCAAGAAAATCGTCACCGACGTCGAGCACCAGACGGTAACCATCACCTATGACGCCGACAAGACCACCGTCGAGAACATCATCAAGGGCTTTGAGAAAATCAAATACACGGCCCGCGAGGTCAAGGAGGGCGAACAGATTGTCACCGACGAGGAAGAAGAGTGCCCCAACATGTAGAGCCAGTACAGATGCTCTCCACAACATCTACATCCCCAGCAGCAGGCTGCCGGGTGAACAGCTATATCATTGCAATAATCATCCCTCCGCTTGCGAAAAATAGCGTATCTATGAAGTGCCGCTATGCAGGTCATGCCAATCGAGACCACAGGTCATTTAATTGTCATTTTTGTCTTTCTTGTCTTCCATTTTTTCAATGCTAATTTCGCTAATTAACGAATTTCACGAAAAAATAATAAAACCTCACACTACATTAGCTAAATTCGTGAAATTCGCATTAGCCCCGCAGGGTTTATCATTGCAAAAAACTGTCGAGTAATTGCGGTGGACTTGAAGTAAATTCTTACCTTTGCAGGTGAAGAACCAATCAACAGGATATGATTATGAAACATTTATCGCTTTTTTCTATCGTTGTACTGCTATGCCTGATTGGGCTCAGTGCTTGCGACAGCCCAGTGCTTGACCTCGATAAGTACCACCGCAATGCCAAGCAGGCCGTCGAGGCACTCTACAACGAGTTACCCAACAAGAGTGACAAGAAATTCCTCAAGGAAGCCGTAAAGTTCAAGGAGAGCGACAAACTCAGTGACTACCAGAAAAACGAATTCTTTAAACAGTTGACACAGAAGAATTTCAAAGTCACTGCCAAGAAGGTCAAGGTGCGCGATGGCTACACCGAGGTAGTCTGTGACTTCACTTTTAGCGACGGCACCGTGAAAAAGAAAAAATTCCACCTGTACAAGGAGGACAATGTGTGGAAGACACAAATCGGCTTCGCAGATCTAAGGGATGCCATTTACAAGTAAGTTCCTATCAACATCGCCAAGATACTGAAAACCATTAATATGCGTATGAAGAAATTTTTCATTTTTGCCATCATATTGACCATGTTATCGTTGCAAGATATTGCCGCCCAGTCCCTTGAGGGCTACAGGGCAATTAACCTGAAAGAGGAGTTCACCGACAACGCGTTCACGTTCTTCTCTCGGGCGCCCATCCTGCTGTCTGGCGACAAGACCGCCCACAACGCCATGACTATCGGTTGGGGCAGCCTGGGCAATTACCTGGGTTACAACCGTTTGACCGTGAGCGTCTATGTCGCTCCGGCACGTTACACCTACGAGTTCATGGAGCGCTACCCACGGTTTACAATCATGGAATTTGACGACGAACAGGTGGCACAATACATGGGCAGCCACAGCGGTCGCGACGGCGATAAAGCCGCGGCATTGGGCCTCCATGTGGCATACACCCCAAGCGGTACGCCCTACTACACCGAGGCCAAAACCGTCATCGAGTGCGAAATCATCACCGCCTTCCATCAGCAGGAGGGGGACTTCCGCAGCGACACCCCGCGCAACTTCTACGACAGGTTCAGCGCCGGCATCCACGCCGTCTACATCGGCGAAGTCATCGGCGCCTGGAAAAAATAACCACCGCTATACAGGCCAGGCCAATCTAGACCGCAGGTCAATTAATTGTCCGCCCTGTCTAAAAAGTTGTCCACGTTGTCTGAAAAACCTTTGCGCCTTTGCGCCTTAGCGTGGGGTATGAGCGCGGATGTCCCTCTAAACCCTAAACTCTAAACTCTAAACTGCTCGCATCGCGAGCATATCATTTCTTCTTGAAAATCAGCTGCATCGTCGCCGGGTCAAGCGGCTGCATGGTGGGCAGTTTCAGGCTTTTCACCATGTGCAGCGTGCCCTGCTTGTACTTCTGGAAATGCTCAGTCTTCAGGTGCTCCTGATAGGCGGCATCCGACGCATAAATCTCAAGGATACGAATCTGCGTGGGGTCTTCGGCACTCTGCATCGGGAACAGACAGATGACGCCAGGCTCACGCTCCACGCTCAGCCGGTCCACCTCGTTGGCAAACGCCAGATACGCTTCCAAGTACTGCGGATATACCTCGATTTCGGCAATGCGCACAATCATATTTGAAGACCTTGCTGCAGCCGAGGGCTTCTCCCCTGTCCGATGAAACAGCCAAGCGGCATTCTTCCACAGGAACATATCCTTAAACGGCGCCAGGTCGGGCTCATCGGTGAGGTACTGTTTCATCCTCGCGAGGCCCTGCGTGAGCACCTGTGGAGCCACATAGGGATAGTCCGAGCCATACAGCAGATGGTCGGGCGTGGTGATAGTGAGCATCATGCGGATGGTCTCGGGCGAATGGGCGCCTGCCAGGTCATAATAGAGCGTGGCGAGGTTGGCTTCCCAATCGATGTCGCCCACCATTTTGTTGGCTTGCATGACGGGCGTGAGCGATTTCATGCGCGGCACAGCCAGCGGCAGATAGGCCCCGCAATGGGGTACCACAACCTTCACGTTGGGATAGCGTGCCAGCACATTGCGGCTAATCATGTTGGTCACGGCGCGGGTGGTTTCCGACAGGTATTCCTGCATGGCGAGTGGCGTCTGCGCCATCACTTCGCCGTTGACGGGGTTAGGACGGTGAGGATGCAGGATGACGACGGCGTGCCGCTCATTGAGCACGGCAAAGAGCGTGTCCAGTTCCGGCGCACCCAGGTATTGCCCCCGCACGTTTGTCGCCAACTTGATGCCGTCGGCGCCCAGTGTGTCGAGCGCATAGACCGTCTCGCGGATAGCGGCATCCACATCAGGCAACGGCAGGGCAGCGCAGAACAGATATCGGCCCGGATGCTCGCGCTTGATGCGGGCAGCCTCCTCATTGGTCGCTCTCACCACGGCGGCCGATGACGGCTGCGGCGCGGCCAGCGTCAGTACCGAGGTCTCAACACCTGCCTCGTCCATCCACCTCAGATGGCTCTCCAAGTCATATTTCGGTAGCGGGAAACCCTCCTCCATAAGCCTGCCCTCTGCTTCCAGGGCAGAGACAAAGCCGGGGGTGATGATGTGGCTATGCACATCCATCACTCCCTGAGCCATCATGCTTAAGGCCATAGCCATGTATAGAAACGTGACCTTGATTCTCATATCATTCCATACTGTGTTCCCAGCCGCCACGGGTGTCAATGCCTGTGGCATCGGCAAGTTTCTCTAATCTTGCCACCTCTTCGTCGGTCAGTTGAATCTTTGCGGCTTCAGCGGCCTCAATGACGTGGCGTTCCTTGGTCGCTCCGATGAGAGGCAACGCGCCCTTGGCGATAGCCCAAGCGATGCCTATCTGTGAACACGATGCACCGTACTTCTGGCCGATAGCGGTCATCTCATTGGTCAGTGCCTCCAACTGGGGCAGCACGGGGTTGTACTTCTTGCCGCGGTCACTCTCCTCGGGCAGCGGGTTCTCCTTATTGTACTTGCCGCTGAGTGCACCTTGTTCCAGCACCATGTAGGCCCAAAACTCGATACCGTTCAAATTGCAGTAGTCAAGCACGCCGCCTTTCTCGCTCGAGCGGTACAGCAACGAGAAATGGTTCTGCACGGCCGACACCTTGAAGCCTGCTTCGCCCAGGATTTCGTTGGCGCGCTCAATCTCCTGGATGTTATGGTTGGATACGCCCACGCGTTTCACCTTGCCCGACTTCAGCAGGGGAATCAGCCCCGGTGTCCAGCGCTCCACATCCATGGGATTATGAATCCAGTAGATATCGATGTAATCACAGCCCATGCGCTCGATAGAGGCCTCGGCCATATTCTCGACGCTATTCTCATAGATCTCAGCAAGTTGAGGTGTAAACTTGGTCGAAATCACCAATTCGTCACGGTTCACCCCCTTGGCAAGAGTGCCGAGGATACGTTCCGATTCGCCCATGCCATAAACCGTAGCAGTGTCCCACAGATTCAGTCCAGCCTTCATCGCAGCATCAAACACAGGTTTCAGATTCTCAACATCGGTATTGGAACCGAACACGGCATCTCCGCCAAAAGCACCTGCGCCCCA
>CACZAC010000061.1 GCA_902779125.1 uncultured Bacteroidales bacterium | reverse complement strand
CGCAGCAGCCTATCTGGGCCTCAAGGTGGGCCAGGTGTTTGAGGCTGCCATCCCCATCGCCATCATTGCCGCCGGCATTGGTGCAGCGACCAAACGCAAGAACTCGCTGGGCGAGAATGTCATCATCCAATCTATTGGTGCCGCATCGGGCATTATCGTGGCTGGTGCCATCTTCACCCTGCCTGCCCTCTACATCCTGCAGGCCGAGTACCCCGAAATCACCGTGAACTTCCTGGAAGTATTCCTCAGTTCATTGCTGGGTGGCTGCTTGGGAATTTTGTTCTTCATCCCCTTCCGCAAGTACTTCGTGAGCGACATGCACGGCAAGTTCCCGTTCCCCGAGGCCACGGCGACCACCCAGGTGCTCGTCAGCGGCCAGAAGGGCGGCGACCAGGCGCGTCCCCTGCTCATCGCTGGCATCGTGGGCGGTCTGTACGACTTCCTGCTCTCGACCTTCGGATGGTGGAAAGAGGTGCTCACCACTCAAGCTATCCCCGCGCTTGAGAGTTTCACCAACAACGTGAAGATGATCTTCAAGATTAACACCGGTGCCGCTGTGCTGGGTCTGGGCTACATCATCGGCCTGCCCTATGCCTTCATCATTTTTGCCGGTAGTGCCTTTATCTGGTGGATTATCGTTCCTCTCATGGGCATGAATCCCGAGTTTGCCCAGATGGCTCCCGAAGACATCTTTGCTGGCGGTGCACGCTACATCGGTATCGGTGGTATCGCCATGAGCGGTATCATCGGCATCGTCAAGTCGTGGGGTGTTATCAAGAACGCCGCCGGTCTTGCTGGACAGGCATTGAAGGGCCAGGACCAGAATGTGAAGGTTGAACGCCATCAGCGTGACATCTCCATGAAGGTCCTCGTGTTTGCCCTCTTGGCTGCCCTGCTGGTCACCTTCGTGTTCTTCTACATCGGTGTCATCCACAACCTGGTGCAGACCATCGTGGCATTCCTCGTTGTACTGGTGATTGCCTTCCTGTTCACCACTGTGGCAGCTAACGCTATCGCCATCGTGGGTAGTAACCCCGTGTCGGGTATGACCCTGATGACCCTCATCGTGGCCAGCGTCATCTTTGTCGCTATCGGTCTCGAAGGCTCTAAGGGTATCGTTGCCGCCATGGTCATCGGTGGTGTGGTTTGCACCGCTTTGTCGATGGCTGGTGGTATGGTCACCGATATGAAGATCGGTTACTGGATTGGCACCACGCCCGCCAAGCAGCAGACGTGGAAGTTCGTCGGCACCCTCGTGTCAGCAGCCACCGTCGGCGGTGTGATGATGATTCTGAACGAGGCATACGGCTTCACCGGCCCCGACGCCATGGTAGCCCCCCAGGCTAACGCCATGGCCGCCGTTATCAAGCCCCTGATGATGGGTGGTGAGACGCCCTGGTTACTCTACGGCGTGGGTGCTATCCTCGCCCTGTTGCTCAACTGGCTCAAGGTGCCTGCCCTGCCCTTCTCGCTGGGTATGTTCATCCCCTTGCAGTTGAATGCCCCGCTGCTCGTCGGCGCCATCATCAGTTGGTTCGTCGGCAGCCGCAGCAAGGATGAGGCTGTCAACAAGGCCCGCAAAGAGCGTGGTACCCTGTTGGCATCTGGTTTCATTGCCGGTGGTGCCCTGATGGGCGTTGTCAGCGCAGCGATGATCTTCTTCGGCTTCAAGTACGAGAATCCCCTGAGCGACTTAGCCAGCAACTGGCTCGCCATCGTGATGTACATCGCCCTGATTCTCTTCCTTGCAGTTTCCTGCCTCCGCGCCAAGAAAGAAGACTAAACCACTACATCACAAGAAAACAATAAAGACAACTGGAACAACTCTAACAACTGTCCATCAATCAGATAGTTGTCCAAGTTGTTCCAGTTGTTTTTTTTATGATAAAAATGGCTGGACTTATTATTTGTACTTTCCATGGGAAAGCCCTACCTTTGCCATTGGATTGCAAGCGATCCGCAACATCGTGTAACAAGACCTGGAAAAGAACAACTAAACAATACCTCATCATGAAACATCTCATCAAAGCCACCCTCCTACTGCTGGTCCTACTATTGCTGACCATGGTATCATGCTCTGGCAATCAGAGTGTGCCAAATTCAGACTCCACGTTCGAGGTCAACGGCATCAACTACAACAAAATCGATAGCAATGAAGTTGAAGTCACCAACAAAATAACATCATATTCCCCATATTCCAATGATTACTCTGGCTCGGTGACCATTCCCGCTACCGTCACCTACCACGGCACGACCTACTCCGTCACTTCCATCGGCTACGGCGCGTTCGATCACTGCTACGGTCTTACCAACATCAATATACCCAAATCCGTTACAAACATCGACCGCTATGCGTTCCGAGGCTGCTCCAGCCTAACCAACATCAACATCCCCAACTCCGTCACTTCAATCGGCGACGAGGCGTTCGATGGCTGCTCCAGCCTAACCAGCATCAACATACCCAACTCCGTCACAGACATCACTAACTCTGCATTCTCATGCTGCTCCAGCCTTGAAAACATCTCAGTTGCTAGTAATAACACAAACTACGATTCTCGCAACAACTGCAATGCCATTATCAAAACGGCAACCAATACATTAATTGCTGGTTGCAAAAACACGACTATCCCTAACTCCGTCACTTCCATCGGCGCCGGGGCGTTCCTGGGCCGCTCCAGCCTAACCGCCATCAACATCCCCAACTCCGTCACTTCGATCCAGTGGATTGCGTTCGCCGAATGTACTTCCCTCTCCAGCATCGACATACCCAACTCTGTCACAAACATTGACGACTGGGCGTTCTTAGGCTGCTCTGGCCTAACCGCCATCAACATCCCCAACTCCGTTACAACCATTGGCGACGGCGCGTTCTCTTGCTGCTCCAGCCTTGAAAACATCTCAGTAGTTAGCGATAATCCAAACTACGATTCTCGCAATAACTGCAATGCCATTATCGAAACGGCAACCAATACATTAATTGCTGGTTGCATGAACACGGCCATCCCTAACTCCGTCACTTCCATCGGCGACAAGGCGTTCTCTGGCTGCTCCAGCCTAACCTCCATCAACATCCCCAACTCCGTCACTTCAATCGGCGACGAGGCGTTCTCTGGCTGCTCCAGCCTAACCTCCATCATGATTCCCAACTCCGTCACAACCATCGGCAACGATGCGTTCGAAGGCTGCTCTGGGCTAACCGCTGTCAACATCCCCAACTCCGTCACTTCAATCGGCAACAGGGCATTCTCTAACTGCTCCAGTCTAACCTCCATCATGATTCCCAACTCCGTCACAACCATCGGCGACGATGCGTTCTCAGATTGTCCTTCTTTAAACGACATCTATTGCTACGTAACCACTCCTCCTAGATTCGAGAACTATGATTCTATCAATTATTCCGCGACTCTCCATGTGCCAGCGACGTCATTAGCAGCTTATCGTGCAGCACCCATTTGGAGCAAGTTTAAGAATATCGTGGGGGATGCCGTTGCACCAAACGGGTATCGCAGTAAGTCGCGATAGTGTTGAAACCCTGTCGGGTGAATAAATCGAATTGCCTGCCACTGTTACCCCTGCTAACTAAAAAACAAACTCAACTCAAACGGATGTCAATCAATCAGATAGTTGTTTGAGTTGTTTAAGTTGTTTTTAAAACAAGAGACTCTAGGCGTTTGGGCATGAGCGATTGGCCAAAACACCTAGATATTAATATCTATCGGTAAAACTTTAAAGAAATGTTTGCACACTCCAAGAAATATGCCGAAATTTGCCTAAAATTGCATCAATGGTGATTACATTTTAATTATCATGTCATCAATAAAATCGAGAATATATACCCAACCAAGATAGAAAAGAATGAATTCCAGAAAACAATTGTTAAAGAGAATAGAGAACAAAAACTTTTTGCTGTCGTTTATCTTTTTGATGGCGGTCGGCATTATCATGTACATGATGAACTTGTACACTCCTCTTTTTTGTGATGATTGGGAATATGTTTATGTATGGGGAACGCACATTAGAATAAACAGTATCAGTGATGTATTAACTAGTCAATGGGCACATTACTTTGAACAAAACGGTCGTTTTTTAGTGCATTGCATTGTTCAGCTGTTTGATGGCTGGATTGGAAAAGGCGCATTTAATCTTTTCAACGCTTTGATGTTTGTGCTCTTTTTATACGGGCTAGCCCTCAATACGTCAAATAATAAACAACAATATTTTAAGATACTATCTGTGGCATTTATACTCGTTTTCTTTTTGATGGCGGGTTTTAAATACACTTTTCTATGGTTAAGCGGTTCATGTAATTATTTATGGGTTGCTACAGCCATACTCTTTTTTCATTGGTTATTGGAAAAAGAACCAGGCCATTATCAAGGCTGGTCTTGCCTACTCTTAGGTCTGTTTGGATTCATTTGTGGTTGGAGCCATGAAGCGTTTGTCGTTCCTATTTGTGCTGCTTACTTCTTTTATTTCTTAACCCACAAAAAAGAATTCAAAGGTCACAGGGTATTCATGATAATTGGCATTTATCTAGGTGCCGCTTTATTGGTATTTTCACCTGCTTCCATTTCCCGTTTTTTCAATCACAATGACGCAGACTCTCTTGGGTTTATAACCAGACTTGTCAACATGAGGAATGTTGGCCTGCTTTACTTATTGATAGCAATTGTTTCAATACTAGTTATCTCAAAGAAAATATCATTTAAGAAGTGGATTAAAAAAGAACAAATATTTCTAACCTCATTAGTCGTCGCTTTTGTATTCATTTTTTTATCTGGAGTGGATCTAGAGCATTCTCGTTTTGGAGTTGAGTTTTTTTCACTCCTTTTGATTTTGAGAATTATCGATTGGAATATCATTAACAATAAGTTGATTAGCATTGTTAACATCCCTGTTCTTTTATTCGCCACTTATGTTTTGCAGGTGTGCAGCAAATGTGATGCTGCTAACCAACAAGAATTACAACAAATAAAAGGCAGCAACAGTGTTGTCTCAACTACACAACCTGTTGACTTCGACTATCTCCATAGATTTGTCCTTCATTACATGGGATTTGAAAGTTTTCTTGAAGACAAGCAAGTCGGGGAATCATATTGGATTAATAAGTATTACTATGATTACGAGAACATTCAGTTTTTGCCCAAAGAGTTTGTAGATGGCATTCACTCAGACTTTCATAAGTACGACGTGATTAGACCCATTGGTAACTTACCATATTTGGCAAAAAGACTTCCAAATCAACGTGAAGCAGAGAGTGTTAGTCTTTATTATGATGAAACCAGCTATTCATCAGTTCCTAAATCATTAAGAAAAATTTATAGAAAAATATTCGGAGTTCCATACTCAGGAGATTGTGCTGTTATCAATGTGTCAATGGAAGGTTACAATTATGTGATTATACCTAATTATTGGCCTGATTACATCCATAATCTAGAATATATTACCATCCACCTTAAAGAACCGTCACCCTAACAGAGTGTATAAAGCCATATCTCAAGTTTGGGAGAATGCCATAAGAGAACAATAACGCCGATAGTTCAATATGATACATTCTAGTAGCCGTCGGTCTTCCTATCAACTGTTCAAACATGCTAGACTATTAAAGAATAAAAGGACGACAGTTGTCGTCCTTTTTGGCGGAGTGACCGAGATTCGAACTCGGGATACGCTTTTGACGTATACACGCTTTCCAGGCGTGCCTCTTCAGCCACTCGAGCATCACTCCATTCGCTAAATGCGGGGCAAAGGTAATACATTTTGGCGGATAATAACAACAAAACGCACATTTTTTGTTATTTTTGTGGCGATGAACACCGATAATCGACTGCAAAGCTATAACAACACCGGCAACGCCGACCGCCAAGACCCGCGCGTGAAGCAACTTGCCGTGGATGTGTTGCGAGAGTTGCCTTATGACCCGAATGAGGACCAGATGCTGGTCATCGTGGCACTCGCCCACTTTCTGCTGTATGCACCCGAGCGTTCGGTGTTTATCCTCGGTGGCTATGCAGGCACTGGCAAGACATCACTCACGGGTGCTATTGTCAAAGCGCTTAACCATCAGGGCGTGAAGTCGGTACTGATGGCACCCACGGGCCGTGCCGCACACATTTTTAGCGACTACTCGGGACATCCCGCCTACACTATCCACCGCAAGATTTACCGCCAGCAAGGTTACGGCATCGACGCCTTTGGTCTCGCCGATAACAAGCACACCAATACCGTTTTCATCGTTGACGAGGCATCCATGATCAGCAATACCAACGATGGTTCCATCTTTGGCAGCGGACGGTTGCTGGAAGACCTCGTCGGCTACGTCTATAATGGTTTGGGCTGTAAACTAGTACTCATGGGCGACAATGCCCAGCTGCCGCCTGTAGGGCAGCTTGTGAGTCCCGCCCTTGATGACGAAATACTGCGGTCACTGGGACTGACAACCTACGGTGTGTTTCTGCAGCAGATTGCCCGCCAAGCTGAGGAGAGCGGCATCCTGCACAATGCCACGCTGCTGCGCCAGGCAATGGAGGACGGCGTGCTGGGCAGACCACGGTTTGACCTCGACGGCATGGAGGACATCCAGACCGTGTCGAGCGAGTTCCTGCTGGAAACCATCAGCGACTGCTATGACCGCGACGGCATGGGTGAGACCATCATCGTCACCCGCAGCAACAAGCGCGCCACATTATTTAATATGGGTGTGCGCAATACCACCCTCTATCGCGAGGACCTGTTGGTAAATGATGACATGCTGCTCGTTGCCAAGAACAACTACTACTGGGCGCGCGACTACGATCAGCTGGATTTCATCGCCAATGGCGACGTGTGCCGCGTCCGCCGCGTGTGGGGTGAGATTGAACACAAGTATGGCCTGCGCTTTGCCAACGTCACCGTCGAGTTTCCCGACCACGACGGAGTGGAAATGGACTGCAAAATCGTGGTAGACTGCCTGCTGAGCGACACGCCAGCGCTAAACAAGGAACAGAGCGACCGCCTGTTCAACGAGGTGTGGGAAGAACTCATGGGCGACAAGCGTGAGCGCTACAAGCAACTAAAGGAGCATCCCTACTTCAATGCCCTACAAGTGAAGTATGCCTACGCCGTGACCTGCCACAAGGCGCAAGGCGGACAGTGGCGCAACGTGTTTATCGACATGAGCGCCATCATGCCCGATGCGATGCAGTCGATGGACTTCTACCGCTGGCTCTACACTGCCATGACGCGCGCCCGTGACCGCGTCTATCTCATCAACTGGGTGAATGACCCCGAGTAAACAATTAGAGCATCTGAGTTCTCGGAAGGCCTCACATCGTTTCGCACCGCACTCAAGCTAAAAACATTTCTGTTATCACAATACATTGTTATTGAAATAATTTGAGTAAATTTGCAGACTCTGCGAAACCATATAAACTTCACCATAATCATGAAAAAAGAGATTATGATTACCAAGAGATTATACCGCATGGCAATAACGGTAGTAGCCATCACTGCATGGCTTGGTGCCAGTGCAGCCATTCCTGCCGATTACTACAAATCGCTCGAAGGCAAGAGCGGACAGGCGCTGAAAGACGCCATCCACCACTTGACACTCCAGCACACCATGCTGAGTTACAACAGTCTGTGGGGTTATTTTACTGAAACAGACTGCCGTACCGATGACCCCAGCCAAGTGTGGGACATGTACAGCGATAAAACTTTCTACTTCAGAGGTTCACGTGCAGCCTACGGAATGAACCGCGAACACTCGTTCCCCAAGAGCTGGTGGTATGGCTACACCGAGTATGACGGTTATGCCAGTTACACCGACCTGAACCACCTGTATCCCGCAGATGAAGAGGCCAACCTGGAGAAGAATTACTGGCCACTGGGTGAGGTGTCAACGGTCTATTATGACAATGGCGTGACACGCGTCGGATCGCCGAAGAGCGGTCAGGGCGGTGGTGCCAGCACGGTGTTTGAGCCCGATGACCGTTACAAGGGCGACTTTGCACGCACCTACTTCTACATGGCCTGCACCTACCAGCACTACAAGTGGAAACACACTTTCATGGTGAACAACAGTACATGGAAGACGCTCAACGACTGGTCAATCGACCTGCTGTGCCGTTGGGCACGCAACGATGCCGTCAGCGACAAGGAGCTGAACCGTAACGATGTTGTGCAGAAGCACCAGAACAACCGCAATCCGTTCATCGACATACCGCAGCTGTTTGAATATATCTGGGGCAACAAGCAAGGCGAAGTATTCTATCTGAATGATGCTGGAACCAGCGTTGATACCACGACCTATACCGGCGACCCTGAACTCATATCGCCGACCCAAGGCACGGTACTGGACTTTGGCGAGGTAGCATTGGGCAAGTCGCTGGAATATACCGTCTATATCAAAGGCCGAGGTCTGAATAATGCCCTGTCGCTCCAACTCTACCGTGATGACTACGAGATGTTCAGCATCCCTGTTTCAGTCGTGAGCCGCACCCTCGCCAACAGCGCTGATGGATATCCATTGAAAATCACTTACACACCCACTAGCATCGGGTCACACAGTGCCCGTCTGGTTATCTTTGACGGCGGTTTGACAGGAAGTATCGGCATTGAACTGCGTGCCAACTGTTTGCCCGTTCCCACATTGTCACAACTCACCGCCTTGAGTGCCAGCGACATCAGCAGCACTGGTTATACCGCCAACTGGCAGTCCGCCAGCGAGGAAGTGGACTACTACGTCATCACTCGAACGGTTTACAGTCAAAACAACGAAGCCCGAACCGAGGTATTCACGACCGACAACGGCAGCACAACGTCCTATGTCTTCGATGACCGTCAGCCGGGCGAGACACATACTTATTATGTGCAATCCTTCCGCCTGGGTTACTTGAGTGAGCCCTCCAACGTCATCACCATCGACTCCAGCGGACTGACCGGCATCAACGCCGACAAGCCCTTGCAGGTGATTGCCCGAGAAGGCGGCATCCTC
Organism: uncultured Bacteroidales bacterium; assembly: GCA_902779125.1. GTDB lineage: Bacteria > Bacteroidota > Bacteroidia > Bacteroidales > Muribaculaceae > Sodaliphilus. The sequence continues at coordinate 527 of CACZAC010000061.1, read as the reverse complement.
ATCAAGTGCAGCGAGAACGTGGGCCGCGCCGTTATCTATAACATTGCAGGCCAAGCGATTTGCCACATCGACAACCTCACCGATGACATGACCATCGACCTGCCTCGCGGCATCTATCTGCTCAAGACCGCTAGTAGCCACAGCGCCTGGAAAATCGCCGTGAGATAAAACGGATTTAACGGACATATCGGATATAACGGAACAAGCGGTTGACCATATGGTCAACCGCTTGTCAATATTGGATTCTGTTGGATTTACTCCTTGATGAGGTTGCCGCCTTCCTTCAGGGCCTCCTCGTTGAGGGGGATGAGGTGCCAGTGGCGCTCGGGAAGGGTCTTCTTGAGGGCCTTGAGCACGCTCTCGATGGTAACCATGGGGCGCACCTTGAGCATCGAACCCAGGACGATCATGTTGAAGGTCTTGGAGTTCTTCATCTCGATAGACTTCTCGGTAGCATCGATAGGATAAATCTTGATATCGGTGCGGGTGGGTTTCTTGTGGATGCCATAGGTGTCATACATCAGGAT
>CACZAC010000060.1 GCA_902779125.1 uncultured Bacteroidales bacterium | reverse complement strand
GGGCGTCTTCTGGGGCACCATGTCCATGTGGGCCTGCATGGTGATGCACTTGCGGTTCTCCATACCGGGAGTGGCGGGTTTACGCATCACGATGTTGCCGGCGGGGTCCTGGAAAGCCTCCACGCCCACCTTCTTGGCAAAGTCGAGCAGGAATTGCTGGATTTTCTCAACATGTCCCGAGGGACGGGGAATCTGCGTCAGCGCATAGAAGTTGCGCCAGATGCACGTCGGTTGCAGTTTTTCAATTTCGTTCATTTTCTTGTTCTGTTAATGTCTTACAGGTTTAAAAAATATATTCGTTTTCGGCTGCAAATATAAGTATTTCAAATGATTCTTCAAAAATATACATATATTATTTTTTGCCCATTCCTTATTTATAGCAGCCTATTCAAGTGGTTCTCGATATCACGATAATTGAAGTGGCCGGTGAACGGGTCATCGTTATTATCTGAACCAGTGTTGACAATCTGTGTTTCTATTGCTTCTTGAGGGAATAGCGACTTGAAGTACAGAAGATTCTTGTAGAAATCACTGTGAATGTAGGGCGACAGTTTTACTTCATAAGCTCTTACTGACTGCAAGCTGTAGTCAAGTACAATGTCCACTTCATGCTGACTGCGGTCGCGATAAAAGAACAAGTTGTTGTCTAGGCCATGATTCATTTGGTGTTTCAGGAATTCTGTCACTACCAGATTCTCGAATATCGCCCCACGAAGGGGATGCGTTTCGAGTTGATGGGCATTCTGAATGCCAAGCAGATAGCACACGAGCCCCACATCATAGAAATACACCTTAGGCGTCTTCACAAGCCGTTTGCCGATGTTGCGGTAAAAAGGATGTAGCCGGAATGCGACATAAGTAGCCTCAAGCACATTCATCCACTCTTGCACCGTAGGTAACGAAACACCTATCTCATTTGATATGCTCTTGGCATTGAATTCACATCCCACACGTGATGCACTCAGGACGATGAATTTGCGGAACTCAGCCAGGTGGCGTATGTTCATCACTTGTTGGATGTCTCTTTGGATATAGGTGTTGTAGTATTGGCGATACAAGTCAACAGCTGGCAATTCATGTGCCCAAACACTAGGGTAAAAACCTCGATGCATGATTTCGAAATCATCCAGCGACTGGTCTTCCTGATTCAATTCGGCGACCGAAAACGGGAGCAATGTCAATATGGCCGTTCTTCCTGCAAGTGATTGTGTGACTTTTTGAGATATCTGCAGATTATTGCTTCCCGTTAACACGATATTGGCATGAGGATTTGCGTCAACAACAACTTGAACGGAGTTGAGAATCTCAGGCATCCGTTGCACTTCATCGATGATGAGCCCATCACTATATCGCTCAATGAATCCTTTGCGGTTCAATTCCATTTCGCTCATGGTAGTCTCATCCTCAAGGTTCACATAATGGTATTGAGGAAACACCATTTTGCACAATGTTGTTTTCCCTGATTGACGGGGACCAGTGACCGTTACAACGCGAAAAAGCCCCTTTAATCGCAATAATTCCTGTGATAATATCCTGTTATACATGATGATACGGTGTTGTTTAACAAAAGTAAAGTAGTACTTTATTGTTGGCAAAATTACTATTCTTCTTTGTCTTATGCAAGAAATCAGTCTTTTTTTTGCGTGGGGAGAAAAGATGCTAAGCCTTTTTGCATAATTTGCGTAATTAGCATTCTTAAAACTAGTGCTGATGCCTCATTGAACTCTTACCACTAAACTCTGAACTGTGAGCAACGCGAGCATAAGTAAAAAACTAGGGACTAGGGGCTATAAACTAGAAACTATTTTACTACCTTTGCGAGGATTAAACAAGATTTTAGTGTATATGAAAAAGATTTTTTCTACCGTTTTGATTGCTCTCATGGGTCTGTCAGTTGGTCAGGCACAGGTTGTCAAGGCTGACCAGGGCAACAACGAGATCATCCTCCACGCCTGGTCGTGGTCGTTCAACACCATCAAGGAACATCTGCCCGAAATCAAGGATGCGGGCTACACCATTGTGCAGACATCTCCCATCAACGAGTGTGTCGTAGGCGAAGACGGCGGCCGCCAGCTATTCGGTCACGGCAAGTGGTATTACCACTACCAGCCGACCGACTGGACCATCGGTAACTACCAGCTGGGCACGCGCGACGAGTTCAAGGCGATGTGTGCCGAGGCCAAGAGTCTGGGGCTGCGCGTCATTGTGGATGTGCTGCCCAACCACACGGTGTGCCCGCCTGGACAGCGCCGTGCATGGCCGCGAAAACCTGTTCCACGCCAACGGCCTGTGGCCCATCAAGGACTACAGCGACCGCTACCAGTGCACGACAGGTGAAATGGGTACGTTGCCCGACGTGAACACCGAGAATCCCGATTTCCAGTACTACTACATGCAGTATGTCAACGACGTGCTGGCCTGCGGTGCCAGTGGCTTCCGCTATGACACGGCCAAGCACATCGGCTTGCCCAATGAGATGCGTGACCCCAAGTCGCCTGAGAACGACTTCTGGGATGTGGCCATGGGCCGCAAAGCCGTCAAGGGCCTCAGGTTGGCTGTGCCGCGCGAACAGCTGTTTATCTACGGCGAGGTGCTGCAGGACCGCAATGTGCCCGAGCAGGGCTATGCCGAGTATATGGACTTGACCGCCAGCAACTACGGCTGGGTGCTGCGCAACGTCCTCAATAAGCATGATGCCCGTGCCGACAACCTGTTGACGTGGCACCACTCGGTGGATCCCGCCCATCTGGTGACCTGGGTAGAGTCACACGATACCTATTGCAATGAGCACGCTTCAGCCGGCATGAGCGATGAACTCATCCGCCTGGGATGGGTCTTCCTGACCGCGCGCAAGTATGGCACGCCGCTGTTCTACAGCCGTCCTCACGGCAGCACCCGCGAGAACTATTGGGGCGACAACGAGATTGGCAAGGTGGGTAACGACGAGTTCAAGCACCCCGTTGTGAAGGCCGTTAACGAGTTCCGTCACCGTAATATCAATCAGCCCGAGAACATCGTCTATAGCGAGAACGGCAAGCAGATTATCGTCGAGCGCGGCAGCCGTGCCGCCGTGGTCATCAACCTCGACGAGCAGCCCAGTCAGGTCGCTATCCCCGTCACCCTGAGCAACGGCAAGTACCGCGATGTGGTGACCAAGCAGCGCCTTCAGGTCAAGAAAGGCGTCCTCAAAGCCACCCTCGCCCCGATGACAGCTTACGTTATCTATCGATAACGATAACGGCTAAAGCCGGCTTTAGCCGTGCAGAAAGGAGAATGTTTAATGATTAAAGAGCGGCTGTCGCTGCCCTAATAATCATTAAACATTCTCTTTTATCCATTCTCCACGGCTGAAAGCCGTTGAAAACGACTGAAAAACGTTTTAGAACCCTCTTACGACCTCGCTGTGCGCTTCATATTTTGCGTAAGCTTCACGGGTTGCCTCGTCCATCTTGGACTCTTGGTTATAGAGGCTGGAACTCAGGAAGTTGAGACTCTTGAAGAGTTCAGTATCCTCTTCACCGAAGGGTTGGTTACCCTGAGCCACTTCAATCACTCCGCTGCGTACTTTTTCGATGCCGTATTTCTGTTCAAAGTAGGTGAGTAGTGCCTCGACTTGAACGACTGCTTTGGCAAAGAAAGTCGGGTCGGCGGTATAGTCTTCATCAGAGAATACTTGACTGCTGAGAGCCTCGATAACAGCCTTGTCAAAGCCAGGTGTTTGGGCGGCTTCTTGGGCTACAGCAGTGCTTTGGAATCCATAGGACAGCACTATCGCAACGATGGTAAATAAACGTAATAGCTTCATTTGTAGTGATATGGGATTAAATATTAATAAAAGGTGAGAGATTAAAGTTCGAGGGTGAAGTCGATGGTGTGGCCTCGGTGCAGGTAGCGCTGCCAGTAGGCTGTGCGGGCTTGCATGGTGAGGCTGAGGGCTTCGTCCACGTCAAATCCGCGAGCCTGGGCATAGCTACGGGCGACCAGTTCGGTGAGGCGCTTGGGACCCCACAGGCGGCACAGGGTAGAGCAGCCTTGTTTCATGCCCACCTTGCCGAAGCGCATCCTGTTGATGTCCACCACGGCAAAATGGTAGCCCTGCTCGTCTTTGTCCCACAGGATATTGCCCGGGGAAAGGTCCAGATGCAGCACTTCGCGCTCGTGCATCATCGCGACAAAGCGCCCCAAGGCCTCGGCAATCTCCTCATAGGAGCCTTCGACAGCGTGGCTCAACTCGTAGAGCGTGTGCCCCAACGGTGACTGCACGCTGACGAAGTAGCTCAGTCCCAACATGCCGCATCGCCGTTCTTCGATATAGGCGATGGGTTCAGGAGTTTCGATGCCGCGTTCCAGCAGGCGGTTAGGGTAGTTGAAGGCCCGCAATCCCTTTGGCTGGCGTATACCCAGCGAATACACCACGCGGTTGACCACATGGGGCACACAATAGCGCTTGGCATTGATGAGGGTACCGTCAGGAGCACTGATGACGCGCAACTGATTGCGCTTGTCATAGATGACCTCGCCCAGTTGCTCAAATTGTTCGGGCAAGCGTTTAAGCCAGCCGCTCAGGTGCTCATATTTCTTATTAATCATCATGCTTAAAAGGCCCTTACAAGGCAGTATGTCATAATTTGCCTCAAATGGCTGTTTCCACTCTATGCCTGTTCCTCAGGAGGGGTCATGGGGATGGGATTCTGTTGCTGGAAGTAATCCTTGAGTATGCCTTCGGCCATGCCCTCGCGGTTGTCCAGGTCCTTCACGATTACACCTTTCTCCAAGAGCAGGATGCGGGAGGAGATGTCGGTGACGAAACTGAGGTTGTGGCTGGAGATGAGTACGGTGGTGCCCAACTCGCGGTTCATCTGTTCAATAAGGCGGGCTACAATAATCTGCGACGACGGATCCAGGTAGTTGAAGGGCTCATCGAGGATAAGCACCTTGGGCTGAATCATCATAGCCCCGATGATGCCGACTTTCTGACGGTTGCCCTGTGAGAAGTCCTTCAGGAATTTACTTGTGCCCATGATTTCACCGTGCATCAGCGGTTCGAAGGGTTTCAGGCGCTGCTCCAGCGTGTCCTTGTCAATGCCGTAGATGCGACCGATGAAGGAGAAATACTCCTCGGGCGTGAAGAAGTCGATGAGGAAATTGCCGTCGATGAAAGAGCCTGTATAGGTCTTCCACAATTCGTCCTCATCCACCCGACGGCCGTCGCTCTCCACATAGCCTGAGCTGGCACCGATTACATCGAGAATAAGACGCATCAGCGTGGTCTTGCCTGCGCCGTTATTTCCTACTAGGCCTATCAGTTCGCCCGAGGCCAGCGTTAGTTCGGGGATGTCGAGCACCGTGACCCAATCATACACTTTCTTGAGGTTTGTTATCTTGATATCCATCAGTTCTAATTATTTAAACTCTAAATCATTTCAAATACCTTTCCATATTTTCATACCGATTGTACACCCACTTCTGCGCCAACTTGCGGATGCAGGGACTGTGAATAGCCAGTGCGACAAGGCCGATGGCAGCCATCACAGCGTCACCCCACAGCGGTGGCAACGCGAGGGTACAAATTGCATAAATAGCCAACGGGATGAAACAGATGAGCGAATATATGGTTATGCGCATATTTGCTCCCTGATAGTTGAAGAAGGACGACGTGAACAGGTCTAAGCGTGTGGAGAACAGGCACGTCGGCATCATCAACAGATTCTGGCCGCAACCCAAGAGCAGGATTAGAGCCAAGAGCGTCGTGGGTCGCAGCCCCATGAGGAAAATGGCGGGGATAAGCAATACCGCCATGCCCAACGTCAGCAGGATGAAGAACTTGTACTTGTTCAGCAACAATTGCTCGATGGAGTAAGGTTTGGTCCACAAGCCGTGGAAGTAGTTGCCCTCGATGCCGAACACCCATTGACCCAGAAACAGCGACGGCCAGCCTAATAGGAAGTACAAAGCGATGTTCATCCGATTAATATCATCGTGAGGAAATGTATAGCTCTGCAGGAGGAACAGGATAGTGAACATGATTATCGGGAAACGAAAACGCTTGCTGCGCAACACGCTCAGGTATTCGGTAGAAAAGAGCGTCACGTCGCCCACCGAGCGAACGGAGTTGGCGTGCTGCTCATGCTCGTCATAAACGCGCATGCGACTGAAGTAGAGGTAGAGTACCCCCGTTAGCACAATGTCCAGAACGATGAACAGCACCAGCTCAGTCCACGGCGAACCGGGCAAATGAAACATCTTGGTCATCACAACCAGGAGGGCGCCCAAGCCAGTCATTCCCAAGTAATAAACCGCCGCTCCGACCCACAACGGCAACGAGTGATTGATGTCAGGAGCCTTGTGGATATCAGCCACCAGCCATGACAGCATCAGCGTCTGCACCAATGTTGCCACGACGGCCAAGACCGTCACTCCGGCAGGCAATAGCCATGCGCCCACCAGGACCACGAACATCGGCATCACCAAGTTCCAAGGGTCGGCTGCGAGCAATACAGCCATGAATCGGTTCCACACACGGGAGGGAATGGGTTTGGTGCGCAGGAAGTCGTCCATCACCACTGCATCATTGCCCCACATCATTTTCATCATGAAGTCGGGCAAGGCCAGCATCGCTACCAGCAGAATGGCCAAAGCTGCAGGCGACAAATCGGCCAGCAGTTCGGCAAATACATCGTGACTTGCAAAGAGCAGGGATACAATCATCATCAGCATAACGCCAACGAGATATAGCATTGCCAGGAATTTCTTCCAACTGAAGTTGCGGCGCCACTGGATATACCGTAAGGATAATAACAGTTTCAACATGGTTTCAAAGATACATAGACAAATCGAAGGTTGAAAAATGATTCTTAAAATCCGTGGGAAATTGGCGATGTCAAGTCGTGGCGTTGGCGCCGAGCATGCGCAGGACGGTTTCCAAGCGTTGCTTGTGGTCACCGCGGATGATGACGTGGTGGTTGCCGATGCTGCGCTCCAGGAAATAGTCGAGCGACTCGTCGAGGCGCAGATGCAGCTGTGTGCGGCACATATTGGGATTGGTGGTGCACTCGAGCAGTCGTGCCTTGCTGATAAAATAACGCTCCATGTTCTTGCCACCGCACTTGACCACGGTCACGTCCATCGGGTCGAAAATGCCCTCAACCGCAACACCGCTCAGCGACTCGTAGTGGTCGCGCACAATGTAGCGGTCGGTCATCGCGGGGGCAATGGTACAATGGGCAAACACCATCTCGTGGGCGGCATTATCCAGGATTTTGGACGGATTGGCCATAAAGGTCATCTCGCCTGTGGCAGCCTGAACGGCGAGCATGGTGAGCAGCGTCTGCTCGTCACCCTCGCAACCGGCGGGGATGCCTTCCTGATTGAGCAGTGCCAGCGCCACGCAGCCCGTGGTGCGGGTTGTGGGAATCAGGTCAAAACAGTTGAGGGTGAAGGCATCCAGGCGGTAACGCTCCACGATGCCCTTGACCGAGCGGTAGAGGCGCATCGCCTTGACGACTTCGTCGCGCGAGGGTTCCTTGATGCCCACGGCCTTGTTGATGAATTGGTCGGTAATGTCCTGTACCTCGTCGGTAACAGCCTCATAGCCCTCGACCACCTCGTCGAGTGGCACATCGACCATCTCAATGCCCCAACGCTCACGCATGGCGGCATAGTCCACATTGCTGGCGATGAGCCATCCCGAGGGCTTGCCGATGACGCCAACACGCTTGCCGTGCAGTTTGGCCAAGGCCTCATGGGCTGCAGCATAATCGTCGATACCCTGCATGATGAAACTGATGGGACCGTGCAAAACGCGGCCGTGGCGGTCATTGAGCCGCATCCACGACAATATCTCCAACGATGCGGCGAGAGAGTTCTTCAGTCCGTCGGCAATGAGTACGACATAGGGTGGCAGGCGGTCGATGTTGGCTTTGACCATTTCCTCCACACCGCCACTGCCCACGAGCACCATCGTGGCACCCTCGGGCATGATGCCGTCAAGTTCCTCGGGGAAAATGTATTGCACGTCATATTTCTCGCTGATGGCGTCGAGCAGTTCGTGATGGTCGGTGAAAATTGATTCACGGGAGGCAAGCGACGACGCGAAAGTAATCAGATTCAGTTTCATCATGTCTCTTTTAGGTTAATAAATGTGTTGTTTACTGCAAAGGTAATGGAAAATCCCGATAGACACAAAAAATGCGACCATTGGATGTACCATTGGTCGCAAAATGCCTTGAATTGCAAGCGGGATTTTCAGAATTTGAAACGCAGTCCGGCGAGAGCGATACCTTGCTCTCCTATACCAAACTCAGCAAAACCACGCAAATGCTGGCTACCGGCTTCAACACCGATAAGTGATGCCTGGTAGTTGAACAACAGGTCTCTAGCTGATGCCGACTCACCGGTTTTCTTGCCATTGTCATCATAGTCCTCATCGTTGAAATTGGCATAAGTGACACCCGCTGCCACCTTGGAGTACAAGCCCCAATTATCCCTGCGCAGCCAGTTGAATTTCACCGACGGCAAAAATGAGAAGTAGGACCTTGTGATGTGGGAAGATTGTACCTCCTTGTAGTATGTGTCCATCTTATTGGTGTTAAATACAGCAACGGCTCCGACACCAATCAGTGAGCTGGTGTGATAGTAGTATTCAAGACCGATCGGACCAATGCGGTTCTTGGTCTTATGAGTCTCTCCAAACATGGCGGGAATGATATCGGTGTATACGTCAATCCATATTGAATTGGGTACGGTACCGTAGCTGACGGCAACCTCGTGACGGGTTTCCATATCGTTATGGGCCTGTACGGGAAGGCAAAAGATAGAACTAAAAGCCAATGCGGCTAAAAGACATTTGATTTTCATCATATTCGAAATATTAATATATAGTTGTTTTTGATTGCGGCTGCAAAGGTAGTAAATACTTTTCAGTTGACAATTCCATGCGCTGTTTTTGTGGCTTGATAATGGCTGCCAGCTACCGAAAGCATCCAAAAAGGTGTCCATAAATCGTTTTCTCTTGACATGAGGACACTTTTTATCAAACTATATTTTGCCACAACTCAACTTTTTTTTGACTTATGGAAACTTTTATCTCAATAAAACTTGCCACAACTCGATTTTTTTTTGACTTATGGAAACTTTTATCTCAATAAAACTTGCCACAACTCGATTTTTTTTTGACTTATGGACACTTTTATCTCGACAAAACTTGCCACAACTCGATTTTAAAAAAGATTTGCTACCAATACCTGTTCTTGGCGCGAGCAAGGCGGTATTGGCGATGGTGCACAGGTTGGTTTGCTGATAGACCGCAGTGACCGTACCATCAATATCTGCGATGAGAAACAGTACAGCATCACAAAGGCTTATACCGATGCTCTACGCATGAAAATGGTCATCTTCGCCGAAGCCACACGCGTCTGCAAGGCTCTTGCCCTGACGATGGTAACCACCTATGGCATCCCCCTGGCATCTACTCCGGTATTGTCCAAAACGAAGTTGTCATGGACGACATCTTCGAGCCTGCGTAATAGTGCAGGATTTTGCTATAAAATGCTGCCGTTCTTCTCCGCAGGGGTAAGACGGCAGTAGCAGGCCTCCTTGCGGATCAGTCGTACGATCCTCGTGCCCTCAGCATTAAGGATGACGACCGAGACGCAGAAGGCGAAGTGCTTGAAGTCCTGGCACACACCGAGGAAGTACGAGGGCATGGCGTTGTCGAGCAGGAAGTCCTCGACCTCCCGCTTGACATCGCCGCCACATGAGTCGGTGTTATACTGCAGCCCGCTGCCGTAGCACACCTCGGCATTGAACATCTGGCAGGTGGCGAGGGTCTCGTCACTCTCAATGAGGTCAATAATGTGGTACGGCATGTTGTTGTCGCCGCCCCAGGGGATGTAGGACAGCGATTTGTCGATGATCGTCGGCACGATGTCCACGTCTTCCTTGAACACTTTGCCACTATCCACTTGAAACGCCGCCGAAGCGTTCAAGTTGGGGATGGTTTCTACACTATTAAAATTTAACTCCATAATTCTGCGATTTTCTTACCGCAAAATTATGGAGTTGTGCTTGGTCTGTAAAAGACAGAGAATATATCACGAAGATTTCTTCATTTCACTTGCAATCCAGATAACCCATTCATCAATATTATCGGTTAGTTTTGTTGGATATGGCAACGCTATACGTATGTCGGGGGCAATACCAGCCGTTCCTAAATTTTTCCCTTGAAAATAAGAAAGATTTCCGCAGGTCGGATAATAGAACCATATTTTACTATTTGGAAGCATTGCACCCAATTGGTTACCTGTTTCATTCGCCCCCCAAGTATTATCTTTACCATATATCTTTGTTCGTTCCGGATTGCAATAACGCTTTACAACTGTCACCAAAGTTTCTGCCGAACTTCCGGTTGATTTGTCAACAATAATAGCGGCTCGATGCGGAAGTTCAAAGTGTGGCATCTCCTTATCATCATCCTCATCATCCTCATCATTTGTTGGCACAAACTCATCGCTCGTTGTTTCACATTTGGTGATGAACGATGTAAGCCACTCGTTGTCGGGATGGTTCGTTTGTTGGCGTTTGAAAAAATCAAGATTTGTCTTTGTGTTTCTGAACCAAATCGTATCTGGACTCACATTTTCCTTGTCAACCAATAATGGCACTACGGGCATCCATATTTCGTCGCTTCCCCCAGTGTTGCCTCTCACGTCAATTATCAGATTGTCACAGCCGGAGTTGAGATATTGTTCTACGGCTTTGGCTACCCACTCAAACGTAGGGTCTTTACCTTCGCACGAGGGTACACGGATCAGCCAAGTATTTGTGTCAACCATACAAGAAACGGCTTTTGGAGCATACTCGAACAACTCGCGATAGCGAATGTGACTTTTGGGAAAATACACGTCCCAAAACATGGGGATGTCAACATGGTAGTGACCGTCAAACTTATAAAAGAACCAAAACGCATATTCACAAGCCGCTTGCTCAATCCCTATTTTCCCTTTCTTAAGGTTGCTCCGAATGGCAGACTTCATGCGTTTATACTCCTTGTTAAACCCATTATTGATAATATGCGGATAAGCCACATAATTTTCTTCCGTTGTTGACACAAGAAAATCAAAGTCTGCTACATTGATTTTTACGCTATCAGTTGGGTAGCCCAAAAGACTTTGACAAGTAATGACTATAAATAGTAGTGTGATTAGATGTTTCATAATCTTGAATATTTTTTGCGCTTCAAAAATACAACTATCATATGTATAATAGACGCACACTTTAGGGTGAATGTTGCATTTTGAGCCAAAAATAATTATAAGAACACTTCCAGGCCGTTGATCTCGAAGATGCAGCAGATGCGGGCCTGGCGTATCTGGTGCGAATCGAGCAGCTTGAACTGTTGGGTGCCCTGGTAGAAGTTGTAGCGCAGCGGGATGCAGTTGCGCCAGCACTGGATCTCCCCGCTCTTGGTCCAGAGCTTCAGGTCAACCGGGTCGCCGGCCTTGAGCATCCTGCGAAGGGTGCTGATGTGGATACTTTGTGCCATAGGTCTATTGGAATGAGGGGTCAAACTGCTCAGTGAAGATGCGGTCGTGATTCACTGACAGGTAGTCTGTCGGCAGATACGTCCGCCTGTCTTGGTACTGATAGGTGAACTTCACGGTGTTGAGTTCACCGTCCGCGTCGCTGATCTCGCAGGTCGGCTCGGTGATGAGCACAATCGGCATGCCTTGCGGAGTGTAGCCC
>CACZAC010000059.1 GCA_902779125.1 uncultured Bacteroidales bacterium | reverse complement strand
TCTCGATGAAGGTCGAACCCGTGATGTCCACGGGACCCTGAGGATTCAGACCCCAAGTGTTGTAAACAACCGAGGGGAGACCAATGCCCTTGTAACGACCTTCCGTCTTGATGAAGGTGTAGTCGGCATTGAAGGTCAAGCCATGACTGAAGTCAATCTTAGCGAAGGCGCCCAGACGAGTGTTATGCCTCTTGTAGTAGCAATCGCCACCAGTGTTGCGGCCACCAATCATGGTGCGGGCGTCATACTGCTTGCCGTCGTTAGGATCTACAAAGTAGCCGTAGGGGCCGAAGAACGAACCCCAGCGCCACAGGTACTGGTAGGTACCGGCACCACGCTTGTAGGGGGTATTATAGGTCCTGTCAACATAGCTGATGCGGGTACCCAGTTCCAACCAGTCGGTAGCACGTACCGACAGGTTAGCGGTAACATTGTAGCGACGCAGCTTGTCGGGGTTGAAGTTCATCAACGACTGCTTCTGGTTGTAACCAACACTGGTGTAGAAGTTGATGCGGCCCGAGTTACCGGTTACCGACAGCGTGTGGCTCTGTGAGGGAGCGTGGTTGTTGAAGATAATGCCGGGCACATCCCAGTTGGCATAGTAACCGTTCTCATCATAGTCGTCACCATAGACCATCTCACGATATTTGTCCTTGATGTCGCCATGCTTCTTGATCCAGTTGTTGATACCGTTCTGGAAGGCCTCGCTGTCCATGTACATACCGAAGAGCTCGGATGCAACGCCCATGCGGTGGTTTACGTCGTTGAGGGCGGCAACCTGAGTGGGAACGTTGGGATAGTCGGGCAAGGTGGTTGCCTGGCTCCAAGCGAAGTTGTTGTTGTACTGTACCCTGACATTGTCCTTGACGCGGGCGGTTTTGGTGGTGACCATGATCACACCGAAGGCTGCTTGCGTACCGTAGATCGAGCTTGAGGCAGCGTCCTTCAGGACACTGATGTTCTCGATATCGGCGGTATTCAAGTCGCTCAGGCTACCAGGAACACCGTCAATGATAACCAGCGGGCCTTGAGTACCATCGCCGGACAGCGTACCGATACCACGGATCACAACCGAAGCATCAGCACTGATGTCACCGTTAGCGTTCAAAATGGTCAAGCCAGGGACGGTACCCTGCAGGTTCTTCGCAACATCGGTCTCGGACTTGGAACCGAGCACCTTGTCAACGTCGACGGTGCTCACAGCACCGGTCAGGTTGGCCTTGCGCTGCGTACCGTAACCAACGACTACAACCTCATCGAGTTTCGCGTTGTCCTCGGCGAGAATGACGCGCATGCCGCTGGCGGCACGCACGGTCTGTGTCTTGTAGCCGATAAACGAAACTTGAAGCTTAGCATTAGGGCTAGCTTTGAGCGAGAAGTTACCGTCCACATCGGTCGATGTGCCACGGGTCGTTCCAACCTCGACAATGCTGGCGCCGATGACGGGTTCTCCCTGCTCATCGACAACACGGCCTGTCACAATGCTGGTGGCGGAACTAGCCGTCACCTGGGGCGCGGGTGCTGCCTGTGCCTGGTAGCCAGTACCGCACAGCATCAACAATGCGCCCAAAAGAGCTAAATGTCTTTTCATAAGCACGTTTTAATTTGTTAATATTTAGTGAGTTAATTCAACAAGTTTGCTATCGTAAATTGCCGCTTCGCGCACGTGTGCGCATTAGGCTTCAGTATAAACTTTTTTTGAACTAAGGTGCAAAATTCATTAAATTTTTTGAAATAACCAAAAAAACGTGGTGATTTTACAAATACAAACGTTAAATACTATAAAAAAATGTACAAGACACATAAATTATTGCCAAAAAACTACCAATTTCAATAGTGGTTGTTTTATTTTTTTGTTCAATTATTTGGTCATGTTAATTTTTGTTTGCAAATTTGCCTACTTTTATAGGCTTTAGGTTTTGGCTGTAGGCTGTAGAGGCGCAAATTTTTGCGGCTTTCCCCATAGAAGTGATATCTAAATCCTATAGCAGCAACATGAAGAAAATAAAGTCAGTAAATTTCAATTTTTTATAAATTTTAAAGTTAGTGCGTATGAAAAAACAATTAGCACTGTTGGCCGCTCTGGCAATCGCCTGCGGAGCACCGGCTGGGATGACATCGTTGCCCAGCACGGGTTTCACAGCCGAGGCCCAGGCCAGCAAAGTCTCTGGCGTCATACGTGACGCCCAAGGTGAGCCCCTCATCGGCGCGACCGTTAAAGTCAAGGGTACCAACCGCGGTACCGCTACCGATGTGGACGGCAAGTATTCAATCAACGCCAACCGAGGTGACGTGCTCGTCGTTTCCTACGTGGGTAGCAAACCCATGGAGGTTGGTTGTTGTAACCGCACTCGGTATCCGCAAGGACAAGAAGTCGCTGGGTTATGCAGTTGACGACTTGAAGGCCGAGGAACTGATGCGCAACAAGAGCGCCAACGCCATCAACTCCCTGTCGGGTAAGATTGCTGGTGTTAACATCACCCAGTCGTCTGGTGCTGCCGGAGCCGGTGCCCAGATCATCCTGCGTGGTGGTACTACGGTTTCTGAGACCAAGGACAGCCAGCCGCTGTTCGTTGTCGATGGTGTCATCTATGACAACTCGGCAGGTATTGTGGGTAACTCGGCATTTGACGGTATGACGAACAGTGCCACCACCTCTTCAAACCGTGTGATGGATATCAACCCCGAGGACATCGAGAGCATGTCAATCCTGAAGGGCCCGGCTGCTGCGGCACTTTACGGTTCGATGGCTGCCAACGGTGTTGTGCTGATTACCACCAAGAAAGGTAAAGAGGGCCACACCGAGGTTAGCTTCACGGGTAAGATGATCGCCTCGATGGTAAAGGATCTGCCCAAGGTTCAGAAACAGTACGTTCGCGGTTACATGACCGACATGTACAACGACGCTGGCAAGTGGACTGGCCTTGACATCAAGGACGACAGCTACAACTCATGGGGTCCCAAGGGCAATGGTCCCTTCTATGACAACCTGAAGAACTTTTTCGAGACAGGTATTATCTGGGATACCAACCTGAGCGTTAGTGGCGGTACCAAGAACAACAACTTCTTCCTGAGCGGTTCATTCTACGATCAGGACGGTATCGTTCCCACCACGGGCTACACCAAGACGACCTTCCGCTTCAACGGTGAGCAGAAGGTGGGCCGCTTCACCTTCGGTGCCAACGCTGCCTACAGCGATGCCCGCACCGTGAAGACCTTGACTGGTGCCGCTCTGTACGGTTCCAGTGGTACTGGTGCCCTCTACGCAGCCTACAACTGGGCTCCCAGCGATGACATGCGTCACTACCTCAACGAGGACGGCTCGCGTTTCCGCATGTTCGGTGACCAGTTCCAGCCCTGGGACGAGCGTGACAATCCCTACTGGATCCTCGACAAGAACAAGATGACCGATGAAACCGAGCGTTTCACCGGCAACTTCAATGTGAAGTGGGATCTGTTTGACTGGTGGTGGATCAGCTACCGCATGGGTGTCGACAGCTATACCACCCAGAGCCACAACGAGATTGGTGCCGGTGGCGCTATCAAGCAGATTTGGCAGCGTGGTATGTTGAGTGACAACATGTACAAGTATCGCTACCTGAGCAACAACTTGATGTCGAACTGGAACAAGCAGTTCGGTGACTTCAACATCAACTTGATGTTGGGTGGTTCGACCGACTACAGGAAGACCCGCCGCGACTATGAGTCGGCTTGGAACTTCGCTGTTGAAGACTTCTTCAGCTACGAGAATGCCAGCGATGCCGACAAGAAGTTCTCACACGGCAGCAGCAAGTACCGCATGGTATCGGCCTTCGGTGAGTTCCGTGCAGACTGGCGCAACGCCATCTTCCTGACCGTTACCGGCCGTAATGACTGGACTTCGACTCTGCCCAAGAATCACCGCAGCTACTTCTATCCCAGCGTGAGTGGCGCTATCGCCTTCACCGAGCTCTTCCGTGAGAGCCTGCCCGACTGGTTCTCCTTCGGTAAGATCCGTGCCAGCTGGGCCGAGGTAGGTAAGGACACCGATCCCTACGAGACCAACACCTATCTGTGGCCTGTGGGCACCTACCTGGAGGGTATGGTCGGTCTGGGTAACACCTGGAGCCGTGGTAACTCTTATCTGAAGCCTGAGCGCACCCGTTCGACCGAGGTTGGTCTTGAGTTGCGCTTCATCCAGAACCGCTTGAAATTTGATGTGGCTTACTACACCAACAATTCTTATGACATGATTTTGTCGCCGCGCGGACCTCAGTCGACCGGTTACATCTTCTGCTCACTGAACTCTGGTAACATCTATAACAAGGGTCTTGAAATCAGCTTGAGCGGTACCCCCATCAAGCATGAGAACTTCATCTGGGAAACCGGTATCAATGTCTTCGGTAACCGTGGTACCGTGGGTGAACTCGTCAACGGTATCGACGTTATGTACCTCACCGACGTGCAGTATGGTGGCGCTAAGGCTGCCAGCTACAACCATGGTAACTTCATGGGTATCGACGGTACCAAGTGGAACCGCACTAAGGACGGCAAGCTCATCCTTGACAAGAACGGCTTCCCCACCACCGACAGCAAGGCCTATGAGGTCGGCGACCGTGAGGCCAAGTGGCAGGGTGGTTGGAACAACACCTTCACCTTCTTCAAGAACTGGACCTTCAACATGTTGTGGGAGTTCCGTTATGGCGGCGACGTCTTCAACGGTACCAAGTATGCCATGTCGATGAGCGGCGTGAGCAAGCTCAGCGGCGACTGGCGCAACGAGTCCCTCACCATCGAGGGTGTGATTGACACCGGTAACAAGGATGCTGACGGCAATCCCATCTATGATGCCGTTAGCAACACCTGGAAGGCCGATCAGAACTATGTCTTCAACGGCAACGAGACCAGTGGTTACAACATCATCAAGAACTACTACACGGGTGCTTACAACTATGAGACCCGCAACTGGATCACCTACGTGAAGAGCCTGCGTCTGCGCACCATCTCGCTGACCTATGATGTTCCCCGTAGCTTCCTGGCACGCATCAAGTACATCAAGCGTGCTGCTATCACGGCTTCGGCCAACAACCTGCTGCTGTTCACCAACTATGACGGTGATCCCGAGGTAGCTGCTTCGGGTGCTGGTGTCGGTGGTTCGTCTTCGGTAGGCTTCGACTACTGCGGCGTTCCCGCTACCCGTTCCTATGCTGTGGGTATCAATCTGGTATTCGGTACCGATGATGTTGCTCCCGCTCGCGTGAACAACGTTGAGCTCGACCTCTTGAATGGTCAGATCAACGACCTGCGCAACCAGCTGGCTAACGCTCAGAACGCTAGCAACGCACGCATTGCTCAGCTCGAGAATGACCTCGCTGCTGCTAACCGCGCTCTGGCCAACTGCAAGAACGACCTGAATGCTGCCAAGAATGTTGCTCCCAAGGTGGTTGACAACAGCAAGCAGTACATGAATATCCTGGTTCACTATCCCAAGTCAGGTACTAGCATCACCGCTGACCAGCGTGCCAACGTTGAGCGTATTGCTACCTACATGAAGAGCCATCCCGAGGCAACCTGCGCTATCAAGGGTTATGCTTCTCCCGAGGGCAACCAGGACAACAACATCAAGCTCGCTAACGGCCGTGCCGCCAGCGTGAAGGACATGCTCGTCAAGAAGTATGGTATCGATGCCAAGCGCATCCAGGCTGCTGGCCAGGGTATCAGCAATATGTTTGACGAATTGAGCTGGAACCGTGTTTCCATCTCATCGTGAAGTAAGTATAAATTGAGTCGTCAGTTGTCAGTCGTCAGTTGTCAGCGGCATCCGCAATCAACTGAAAACTGAAAACTGAAAACTGAAAACTAAAGAGAATAATATGAAATCATTGAAATCAATTATACTGTGCGGCTTGGGTGTTGCGATGTTATCACTCACCTCTTGCAACGACTGGCTTGATATAAACGTTGACCCCGATAGCCCTTCGGCCGAGTCCACGACCTATGATCAGCGTTTGGCGCACATTGAGTTCTATACCAACAGTGGTTTGCAGTTTGGCGCATGGCGTACGACCATGGCCATGGGTGACTGGACCCGCAACAACGGCGGTGGTAACTACTGGCACGTATCCTACTGGTATCCCGTTGACGGTCAGGTAACTACCGTTTATCAGTGGTGGTTCGTTGGTGCTTATGCCAACGTGCCCGATATGATTGCTAAGGCTGAGGAAGCCGAGAACTGGCAGTTTGCCGGTGCCGGCTACCTGATCAAGGCTTATGGCTTCATGGCCATGACCGACCTTCACGGTGAGATGCCTTATACTCAGGCAGCTGCCGAGCCCGCTACTCCCGAGTATGACACGGGCAAGACCATCTATCTGGGTTGCTTTGAGTGCATCGACAAGGCTATCGAGTTGCTCGAGAAGGGTCAGAGCCAGGATCCCGCCCTGCCCACGTTGGCAGCTGGTGACTGGTGGAACAAGGGTGACCTGAACAAGTGGATCAAGCTCGCCTATATGCTGAAAGCCCGCTGGATCAACAAGCTCAACAAGAAGGCTCCCGGTAGCTACAAGGACGGTAAGTATGATGCTGACGAGATCCTGCGCTGCCTTGACAAGGCCATGCAGAGCAATGCTGACAACACCATCGTGAACCACACTGACGACAACGGTGCTACCCACGATAATCTGGGTTGGGATGAGCCTGTTGACTATTCACCCCTGTTCTCGGTTAGCGGTATGAATTCCGGTTACATGCCCACCAAGATGCTCTATGACAACCTGACCAACTTTGCCGGTAAGGGTGTCGAGGATCCCCGTGCCGACCACATTCTGCCCTGGGCTTACAGCCCCAATAGGAGTGAAGTCGGTGTCGATGCTGCTGGCGTTAAGTGGGATGGCCACTGGCGTCGTTCGCTGGGCGTAGACATGGCCAGCGACATCAACAGCCAGGGTGGTCCCCTGCGCGCCATGTTCAACACCGAGACCAACAGCTGGTACATCAGCACCACTAACGAGGCCCGTATGGGTGATACCGTCTATATTGAGGGTACCAGTGACTGCAAGGGTTACTTCGCTAATCCCAGCATCCTGTACTGCCGCGCCGGTAGTGGTAAGTTTGAGTCGGCTGAGTCTGGTACGTTCTATACCCGCGTAAGCTCGCCCACCTACATCGGTACCTATGCCGAGTGCTGCTTCATCAAGGCCGAGACCCTCTTCAAGAAGGGTGACAAGGCTGGCGCTTACGATGCCTACAAGAAGGGTGTCAAGGCTAGCTGCGAGCTGATGAATGAAAAGCTGGAAGCATGGATTGCCGAGGATGCCAGCCTTGCTGACTGCCCGTCATTCACCCCGATGACCGATGAGGCTATCGACAACTTCGTGAACAACGGTATCGGCACTCAGGCTGAGTTGACTATTGGTCACATCCTCATGCAGAAGCGCATTGCCCTCATGTTCTCCTATGAGATCTGGAACGATATGCGCCGCTATGACTTCGATCCCAACATCTTCTTCGGTTGGTCAATTCCCGCTTACCACTACAAGGTGGCTGCCGCTATGCTGGCAATCCCCGAGGGTAAGCAGTATCGCCGCTGGCGTCAGTGCTCGCACGAGTACAACTACAACAGCAAGAACCTGCAGGCCATCGGTGCACAGGTTCCCGGCGCCCGCATGACTGACAGCGAAGGCAAGGAAGTGATGTGGAACCGTCAGGATGACGCTTGGACTATCCCCGTATGGTGGGACAGCAACCAAGAGTAATCCCCCACTCCATCTGAAAATAACGTCCGCCGAGGAAAAAACGCCTCGGCGGCGTTTTTTTTCAGTGAGGAGTTAGAAGTTAGGAGTTAGGAGTGAGAAGTGTGGAGTTAGGAGTGTGAGGTTGGTGTTGCTTGCCGCTTCACTCGCAGTGGAGATGTAGAGGTCTAGTGCGCGTTAGCCCCTTAAATATCTTAGCGTTTTAGCGTGGGGCCGACAGTGTGCGGATGCCCCTAAAGCCTAAAAGCTAAAGCCTAAAGCCTGCTATGTTAATTTTGTGAAAAATTTGCGGTTAATCTATAAATTGATTGGGTGTAAAATGCCGTTTTTGGTGGATTTTTGGCATTTTTTGGGCAATTTTATGTCGAAATAGTTAGTTTTTCAACAAAATGCTTGTTTGTGTTAATGTTTTTTTGCAATTTTGCCTTTTGAAAGTTATACTTTCACCCCCCAAAAATGTCGCAGACTATTAATCGATGAGATATTAACCAATTCATTAACTTCAAATCAATTAAAAGCAAAGTGCGTATGAAAAAACAATTAGCACTGCTCTGCACACTGGCGATAGCCATGGGTGTCCCTGCTGGACTGGCCCCGAGTCAGTACAACACGGGATTCACAGCTGTTGCCCAGAGCAACCGAGTTTCAGGCGTCGTCAAGGACGCCAACGGAGAGCCGATGATTGGCGTTAATGTAAGGGTAAAGGGCACGAACACGGGAACGACCACCGACTTGGATGGCCGTTACTCGATTAAGGCCGACCCGAACCAGACGCTGATCTTCTCCTTTGTGGGCTATGATGCGATCGAAGTTCCCGCATCGCAAGCCGCCAACGTACAGTTGACCGAAGGAGCCAACACCCTGCAGGATGTGGTGGTGACGGCAGAGTTCGGTATGAAACGTGTTGCCCGCACCGTGGGTTCCTCGGTGCAGAACGTGAAGGCCCAGGACATTATCGAGTCGGGCCGTACCGACTTTATCTCGGCCCTGCAAGGTCGTGTGTCGGGTATGAGCGTCGTTAGTTCGGGTGGTGCCCCTGGTGCCTCAACGACTGTTGTGCTGCGCAGTGCCACGTCACTGAGCGGTAACAACCAGCCGCTGTATGTCATCGACGGTATCCCCATGAACAACACCTCGTTCAACCCCACCAGTGGCCTGGCTGTTGAGGATGGTGGTAGCGCAGGTCTGACGCCGCGTTCGACCGACTACTCGTCGCGTGGTAACGACTTCAACCCCGAGGACATCGAGTCGATGACCGTGCTGAAGGGTGCTGCCGCAGCCGCTCTGTACGGTAGTGACGCCTCTAACGGTGCCATCATCATCACCACCAAGAAGGGCCGCTCGGGCCGCGCTCGCGTGACCTACAGCAACCAGATCACCTGGTCCAAGGCCTATGGCTGGCCCAAGATCCAGGACAAGTACATCAATGGTGCCTATGGTGCTGCCAACTTCTACTACACGAGCCGCTACGGTTCGCTGTATGATGGCTCAATGCCGTTCTTTGACAATACGGCTGCCGTGCTGCAGACCGGTTTCATGCACCGCCACAACCTGTCGATGGAGGCCGGTAACGACAAGATGTCGGTACGCGCCAGTGCATCGTTCTTTGACCAGAGCGGTGTCATCAAGACTACAGGCCTGACTCGTACCAACCTGTCGCTGGCAGGCCGCGCTGAGCTGACCAAGTGGTTATCGATGGAGGGCAGCATGCAGTATGTCAATGCCAAGAACGACAAGGCCCTGCGTGGTCTCTATGGTCCCGTACGCTACAGCTACCGCTGGCCGAGCGTCGATGACATGAGCATCTATCTGGCCGATGACGGTGCCCACATGAAGTATCCCGCATACTACACCGACACCGACCTGCTGAACCCGCTGTTCGCCCTGAAGAAGAACCTGATGCACGACCAGACTGACCGCATCATCAGTGCCTTCTCGCTGAACTTCACGCCGATCCGCCACACTTACCTGCGCTTGCAGATGGGTTGGGACGTGAGCACCTCGACCTATGAAACCGGTACCCATCCCTACTATACGAGTGCCAACCAGAGTGTCGATGACAGCAACAACAGTGGTACCTACAACATCACCAAGTATAACACCAACGATCCCACGCTCAACGTGTTGGCAGGTTATAACAACAACTGGCTTGACAACAAGTTCTCGCTGGGTATCCAGGCCGGTTACCACCAGTTGGAGAACGGTGTGACCAGCTTGTCGTCCTATGGTACTAACTTCAAGGTGATTGATTTCTATAGCATCAACAACTGTACCGAGAGCACCGTGACCAGCAAGAAGCGCTCCACCAAGCGCCGCGTGCAGGCTATCTCGGGTCAGTTGGAGCTGGGCTTCAACAACATGATCTTCTTGACCGGCCGCTTCCGTAACGACTGGTCTTCGACCCTGCCTAAGAATAATAACAGCTACTTCTATCCCGCTGGTGAGCTTTCAATCGTGCTCAGCGAGATGAAGTTCATGAAGAGTGTCGGCTTCATCAACTACTTGAAACTGCGTGGCGCTATCGCCCAGGTAGGTAAGGATGCTCCCGTGCTCTCGATTGATCCCGAGCTCGAGCCCACTGGCCTGACTGGTGGCGGTTACAAGTATGGCTACACCGGTCCCAACCGTAGCCTCAAGCCCGAGATGACCACTTCGTACGAGGCTGGTGTTGAGGCCCGCTTCTGGAATGACCGCATCAATGCCGACTTCACCTGGTTCCGCACCCATTGCGCCGACCAGATTGTGACCGGTTTCCGCATGAGTTACGCTACCGGTTTCGTATTGAACAACATGAACGTGGGTACGTTTAACACGTGGGGCTGGGAAGGCCACGCCGATGTTGACGTTATCCGCACCCCGGATATCCGCTGGAATGTGGGCGTGAACGTATCTCACACCAACAGTGAGGTCGTTTACCTGCCCGAGAACCTGGTTGAGTTCTACAATGCCTACACTTGGAACTCAGGTAACATCCGTAACGGTGTGATGAGAGGACACCCCATCAGCACCGTAACTGGTCGCGCCTATGAGCGCAACTCCAAGGGCCAGATCCTGATCGACCCGACTACCGGTCTGCCCCGCACCAGTGCTGACTGGAGCATCCTGGGTAACCGTGAGCCTAAGCTGCGCTTCGGTTTCACCACTGCCCTGAGCGTGAAGAACTGGCGCCTGAGCGCTATGTTCCAGGGCCGCTACCATGCCGACGTTGTCAACGCTACCATGCGTGATATGTTGGGTACCGGTCTTAACTGGCTGTCGGTTGACATGCGTGAGAAGGGCTTCGTAGTGTTTGACGGCGTGCTCTACGACGGCAAGCAGGAGAGCGACAATCCCACCAAGAATACCATCGCCGTTAACCTGGGTGAGTATGGTTCATATACCTACACCGGTGGTGATGAGGACTGGATCCAGCACAAGATCAACTACATCCGTTGCCAGGAGCTACGTCTTGCCTATGTGTTCCCGCACAACTGGCTGAACCGCGTGACCAAGGGTACGGTACAGAACGCCAGCATTTATGCTTCGGCAAACGACTTGTTCACCATCACCAACTACACGGGTACCGACGTTGCCGGTAACACCCTGTCGGCTGCTGCCGGTGGTACTGGTGGTGAGGGCTACGACTGCTGGTCGCTGCCCACTCCGCGCAGCTATTCTGTCGGTCTGAGTGTGACCTTCGGTTCCAATGATGAGACCGTTAAGCCCGCTTACACCAACACCAATGTGCTTAATGACCAGATCAATGACCTTCGTGCACAGCTCGCCAACGCCGAGAGCAACTTCAACGGCCGTCTGGCTCAGTTGCAGAACGACCTCGACGCCGCTAACCGCGCGTTGAACAACTGCAAGAGTGACCTGATCGCTGCTAAGAACGCACCTAAGGATGTTGCTACCAAGGTGATCGACAACAGCAAGCAGTACATGAACATCCTGGTTCACTATCCCAAGGCTGGTACCAGCATCACCGCCGATCAGCGTGCCAACGTTGAGCGCGTGGCTGCCTACCTGAAGAGCCATCCCAATGCAACCTGCGA
Organism: uncultured Bacteroidales bacterium; assembly: GCA_902779125.1. Classification (GTDB taxonomy): domain Bacteria; phylum Bacteroidota; class Bacteroidia; order Bacteroidales; family Muribaculaceae; genus Sodaliphilus. Next base: position 3,638 of record CACZAC010000059.1, on the reverse strand, counting down.
AATCAAGGGTTACGCTTCGCCCGAGGGCAACCAGGAGAACAACATCAAGCTCGCTAACGGCCGTGCCGCCAGCGTGAAGGACATGCTCGTCAAGAAGTATGGTATCGCTGCCAACCGCATCAAAGCCGAGGGCCAGGGTATCAGCAACATGTTTGACGAATTGAGCTGGAACCGTGTTTCCATCTGTGAAATCATCGTGAAGTAAGTATAAATAAAGTTTAAAGTTTAGAGTTTAGAGTTTAATGTGATTTAAATCACTGTAAACTAAGGACTAAGGACTAAAAACTAAAAACTTAAAAATATATGAAATCATTCAAATCAATTATACTGTGTGCGCTGGCTTGCATGACGTTGGGCTTGGCATCCTGTGACGATTATCTGGATGTGAACAAGAATACCGACGCTCCCGACTATGTGGAGGGCTACCTCTACCTGGCTGGTATTCAGCAGGCCTATCAGGGCATCTACTGGGACCTGCGTGCCATCGCCCCGCTCACCCAGATGATGGGTACTTCGAGCTACACCAATTTTGCCAACCACTACTACACCAAGGCTAGCGATGCCGGTGGTGAGGCTTGGCGTATGGTTTACTGGAACCAGGGTATGAACCTGGAGAACATGATCAACCAGAGTGTTGAGGCCGAGAACTGGACATTGGCAGGTATCGGCTTGGCAATGAAGGCTTTCTCTTGGGACCTGTTGACCAAGGTCAATGGCGAGGCTCCCATGAAGCAGGCCTATGAGGCTGGACGTCTCTCCCACGAGTATGACTACCAGTACGATATCTATCCCCAGGTGCGTGAGTGGGCTTATCAGGCCATCGAGTACCTGCAGAAGGAAGACAATTCGGCCTACGGTAACCGTATCAAGAACAACGACTACATCTATGGTGGCGACAAGGAAAAGTGGATTAAATTCGCTTATGCCGTTATTGTCCGCAACCTGGCCTCGCTGAGCAATAAGAAGGACTTCTCTGAGAAATACCTTAGTGAGTTCATGGACGCTTTCCACAAGTCTTTTGCCAGCAACGATGACAATGCTACCTTGAAGATTGCCGGTGGTGGCGCTGATGCTGCCGAGAGCGGCTACAACAACTTCTGGGGTACCTATCGTGGTAACCTGGTTTACAGCTACTTCCAGCATGACTATGCCGTGCAGTTGTTCACGGGAACCATCCGCAAGTATGACGAGCAGGGCAACTACATCCAGACCGAGGATACCTTGCCCCTGAACAAGCAGCACTATCCCTATCAGCTGCTCGACAAGCAGATTACCAGTGACACCTTGCCCGATGCAGGCCACTTCGACCCGCGTCGCCTCGTGAAGCTGGCTACGACCGACAGCAGCAACTATGCCACTATCGCCGACCGTGAGGTGCTCCGCAGCCTCTACTACGTGGGTTCGGGCTTCACTGGCGCTACTGGCCCCATCGGCACTGCTCCCTCGTTCTGGGGCCGCAATGCTACCAGCAACACTACCTATGACGGTGCTGGCCACTGGCTCTACTACGACGACGCTCCCTACATCATGACCACCTATGCCGAGCTGTTGTTCGACGTTGCCGAGGTACTGTTCAAGTATGGCAGCAAGGCCGATGCCTTTGAGGTTTGGAAGCAGGCTTTGCAGGCCGATATGGACTTCACTGCCAGCTATATCGTTCCAGGTACCTTGAACGGCAACTACCGTCAGGGCGACCGTGTGACCAAGGCTACCTTCAACACCCTGGCACAGGAATACCTCAATGGTCCTTACGTGGCAGGTCTGCCGCAGAGCGAATTCTCACTCTCGCACATCATGATGCAGAAGTATCTGGCCATGTATCCTTGGGGTGCTATCGAGACCTGGGTTGACCTGCGCAAGTACTTCTATGACATCCAGTACACGGGCGATTATCCCAAGTATGGCAACGGTTGGGACAGGACAACTCTCGACCAGAAGTTGGATACCGATCCTACCAAGGTTTACAAGGGATTCTGGCTGCAGCCCGCACAGGTACAGGGCCGCAAGAGCGCCTTCAATACCGACAACAACGGTTCGCCTTGCTTCCGCCTGCGCCCGCGCTACAACTCCGAGTACATGTGGAACAAGACTAACCTGGATGCCCTCAAGCCCATCGGTGGTCAAGAGCTTGATTACCAGTGCTCTATCATGTGGTTCTGCTATCCTGGCGATATGCCCACTTCAAGATGATGTTTTATTAATTGATTTAAAAATTCAATGACTATGAAATTTTTCAAATATATAGCATTATTGCTGCTGGTAGCAGTGACGATGGGCTCCTGTGAAAAGAAGGATGTCTCCTATATGGCAGAGCCCGTTGACGAGTCGGCAAAGGCATACATCCAGGTCGGCTACTATGAGCCTGTGACCGCTGGTGCAGCCAATTATATGTACTATATCGACATCAACGGTGTTGAATACGGTAACGACGGTGCTACCTTCCTGGCTACCTTCAATACTGTACCTTCGGGCGGTACCAACCGCTATTATGCTGTCGATGCAGGCAATGTTAACCTCAAGTTGCACAAGCGCGTGAGCGATGGCAACGGCGGTTATACCTACCCTGTGGTTTATGACCAGAACGTGACCGTGCAGGCTGGCAAGCGCTACTGCTTGTATGTACATGACTTGAACAAGGCGCCCATCCCCATTGAGATGACTCCCGCTCCCGAATTTAGCAAGGCCCTCGATACTGACTCGCTGTGCCGCGTTCACTTCGTTAACCTGCTCTATGAGGCTGACGGAACTCCCTACACCGGCAAGGTGCAGTATGGTGTCCAGAACCTGGATACCAAGGAGTATGAGCCTGTGGGCGAGCCTATTGGCTTCGGCGAGAGCACCGATTGGTTCACTGTTAAGATCCGCAAGACCGTTTACAACAGCTCTGGTTCACAGCGTCGTGAGGTTTGCCTCTTTGCCGTGGACAATTCTGGTAAGGTAACCGGCAAGCTCCCCTACACCTTGTCTAACGGCAACCAGGGTGAGTTTACCGACTACTGGACATGGTACATCGGCCGTGCTTATCGTCAGATTGCTGCAGGTAACTGCGGTAGCAAGACCATCCGTTGCACCCTCTACCAGTTTGTGATCGAGTAATGACAGAGTAGGGCACTACCCTACCCTATTCACCATTAAAAACGACCGCCGAGGCATTCAGCCCCGGCGGCGTTTTTAATAGTTGAATCAGGATATTGTCACTATATTATGATGACTTCTTGTGATATTTGAGGCTTATTTATAGGCCTCATTTTGCTGGTCTGCAAGTGCAGGGTTGGCATTGATTTCATCCTGATCGATGGGCAGAACGATTTTGCCGAACGTGCGGTCGATGGTTTTGGGCCGTCCGTTGACTGCAATGCCGCCAAAGTCATCGTTGAAGGTAATGGAACGGTTCATTCTCATCATGTCAAAGAAACGGTGTCCCTCGCAAAACAGTTCCTTGCTACGCTCATCAAGAATCATGTCATCGTTGATTGTCGATGCAGTGGCAGGTTCCAGTGATGTGGCGCGGCAGCGAATGGCGTTGAGGTATTGGGCGGCTTGCTCGGCATTGGGCTTCGAGGCATGCAAGGCGGCTTCGGCTGCAATGAGGTAAATCTCACTCAACCTAATGACTTTAATGTTGACCGATGTAGGAG
>CACZAC010000058.1 GCA_902779125.1 uncultured Bacteroidales bacterium | reverse complement strand
GGGGTATAGCGATGCCGCATTGCCCTGTGAACGCCACTGGATGGCGCTGTGGCCGAAATACCGCGCCTCACGCACCAGGCGGCTGTCGGGTTCGGGTTTAGCAACCTTCCAACGGCGGTCACCCGTGGGTTGCAAAGCATAAGGAATACCCCTGAATACCAGCAAATTACTATCCCGTTCGCCGACAAAAATGCCATTAGCGGCTTCTACCGCCAGCGAATCGGGATAATCACCCTCGATGACCTTGTTCTCGCCATAGAGCGCCTTCATTTCCAGCTCCAGCTCTGAAGGCTCCTCAATCTGTTCCGTTTTGGAGGCACAACCCGTCAGCAAGAGCGCCAGCATCGTCCATATAGCAATCCGTTTCATAAGATTCTTAAACCATTAATGAGCGCAAAGATAGTCAAACCCTTGCACAAAAACAAAAAAATCGCATCCCACACCATCTAACCACAGGAAAATGTGTACCTTTGCACCCAAATATAAATATAGGAACTAATATGGGACTATTCAAGAAATTATTCTCTCGTGAGAAGAAAGAGACGCTCGACAAGGGCTTGGAGAAGACCAAACAGGGCGTTTTTGAGAAAATTAAGCATGCCGTTGCCGGCAAATCGACCGTTGATGACGATGTTCTCGACAATCTGGAGGAAGTGTTTGTCACCAGCGACGTGGGCGTCGATACTACCGTTAAGATTATTGATCGCCTGCAGGCACGCGTGGCACGCGATAAATATGTAGGCACCGAAGAGCTGAACGAGCTGCTGTGTGACGAAATCTCACAGATGCTTGCCGACAACAATAATGCCGAACTCGAGGACTTCACCGTGCCCGAGGACAGCAAACCCTACGTCATCATGGTCGTGGGCGTGAACGGTGTGGGCAAGACCACTACCATCGGCAAACTGGCCTACCAGTTCAAGCAGGCCGGCAACAAGGTGGTGCTGGGTGCCGCCGATACCTACCGCGCCGCTGCCGACGAGCAGCTGGAAATCTGGGGCAACCGCGTGGGCGTTCCCGTCATCAAGCACAAGATGGGCACCGACCCCGCTGCTGTGGCATACGACGCCGTGCAGAGTGCCGTGGCACAGAATGCCGATGTCGTCATCATCGACACTGCAGGCCGCCTGCACAACAACGTGAGCCTGATGAACCAGCTGACCAAAATCAAGAACACCATGCGCAAGGTGCTGCCCGACGCACCGCAGGAAGTGCTTCTCGTGCTCGACGGCTCAACGGGCCAGAACGCCTTTGAGCAGGCCAAACAGTTCTCGGCCGCTACCGAGGTCAATGCCCTTGCTATCACTAAACTCGACGGCACTGCTAAGGGTGGTGTTGTCATCGGCGTGAGTGACCAGTTCCAGATTCCCGTGAAGTACATCGGCCTGGGCGAGCAGATGACCGACCTGCAGATTTTCAACAAGCAGGAGTTTGTGAAATCGCTGTTCGGGGTGACGAAAGAGGATTAACTAGATATTCTAGATTTTCTAGATTGACTAGATTTTCTAGAGGCTGCAGATTCTAGACATGAGGAAGAACAAGATAGACATTATTTCGCTGGGCTGTTCCAAGAATCTTGTGGACAGTGAGCGGCTGATGCGGCAATTTGAAGCGGCTGGCTATCGCGTGGCGCACAATGCTGACCGCGTTGATGGCGAGACGGTGGTGGTGAACACCTGCGGCTTTATCGCCGACGCCCAGCAAGAGTCTATCGACACCATCCTGTCGCTGGGCGAAGCGAAACGGCAAGGCAAAATCCGCAACCTGCTGGTGATGGGATGCCTGTCGGAGCGCTTCCGCGCCGACCTCATTGACGCCCTGCCCGAAGTGGACCGCTTCTACGGCAAATTTGACTGGAAGGGGATGCTTGCCGACCTAGGGCACGCCTACCGCTACGACATTGACCGCGAGCGCCACCTCACGACTCCCAACCACTATTGCTACCTCAAAATCTCGGAAGGCTGCAACCGCTTCTGCGCCTTCTGCGCCATTCCTCTGATTACCGGCCGCCACACGTCGATTCCCATGCCAGAGTTGCTCGACGAGGTGCGCCAACTGGTGGACAAAGGTGTGAAGGAGTTCAACGTCATTGCCCAGGACCTGTCATCCTACGGCCTTGACCTGGAGAACCGCATGATGCTGCCCGAACTGATTGACCGCATGGCCGACATCGAGGGCGTGGAGTGGATTAGGCTGCACTATGCCTACCCCACCCAATTCCCCTACGACATCCTGCCCGTGATGGCGAGCCGTGACAACGTGTGCAGCTACCTGGACATTGCCCTGCAGCACATCAGCGACAAGGTGCTGACCAACATGCGCCGCCACATCAGCCGCCAGGAGACGCTCGACCTGCTGGCACGGCTACGCAACGAGGTGCCCGGCATCCACATCCGCACCACGCTCATGGTGGGTTTCCCCGGCGAGGGCGAGCAGGAATACGAGGAGCTGCTGGACTTTGTGAAAACCGCTCGATTTGAGCGCATGGGCGCCTTTGCCTACAGCGAGGAGAACGGCACGTGGGCAGCCCAGAATCTGACCGACGATATCCCCGACGAGGTCAAGCAGGACCGCCTGCACCGCCTCATGGCACTGCAAGAGGATATCTCGCTGGACATCCAGGAGCAGAAAGTGGGCCAGACGCTTCGCGTCATCATCGACCGCGAGGAGGACGACTATTACATCGGGCGCACCCAGTGGGACAGTCCCGAAGTGGACCCCGAAGTCCTTATCAGCAAAGAGAAACCGCTTGCCATCGGCGAATTTGCCCAAGTGAAAATCACCCAAGCGCTGCCGTTTGAACTGTTGGGCACAGCGGATTAACTGAAGACAACCTAAAACCATAGTCAACTGACAATCAGCCACGATGGCATACCATTGCCACCGTGCAATCGTTTGCGTAATTTATTAAAGGAAAAGTCATTATAAATTATGTATTATTGAATTTTGTTTGTAATTTTGACCCACTAAACAAGTTGACTTCAAGAACAAGACAAACCAATTTCAATTCATATTGTTTAACTTAATAACCAATTTTCACAAGAATGAAAAAATTATCTTTAGTTCTTTCTATGATGATTGCGCTCGTTGGCCTGAACGCCAATGCTGCAATTTACATTGTGGGTGACGGTCCCCTGGGTGGCTGGGCCTTTGACGGCGGTAACGAGATGACCGCTAATGGCGACATCTACACTTACAACTTCACTATTGCCGAGGACGCTGAATCAGCAACTGTTTACTTCGCGTTTGCCGATGGCCGCGGCACCAGCTGGGATGACTTCAACGGCAACTACCGTATTGGTCCTACCTCTGGCGACGTGAAAATCGAAGACAACAATTGGGTCGATACCCAGAAGGCTGGCGGCGACAATGGCGCTTACTTCTTCAAGGGTGTTAAAGGCGAGGCTTACACCGTGAGCTATGATGCTGCCAACAGCAAATTCAAAGTGGACGGTACTTTTGAGCAGCCCGTGGCTGGTGAGGTTTACACCGTTGCCGGTAGCAGCGCTGTCCTCTTCGGTACTACCTGGGCTCCCAGCAATGCCGACAATGACATGACCCTCGTTGACGGCCTGTACACTTGGAGCAAGGAGAATGTCGAGCTTCCCGCTGGCGCATTCGAGTTCAAGGTAACTGTTAATCACGATTGGGCTGAGGCTTATCCTTCAAGCAACTACGTTCAGGCTGTTGCTGTTAAGGGTATCTACAACGTGAAGATTACCTTCAACCCCGAGACCAAGGACGTGGCTTGTGAGCTGACCCTCGTTGAGGAAATTCCCGACACCGATGTTCACACCTACACCGTGGCTGGTAATAACATTACCCTGTTTGGCACCGAGTGGGATGCAGCTAACGCTGACAATGACATGACCCTGACTGAGGGCCTGTACACCTTCACCAAGGAGAATGTAGAGCTCACCGCTGGCACCATTGAATTCAAGGTGGTTCAGGACCACAACTGGTCTACCGCTTATCCCAGCCAGAACTGGATTGCTAACATTGAGGAGAACGGCAACTACAACGTGAAGATCACCTTCAACGAGGAGACCAAGGACATCACCTTCGAGGCTACCATCGTTGAGGAGGTTGAAGACTTCTACACTGTTGCCGGTGCCCCCGAGTCTCTGTTTGGTGCTGAGTGGAATCCCGCTTTTGCAGCTAACAACATGACTCTCGCTGACGGTATCTACACCTGGACCAAGAAGGCTGAGCTCGCTGCTGAGACCTTTATCGAGTTCAAGGTTGTGAAGAATGCCAACTGGACAACCTGCTGGCCCGCTAACAACTATGAGTACACCGTTGCCGAGGATGGCACCTATGACCTTACCATTACCTTCAATCCCGAGACCGAGGAAGTTACCTTCGCTTGCGTAGCTGAGGGTGTAGAGCCCCAGCCTGAGATGGTTTACACCGTTGTAGGTCCCGAGGACGTATTTGGCACCAATTGGGATGTCAATGACCCCAACAACGAATTGGTTAAGGGTGAGGACGGCGTTTACACCTGGAGCAAGGAGAATGTAGCCCTGTACGGCAACTTCGAGTTCAAGGTTGTCGGCAACCACGATTACGAAGTCTATGAGTGGCCCATCGGCATGAACAACTGGGTAGCTAATGTTGCTGAGGAAGGCATCTACACCATCGAGATCACCTTCGATCCCGAGGCTAACGACGAGGACCGCATCACCTGCACACTGACCAAGACCGGTGATGTTACTCCCGTTGAGCACGTTTACACCGTAGCTGGTACCGAGAATCTGTTCGGCAGCAATTGGAATCCCGCCGACGAAGCCAACAACATGGTTAAGGGCGAGGACGGCATCTACACCTGGACCAAGAACGGTGTTGAGTTTGCTGCTGAGGAAGTAGTTGAGTTCAAGGTTGTTCAAGACCACGCTTGGACCTATGCATGGCCCTCAAGCAACTGGTGGTATCAGGCAACTGAGGCTGGCACCTACAATGTAGTGATCACCTTCGATCCCGCTGCTGACGACATGAACAAGATCACCTTCACTGCTACTCCCGCTTCGGCTTATGAGATGGGCGATGTTGACCACAGTGGTGAAGTTAGTATCTCGGACGTAACCACTCTCATCGACATGATTCTTGGTGGTGAAGAGGCTCCCGCCGAGGCTGACTGCGATGGCCAAGAGGGTGTTGGAATCGGTGACGTTACCGCTCTGATCGACTTCCTCGTGAGTGGCAAGTGGTAATTGGCATGACGCCAAGTGATTCTCAGGAATGAGAATTCACTGTACTGTAAAAAAACAGGGCTCCGTTTTGAAGCCCTGTTTTTTTACCTTCATTTACCGCAGCGCCACTGCTGTGGTGAAACACAAGTGAGTGGTCAACAGTTGTAGTCCACGCAGGCACGCAGCTGCTTCACATCCTTAATGATGGATGCCGCAGCCACATGAGCTGGATGCTTGGCATAGACAGCCACATCGTCCATTGTAGGCACAATGGCAGTGAGGACGACGTCCCAGTCCTCAGCAGGATTCTCGTTGATAGCTACCTCAATGCTCTGGAGGACATCAATCTGCTCGGGAAGGGCATCCAGCGCCTGCTTGAAGCGCAATGCGGTCTGTCGGCGCAGTTCATCGGTCCCCTGCAGTTTAAACATCACAATATGCTTGGTCATGTAAGTTAATAGTTAATAGTTAATAGTTCAACGGTACAAATAAAAAGACACCGGCCTTGTGGAGAGGACCGGTGTCTTTGTCATTATCATGTTGTTTTATTATTCAGCGGCGGGAGCCTCTTCGGCAGCCTCTTCACCCTCAACGGGAGCCTCGGCCTCATCCTCAGCGCCTTCCTCGGCAGCCTTAGCGGCAGCGAGAGCAGCCTGGTGAGCAGCCTCCTCGGCCTTGCGTGCAGCACGCTCAGCGGCGAGTTCCTCGGCATTCTCGGCGATTACCTCAAAGGGAATCTCGACAGCAACCTCCTTGTGCAGGCGTACGATAGCAGTATACTTGCCAGGGGTCTTCACGCTCTCGTGCACGCTGACAATCTTGCGGTCAACATTGTGACCAGCAGCGAGCAGAGCCTCGTGAATCTGGTTTGCACCAACCGAACCGTAGATGGTTCCCGTGGGGCTAACCTTTACGGGGATGGTCAGGGATACGCCCTCAAAAGCCTTGGCAGCCTCTTCGGCATCAGCCTTCACCTTAGCCAGCTTGTGAGCCTGCTGACGCAGGTTCTCGGCGTGAACCTTCAGTGCACTGGGAGTGGCCAGGACAGCCTTACCCTGCGGAATAAGATAGTTGCGGCCATAGCCGTTCTTCACTTCCACGACGTCGTTCTTGAAACCAAGATTGACGATATCTTCTTTCAAAATAATCTTCATAATTGTTTCCTCCTTTGTGTAATCGGGTTGTTTATTTCATCAAGTCGGTCACGTAGGGCAGCAATGCCAGATGACGGGCACGCTTCACAGCCTTAGCCACACGGCGCTGGAACTTCAGCGAGGTACCGGTGATGCGGCGGGGAAGGATTTTGCCTTGCTCATTGAGGAACTTCTTGAGGAATTCGGGATCCTTGTAGTCGATGTACTTAATACCACTGCGTTTGAAGCGGCAGTATTTCTTCTTGCGAGTGTCAACCGACAGCGGGGTCAGATAACGGATTTCGCCCTGGTTATTGGGCCTCATTTGTTCTTGTGCCATAGTTTTTTACTTCCTAATTAAAGTTTAACTTTGTTGGATTTTACTCATGCCTCCTCGGTCTCGGGAGCCTCGGCGGGTGCCTCAGCAACTACGGGAGCCTCTTTCTCGGCAGCCTCAGCGGCAGCGCGCTCTTCCTGCTTGGCCTTGCGAACGGCGCGACGCTTGATAGCGTACTCAGCGGCATACTTGTCCAGGCGGAAAGTGAGGAAGCGGATGACCTTCTCATCGCGACGGAAAGCAGTTTCCAGCTTGTCAACGATGGTGGGCTCACCCTCAAACTCAACCAGGGTGTAAAAACCAGTGTTCTTGTTCTCGATGGGATAAGCGAGCTTGCGCAATCCCCAGTTTTCTTCGTTCTCGATAGTGCCACCGTTGTCGGTGAGGACCTTCTTGAACTTTTCTACCGTTTCCTTCATCTGATCATCAGACAAAACGGGAGTCAAAATGAAAACGGTTTCGTATTTGTTCATAAATTGCTAAAAATAAATTAATTAATAAATATTGTGCCAAAAAAGCGGGGCAAAGTTACAACAAATTTCTGAAATGGCAATAAATTCCGTCCTTTTTTAAAATTTTTGTTACCCAACAAATTCTTCATGAGGGGAGCGCGAGAAGCCGAGAAAGAATGCATTATGTTTATTTAACAATTTTCCATAGTCCGCATTGTATACATTTTTGTAATTTTGTTACACGAAACTTGGATAGAGATAAATTATTCTGCATAAATTTATCATTTTGATTACCGAATACTATAAACCCAAGTGAAAATAACTCTTTATTATTTATATTTATTAACAATTTTTTAAAATTATGAGAAAAGTTACATTATTTTTGATGGCGTTAATTGCAGGCGTCTTCGCCATGCAAGTTAATGCTCAGCCTGCAAAGGCTCCAGCACGCTCTGCTGTTTATTCTTATCTACCCAGTGGGTATATCGCATTGGGGTCGTATGATAATCCTAACCACATCTATTACAGTACTCAACGGCAAACCGCTGTTCCCATGGGCAACGTTCACGGCATCAGCATTATTGGCGAAGTTGATGGTAAATACTACTCGACAACCTATGCCAAGGCGTCTAGTGATAATGCTTCTAATGCCGGTGCTGGCTTTATCGCTGCAATGAAGGTCGACGGCCCTATCTTGGACCATGACGCTGTTCTCTGTGATTGCCAGAGTGGAACTACCAGTCATGATGTGAGATTCACGGCGCGCGTGGAACCTGCGGGCGAATTCGGTGCCAAGGTTATCTATACGCTGACCAACAACGCTTGGCTCACATCAAGGACGGTATCGCTGGGTGTGTGGGCCGACATCATGATTGGTGATAATGACAATGCACCCATCTATCGTCTGGTCAATAATCAGGGCAAGGTCTACGGTTTGGACATGAAGTACAAAAATGAAGAAGATGCCGAACCTGGTGAAAAAATTCCCGTGTTCACCGCCATTTTCGGTGGAGTTTCAGGTATTACTCCTGCCGATGATTATTGGTTTGGCCAGTTCAGGAACAACTACGAGAATAATGAGATTGTTGGTAATTATGACAACCTCTGCGATATCCAGATTGGAACAGGTGACGATGCTACGTTCCAATACGACGTGGTCGATGAGTTTTTCATGACTGAAGGTGGCTCATACGACAGTGGTATGGGTTTCTGCTGGAAGAATATCACGCTTGAAGCTGGCGAGACCGTCGAGTTGTCTTTCATAGTCAGCGCAAGTGAGATTGATATTGACGAGCCTGAACCCGACCCCGATGAGGAATATAATGTTGAGGTGTATAACACCGAGGCTTGGAATGACCTTGCTGCCGACCATCCCGCTCGTGTTTGGGGTTACTATAAGCACCCGTTTGACTGGACCAGCCACATTGAGTATATGGTAGACGGCGACCGTGGTACCGGTGAGTGGACCGCCATTCCTGGCGAGCTGACTCCGAATTCGGAATTCGAACTGACGTTCAACATGAACTTCAATCCTGACGTTGCCGACATCCACACCTTGAAGCTTCGCATCGTCGATGTTGAGGGTAACCCCACCTACTTGACCGACTTGAACAAGGAGTGGGAGGATGTTCGCAACATCGACTTGACTGTCAATCCGCAGACTCAGTATTACGATGGCACACCCAAGACCTTCGTGGTAACCGTTGGTGGCGTTTTAGACTACACTCTTGGCGAGGATGGCGGGTATATTGAGCCCGGTACTTATGACTTCAGCATCTATGGTGATTACGATATGGAAACCATCGGTATCAATACCGTTGAATTCTCAATCGTAAGGCGCCAGGCTGGACTTGATGTACAGGTTCCCGAGGATTGTGTATATGACGGTGAGGAGCATCCTGCAACCGCAACCTGTGACGGCGACGGTAATGTGATTATCACTTACAAGGACGCTGAGGGTAATATTTCAACCGAGGCTCCCGTTGAACCCGGTACCTATGAAGTATTTGTTGAGGTAACCGATGGTGAGTTCTACGATGGTATTGAGAACACCAGTTACGGCACCTTCACCATCGACAAGGCTCAGAGCGAGATCACCTATACCGTTCCCGAGGATTGCGTATATGACGGCGAGGCTCATGCCGCTACCGCTGAGCTCGTTAAGGGTGACGGCGAACTCACTATCACCTATGTGAGTGCGAACGGTGAGACTAGCGAAACTTCTACCGAGGCTCCTGTTGAACCGGGCACCTACAGCGTAGTTGTTACCGTTACCGAGACCGACCGCTACTATGGTCTGGAAGAGACCGTTGGCACCTTCACCATCGACAAGGCTCAGAGCGAGATTGAATACACCATTCCCGAGGATTGTGTATATGACGGCGAGGCCCATGCCGCTACCGTTGTGCTCGTTAAGGGTGACGGTGTGCTCACTGTAACCTATGTGAAGAACACCAGGGATGGCGAGGCTTCTACCGACGCTCCCGTTGTTCCGGGCACCTACAGCGTAGTTGTTAAGGTTACCGAGACCGACCACTACTATGGTCTGGAAGAGACCATCGG
>CACZAC010000057.1 GCA_902779125.1 uncultured Bacteroidales bacterium | reverse complement strand
TTATCCTGTTTGCTGTAGAGGCTTGCTACTTTACCTGGTTCTTTGCCCTCTAATCGCTGAGTATTAACCTTTTAAAATTTGTAACACAAATGGAAGAAACAAAAATCAACGCTCAGCCCATCGATTCCAAGATTCCCGAGGGACCCATCGCTGAGAAATGGACCAACTATAAGGCTCACCAGAAACTCGTCAACCCCGCCAACAAGCGTAAACTCGACATCATCGTCGTGGGTACCGGTCTGGCAGGTGCATCGGCAGCCGCCACGCTGGGCGAGATGGGCTTCAATGTGCTGAACTTCTGCATCCAGGATTCTCCCCGCCGCGCTCACTCGATCGCCGCACAGGGTGGTATCAACGCAGCCAAGAACTATCAGAACGACGGTGACTCGGTTTACCGCTTGTTCTACGACACCGTCAAGGGTGGTGACTACCGTGCCCGCGAGGCCAACGTTTACCGTCTGGCAGAGGTGTCCAACAATATCATCGACCAGTGCGTGGCACAGGGTGTTCCCTTCGCTCGCGAGTATGGCGGTCTGCTCGCCAACCGTTCATTCGGTGGTGCCCAGGTAAGCCGTACGTTCTACGCCAAGGGTCAGACCGGTCAGCAGCTGCTGCTCGGTGCCTACTCGAGCCTTAACCGCATGATCCATGCTGGTAAGGTAAAGAGCTACAACCGCTATGAGATGCACGACGTGGTGATTATCGACGGCCGTGCCCGCGGTATCATTGCCAAGAACCTGGTGACCGGTAAGCTGGAGCGCTTTGCTGCTCACGCTGTTGTTATCGCCACCGGTGGTTATGGCAACACCTACTTCCTGAGTACCAACGCTATGGGTTGCAACTGCTCGGCTGCCATGGCTTGCTATCGCCACGGTGCTTACTTTGCTAACCCCGCTTACGTGCAGATTCACCCCACCTGTATCCCCGTTCACGGTGACAAGCAGTCCAAGCTGACGCTGATGAGTGAGTCGCTGCGTAACGACGGCCGCATCTGGGTGCCCAAGAACATCGAGGACGCCAAGAAGCTGCAGGCAGGTCAGATCAAGGGTAGTGACATCCCCGAGGAGGAGCGTGACTACTACCTGGAGCGCAGGTATCCCGCCTTCGGTAACCTCGTTCCCCGTGACGTCGCCAGCCGCGCTGCCAAGGAGCGTTGCGACAAGGGCTTCGGTGTAAACAACACCGGTAAGGCCGTGTTCCTCGACTTCAGCGAGGCCATCAACCGTCTGGGTATCGACGTGATCCGTCAGCGCTACGGTAACCTGTTTGACATGTATGAGGAAATCACCGACGTGAATCCTGGCGAGCTCGCCAACGAGATCAACGGCGTGAAGTACTACAACCCCATGATGATTTATCCCGCTATCCACTACACGATGGGCGGTATCTGGGTTGACTATGAGTTGCAGACCAGCATCAAGGGTCTGTTCGCCATCGGTGAGTGCAACTTCAGTGACCACGGTGCTAACCGCCTCGGTGCTTCGGCGCTGATGCAGGGTCTGGCCGACGGTTACTTCGTGCTGCCTTACACCATCCAGAACTACCTGAGCGACCAGATCACCGTGCCTCACTTCTCGACCGACAGCCCCGAGTTTGACGCTGCCGAGAAGAAGGTACAGGCCAACCTGGACAACCTGATGAGCATCAAGGGTAAACGTTCGGTTGACAGCATCCACAAGGAGCTGGGTAACGTGATGTGGGACTACGTAGGCATGGCCCGTACTAAGGAGAGCCTCGAGACCGCATTGGAGAAACTCAAAGACCTGCGCAAGGAATTTGAGACCAACCTCTTCATCCCCGGCACCCAAGAGGGTATGAACATTGAGCTTGACAAGGCATTCCGCCTGCGTGACTTCATCACCATGGGTGAGCTGATCGCCTATGATGCCTTGAACCGCCACGAGAGCTGCGGTGGCCACTTCCGCGAGGAGCATCAGACCGAGGAAGGCGAGGCCAAGCGCGACGACGAGAACTTCTTCTATGTCGCTTGCTGGAAGTACAACGGTAACGATGAGACCGCTCCCACGCTCATCAAGGAGCCGCTCCACTACGAGGCCATCAAGGTCCAGACGCGTAACTATAAGTCATAATCAACCACCCTTTTAAAATTCATCGAATACAATGGATACAAATATAAGTTTCAAACTTAAGGTTTGGCGTCAGGCCAACGCTCATGCCGAGGGCCGCTTTGAGACCTACGAGATGCGCGACATCCCCACCGACACCTCCTTCCTTGAGATGATGGACATCCTCAACGAGCAACTCATCGAGAAGGGCGAGGAGCCTGTCGTCTTTGACCACGACTGCCGCGAGGGTATCTGCGGTATGTGCTCCCTCTATGTGAACGGTCATCCCCACGGTCCTGCCACGGGTGCTACGACTTGCCAGCTCTACATGCGCCGCTTCAAGGATGGTGACACCATCACCGTTGAGCCCTGGCGCAGTGCTGCCTTCCCCGTAATCAAGGACTTGATGGTTAACCGCAATGCCTTTGACCAGATCCAGCAGGCTGGTGGTTACGTGAGCTTCCAGACGGGCGGTGCCCAGGATGCCAACGCTATCCCCATCAGCAAGGAGGCCGCCGACGAGGCTATGGACAGCGCTACCTGCATCGGTTGTGGTGCCTGTGTAGCTGCCTGCAAGAACGGCTCCGCCATGCTGTTCCTCAGCGCCAAGGTCAGCCAGTTCGCACTGCTGCCCCAGGGTCGTGCCGAGGCCAAGCGCCGCGTGAAGGCTATGTTGGCTAAGATGGATGAGCTGGGATTCGGTAACTGCACCAACACCGGTGCCTGTGCCGCCGAATGCCCCAAGAACATCAAGCTGAGCAACATCGCCCGCCTGAACCGCGAGTTCATCTGCGCCAAGTGCAAAGACTAATTAGGCTTTAGCAGTTAGCCTCATCGTTGAGGTTTTTACTGACTATCTTTATAGCGTGCCGCAAGGTCTCCCATGACTTTGCGGCATGTGATTTTTTTTATCAGTTTCCGGGGAAAATCTAGTTTCCTATTATATAAGGTCTCGGTATAAGCTAATTGGATGGAATGATGAGATAAGGGGCTTATTTTAACGGTTTCTATGTATGAAAAACGCTTGTGTTTTTCGTACTTAGGAACCGTCCCCCTGTAATAGGCGAGAGTTACTTCTGGTCGGATTCGAGGGGACGGTTTCTGTGTAACAAAATGCAAGGCATTTTGTTACACAGAAACCGTCCCCGAGTAGTTGCCCTAAGGGCAACTTTTGGACACTCACATTAGTCCCACTTGTTTTCCTCGGCCACAAATAGTTTTTTTGCGTCAAAGATTAAAAATTGGACAAATAACGCAGATTTTTTTGAAAAAAGCACTATATTTGCAGATTGGAAACTAACAACTTAAAATCTTTGAATTATGAAATACTACATTGCAGAAAACGGCCAGCAGGCTGGTCCCTTTGAACTCAATGAATTGCTGCTGCATGGCTTGACTGTCAATTCGCTCGTCTGGTATGAGGGTTTGCCCAAGTGGGTATCTGCCAGCCAGGTGCCTGAACTGATGGCACTATTGTCGGGACAGACATTCAACCCCACAGGTATCGATACTCAGTTGCCGCAGATGCCTCCCATGGGCGAGGTGCAGTTACCGCAGGTGCCTCCCTTCGATGGACAACCGCAACAGCCCACTCAGCCCACGACCTACGGCCAGAATACGCCCAACCAGCCCTATGCACCGCCTCAATATGGCCCCAGCAACAACCAGCCCAATCAGATGATGCCCAAGAACTGGCTTACCGAGTCGATTGTCGTCACGGTAATCACCACCCTGTGCTGTGGTGCTTGGTTCATCACCTTGATTACAGGTATTATTGCCATCGTCCAGGCCAATGGTGTGAAGAACAAGTTCAACAGCGGGGATTATGCCGGTGCCAACAAGAAGGCGGCATCTGCCAGGCTATGGTGCCTTATCACCGCCGGCATAGGTATAGCGGCAGCCCTGTTTAGTGCTTTCCAACTGATACAACATCCCGAACTGCTGCAACAGATTCAGGAAGGCGCTTTCGGCTCCCTCTACGGTTTCTGATTCTTTCTATAACTGTACGATAATATTACCGTGCTGCGCACGGGAAATTATTCAAATTTTAAATAAAAATTTTTGTTTAATTTCCCGCCCGCAGGGCGGTAATGTTTTGTGTCATGATGGCTCTTGTTGACGAGCATTGCGGGAACTGACGACGAGCCACACGCCGGTGAAGATGAGGGCGGCTGCCACGGCGTGCATCCATTGCGGCATGGCAAGTCCCATCGCCATACTGGCGACTACGGCGACAAAAGGCTGAACGTAGTTATAAACGCTCACCGTTGTGGGCAGCAGGCGCCGCTGGGCAAACACCACGAGCAGGAAGGTGAAGAAGGTCGCTCCGGCAACGATATAGATGATTTCGCAGGCGGTTTTGGCACTCATTCCCGGCCAGTCAATCTGCAGGATATGGGGTAGGGTGAAGGGGAGGATAAACAGGCTGGCAAAGGTAAACGTCCACTTGTTGAACGTGAAGGCGTCATACTTACGGATCACCTTAGAATAATGCGTCAGGTAGAAGGCATAGCCCACCTGGGAGACGAGGATGAGCAGGTCGCCCCTGAAGTCGGTCGGCCTTCCGTCGCCCGCCGTGGTACGCGTAATCAGCAACACGGCTCCCGTGAAGCCCATGATGATGCCCAGCGTCCGCCGTGGCGTGATGCGCTCGTGCAGCAGGATGGACGACAGGATGAGCGTGAAGATGGGCATCGTCGTCAGCTCGATGGTGGCGTTGATGGGTGAGGTGAAACTCAGGCCCACGATGTAGCCGCCCTGGGCCAGCGCAAAGCCAAAGAAGCCTGCTCCCGCTATCTTGATGAAGTCGCGACGCTCAATGCGCTGCTGCGGCACGATGATAGAGCCGAGCCAGAAGAGCAGTGCCGCCCCGATGACACGGAACGCCACCAGTTGAGGCCCCGTGATGCCGCCGTGGGTGAGGACGTCCTTGGAGAATGTCGCCATCAGCCCGAACAGCACCATGGCCAGCAACATCGCCCCATGCGCCCTTAAGTCCTTATGATCAGTGTTATCGGTAGTCATGTCGTTTTCAGCCCGCAAAGTTACTACTTTTACTCCCAATAGCCAAGATGCAACCATCTCTAATAATGGCAATCCCTTTTCTGCAATGAGAAGATTGTTGTTCCACATGTTGGATATATTATCCTAGTGTTTTTAATTGATTGTTATTAGTAAGAGTTACATGAAAAATAAAGTACTGATACTCAATTCATTTGCTATGTAGAGACGCAAAATTTTGCGTCTCTGGGGCAGCATTTTGGTAACGTCAAACGATTGGAGACGCAAAATTTTGCGTCTCTACAGGCCTCAGCAGGCTAACTAGTTGAGTTCAAGAGTCTATTTTCGTCGAACTTACGTTAGTATTTTATTATGTATCAATTAAACTTCTTTAAGATTTGATGGTCTAAAGATTGTGATGAATGTATAGTTGGTTTTCAACTGTTTAAATGATTGATATCAAAAATTATTAACCCTAATGGAGTAAATTATGAGAATCAATACGACTATTTGGGCGTTACTGTCTGTTATGATAGTGTTGTTCTCCTCGTGTGTAAGCGAGGAGCCTGAAGGCGATTACAGTTACTACTTGGATATACAGTCTCAAGTGCCCCTCAACCTTCACGAGAGTCAAGATAATAATCAAGGCACGATGCCTGATAATGGCAAAGAGGATGTCTTGTCCAAAACCGTCCTGAAGATGAAGAATGCGGTGAGGGACGTCACGTCCGGGGATAACACTCGTCAGGCCAAAGATGCCGCGGTCATCAGGGTGTGTGACAGCATTTATAGTGCTTATGTCAAGGCCTATGGTAAAATGGAGAGGATTATTGTCTGCCATGTGAAGGTGAACCGCATGAATTCTGTAAATGGCGTGCAGCGAAGCACTCGCTCACTCAAGTCCTATGAGTTCTGGCTTATTGACGTTGAAACGGAACCCACTGAGACAGAAAAAATCGAAAAGCCCGAGTGCTTGGAACAAGTGGACCTGGGTCTGTCGGTGAATTGGGCCAACTGTAACCTGGGAGCCAAGGCCGTAGAAGGTTTCGGCGGACACTATGCCTGGGGTGATCCCACGGGCAAGCTGTGGGCAGGAAATGGCATTGGTTATAATGCTCAGACTCAAACCTACTCATGGAACACCGAGAACTATGGAGGCAATGAACCGCCATTGAATATCAGTGGATCGGCATTAGATATCGTGGCAGCCAACTGGGGTGACGGCTGGCGCATGCCCACCTATAGCGAAGCCAAGGAGTTGTGTGAGCAATGCCAGTGGGTATTGCGCAACCGCAACGAGATCAAGTGGTATGAAGTCATCGGTCCCAATGGCAACAGCATCATCATGCCGCTGCCAGGATATTACGGTGACGACCTGAGTGACCGATTCCATGCCGGGCCATATCATACCAATGTGATGGGCTACTACTGGACATCAACCATCTGCCCGACGCCCGCTCCCCCCGAGGCTCGCGGCTATGGCATCAACAGTACGGTAAAGACTGCTTGGATGTTCTACTGTAATTCCAATCTAGGCGACTTGTCGGGAGAGAACATGTTTATTGACCAGTTGCGCGCCATGCACTTCTCAATCCGCGCCGTCCATGATAAGTAAGTTTTATTAGGCTTTAGGTTTTAGGCTTTAGGTATTAGAGGTGCTATAAGAATTAGGCGTTAGGATGCGGATGCTTCCTAACGCCTAAAATCTAATGTCTAACGTCTAGTATCTAACGTCTAACGTCTAAAAACTTACTTCATGAACTTGGCGAAGTCGGTCTTGCGCATGTCGCCGTCGTGAATCAGCGTGCTGTGCATAGCGAAGGCGATGTCGGGGTTCATCATCACGTGGCCCTTCTTGGCGAGGTTGAGGTACTCACGCAACAGGGGGCGATAAACGGGATGAGCAGCCTTCTCGATGATTTCGTGGGCACTCTGAACGGGATCCTTGCCGCGCAGGTCGGCGATACCCTGGTCGGTGATGATGATATCTACCGAGTGGGGGTTGTGGTCAGGATAGGAAACCATGGGCACGATGGTGCTGATGCAGTCGTCCTTCTTGATTGACGGGCACAGGAAGATGCTGATGTAAGCATTGCGGGTGAAGTCGCCCGAGCCGCCGACACCGTTCATCAGGCGCGTACCGCTCACGTGGGTCGAGTTGATGTGACCGTAGATGTCGGCCTCGATGGCGGTATTCATCGTGATGACACCCAGACGGCGTACCACCTCGGGGTTGTTGCTGATCTCGCTGGGGCGCATGAGCACCTTGCCATGCAGGGCCTCGCCCTTCTTGAAGAATTCATCCATGGCCTGGCTGGAGAAGGTCATCGAGCAGGTGCTGGCAAACTTGCACTTGCCGCTCTCGAGCAGCTCGAGCACGCTGTCCTGGATAACCTCGGTGTACATCTCAAAGGGAGGAATGTCGTCGCTCTTGTCGAGGGCGTCGAGCACGGCGTTGGCGATGTTGCCCACACCACTCTGCAGGGGCAGGAACTCCTTGGGAATGCGGCCAGCCTTCAACTCATTGACGAGGAAAGCGCACACGTTGTGGCCGATGGCTGCGGTCACGTCGTCAACCGGGGTAAAGGCACCCTCCTTGCTGATGGGCAGCGAAGTCTTGACAACGCCCAGCACCTTCTTGGGGTCAACATGGGCGGTGGGAGTACCCACGCGGTCGTGAGGCGTGTAGATAGGAATCTCGCGGCGGCAAGGCGGGTCGAGCGGCGTGTAAACGTCGTGCATGCCCAGGATGCTCTCGGGAATCTGGTCGTTGACCTCGACAATCACCTTGTCGGCCATTTTAAGCCAAGTGGCGGTGTTACCCATCGAGGTGCCCAGTACGAGTTCGCCGTCATCGGTGATGCTCTGAGCCTCAACGATGGCGATGTCCATCTTGCCGTAGAAACCATAGCGGAACTCCTGTGCCAGCTCGCTCAGGTGGCGGTCGTTATAGTGGATAGCGTTGGCGTTGATGGCCTTGCGCATATCGGGGTGTGACTGGTAAGGGGTGCGGAAGTTCAGGGCGTCGGCACGCGTCAGCTCACCATCAATGTGGTCGCTGGTCGATGCGCCGGAGAAGAGGTTGATCTTGAACTCGCGGCCTGCCTCATGCTCGCGCTTTGCGCGCTCGGCGATGGCAACAGGCACTGCTTGAGGACAACCGGGTGATGTAAAGCCCGAAACACCTACTGTGAAGCCATTTTGTACAAATTCGGCGGCTTCCTCGGCCGAAAGAATCGGATAAATCATTTTATTAGTTTTAAGTTATAAGATTTTTTAGTTGTCAGTTTTTAGTTATCAAATGACCAATAGTTAGCTGAGCTTGGCACGGATGGCCTTAGTGGCCTCTTCGTGACCGGGCTTCTCGAGCAGGGCGAACATGTTCTTCTTGTAAGCCTCGACACCGGGCTGGTCAAACGGGTTCACGCCCAGCATATAACCACTAACGCCGCACGCCTTCTCAAAGAAGTAGATCAACTGGCCCACAAAGCGCTCGGTCAGGGCGGGAATGGTGATGATCAGGTTGGGTACACCGCCGTCAACGTGTGCCAAGCGGGTTCCCAGTTCAGCCATCTTATTGACGAAGTCCACGTTCTTACCGGCGATGTAGTTGAGGCCGTCAAGGTCTTCCTCGTCGCGAGGGATGATGACCTCATGCTCCTGGTCACCCACACTGAGGACCGTCTCAAAGAGGGTGCGCTCGCCGTCCTGGATCATCTGTCCCATGCTGTGCAGGTCGGTGGTGAAATCGACACTGGCGGGGAAGATGCCCTTGTGGTCCTTGCCTTCACTCTCACCGTAGAGCTGCTTCCACCATTCGGCAAGGAAGTGCAGACGCGGGGTGAAGTTGGCGAGAATCTCGATCTTCTTGCCGTCCTGGTAGAGGGCGTTGCGGGTGATGGCATATTCCAGTACCTGCTCGTCGTCACCTTGCTCCATCTCGACAGCACCTGCCACCAGGGCACGGATGTCAAATCCAGCCACAGCGATAGGCAACAGACCCACAGGGGTGAGAACCGAAAAACGGCCGCCCACGTTGTCGGGGATGACAAAGGTGGCATAGCCTTCCTGAGTGGCGAGGCCACGCAGGGCACCACGGCGTGCGTCGGTGATGGCGACGATGTTGCGCTGTGCAAATTCCTTGCCCTCCTGCTTCTCGAGCATCTCCTTGAACAGACGGAAGGCGATAGCGGGCTCGGTGGTGGTACCTGATTTGGAGATGACGATGATGCCGAACTTGTGTCCGCGCACCAGGTCCATCATGTCATACAGGTAGTCCTCGCCGATGTTGCTGCCGGCGAACAGCACCTTGGGGCCACCATCCTGCCTGTAGGCAGCAAAGTGGTTGCTCAGGGCCTCGATAACGGCCTTGCCACCCAGGTAGCTGCCACCGATACCGATGCTGATGACGTATTCGCACTCGTTGCGCAAATGGGCAGCACTCTTCTCGATAGCCTGGAACTGCTGCTCGTCGATGCTGCTGGGCAGGTGAAGCCAGCCCAGGAAGTCGTTGCCGGCACCGCTGCCGCTCTCGAGGGTCTTTTTGGCGGCCAGGGCGGTTTCACGCAGGGCCTTTGCACACTCGGCGGTCTTTCCGTCGAGGGCATATTTGCTGATAACTTGAATCTTGTCGTTCATAATATTGTAGTTATATTGTTAATTCTCTAATCTCTTCTCTAATCTCTTCTCTAATCACTAATCACTAATCTCTAATCAATTTGATTTACCAGTGGGTAAATCAAATTTCCTTAGTAAATGCGCGGCGGCGCTTGTGCTGGTCGGTCTCGAAGTATTCCCACTGCTTGAGCACCTTGCTGTTGAGCTCGAGCTCACGGTTGCTCTCGGCCACCTTGTAGCCATTCTCGTTGAAGCAGGGAATCAAGTCGGTGAACAACAGTGAGTTCACGCCCTTGTTCTGGTACTCAGGCTTGACGGCGATGAGCATCAGGTCCACCACATCGTTGCGCTTGAAGGCTTTCAACAGGGGCTTCCAGCCTATGGGGAAGAGGCGTCCGCGGTTCTTGATGAGCGCACGCGCCATTGAGGGAATGGAGATGCCCACGGCGATGAGTTCGCGTGTCTCCTTCTCCACGGCCATGGCCAGGTCGTTCAACGGCAGGAAAGGCAGGTACATCTTGATGTAGTGCTTGATCTGCTTGTCGGACAGTGGCGAGTAGCCGAAGATGTCGTCATAGGCCACGTTGATCAGCTTGAAGATGGCATCACCATAGTCGGCCACAAGTTTCTTGCGGTCGGTGTACTTGATGGTCTCCAGGTTGTAGCGCTGTGAGACAAGGTTGGAGATGCGTTGCATCTTCTCGGGAATATCCTTGGGGATGGTAATCAGCAGCTCAATCCAATCGGCATCCTTGACGAAGCCCAGGCGCTCCATGTGCTTGGGATAATAAGGATAGTTGTAGATGCCACCGCTGGTGCCCACACGGTCAAAGCCCTCGACGAGCATACCCTCGGGGTCCATGTCGGTGAAACTCAACGGGCCGGTCAAGTGCTCCATGCCTTTGGACTTGCCCCATTTGGTGACTGCGTCGATGAGGGCGTCAACGACCTCGGCATCGTCGATAAAGTCGATGTAACTGAATCGGGCCTCCTTTTTGCCTGAACGCTCGTTGCACACATGGTTGATGATACCGGCGACACGGCCCACAATTTTTCCGTCACGGTAAGCCAGGTAATAAACGGCCTCGCAGAAGTCAAACGCGGGGTTCTTGTCGGGTCGCAAGGTGTTGAGTTCGTCGGTGACCAGTGGCGGAACGAAGTACTCGCTGTCGCGGTAGAGGTCGTCGATGGGGAAGTGCACAAACTTGAGCAGGTTGCGCTTGGTGGGTTGGATTTCTCTGATTTCAACCATATTCAAATTATTAATTGTAAGTTTCCGGTTTTTGGTCTCTGGTTGGTGACTGCTGGGCTAGATGCTCTAGAACTATCCTGCATACACGACATTGTTGAGCCACCACAGCAGGGCCAAGAGTGCCAAGATGATGATGTTCAACTTGAAGAAAAACCAGAAATAATATCGTTTTTCGGGAGTCATGTCTCTCTTTTAGTTGGAAGATTTGGCACGGTCATGCACCAGGTCATAGGTAATGGAGCCGCCGGGCGTCTTGATGAGCACGTTGTTGTCGCCGCTGAAGCTGATGCTGCTGGCGGCACCGTTCTTGCCGGCATAGACGGTGAAGTACTTGCGGGAACTCTTGTTGAAACCGACAACCGAACCCTTGGTGTCAAGGAATACCAGATAGCGGTCGTTCTCGAGCTTGTCCTTGATCTCCTTCATGTTGATGATGGGCTTGTCATACTGGGTGGGCTTCATCTTCACTTCCTCGCCTTCCTTGAGCTTGTCCATGTTCTCGGCATTGTCGTGGTCCCACTTGGCGTCGGCATTCTCCTCACCAGCAAGGGCTTTTTCTTCCTCTTCCTTGGCTTTGGCCTCTTCCTCGGCGTCAATTTCTTCCTGGGTCGCTACCTTGATGCATCCCAGGCTGGCAGCCTCCTGACGCAGGAAAGAGCGCTCGCTGCTGCTGGTGCTTTCCAGCGGGCCGCGGCTATAGACATACTGGCGGCCGTCGGTGCGGGAGCGTATCTGGCCGTCATAGGTCAGCGTGGTCAACTTCTTGCCCTCTACATCATACAAGGCCAGTGTCACGCGGCCGTTGTTGCCCTCGCCGGCACCCTTCAGGTGGTTGAGGAAGGCGAAGTAGAGGCACTGCTTGCCGTCAACGGTTGCGGCACGCGGCACGTTCATGGCATCGGCGATGAGCGAGCTGTTGTCCATGATGATGGAGCGTCCGTCGAAGTACTTGGTCTGGGCCAGTTCGGTCTTCCATTGGGCTCCGTCACGGGTGAGGGTATAGACCTTGACGAAGGGGCGCTCGGTGTCGTCCTTGTAGGTCACGCCGACGATGCGTTCGGGCGTATCGGGGTCGGTGCTGGCGAGACGGACGGCACAGCCCGTGTAGGCCTTGTCGTCGGTCATGCCGTTGCGGCTCAATTCGGCATTAAGGATCTGCATCGGTTCCTGACTGCTGTCGGCAATCATTGCGGCACTGTCGGCACGAGCCTCCAGTCGGTCATTTTCCTGACTGTTGCAGTGACGCAACAGGCTCAGCAAGGCAATGAGAATCACTGCTGCTACAATAGCGATAATGAGGTTGCGGTTGAAGTTAGAACCGCTGCCACCGCCATCATCGTCATCATCATCGTCGTCCTCGACAGGCTCGGGCTGCTTCCAGGCATTCATTGGCTGGCGGGCGGCCTGCTGTTCAGCAGCACGGCGTTGCTCGTTGTAAGTGGTGGGCTGCTGGGGCTGTCTTGCCGGCGCATGTTCCTGGCTGGCAACGCTCACGGCATTGTCAACGGCCTTGCCGCAATGTGGGCAGAATACTGATGTTGAAGGCATGGGTTCGTGGCAATAACTGCACCTTACCTGTTGATTCATGCGGTAGCCGCAGTGGTTACAGAAGACTGAATCCTCGGGCACCTCGTGTCCGCAATGTTGACATCTTGTCATCGTAGTAGTTTATTTTTGCTTTTGGTTAAACTTCGTTTTGTTACAATCTGCAAAATTAGGCAATAATCTTTGATTATTGACTTTTTTATAGAAAAACTTTGTCATAACCCCTGTTGGCAGAGTAAGAAAAGAGGGGAGACGCAAAATTTTGCGTCTCCCCTGTGTCTGTTCGCTATCAGCTAAAAGGCCTAAAGTCTAACGTCTAAAGCCTAATAGCTAAAGCCTAAAGCCTTACTTCACAACCTTAACAGCGCTGGTGGTGCCGTCGGTGTAGGTGGTAACAACGATGGTCAGGCCGTTAGCCTCGGTCATCTCCTGACCAGCCATGTTGAAGTAGCGTACGCCAGCAACGGTCTTGCCG
>CACZAC010000056.1 GCA_902779125.1 uncultured Bacteroidales bacterium | reverse complement strand
TTATATTGGCGAACAGGGTGACACGCTGGCCTATGTGGTCGAGGGCATCGGCTTTGACAGCTATGACATGGGTGACCTGCTGACGCCGTTCACGCGCAAACCAGACCCTGCTGCCGACTATCAGGAGTGGTGCGGTTTGAGCCATGTGGTGAAGGACGGCAAAATCATATACAAAGGCATGCGCTACCGCCATGGCGCCTTCAATGGCATCGATGAGGTGGTGGCCGACAAGTCGCCGCGCCGCCCGCAGGATGACAACTACTACAACCTGATGGGCCAGCCCGTGGGCAAGGACGTCCCCACCGCCCCCGGCATCTACATCCACCAGGGCAAGAAAATCATCGTCCGCTAAGATGAACGAAAAGACAAGATAGGTATTCCCTGGAATACAATGAGAAGTCCGCTGGCTGCCCCCATCAGTTAGCGGGCTTTTTGAACTGGCATCCGCGTTCTGGACAACTGGAACAAGGACCGTCCTGGGGATGAAAATAAATCAAATTAATAACAAATTGGGATAAATTATTTGATGGGTATGAATTATTCATGAATGTGTTTTAAAAACGGTGAACAAGGTTGTTTTTAGTTGTTCATCGTTGTATAAGTTGTTTGAATAGAGGCGTGGTGATGTCTAGAAGTTGGACTCGATGCTGTTGCCGGCGATGATGATGCCAACGAGCAGGATGATGAGCAGGGCGATGATGATATAGGCTATTACTTTAAACGTCTTGCTCGGCATGGTGCCATGCTGATGCAGCCGGGGACTCGTGTTGTTATAGTGGCGCGTCATGGTGCGCAATTTATCCTCTACATAATTGGCTGAGGACTGTTGCTGGTTGGAAGGCTGCTGACGCTGTTCGGGTTGCTGCACTTTGGGCTTGGGCTTTTCCTTGACGGGTTCGGGTGCCTTTTGGACGGGGGCATTCACGGGCTGGGTCTCGATGGGCATCTTGAACGGGGATTTCAAATCGGCACCGCAATAGGGGCAGAAACTGATGCCTCCCGGCAACTTCTTGCCGCAGCTGTGGCAGAACTTGGTGCTGCCCTTGGTGGAAGTCTGCACGCTGGCAGTGTGCCGATAGGGCGCGTCGGAATCATCGCGGGGCACGAGAGCGCCGTTCTCGTATTGGCAAACGACCAGACACTGCGGGCACACGACTTGACTGCCGTGTATCACAAGTTCCTCTTGTGACACGGCCATCCATTTTCCACACTGTGGGCATTTTAAATCCATAAAACTGTTTCTTGAAGTGGTGGCAAAGATACTGCTTTAGAGCCAAAACTGCAAAATTTTTTTGTGTTTAGCATTGATATTGACCGCTGATTAGTGCCAAAAATGCCCAAAAAACAAAAAATGTTGCCATTTTGCTTTTTCATTTTAAGAATAACTATTACTTTTGCACCCGCTAAACTGTCGAATACATTAAAAATTAACGAAATAAAAATGGCAAAAAAACAAGATCAGGGTGCCCGCACGACCCTTGAAGAGGTGAATGAGTCCCTCTCAACCGCGGCACAACGCATTGAAGAAAACAAGAAGTACATCTATTGGGCTCTTATGGCTATAGCAGCGATATTGCTGCTGGTTTTCGGCTATGTGCATTTAATTCAGAAGCCCAATCAGGAGAAGGCAATCCAGCAGATTGGTAAAGCCGACATGGAAATGTTGCAGGGTGAAGAGGATGCTGCATTGAAGGACTACGAGAAAGTGGCTGCCGAGTTCAGCGACAAGTCTGCCGACCGTGCAAACCTCGCTTCTGCTATCCTGCTGTACAAGAAGGGTGAGTATGAGAAGGCCATTAAGCACTTGGAGGATTACACGCCCGCCGGTGACATCGTTGGTCCGGCTTCACAGTCCCTGCTTGGTGACTGCTATGTGAACCTCAAGAAGTATGACCAGGCTGTGGCTTCCTATGACAAGGCTATCAGCATGGCTGGCGATAACGAGCTTTATGTTCCCGTATTCATGGTAAAGAAGGCCACTGTTCTCCACGAGCAGAAGAAGTATGCCGAGGAGGCTGCCGTTTACCAGACTATCAAGGACAAATATCCTAACTATGCTCAGCAGGTGGGCTTGCAGGTTGATAAGTATCTGGAGCGTGCCAATGCACTTGCAGGCAAGTAATGATTTAGATAATGATACTATAAATGAATGAGGTTGGACAAAACTCAGTTTTGTACCAACCTTTTTTTAACCGATAATCAAAGACATCACTATGAAACCGATTTATCATCGCATATTGCTCAAGCTCAGCGGCGAGTCGCTGGCAGCAGAACAGAGTAGCGGCATCGACCCGCAGCGCGTGGCCGACTATGCCACCCAAATCAAGGAAATCGTCGATGCTGGCGTACAGGTAGCCATCGTCGTGGGCGGCGGCAACATCTTCCGCGGCCTCAAGGGCGCCGCGCAGGGCTTCGACCGCGTCAAGGGCGACCAGATGGGCATGCTCGCCACCGTCATTAATGCATTGGCGCTCTCGTCGGCGCTTGAAGCCATCGGCCAGCCCGCCCAGGTGTTCACCGCCATCGGCATGTTCCCCATCGGTGAGCCTTACAGCAAGTGGCGCGCCATCGACGCCATGCAGGCCGGTAAGGTCGCCATCTGCTCCTGCGGCACGGGCAGCCCCTTCTTTACCACCGACACGGGCAGCACGCTGCGTGCCATCGAGGTCGAGGCCGACGTCATGCTCAAGGGTACCCGCGTGGACGGCATCTACACCGCCGACCCCGAGAAGGACCCCACGGCGACGAAGTTTGACCGCATCACCTACGACGAAATCTACAACCGCGGCCTCAAGGTCATGGACATGACCGCCACCGTCATGGCCCGCGACAACAACCTGCCCATCCACGTCTTCAACATGGACGTGTACGGCAATCTGCTCAAGGTAATGAGCGGCGAGCCCATCGGCACCGTCGTCACACTGTGATGACGGTGTTGCAAAACTCATGTCTCTTATTGGTGATCGCGCTACGCGCGAGAAATCAAAAAAATTATTAATGAAATTATAATAAAAATTTATTATTTTTGATTTTATACGTTTTTTTGATTTCTCGGCCGTTAGGCCGATTTAAACTGTGTCAAGTGGAGTTTTGCAACAGCTGCAGTTTAGGGTTTAGAAGTTAGAGTTTAGAGGGGCATCCGCACAGTAGGGCCTCGCCTTGGCGTGGCCGTTCGTCAAATCGTTTTGTGCGTTTACAGCATCTATCAACACGAGCCAGCGAGAATCATATTTCGCTGGCTTTTTGTAGTTTTTAGGATGGGTAATGCGTCTAAAGGGTAAAATCGACATTTGATAATAACTATAAACTTGACTATTATGAAACGCTTAATCATCACATCATTATTAAGTATCTTGCTGTTTTCCAACATTTCAGCACAATGCTTTAACGGCACATGGCATGGCGTTACCGCAGGAGGCCCCTACTCGTTACCTCTCGTTTTCCACATAGAGCAGACCGCCGATAGTATCACTGTCACTTGGGACTCTCCGACCCAAAAATCATTTGACCTGCCCGCGACAGCTATCATTAATGGTGACACATTGAGCATAGATTTATCCATTATACGTTCAGCCTTTGAGGGAACACTCGACGGGGACGACATTGTAGGAGAGTTTAACCAGGGCGGCAAAATCTTCTCTTTACGCTTGACGCAGAATGACGATGCTCCCTATCGCCCACAGGAGGCCCTCATCGAGGCTGATGTCAACAAGCCCTATCACAGCGAGGATGTAACCTTCACCAACGGTGATATCACGCTTGCCGGTACATTGACATTGCCCAATGCCGGCAACTACTTCCCCGCTGTTGTGCTCGTGGTGGGTAGCGGCTCACTGGACCGTGACGAGAATATCTTCGGCCACAAGGGCCATCTGTTGCTTGCCGATGCGCTTAGCCGTCATGGATTTGCCGTGTTGCGCTATGACAAGCGTGGCGTTGGCGCATCAACCGGTGGCAAACCCACTGACCCGACCGACGACCTCGCCGGCGACGCCATGGCTGCCGTGCGCTATGTGTCGGCCCGTCCCGAGGTTGACGCTTCGCACATCGGTATCCTCGGTCATAGCGAGGGTGGCATTATCGCCATCAAGAATGCGGCCAAGTATCCCGATGAATTGGCATTCATCGTCTCGATGGCGGGCGTGGGGCTCCCGATTTACGAGTTCAACATCAGGCAACAGGATGTGATGAATCGCATGATGCACGTTGAAAGAAGCGAGGAAGAAAGACATTTAGTTAACCAGGTGCTGACCATCGTCGGTACCGAAAGCGACACCACCGCGATGCGCGAGCATTTGAGGAATTATTTTGCGACTGACCCTGTGGTAGAACAATATGTGGAATTGTATCAGGCCCAGGACTCCTCCATTACCGCCAGCGATGTCATCGAGGCGATGGTTGAGGAATACACTACTGAAGAATACGTCAAGCTGATGCAAGACGATCCGACCGAGAACCTCAAGAGCATCAAGTGCCCCATGCTGGCCGTGAACGGCGCGTTAGACTGCCAAGTGGGCAGCGAGGATAATCTGGGTGCTATCGCACGATATGTGCCTCATGCGACGGTCAAGTCCTATGAGAATCTGAACCACCTGTTCCAGACCTGCAGCGGCTGGGATGGAAGCATCGACTTTGCCGGCATCAGCGAAACCATGGCACCTCAGGTGATTCAGGACATCGTCACCTGGCTGCAATCGGTCGTGAAACAATAAGAGCAATAAATAAAATCACCTGTTAATCAATAATTTGTATTTATTGTACTTCTTGTTTTCCTTTTATTTTGTCGCAAAATTTTGCGTCTCTACAGGTCTTGGATGGCTAACTCATTGATTTCTAAAGTGTATATTCGTCGAACTCACGTTAAAAGAAAAAAGCGCAGTCGAGTTGTTTAATGAATTTGCCCTCCTTAGCCTGTCGCCTGACGGCTGAACTGCTGCAGGGTGGCGACTGCCTCGTCGATGTCGTCGGGGCAGAAACCTTCATATAGTTCGTGGGATGGTAAAGCGACTTGCGTGACACGTCAAATGGCACATGGGCAAGGTAGGCCATCACATCCTTCTGCTCTTTGTATCCTGTGTTGGTAATCATCTGTAGAGGTATGCGGGTTAAGCTCTTGAATCACAAAATCACCAATAATTCGCCATGTTTTCCCGAGTTTTTAACAGTTTGGGACTGTTAAAAAGTGTAACAATGTGGTGAAATGGGGCAAAAAGGCCATTTTTTATGACTTTTTGCCCACTATTTGGTGTTATGGTTGTAATTTTGCCACGACAAAAATCTCCACTTCAGGTTTGTTTAATAAATAATTTATGATAGCAATGAAAAGGATTACAACTTTAGTTCTCTCTCTTGCAGCCTTCGGTTTGTCGGCATTTGCCGGTGGCCTGCTGCACAACACTAACCAGCATATCGCGTTCATGCGCATGATGGCCCGTGGTGCCAGCCACGAAATTGACGGTGTTTATACCAACCCCGCCGGTCTGGCTTTTATGGACCATGACGGCTGGACCCTGTCGCTGAACATCCAGAGCGCCACCCAGTCGCGCGACGCCCTCACCACGTTTGCCCTCTTCCCTGAGGCTGACCACACCCGTCTGTACAAGGGCAAGGCGTCGGCTCCCGTGATTCCGTCGCTCTACGGCGCCTACAAGAAGAACCGCTGGACCTTCTCGGGTTTCTTCGGCTTCACCGGTGGTGGCGGCAAGTGTTCATTTGACAATGGTCTGCCCGTGTTTGATGCCAGCATCATGGCCGGTATCTACGCCCAGACCGCCGGCTTGAAGAAGACCTTGGCCGACAATCCTGCCACGGCTCCCATCCTTGCCGATCCGCGTATTGCCTCTCTGCTGCCGCTGACCGCCGACAAGTATGACATTAACTCGTCGATGAAGGGTCGCCAGTACATCTACGGCCTGCAGTTGGGTGCCACCTATAAGATTTTGGATTGGATGAGCGCCTACGTTGGTGGCCGTATGAACTACTTTGACGGCAACTACACTGGCTTTGTTAAGGTCATGCCCAAGCCCGAGTTGGCAAATTCTGTTCAGCAGATTGCCCTTGCTTATCCCGCACTGGCCTCGACCTTGAGCACGCTGGTGAACCAGAACGGCGAGATGGCCAACATCGACCTCAACTGCTCCCAGACGGGTTGGGGCGTCACCCCCATCATCGGTATGGACCTGGTGTGGAAGGGCTTTACCCTGGCTGCCAAGTATGAGTTCAAGACCAAACTCAGCATCGAGAACGACACCAAGACCGCAACAGCCGAGCCTGCCGCCTTTGAGGCAGCCCTGGCCGACTACAAGCACGGCGTAAACACGCCCAATGACCTGCCCGCGGTACTCTACACCGCCCTCGGTTACGAGTTCATCCCCGACAAGTTGCGCGCCACCGTCGAGTACCACTACTACGACGACAAGCACGCCAAGATGGCTCATGACAAGCAGAAAGCCCTGCGCCACGGTACCCATGAGGTACTCGCTGGTGTGGAGTGGGACATCAACAAGATGTTCACCGTGAGCGGCGGTTACCAGAACACCGACTACGGCTTGAGCGACGCTTACCAGACCCACACCTCCTTCTCCTGCGACAGCTACTCAATCGGCTTCGGTGGTGCCGTCAACGTGACCGAGAAGATTAAGGTCAACGTGGGCTACTTCTGGACCACCTACAAGAAATATGACCGCAGCGAGGAGAACTACTTCAACACCACGCTGCCCGGTAAGGACACCTACAGCCGCACCAACAAGGTGTTCGGTGCCGGTATCGACTTCAAGTTCTAATCAACGAAGAGAAGACAAAAAGAAACAAGAATCTTTTCCTATGGAACGCCGCCGTCCGACAGTTGATAGTCGGGCGGCGGTGTTGCTTATTTATCTCGCCTGAAAGACTGAAATCTACCTGAGCAGGTTGGACATCATCGTGTTCCAGTCCTGAGCGTCCGAGATACTGCTTAGCATCCCTTCATGCACCGGGAAGGCAAGGCTGTCGTTAAGGGTGTAGGTGATCTGAGGCAGCTTCACATACAGGCTCAAGGTATTCAGCGTTTCGCCGTTCTTGTACTGCACGCCCAGTTGCTTGAAATCCTCGGCTTTAATGTAGTACAGGCGACTATCCTTGTTGCACAGGTAGATGCGAGAGAAGTCGCGTTCGCCCAGTTCCTGTGCGCACTGCAGCAGGCAGCGGGTGACGTCGAAGCGGTCGAAACTGCGCTCGTCGGCCTCGCCCACATTAAACGATAGTTCCTTGTTGGGGTTGAACCACGGCTCTTTCACCTCGATATTGATGCCGTTGTTGGCGGGATCGAGGTTTTTGAGTTCAACGCGTGAGATGACCTTCTTGCCGCCCTTGACAAAGTCCACCGACAGGAAGGCGTGTGCGGCAACCAACGCCAGCACGGCGATGATGGCGAGCAACAGGAGTTTATCATTTCTGGTCATTACTTCTCAAAAGTCAGTTTAACGCCCTCAGGATTTACTTCCAGCGTAGCGGGGCAGCCCTCGATCATCGGGTAGTTCCAGCTCTCGTCGTGGCTGGCGGGGAAGTCGTAGCACACGGGGATATTGTAGCCGTTGAGTGTTTCGCTCAGCATCTCGTTCATGTCGGTCCAGCCGTCACGGGGCTCATACTCGGTGAAACGGCCCACAATGATGCCCTTGACATGGTCAAGTACGCCCTTGAGACGTAACTGCTGCAGCATGCTGTTGACGCGTGGCATACTCTCGCTCACGTCTTCAAAGAACAGGATGATGTCGCGTCCGCGGATGTTGTCGCGGTCCAGGAAGTCCCACTCGCGGCTACCGCCAATGTTGGTAAACACTGCCATGTTGCCGCCGATGACGATGCCGTGTGCTTTGCCCGTCTTGTTCAGCGGATGGGCGGGAACAGTGTAGCTGGGCAGTTTGCCCATGAGTACGTCGCGCAACATCAGGTTGATGTTGTCGTTGGCTCCGCGTTCGCCCAGTGCGCCACCCATATTGGCGTGCAGACTCATGACACCGCTGCACACCATCGCGCTGTGCAGGGCAGTGATGTCGCTGTAACCCACAATCCACTTGGGATTGCGCCTGAAGTCGTCACGGCTTATCGGATCGAGCAGCATTGCCGAGCCATAGCCGCCGCGTGAACACACGATGGCCTTGATGTCGGGGTCGTTGAGTGCCCAGAGCAGGTCGGAGCAGCGTTCACGGATGCTTCCGGCATAGGCGTGATTCTTGGTCAGTACATGCTGTCCGATAACGGGTTCAAAGCCCCAGGCGCGCAGTGTGGCGGCAGCCTTTTCGGGATTTTGGTCACCAGGTGTGCTGGCAGGCGAAATGATGGCGATTTTGTCGCCGGGCTTGAGCGCCTCGGGCATCTTGATTGCGAGAGACTGACGTGGACGTGGCATCTTGTGGCGACGGGGTGTCCTGCCGCTAGCCATGATGGTCATTGATGCGAAGATGGCGATTGTTGCTATGAGAATAATGCGTTTCATCGTAAATTGTATTTTATTGGTTGATTTTTTCTTGCAAGCGCTTGATGCGTTCATGGGATTGCTCCATGCGTTCCCAGGAGATGCGGCCTTCTTTTACTGAGTTTACAATCATTTCCACCAGTTTGAAGGGGCGGTCGGCTTCAAATCCAGTGCTGATGTTGTTGCCCGCACAGATGAGGTCGGCACCGGCATTGATAGCCAACTCCAGCGCTGTGGGGATGCTGTACTGGTTGCGGATGGCCTGCATGTACAGGTCATCGGTCACCACAACGCCGTCAAATCCCATCTGCTTCCTAAGCAGGCCGTTGATGGTCTTGCTGGACAGCGTGGCTGGATAGTCCTCGTCGATGTTTCGGTTGAACAGGTGGGCGGTCATGATGAGGTCAGCCTTGCCCTCGTCGATGAGCATTTTGAATGGCTCGAGTTCAACCGGGGTCCAGGCGTTGGTCACGTCAACGAAGCCGTAGTGCGAGTCGTCGATGGCATTGCCGTGGCCCGGGAAGTGCTTGAGGGTACACAGCACGCCCTGACGGTGGTTCTCGTCGATGAACCAGCCTGCATGGCGGACGATAACCTGCGGGTCGGTGGAGTAGCAGCGGTTGTAGTGGCCCACGGCGGCGCAGTCGTGGTTCAGCACATCAACCACGGGAGCCAGGTTGATGTTCACGCCGCTTTCCCTCATTTCCTTGGCGATACGGGACGCGTAGTAACGCGTGGTGTCCTCGTTATCTACCGTGCCCAGATACTCGGCGGTTACCGTGGGCAGGAAGCCGTATTGTGGTTTCAGGCGTGCCACTCTGCCGCCTTCCTGGTCGGTGGCGATGAGCAGGGGATAGTCGGCCCATGCCTGCAACTGGGCGGTCATGCGAGTGAGGCGTTCCTTGCTGGTGATATTGCGTGACCCGATGGTGGCATCGCCCGTCGCGTCGATGTCAAACAGCACGATAGCGCCTACTTTCAAGTCGCGCACATAACGTGCCGCATCACAGTCCTCGGTCACGCTGTCGCCCTTGAAACCCACCATGAGCATCCCAGCGGCGTAGCGCCGAAGCACTGAGTCGGGTGGCAGTTGCGCAAAAAGGCTATTGGCTGCCGTCAGCACAATAGCCAAAGTCAACAATATCCTCTTCATCTGCATACGAGTCATAGAAAGAAGACAATAAATACAATAATCTGTTGATAGTGATTAGTTTGTATTTATTGTGCTTATAGTTTTCTTTGTCGGTTACTTGCCAAAGAAGTGGAAGAAGTAGTAGCAGGCAATCCAGTCCACTCTCACACCACGGGCAAAGCCGATGGTCTTTTTCTCGGCGTCGGTCACTTTGCCGTCGTTGATGCTGATGTAGCCCAGGATGTTGCTCTCGCCGTCGCGCACCGTGCCGTCGGTATTGATATAGCCGATGCGGGTGCCCTCGGTGTCAAAAATCTCCAGTTCCTTGATTACGCCTATGGCATTTCCTTTGGCGTCACGCACTTTGCCGTCGGCGTCAAACGACCCGATTGAGTGCATCGTGCCGTCACGCACCACGCCGTTGCCGTTGATGCGTCCGATGCTGTTGAAATCAGCATCGCGCAGCACCTGGGCGCTAGCCTCTGTTGCCATCATGCCAGCCACCGCCAGCACCGCAACCATGATGTATAATCTAATCCGTTTCATAATCGTAATTATTAACAAACCGTGTAATTTTGTCATTTAGACTAATAAACAGCCACAAAGTTAAAAACTTTTCCCTAAAAACCCAAATTTGGGTTTAGATTACACTCCCAATCCAATGCATTGAACTAGTCAAAAGGCAATTGGCCTGTCAATCCTCGTGTTTTTATAATCATTTTATAATCAGCCATATCAAATTTTCAATCACTTAAAATGGGAGGCGCGGAAACGTTAACGAGGTGTTAAAGGCACAAATATCCACCTCTCACGCTGCAAAAGTAAACCATACCACTACTTGGAGTCAAGAACGAAAAGCAAAAGCATCGAAATAAATGGATTTCAAGCACATTATTTCTACCTTTTTCAATGGAACGTATTCACTAGGTATATTTTTGGGTTAAAGCTCAAATATACACCTGAAATCTTCGTAATGAATTGAAATACTTAACTTTGCAGCGGTTATAATATTATTAGCATGAAAAATGGCAAA
>CACZAC010000055.1 GCA_902779125.1 uncultured Bacteroidales bacterium | reverse complement strand
GCACAGCGAGTTGCTGCGGAACTTGTCATAGACGACCTTGCCGATTCCGCTCTTGTAGTTGCAGGCGGCAGGTGTTAGTACATCACTGATTTTCTCGGTGCCTATCAGACCGTTGATGTCCCAAGTGCCATAGTCTTTTGAGAGAATCCACTCCTGAATGTGACTGGCCAGCGGCTCCTTGAAGACATCACTGTAGGAGAAGTTCATGTGGTAGGTCTCCTTGTAAGCCACCATCATGAGCGGCAGGGCGCAAATGTAGCCCGAGAAATCGCTCTCCACATAGTTCTCATAGATGGTGCAGATGTCAAACGGGGCGGCACCGGCAGCAGTGAGATCCCAATGCAGGTCGGGACGATACTCGTCCACATAGCGCTGCAAGGCGATGGCCGAGAAGCCGCCGCTGGAGTAACCCACGTTGAATTTGCGCAGGCCATCGATGGCGTATCCCTTGTCTTTCAAGACAATCATTGCGGCATCCCAGCAGTCAATCGATTCCTGGGCGGTAATCTCCGGGCAGCAGTAGGCCTGGGGCTTGTCCTCGGTCAATGTCCAACCATACAGGTCCGAGGAGATGGCAATCAGGTTCTGGAATTTGTTCATATAGAACCCCACGTCGTCAATCTCGTTCTGTGAGGTGCGCTCCCCATGCTTGGCAGTCGTGAACTCGTTGTAGAACATGAGTGCACGCGGAGCTGCCTCCTTGTTAAAAACGGCAGGATTCATCGAGATGACGCCTGTCAAGCGCACCGGCGTCTTCATATCGGGACCCACCGACGTGTATTCAAAGATAATCTGATTGAAATGCAGATTCAGGATGTCGTCTTGCAAATCCTTCAGAGCATGGCAACCGCGTGTCTGCACGACCTTGACATCAAGGTTATAATCGCGATGGTTCTCACCGTTTTTTGGTTCATCTGAGCAAGATGTCATGATGCCGGCAAACATGGCCAGCAGCAGTATTGCAAGTGAAATATTTTTAAAATTTCTCATTTTATATCTTAGATTATCTATAGTCTTTTTCTTCTCGGCTAATGTCAACTACTGTTACCTCAAGTCAGTCCATCAGACGTTTTTTCTCGCGATATTGCTTGGGCGACATGCCGAAGCGGTTCCTGAATATGGTGCGGAAGGTGGTCGTACCGCCAAAACCCGCCTCGTGGGCTACAGCATCGACAGTCCAGTTGGGCTGCTCCACCAGCAGGCGGCAGCCTTCCAGCAGGCGCTTGGTGGTCAAGTATTCGGCGAGGGTGTTGTCATCTTTCCGCGCTTTAATGGCCTGGGTGACACGACGCTGCGTCAAGCCGAGCGTCTGGGCGATTTCTTTGAGGGTCACATCGGGGTTCCTGTGCAGTCCCACTCTATCCATCTGTGCGTCAATCCAGCTCATGAGTTGCTCGTCGGTCATGTCGGCAACATTGGTCACATCATTGATTTCCTGCTGTAACAACGTGTCCGCACGGTCGGCCTGATTGGCTTGACGCATCATGTCATTAATCTTATCTTGGGCTTTCCTGAGTTCTTCTTCTGCTATATGCAGTTCATGCTCAGTCTGAAAGAATGCTTCTTTGGTTGATGCCTGCTGCTCATCCCTCTCGCGCATCTCACTCAACAGATTGGTGTTGTGCTTCATCAGCTTATGAATCACATTAAACGACAACACCAGTGCAAGGATAACTGCAACAAAAGTAGCCGCTAGGGCTACAATGATGAGTTTAAGGATAAGTGCATCTTGCATATTAGTCAACCATAATTTGTGATTCGATTACAAAATTACTATAATTTTGTGTTGGACTCCGTCAATATGACAAAAACCTCAATTATGCACCAACCAAATCGGCTACAAAGCGACCAAATCGGCTATTTTGCGTCAAAAATGGCTGATTTATGCATCCGTTTAGCCTTGTTTTAAAAAGAGATGATTACCTTTGTATCATTAATAAAAAAAAACAATCAAAATTCATAAATGAGCAAGAGCACTAACGACAATCTGGATTACACTCAATCCGCTCTCCGCAACATTGACCATCTGGACTCTGGCCTTCCCAAATGGGTAATTACAGCAGCCTTCATCATCATGGTGGCAGCAGCTATATGCACCATCTCCCAAATTGATAGCTGGATGAAAGAGCACGCCTCGATAGCCATTGCGCTCATCAACACAGTGGGTATGATAGCCATGTATTATGTCACGATGCGTGGCATGAAACACCTGTATCACCCGCTCACGGCATTATGGATTATTGTCCTGGTGAAAAACATTGTCGATTTCTTTGCCATCTTCTTTGAATCGGCTCAGCCCGAGGTCGGTTTCATCATTGCCTGTGTGCTGCCATTGTTCTACCTGCCGCTGGGTGCACTGATTATCACTTGGTACCGCGGGCAACTGCAGCGCCTAGGCATCTGGATGATTGTACGCATCCTTGTCATCGTACTCCTCCCGATTGCCTGCTTCATGCTGGGAATCGATTTAAACGGCATTATCTTGAATGCCGTCATTGTCATCATCGAGCTCATCTATGCTTGGCAATTCTACCGCCTCCTGCGATAATCAGCTATAATATTGCAATGAAAGATACACATCAACGTGTAACTTTTGATGAAATAAAATAGGTTCTGCTTGAATTCAGGACCCAAAAACTCATAAAAACCCGTTGGAATCCAACGGGTTTTGTTGTCTCGCACATGACTAATAGGAGCCAGGTTCGCGCCTCCCAAACCTTTAAATAATTTCGCCATCGGTATTCAAGCCCTTGGCGTAAACCATATAGTGTTTTGAAACTTTGCATGAGAATTTCCTGCAGAACTCGTCAAGAGAGGCATGTTTTTAAAATAAAAACAAACGACGATTTATCAATTTTTTGTACTTTTGCAGATTATAAAAACAATATAGCAATAAGACTACCATTTTTCCATAGGCGAACAGACTTTTTTAAGAAGCCTGGAAAACTATTGGAAGACAAAGTGTTGTTTACTTTTTTTCTTTGATATCCAATAAATAATATAGCACATAAAAACCAAATGATACCACTAAGTATAATTGTCCCTGTGTACAATGTCGAGAATTATATTAGACCTTGTATAGAAAGTATTTATAATCAAAACCTTGAAGATGATTGCTTTGAGGTCATCCTGATTAATGATGGAACGACAGACAAAAGCATCGAAATAATTGCAGATATCATTCACCAACACAGCAACATCACTGTTATCAATCAGGAGAATCAAGGTTTGTCTGTTGCCCGCAACCATGGTATAGCAGTTGCAAGGGGAGAGTATATACTCATGCCCGACTCTGATGACCTACTCATTGAGAATAGTCTAGGTGTACTGCTACAAAAAGCCCTGGAAACGAAAGCAGACATTGTCATAGCAGATTTTCTCGAAATGTCGAATGAGGAAATCAAACAAAACATTTTCCCTCCTCAAAAAGAGTTCCAATGTCGTATGTATACAGGAAGGGAGTTATTCTTAACATTCTTAGCCCCTACACGATGCTATGTATGGTGTAATTTATATAGGAGAGAGTTTCTAATCGATAATCATATAACGTTTGTTCCTGGTATTTACTTACAAGACCAACCGTTTACTCATGAATGCTATCTAAAAGCAAATCTTTGCGTTAAAGCAGAAAGGTTACTCAATATTTACAGGAAACATTCAGAATCAGCAACAAGAAGCAAAAAACATAAAGAAATAGAACTGTCAGAAAGTATAGCCATTGCCAACCTCTGGAAACTAACAGACATTATCGGAGATGACACCCAGGTAAAAAGCAAACTTCAAGATAGTATTCTACACTTTTTCTTAGTTTCTCAAGGCTCGATTGCTCAACTTCATAATATTTCTTTTAATCGGTATGCCCCAATAGACTTATTAAGAGAAATGGCCCCAGACTTGGACTTTGGAAAAGGCATAAAAAGAAAAACCTTGACTTTATTGTTCAGATACACACCACATACGCTGGTATTCGGCCGATTCATTTACGCCAGAGTTTATGAGAATACCATTTATCTCATGCGTAAGATATTTTACAAGATGAAATTGATTCTTAATGATGCCATAGGTCATTAAACATCCACAGCAAAACAAATCAACAGCCTACCTACTACCATATGATTTGATTGCATGAATAAATGGTGTTGAGCATGCCAGAATTAAGAACAGTGTTAATCATGCGGGGTTTCTTTGCTATGTTATTTAGGGATTAAACGGCAGAGAAGGCTTGTAACACTATAACCATTTCAAAAACATTTTGTATCTTTGACACGTGATTTGAAGCTGTCTGAAATATCATAATGTCAAGAAGACTCTGGCGGCGTGATAAAAATCATAGCCGCTGTCCGTGTAAGATCAGGCGAGGCTCAACCGACACGTTGATGAAGATAGCACCCGGGGAATGGCCACAGCCGATAAGTATGAGAGATTTCTTGCGCAAAGTCAGCAACAAAACCAAAATTCATGTTTTTATTCAACCTAATTACAAATATTTAAAGTTTTCATCTTATGAGAAATTTATTATTCATTTTTGTGGCGGGGGACTGTTTTCCATGTCACTCTCGGCACTCCCACTAGAACAGCAGGTACCACCAGGCCCTGCACAAAACCAAATTGAGGCGAACAATGTGGGAAACCACAAGTTCATTTTCTACGGAACTCCTTTCGTGAAATATGCCGACAGCTGTGGCGTAATCACCATTCCTTCAAATTACTATCACCACAAATACGAGAAGCTGCGCTCCTTCGGATACACTCTCCAATCATGGACCGGCAGCAACGGCAAGACCTACTTACCCGACAACAACGTGAGCGACGCAATCGTCACTCGCGACACGCTAACGTCGGATGTGATATTGATGCCAAATTTCGTGCTTAACGAGGAGGACTTAGGCGATGCCACTGTCACGACACTGTGGGAGTTCGGCTTGCCCGATAGCGTGGCCTTGTTCAGAAATTTCCAAAATGTGTGCAGTTTTGTCAAGCCAACTCTCTACAACTCCTACTACATTGATATGAACATGAAAATCGATGCTTCGGAGGGGTGGATTGATAATGAGCTTTGTTACAACGAAGGCTATGCCGAAGTGGGTGCTGGCACAAAATTCAGGTTGCCTGCGCGCTACGGCACCATTTATAAGATGGTGACAAGAGATGCGTTATCATCTACTACCATTGCCGACAGTACCAGCTATAAGACCACAATTGACGCAAATGGCAACTATATTGCCACGCTCTTCTACTATGAGTCGTCGAAGGACTCAATTGACATTGTGATGGGCGAGGACATTCGTTTGATTTCGGTTTCGGCATCTTACCCTGGTGGCGACAATTACATGTCGTGGACGCCAGACATGAAAACCGACCAAGACGCAATCATCACGGTGAGCAAGAGCGACCCCTCAGGTTGCCTGCTATACGACATCTCTGACATAGAAGTTAACGGCGGACTTAGCGTGGTTGCGGGAACACCGCTTGATAGCCTCTCGGCTCAGATTGAGGTTCCTAACGAATTTGACGAGAGCAAATATCTCTCTGTGAGCTTTCAGATGGGCGAAGGCTTCTCATATAAACACAAGAAAGCATTTGTGCAACTACGTCTCGAGGGTGAAAACAAATCTGCCAAGGTTAAGATGACACTCTCTGATACCCAGGGCAACCTGCTGGAATCAAAACTTTATGAGTATGTCAATGCCGACAGTGTGCTTCTCGACACATTACCCAACTTTGCGAAGCCTAACGATATTTACCTCTATGACCATGTCACCATGAAACTCTATGTGTATGGCGAGGCCGACAGCTATCGACTCCATATGCCCATTACCAGTTCAGGTGAGATTTGCGAAGTCATGCGCTTCCCTGAGGGTTATAACTTCACACCTTATGTGGCGAAGAGCGAGATTGACCTCGATGGTATAGGCCTGCTCACCGTTGATGCATTTGAGGTGGTAGGCGTTGACGACGAGGCCAAGCATGTCACGTTAAATGCCATCGAAGAAGTACCCATGGGTGATATCATTATCATCCATTCCGACTCAGCCGGTGCAGTTCACAACATACCGCTCACCAGGGCCGATGATGCCTACGTGCGCAACAACAATAAGCTTTGGGTATCGGACGGAACCGTTAAAGGCGGACGAGACATCTATCGTTTCGCCAAAGAGGTGACCAAGCAGGGCGACCGATATGTATTCCAACGCTCCTCAGCAAACGACATTCTGCCCGATGGAGAGGTATATCTGAAATATCATAGTGCCACCAACACCGAGACATATTACCTGACTGAGGAAGATGTGCCCGAGAAAATCGCACAACTCATTTTCTACGACACCGAAGATAACCGCTCGCTCATTGAGCAATACAAGGGACGAACCATCGGCCAAGTAGTGCTCGACGGACACACTTTCTTCAAAAACCACATGTGGAACACCCTGTGCTTGCCCTTTGACGTCATTGGCGAGAACATTGACCAAACGCCTCTGGTGAATGCCGAAATCTGGGAGTTGGATATCGCCCCAAAAGATGATTATGTTCAACCCACAGGTTTCGATTACCAGACCGAAGTGCTGACACTGAACTTCAAGCCGGCCCGCAACATCGAGCCAGGTAAACCCTACGTCTTTGAGTGGCGCACTACCACAAGCAGCGTTATCAATGACCCTGTATTTGAGAATGTCACCATCAAGAGCAGTGAGGAAAGTGAGATGGCGGTTACCAGCAACGATGGCACAGTGCAGTTCATCGGGACCTACGCACCAACAACGCTGATTGGCAACACGACTGCCAACTTATATATGGGACCTGAGGACAAGTTAACCTATCCCTCCACCACCGACTATGTGAACGCATTCTATGCCTATATACTAGTTGACCTGGGCAACGGTCTCGGCTTGCCAGGCGAACAGACCGTCAAGAAAATTATTATGAATATTGCCGACGAAGAAAACGTAATAACAAAAGTCATTGAAATCATGATGCCTACTCCCGTGCAGGATGACGCTTGGTACGATATGCTTGGGCGGAAATACGATACGAAACCTAACACTCCAGGCATCTACATCATGAACGGAAGAAAGATTCTCATCCAATAAACTCAATCCATCAGGCACATCACTAAAAATCTCAATCAACCTCAAAATTGATTGAGATTTTTTTCTTTTTCCCAAAAGAGTCATGCTCGCGCCTCCCAAAACCTTTAAAAAACTCCCGACGCCTGATTGACAGCCCTTTCCAACAAGCCAATGAGGCATTGAACGGCAC
Source organism: uncultured Bacteroidales bacterium (assembly GCA_902779125.1). Classification (GTDB taxonomy): domain Bacteria; phylum Bacteroidota; class Bacteroidia; order Bacteroidales; family Muribaculaceae; genus Sodaliphilus. Next base: position 7,581 of record CACZAC010000055.1, on the reverse strand, counting down.
AAAAAGGGGGAGCGCGTGTACCCCTGTAATTTCATACCTTGATTAGTGTTTATTCAAGTGAATCACCTGCCGAATGACCTTTTTGTTTTGTAAATACTTGTAAACAAATTGTTTGATTTTACACAATAACCCATGAATTGTAGCCAGTTCTCTCATTAAATCAAATAATCCGTTGTAACTTTGTGGGCGAGAGTTAACTCGTTTTTATCAACCTAATCATTTTGACTGATATGAAACGAACTTGGAAATATGTCACAATGGTTGCCTTCGTGCTGATGAGTACCCTTCTGGCTTTTGCCAAAGACAGCGCACCGACCGCAACTCAAGGCAAGATAGCTGAAGGCAACAATGATTTTGCTTGCAACCTGTTCCGCACCATCTACGAGCAGAAACATGGTAATGGCAGCTTTATCATGTCCCCCATCAGTGTGGGCTATTTGCTGGGTATGCTCAATGCTGGCGCTGAAGGTGATACACAACGCCAGATTACCGACGTGCTTGGGCTGGATGTTTCGGCACAAGAGATCAACCAGCATTTCAAGAAGATAATGGATGAAGCCTCCAGCGTTGACTCAACGGTGACGATTAAAATCGCTAATAGCATCAACATCAACTCGGCTAGGGGTTACCGCCTTATCCCAAAGTATAAGGAGAATATGCAGATGTTTTACGATGCCCAAATCGATGCGTTTCCCTTCACCGATGACAGGAATGTGGACATCATCAACAACTGGTGCAACACCCACACCGATGGCATGATCCCCAAAATCCTTGACAGTCTCGACCCCTACGCCGCAATGTATCTGCTCAACGCTGTCTTCTTCAAGGCGTCGTGGACCGACAAATTTGACCCTAATAATACCCGCAATAGGATTTTCACAAAGCAGGACGGCACTATCCTCGAGCACAAGATGATGCACGTTGCCATAAAAGCCGCTTACGGCTCTAACAACTTGTGTAAGATGCTGCGCCTGCCCTATGGCAACGGCAGCTACAGCATGTATGTGCTGCTTCCACACGAGGGCAAGACCGTCGGTGACATCATCCAGAGCCTATCGGCGCAACAACTGGAGCAGCAGCGAACGCAGGAAATGACGATTCACAATGTGGATATCATGATGCCCCGCTTCACAACCGAAAGCGAGATCAAACTTGAGCAAGTCCTCTCATCGATGGGAATGCCACTGGCTTTCCATTATCTCGCTGCCCAATTCTCCAAAATGATCGAGGATGAAGAACTCTGGGTTTCGATGATGATGCAGAAGGCTAAAATCGAGGTCAATGAAAAGGGGACCAAAGCCGCTGCCGTTACTATTGCCAAGGGGGTTACAAAATCATTGTCGGGCGACAACCGCCCAAGGCACGTGGAGTTCCACGCCACGCGCCCATTTGTATATTACATCGTCGATAACAGCTCAGGCACGATTTATTTCATGGGCACCTATTGCGGTGAAGAAGGCGTAGCCATTCCCACCGAAGTGACAATAGATATAGATAGTATCAGCAGCAAAGATGCAGTTGTAATCCTACCGGAAGTGATGGTAAAATGTATCGACAACAAAGGTGGAAACAGTCCACAGCCGGAATTGACGATTCATCACAGGGGCTACAGCGTAGAACAGAAACCTGAGTTCCCTGGCGGCGATGCTGCACTGATGAAATACCTCCGGTCGCACATCAACTATCCACCCATGGCTTTCGAGAACGATATTGAGGGAAAGGTCATTGTAAAGTTCCTTGTTGACAAGACGACTGGCAAGGTCGGTGAGGTAAAGGTTGTCCGTTCAGTGGACAAATACCTTGACAAGGAGGCAATCCGCGTCGTGAAGTCCTTGCCCATTTTCACCCCGGGCCGTCACAAAGGAAAGCCCGTCGATGTGTGGTACGTGCTTCCAGTGACCTTCATGATGTAGCCCAAGAGAAACGATAAAAGCCCAAAGATCATCGCAGTTGCTTTAATGCGAAAAACTAACAATGGTTTCAGTATCCTTTCAGGGCCTATATTGACGCATAAAACCCGCTGGAGTTCAGCGGGTTTTTGGTTTTCTGTGCGCCTGATAGAACTCAGGTTCGCGCCTCCCAAAACCTTTAAAAACCTCCCGACGCCTGATTGACAGTCCTTTCCAGCAAGCCGATGAGGCGTTAAAAGGCGCGGAAAGGCGTTGAACGGCACAAAAAGGGGGAGCGTACGCACCCCCCAAAAAAGCAATTGACGATGCGGCATGCTGCTGTCATTGTACGAGGCACTGCCGCAAGCGCTTCCCAATATATTCTACACCTTGGTTATACGATTCACTGAGTTTTTAGAATCCAGAATTAGAAAGAAATTATTGCAGCATCATGAGCGAATGTGTCCGGTGATGAATAGTCAGAGAAAGAATATCTGAAAAATGTAGAGGTAAATCAAAAGGATGGGGCTTCACTACCGTTTGAAATCGTGCCCACAACTATTACAGTGGCAATCCACATCATCATATTCCTGGAAATAGAAGTGCGCCGCAAGTGCTGAATCGAAAATATACCACAACCATTTCGGACCATGCGGATGATGAACTTTTGTACACGTTACATCTTCAGAACCACATTTTGGACACCAAGGTTTTTCTTCTTCTCTTGTTTTGCTGAATTGCTCAAAAACTCCTTTTGCTGTGGTGTAATCTTTCTCATCAACATATAATGCGAAACAAGAACCATTATGATTAAGACTAACTAAGACATCATAGGTTTTTACCTCTTCTTGTACGACACAGTCAATGCCGCTTGCATCCAAATCTTGATGTAATCTGGTAGCGGTCATTTCATCATCAAAACAGGCTAATAATACTGGTTTCATACTCATAAGTTTTATGTTTTCGTTAGAGATTATCTGTTTTATGCAAAAATACTGCAAAAATCATACCACATAGCACTAAATTCTTTAAAAAAACCGCGTATTCTACCACACACATCAAAGGGAAGGTTCAATTGATGAGCTTTTGAGCAAGGAACTAATCTCAATGAATTCAACTTGAATTTACGACCCATATTAACGAACGAAACCCGCTGGGATGCAACGGGTTTTGGTTTTCTGTGCGCCTGATAGCTGCCACGTTTACGTCTCCCAAAACATCCCCCCAACTATAGATTGACAATACTTTACTGATAAGAACATACAGACGTTCAACCTATTAAAAACCATTAATTCAAGAGGATTCTCTATTGATTTCATGCTGTTCTTACATTAAAAAATTATCTTTGTAACATCAATAGGCTGTTATAATGAACGACAATGATTAAGTTGAGCGTATAACTGCTCATGTAATTGTTATGTAACACTCGATAGTCAAGCAAAACATGAAGCAACTATTTGCCATACAGGAGCCCATGCCTATAACGTTAACCAGCATAATTGTTTGGACCGATTGACCACTGCAGAATTAATGCTCCGTGGCCAGGACTTCTTGCAGAACAAGGGTTGGGCCGACAGTGCGATAGTGTGCTATAGTATTGTTGCAGGTCGTGCCCAACGTAAAGATTTGGACCGCAAAGAGATGTATCAGATTGCCAGAGCGCTTAACAATGTGGGCTACATCTATGCTACCTATTATTATGACTATCACAAGGCTTACGAGAACCTGAACCAATCGATGGAATTGTCCAGGCGCTACGGCTTTGACAATAACCTGGCATACGCATACCTGAACATGGCTTCAATCATTAATGCCCGCAACAGTCTATACGCTGGCGAGACTTTCTCGAGCGATGCGCTGGACAATACAAGGCAAGCCTTTGATGTAGCGGTCAAAGCGCAGGAATGGAATGTAGCCGTTACCAGTATTTACAACTTGCTGGATATGATGCGCAATAAAAGCGATATCAAGCTTATAGAGCCTGATCTTGTGCGTTTCAAGAAGCTGCAGTTGACCGACAGTGTGGAGATGTGGCAATGCACGCGCTTGTTTTGCCAAGCCTCCGAGGCATATTTCTCGGGACAATACGCAACGGCGCTAGACTATTATAATCAGATGGAGGCCAAGGCCCAGGACGTCACCACCAACCGCCAGCAATGCATCATCAAAGCCATGCAGCAGAAGGCAATGGTGCTGGCTGCCATGCACCGTTACCAAGAGGCTATTGATTGCCTGCAGCAGGTTGCAGAAATCACCGTCAATCATGGGATGCAGAGCGAACTGATTGACACCTATCACGCGCTTGCTCAGGTTTATTCAGCAATGGGCAATGGGCAAAAGGCCGATCTCTATGATTACAAATACCTCAAGGCAAAAGACGAACTCATCCATAAAAGCCATGCCGAAAAGCTCGAGAAATCGCGGTTTCTCGACGAGATGCGACGCGTCAATGAGCAGGTGGAGCAGATTCAGGCCAAGCATGAACGCACCCACCAGTTACTGCTCATGATGAGTCTGATTGCCGCCATCATCCTGATTGCGTTGGTATTACTTGTTCGCAGCAATATCAAGCAACGCAACTACATCAGGCACCTTTATGAGAAAAATGTTCAGTTGCTTAATGTCAAGGTTGCCGATACCCCGATGACAGCACAAACAGGAGACGAACAGGAGGAAAGCGCTCCCAAGTATCAAGGTCTGCTTGACCAGGAGAGCAAGGACCGTCTCTTTGACCAGATTAAACGGGTGATGGATGACATGAGCATCATTTGCAAGCCCGACTTCTCTCTACAGCAGTTGGCCGATCAAGTGGGGAGCAATTATAAGTATGTCTCCCAAGTGCTGAACGAATTCTACGGCAAGAGTTTCAAGCAAGTTCTCAACGAGCAGCGAGTGCGAGAGGCGTGCCGCATGTTTAACGATACCGAGCGGTATGGTAACTTGACCATTGAGGCCATCGCCGCAAATCTGGGTTTTAATTCCCGCAGCAATTTCACGGTAACATTCAAGCGCATCACAGGCATTTCGCCATCTGATTTCATGAAGATGGCTAAGGGAAAATAAGCAGGTGACAGAGGGCTTGATTCACTGAAAGAAGCCCATCAATACACGGTTTTTAGTTCTGTTTCAGTGAAACAGAACACAGGCACTGACCATTTTCTTGCCAAAGAGAATGGCCTTTTTTAATTTTGCGATACAAAATCTTGAGGCCGTCATCCGTCTCATGTCTGCAACGCCAAGCCTTGTGGTGAAATTCTAAACATAAACATAATAGTAACCATTTTCTAACCATTTTAATTAAGTATTTATGAAAAAGATTTTATTAATTTTAGCAGCAATGATTCTGGCCATTGGTTCATCGGCCAGTGTGCAGGTGAAATCCCAACGTGCCCTCAAGAATCATCGTCCCCTTTCTCATAACGAGAAGATTGCAAGGGGTAACAGTCTTAACATGATTACCACCCAACCCGAGGGCGAGTTGAAAGTTTACAAACGTTCAGGCCAGACGCTTGACGGCAATGGCGGCTATGTGACCCCGACCACCCAGAGCGGTGAGTGCAACATCGTCTATGCCCCCGATGGCGTGACCATCTACATGCAGGATCCCATCTCGGGCTATAAGACCGGCGCATGGGTCGAGGGAACCATCGACGGCAACACGATCACGGTGCCCCTAGGACAAGAACTTGAGTATGACAGTTACTATGATGCCTATGTGGTGCTGACCTTCGGCACTACCTATTACTATTACGACAATGGAGGTAAATATATCGAGGTCGATGATACCGGTTATGAAGTAGCCACTTTCACCATCGATGGCAATACCATCAGCCTCAACGGCTCGGCTGGCGATGTCTATGCCTATGGCGATGATTCGCTACTGGTCTTGCCGGCAAGTGGAATGACATCAACAGCTGGTCGGGTGACCTGGACATGCACACTGTGCTCACCGAGGTTCAGTCACAGCCCGATGGCCCTGATCCCACTGACGTGCCCACTGTGATCTCCGAGACTCCTGAAGGCACGCTGTTCACCTATTACCGCACGGGCGGTTACATTTACCACAAGTTCATGGAAACGGGCATCACCGAATTTGAAGATGTCATGAATGTTGTCTTTGCCGAAGGAGGCAAGGTCTATATCCAGAATCCCATCACTACACTGTCCAATGGCAACTGGGTAGAGGGCACCTATAACGAGGAGATCGGTATCATCAGCATCCCCACCGGCCAATGCGTTTCATGGATGGCCAACTACGGCTATGGAGGTCTGCTGGTATGGGGCCACACCTGGTATGAGCAGATTGACTGGGACTATGACTACGATGAACCCGTTTATTGGCTCTATGGCGCCTACGACCCCGATGTGACCGAAATCCGCTACAAGGTCGAGGGCAATACCATCACGCTGCTCGATGGCCAGGGCGATGTGTGGGCTCCCTATCCCGAGTGGGGCAACACGACTGGCCCGTGTCTGATCTACACCGACAATCACGAGTGGGCCAATGTGCTGCAGTTCAACACGGTTGCCGTTCTCAATGACGAGAACCCCATCATTCCTGCTAATCCCACTGCCGACGAGTGGTATGACTGCGGTAACGACTGGGCTACCAGCAAGTTCTATTTCACCTTGCCCACCACCGATACAGAAGGCAACCCCCTTGATCCTACTAGGCTGAGTTACAGCATCTTCCTTGATGATGACCAAATCTACACCTTTGATTATTGGGACTATTACTATGACATTGAGGACGACATGACTGTGGTTTATTTCTATGGCACCAACTACAGCGAGTGGCCCATCTTTACCTGGCGCATAGGTATCCAGGTTTACTACACCTACCATGGTGTCAAGACTGCAAGCGACATCGTTTACCTTGAGGTATTCCCCAACCCGAGTACCGCTGTTAGTGAAGTATCGGTCAATAAATCTGTTGCTAATGTGCGCTACTACAACATGGCAGGTCAGGAGATGGCACAGCCTCAGGGTATGGTCATCAAGGTGACTACCTACACCGATGGTACTACCAGTAGCGCTAAGGTCGTCAAGTAGTAACAGGCTAGACAAGATTATTCATTCATTATAAACTTAATAACCATTTGTTATGAAAAGATTATTGTTATTTATCGCATTGATGATTGCTTCAATGCAAATGTTTAGTGCCAACGTTGACCTGGCTACCGCCAAGGCAACCGCACAACAGTATGCAGCCAGCAAGATGGCTAACGGCAAGCTGATGGCTCCGTCGGCTATCGATATGGAGTTGGTCAAGCAAGAGATGAACTCCGATAAGCCCGGCATCGCCGTGTATTACATCTTCAACACCGCCGACCATTTCATCATCGTCTCGGGTGATGACCGTGCCCGCACGGTACTCGCCTATGGCGATCGCCCCATGAAAGACGTCAACAGCATGCCTGCCAACATGAAGTATTGGCTCGGTGTCTACAAGCAGGAACTGGAGTATCTGCAGGCCCATCCCGAGATTGCCGCCGATCAGACGCTCAATGCAGGCGGCACTAGGGGTGTCAGCGTGGAGCCGCTGCTCACAGCCCTGTGGGATCAGCAGGAGCCCTACTACAACCACTGCCCGGTGTATAACGGCCAGTTCTGTGTCACGGGTTGTCCTGCCACCTCGTTGGCAATGGTATTCTATTACTGGAAGTTCCCCGTAGGTCCTGTGCCCGCTGTG
>CACZAC010000054.1 GCA_902779125.1 uncultured Bacteroidales bacterium | reverse complement strand
CATAGTCTTGCCGCCACGCTTGCGAGCGAAAATGATCATGTTCTTCATTGAAACCGACTCTTTGCGGTCGGGGCGGATTTCGGTGGGCACCTGGAAGGTAGCGCCACCCACGCGACGAGACTTCACCTCCACCTGAGGGGTGATTTTCTCCAACGCGGCTTTCCAGATTTCGAGAGGGGTCTTCTCTTCACTAGCCATCTTCTTGCCCACGAGATCCAGGGCACTGTAGAAGATACGGTAAGAGGTATTCTTCTTACCATCATACATGAGGTGGTTGACGAACTTAGTTACGCGAACGTCACCGAACTTAGGATCGGGGAGAATGATCCGTTTTTTTGGCTTAGCCTTTCTCATTGTTTTTTTACACTGTTGTAGTTTTAAGTCTGCTTGGTTGTCTCTTGCTTTGTTCTTCAACGCCCGCCGCTGCGGTGCGTTTACTCAACCAAATGAATCAATCCAATAAAACTGAAAACTAAGTTTAAATTAATTTTACTTTTTGAATTGTTCTAGTAAGTCAGGGCCTTAAAGCGTCACTGCTTATTTTTTCTTCTTGGGACGCTTGGCACCGTACTTGCTGCGGCGCTGTGTGCGGCCTTCAACACCGGCGGTGTCGAGAGTGCCACGGATGATGTGATAGCGTACACCGGGAAGGTCCTTAACGCGTCCACCGCGTACCATGACGATCGAGTGCTCCTGCAGGTTGTGGCCCTCACCAGGGATGTAAGAATTCACCTCTTTACCGTTGGTCAAGCGGACACGAGCAACCTTGCGCATAGCCGAATTGGGCTTTTTAGGCGTGGTCGTGTAAACACGAACACAAACACCGCGACGCTGGGGACAGGAGTCCAGAGCGGGCGATTTGCTGGCAGATTCCAGCGCTGTGCGGCCTTTTCTTACTAATTGCTGAATAGTTGGCATCTTAGTTTGTTTGGTTTTAATTAATTTTACGTTTATTTTTCAGTTTGCTTTCCTGCTCTCGAGGTCACTTAATCGTCCGTAAAATCAAGCGTTTAGCGAACGTTTTTCTGCCTTGTGGCGCAAAAAAGCGTTGCAAAATTACAAACAATTTTTTTAATGGCAAAATCCTTGGTCTCTTTATTTATTATATAATGTCAATTTTGGCGGCAATTTAACTCGATTTTAGACACAGCACCGAAGCTAAAGTACTGATAATCAGTACCCCTTGTGAATTGTGAAATTTATTCAATCTTAACATTATTTAACCTCATTTAGCGATATAGTCAGGTGATTTGCCCGAAATCATGCATGAAAGTGGCCGCCACCCTACCCTCCTGTCTCGCGCTCTGTGACACACACAAGACAAAGAGCTAAGTACACATTATATATAATATAACGCGAGTTGGACGAAAACAGATTCTAAACCTTAGCGAGTTAGTTATCTGAGGACCTGTAGAGACGCAAAATTTTGCATCCGCATAAACATAGGCAACTGATTTTCAGGTGTTTAGCTTTGTAAAACTCACGCTAACAAAAGGGGTAATATCATATGAGTGTTGTCCAGGGGGAATCGATGAAGAAAGCAAGTTGTTGCAAAACTAATGTCTCGAGGATAATCGCGCAGCGCGCGAGAAATCAAACAAAACTGATGCTTTTCTCCTGACACTAAAGAAAAAAAACATTACTTTTGCAGCAGTAACCTCAATAATTGAATGAATCATGATGAACCTGATTGCCAATATCGTAATGACCGTCTCGGCCCTGTTTTGCATGGTCGTGTTTTTGGGAGGTGATATCACCAAGCACCGCGAAATGGGTCACAGCAATGCCAAGTATTCCCAATGGCTGCGCAAGAGCGGCGAGCTCCTGTCACCCAAGCGCCTGCTGTTGCTGGTTGTGTTTTTAGGCAACCTCACTACAATGGCGCAGGAGTCGTGGATTGTCATCATGATTCTGGCGACAGCATTGCTCATCCTGGGCATTGTCCAACTGAAAGGGCGCCAATGGAAACTAATGGAGAGGGACAAACGCACCGATCGAATGCTATCCATAGTACTATGGCTGGTCATGCTGGTCGGTATTTTCACGATTAGAGGTGCCTACGTACACACCAATGCGCTTTTCGCCTCACATATCATGACAATGTGGGCGTTGATGTTTCTGCTTGTCACACCATTTCTCACCATGCTTGCCGCATGGATGCTAAAATTGGGACGTGGCGTCAACGGTCCAGAGCAGCAAACGCCCCAGGATTGAGAATCTCGAGATATTCTTCATAGGGGATAAAGTGTCCACCCATCGAGCGCAGGTGGGGTGTCTCGAGCTGACAGTCAATCATCTTGCCGCCGAAGCGCTGCATGAACTGCGCGAGATGTATCAACGCGAGCTTTGAAGCGCTGGGCTCCTTCGAGAACATGCTTTCGCCGATGAAGCTGCTGCCGACGGCGACGCCATAGAGTCCTCCCACCAGTTCGTCTTCGCTATTCCACACCTCGACGCTCTTGGCATAGCCCAGGAGGTAGAGGTCGGTGTAGGCCTTAATCATGTCCTCGCCCAGCCAAGCTCCGTTGCAATAATAGCGTCCGTCCACCTCGCTGCAGCCATGAATGACGCCTTCAAAGTCATTGTTGAAGGTCACCCGATACTCGTGCTTGTTCATCAGGGTGCGCATCGAGTGTGAAATGTGAATTTCGTCAGGGAAAATCACAAAGCGCTTCATGGGACAGTGCCACGCGGGATAAGGCCAGTCGCGGAAGGAGAACCACGGGAAGATGCCGTAACTGTACGCCAGCAGGAGGCGGTCCACACTCAGGTCGCCGCCCACTGCCAGCAGTCCGTCTTCTTCACCCAGACGGGGATCAGGAAAAACGATTTCTTCGCCCAATTGGAATACCATTGCTCTTTTCCCTATCTTATAGTGGTTGCTCTAATTCATCGATGACATACTCGCCGCCCTGCTTGAGCGAGCCGAAGAGGATTTCCCTCACCAGGCGGGCCTTGAGACGGTTGTGGATAACACGGTCCATCTCACGGGCGCCATATTCCTGGCTGTAGCCCTCGCGAAGCAGTTGGTCATGGGCCTTGTCACCCAGCTTGAGTGTCACGCCCTTGGCAGTGAGCATAGTCTGCAGCTCTCGCAGTTTCTTGTCCAGAATCATGCCCGCCATGGTGCGGTCCATGTCGTTGAACACGACAATAGACGAGAGGCGGTTGATGAATTCGGGCTTGAAGGTCTTCTTCACCTGCTTGAGCATCGCCTGACCAGCACTGACGGTCGAGGCAAAGCCCACCGAAGCCTGATGAGCGAACTGGGCGCCGGCGTTGCTGGTCATGATGAGCACCACGTTGCGGAACACCGCCTTGCGACCCTTGTTGTCGCTCAGCGTGCCGTAGTCCATCACCTGGAGCAGCAGGTTGAAGATATCGTCGTGAGCCTTCTCTATCTCGTCAAGCAGCAACACACAGTCGGGGTGCTTGCGCACGGCATCGGTCAACAGACCGCCGTCTTCATAGCCCACATAGCCCGCGGGCGAGCCGATGAGTTTGGCAACGGTGTGCTTCTCGACATATTCACTCATGTCGAAGCGCACGAGTTCCACGCCCAATTCTCGGGCCAGCACGCGTGCCACCTCGGTCTTGCCGACACCGGTAGGTCCGACGAACAGCAGCGATGCCAACGGCTTGTTCTCATCGGTGAGTCCAGCCTTGGACATCTGCACCGCCTCGACCACCTGCTTGACAGCTTCGTCCTGGCCGTAGATGTTGTCTAAGATGCGAGGCTCCAGCGACTCGAGTCGATCGTTATCCTCCTCGTCCATCGTGAGTGCCTCGACCTTGGCAATGCGCGCGAGCACGTTGGCGATAAGCGCCTTGTCCACGCGGTTGTCCTCGCCAGGCTTACGGTTCATCTGCACCCATGCGCCAGCCTCGTCAATCAGGTCGATTGCCTTGTCGGGGAGGTAGCGGTCGGTAATGTGTCGTGCACTGCCAGTCACAGCCAGTTCGAGCGCATCGTCGTCATACTTGACCTGATGGAACTCCTCATAGCCTTCCTTGAGCATCTGCAGGATTTTGAGCGCCTCGTCGATAGAAGGCTCATCAATGGGCACTTGCTGGAAACGGCGCATCAGTCCCTTGTTGCGCATGATGTAGCGGTTGTACTCCTCGTAGGTCGTCGCTCCGATGAAGCGCACTCGCCCACCCTCCAGATAAGGCTTGAGCAGATTGCTGGCATCCATCGAACCGTCACCGGTCTGCCCGGCACCCACAATGTTGTGTATCTCGTCGATATATAGGATTGAGCCTTTCTCGGCTGCGATGCCCTTCATGACCATCTTGAGACGTTTCTCGAAGTCACCACGGTACTGTGTGCCGGCGATGAGCGACCCGAGGTCGAGTTGGTAAATTCTGACATTCTTCAACGATTCGGGCACATTGTCATCCATGATGCGCTGGGCCAAGCCATAGACGATGGATGTCTTGCCCACGCCTGGCTCGCCGATGTGCAACGGGTTGTTCTTGTCCTTGCGGCACAGCACCTGAATCGTGCGTTCCAACTCGGTCTCGCGGCCGATGAGCGGATTGTGGTCGGCGAGGTGGTCGTTGATGCACAGCACATAGTCGCGCCACGAGCCTGACCTGGAGTTGTCGGGACCGTCTTCCATTTCGGATTCTTCCTCGTTGTAAGTCTCATCCTCAATGATATCGTCATCGCTATCGTTATACTGACCGTCGCCGTTCTCGTCATCCTCCATCTCTCGGTCGCAGGCACTCACCAGGCAACGCAAGAACTCTCCGCTGTCGGCCATCTTGACCATGACATGCAGACAGTTGGCGGCATAAGAGTCCTTCAACTCATAGAGCGCTTTCATCATGTGGGGAATACCAACCACCTCGATGGAAGCCGACGCGCTAAGCAGTTCCAATTGCTTCAAGAGCATCTGGTACTGATAGGAAAGCATGACCTGGGTATCCTCGTCGTCTTCAGGAATACGCTCCATGCCGGTAATGCGCTCACGCAGCTTCTTGGTAACGGCACCGATGAGCGCATCAGAAGTCACCTGATTGAGGGCGGCCATGACCTTGGGATTTCCCAGTGCCACCATCAGGATGTGTTCGGGGGTTACCAGCCGAGCCCTGTCCATGCCGGCCAGTGCTATTGCTCCAGTCAAAATATCGTCAAGTTCGCGAGTATATTGTAATTCCATAATTTGTTACTTGTTGTGTGTTATAATGTAAAAAAAATCGTTATTCGGGCTCGCACACAATTCTCAAGGGGTAGCCCTTGTCACGCGCCATAGCTGTGGCTATCGACGCCTTGGTCATCGCCACGTCATAGGTGTACGCCCCCACGACAGCCTGCCCCTCGCGATGCACCTTCAGCATCAGCAGGACAGCCTCGTTAGAAGGCTTGTTGAACACCACTTGCAGCACGTGAGCTACAAACTCCATCGTCGTGAAGTCGTCATTGTAGAAAATCACCTTGTACTGCCGTGGCTCCTCAATGAGGACGCGTTCTCGGGTTTTGGCACCTGCTCCGGTACCGTGCTTGCTCTTGTCGGCCATAAAACTTCGAATACTCTTTAAAACGATAAGGATAACAATTGTCCTATTTAATTTAACACAGCAAAAAGTGTGCCACATGACATACTGTCATAGCCGGTGAGGCTCGCCGAGTGCCATAGGAGACATTATCCACGGGTGGTTCAAGCACAGACAAGGGATGTGACGGCCTGGGCCGAAACTGATTTTTTTAGGCATGATAGGACTACATTAACAAAAAAAACGTATTTTTGCAGTGCATGAGCATATTACCGGGTTGGATACCGCCCCGTCCGTCACGGCACCTATTGTTGAGGATGCTGGTTGTCGTTTCGGTTTTAGCCCTGCATCTGACGATGTGGGGGCATGCTATTGACTCGCTTTACCTGGAATATCCGAGTGCCGACAAGGCCAGAAAAACCGTTATCATCAACACGATTTCCAATTCGCTCTACAAGAGTGAAGTCACCGATACGTTATACCACTGCGACAACTCCACAAGTCCCAAAATGATGGACGCCATCATCCGCTACATGATGGGCGAACACATGTTTGAGCACGGACTGTATGACAAAGCCCTTGAAGAGGGATTAACCGCCAAGGAACTCGTTGCAAAAGAGAAAGCGAGCCAACTGCAGAGCGACGTGCTCGGCCTCGTGAGCAAAGCCCAGTACAGGCTGGGTATCCTGGACGAGTCGTTGAAGACATTGCTCGAGGCCTATCAAGTGGACAAGAAACTGGGAAACCTCAAGCTCATCAGCAGCGACCTGAACTCACTGGCGACCATCTACCTGGCTGTCCAGGACCCCGAGCCCGGTATCAGTTTCATCGAGAAAGCCATCGCCCTAGAGCGAAAGATGAAACGAACTGACCGTCTTGCGACCAGGTTGGGCACGGCCGCCAAGCTATACCTGATGAACAACGACCTCGACAAGGCAACTGCTGCCATCGACGAGGCCTATGACCTGGACAAGCGGAACAACAGGACAGAGAAAGCCGCCGACAAACTGCTCGTAAAGGCAGCCATACAAGAACGCAGGCATGAGTTGCCCGAGGCTCAAAAGACCCTTCTCAATGCCTTGCCCGTGCTGGAGCACACCACCAACACCTACTCCCTTGCAACCTGCTATAACCAGTTAGGCTCGGTATATTCCCAACTGGGCGACAACGACAAGGCCATAGCCTACTACAAGAAAGGGTTGAAACTGAGCATCAAGTACGGCCTGCCAGCTTGTGAACGCGATGCCGAACACGGCCTGTGGATTCTGATGCGTGACGACAATCCCGGCGTTGCCATGCTACATCTGGAACGCTACACGACCCTGACCGACTCGATGTACCGCAAAATGACGCTGGTGCGTCCCCAAATCATCGACATCACCGCCAACCACTTCCACGAAGCGGAATGGAACAAGAATTCGGCCATTATCGCCAATTTAATCAAATGGGGAAGCGTCGCTCTGGGTCTGATGCTCCTTGTGATGATTGCCGGACTATTCTATGCCTGGCGCAAAGGGAAGATTGCATTGAGGATGCAACGCCAAACTCTTGCCATGCGAGACCACTTCCTGGCCAATATTACCCAACGGTTGCACACCCCGCTCACAGTAATCACCAATACCGGCCACCAGATGGTCGAGCAGAGCCGACCCAGCACCGAAGAGACCAAACGCATGGGAGAAACCATTGTGAAGCACAGCAACGACATGCTGCAGTTGCTCGACCAGATGACCAACCTCGAGAATGTGAGGTCCTCGGTCGAACTGCCTGAGCTGAAGCCTGGTGATATCGTGATGTTTGTGCGCATGCTGGTCGAGAATTTCATCGGTACAGCCCACAGCAAACTCATCAACCTGGAGTTCACGTCGCCCATGACGTCAATGACAGTGGTGTTTGCGCCCAACTATGTGAAACGAATCTGTCACGTACTCATCTCCAATTCCATTCTCTACACCCCACGCAACGGCAGTGTCACCGTGGGCTTGCATGCTCTGGAAGGCGGGAAAATGCGGCTTACTGTAGCCGATACCGGCCCTGGTATCCCACAGAATGAACGGGACCGTATCTTCGAACCCATGTACCAGTCACACCAGAACGGAGATGATGGCCTAGGCACCGTTATGGAATTGTCTATGGTCAACTATCTGGTCAAAGCACTGAACGGCACTATCACCATGGACAGCGAACTAGGACGCGGCACAGTATTTACCATTGAATTCCCAGTACAACCCGTCGAATCGGATGGCAGCGCTGAGGCAGAGTCGATGCAGACTTTCATCGAGAAACGCTTCAAACTCTCAAAGACGAACAACAAACTCCAACCGCTGGTATTTATCGTCGAGAACAACGAGGACGTGGCCTACTTTATCGCCAAGCACCTGAAAGAGAAATACAACCTGAGGTTCGCTCGTGACGGTAAAGAAGCGCTGCAAAATGCCCAAGACCTGGTGCCTGACCTGATTATCACCAACATGACCATGCCGGTGATGGATGGCTGGGAACTCATCAAGCGGTTAAAAGCCAATCCCGAGCTCAACCATATTCCCATCATTGCGATGACGGCCAACAACAGCGACCAGCAACGGATAGCATGCTACAACACCGGTGCCGACAACGTGCTCGTCAAGCCGTTCAACTCAAGCGAACTGAGGCTGCTTGCCGACCTGCTGATCATGTCGCGCAACACCCTGCGCGAACACTTTGTCAAACACGAGAGCAACCTCAACGACCAGAGTCAGGCAACCTCCATGAGCAAGGAGGACCAAGAATTCATCAACAAACTGATTGACGTCATCCATGCCCAGATGGCCAAGGACGACATCGACATGGAGCACATTGCGGCGGCCCTGTCGCTGAGCCGCAAGCAACTGCGCTCCCGCGTGATGGCCATCACTGGGCAAAACCCGGTTGCCTACGTCCTGAAAGTGAGACTCAACTTCGCACGTCGCATGGTCGCCAACGAGAATCTGTCATTGACCACTATCGCCACCAAGTGCGGATTCCAGAATCTGTCCCACTTCTCCAAGGCGTTCAAGCAGCAGTATGGCATGAGTCCCCTGCAGTTCCGCAAGAACATCGATGACATCAGCCAGACGCCAACCAAGATTTGAGTGTTATAGCCAAAAAACAGATAAAGAGTTATGAAGTATATTTTGATAAGTATTGCCATGTTTTGGAATCTTTTTAGCTGCAGTGGTGCCAAGTCTCCTGACTGGGCCGACAAGGGCCGTTATCTACAGGAAAACAATATGCTGCGTGCTGCAGGAGAAGATTCGCTGCGCGTGGTAATGATGGGCAATTCCATAACCGAATTCTGGGTTGAACTTCACCCCGACTTCTTTCCGGTTAACCATTTGGTGGGGCGCGGCATCAGCGGCCAGGTGTCTAGCCAGATGTTGGCGCGTTTTCGCCAGGATGTCATCAACCTCAACCCCCGCCTTGTGGTCATCAATTGTGGCACCAACGACATAGCCGAGAACAACGGCCCGTATGACGAGGACATCACGATGGACAACATCATATCAATGACCGAATTGGCACTGGCCCACCATATCGAGGTTGTGCTCACGTCGGTACTGCCCTGTGACGGGTTTAGCTGGAATCCGTCGATAAAGGATGCACCGTCAAAAATCAAACGACTCAACCAGCGCATCATGGACTATGCCGCCAAGATGCCCAATGTGCATTACCTGGACTATTATCCCTCCATGACACTTGACGGAGAGTCTATGAACAGCGACTTCACCGATGACGGTGTTCATCCCAACTCCAAGGGTTATGACGTGATGGAGGGGAAGTTGATGGAAATGCTGGAAAAACTGAAGAACACTAACACATCATTTCAATAATCATATTACAATCATTATGAGAAAATCATTTATTCTTTTCATGGCATTATTTGCAATGACAGCGACTGCCGGTAATCTTGTCAAGGCAGTTGACCGCAACAATCTGGATCCCGAAGTCGCTCCCGGTGAGAACTTCTATCGGTATGCATGTGGCGGATGGATGGTAGCCAACCCGCTGGATCCCCAGTACGCGCGCTTCGGCACGTTTGACCAGCTGGCCGAGAACAGCCGCAACCAGGTCAAAGACATTATCACTACCCTGGGCACCAACAACCCGCGTGGCAGCATCAAGCAGAAGGTGGGTGACCTCTATGCTCAGGGCATGGACAGCGTTCGGCTCAACAATGAGGGCATGGCACCCCTGAAGGGCTACATTGACAAAATCAAGACCCTGACGAGAGGCGGCTTTATCGGTGCGATTGCCGACCAGCACAACGGTGTTGGCAATCCGTTCTTCAACTCATCGGTTATGGCCGACATGAAGGACTCCAACACCAATATGCTCTACCTGATGCAAGGTGGACTTGGCATGGGCGACCGTGACTATTATCTGGAGAAAGACGCCAACACCGTCAAGGTGCGCAACGCCTACAGCAACTATATCCAGCAGCTGTTCCAACTCATCGGCTACAAGAAAGGCAACGCCAAGAAGGCCGCCCAGCATATTATGGCCATCGAGACAGCGCTGGCCCAGGTTGCCATGACGCGCGAGGACACACGCGACTACAGCAAGCTCTATAACGTTACCTCAGTCGCTCAACTCAAGGCCGACTATCCCAACATCGACTGGAACCAGTATTTCGACGCACTGCACATCAAGAACCTTGACAAAGTGTGCGTGTTCCAGCCCAAGTCTCTCGCCAAGGTGAACGAGATGCTGAAGAATCTCAAGGAAGAAGACATCAAGGAATACCTTATCTTCAAGTATGTGGACGCAGCCGCCCCCTATCTGAGTGACGCATTTGCCGATGCCAACTTCGACATGTACAGCCGTGCCATGTCGGGCAAGCAGGTGAAAATGCCGCGCTGGAAACACTCGCTCGACGTGCCCAACACACTGCTGGGTGAGGCTGTGGGACAGCTCTATGTCGCCAAGTACTTCCCCGCCGACTCCAAGAAGAAAATGCAACAACTCATTGATAACCTCAAGAAGGCCCTGGGCGAACACATTGCCACCCTGTCATGGATGAGTCCAAAAACTAAGGTCAACGCCCTCGTGAAACTCAACAGTTTCACCGTCAAGATCGGTTATCCCGACAAGTGGTTTGACTACAGTGCGCTCGACATCGACCCGAGCAAGAGCTATTGGGAGAATGTGTTAAATGCCCGTCGTTTCCAGGCCGCTTACGAGTACAGCCAACTGGACAAGCCCGTTGACAAGGAGCGCTGGTACATGACACCGCAAACCGTGAACGCCTACTATGAGCCCTCGAGCAACGAGATTTGCTTCCCCGCAGGCATCCTGCAGGCACCTTATTTCGACCCCAGTGCCGACGATGCCTGCAACTATGGTGCCATCGGCGTGGTGATCGGGCACGAGATGACTCACGGCTTTGACGACCAGGGCCGCAACTTCGACCACAACGGCAATATGGTGGACTGGTGGACAGCCGAGGACGCTGCCAAGTTCCAGGAACTGGCCAGCAAACTGGGTGCCCAATACAGCGCTGAGATTGTTGCTGACGGTGTTCACGCCAACGGTAACTTCACAATGGGTGAGAATATCGCCGACCACGGTGGCCTGCGCGTGGCCTACAGCGCCTTCAAGAAGACAGAACAGGGCAAGAGTAACGAGAAGATTGACGGATTCACACCCGACCAGCGTTTCTTCTTAAGCTATGCCAACGTATGGGCTGCCAACATCACCAAGGAAGAGATGCTGCGCCGCACCAAGGTTGACCCGCACAGTCTGGGAGTTAACCGCGTGAATGTTGCCATCCGCAACCTGGAAGAGTTCTTCAATGCCTTCAACGTGAAGCCTGGCATGAGCATGTGGCGCGATCCTGCCGACCGTGTCATCATCTGGTAATTCCAACACAATTTCTATAGCACAAAACAGTGCCTGGTCCCATCGGCCAGGCACTGTTGTTAACTTCTTCATCTCCGACCCCATCCCCTCAATCGACTTCATCCCTTACTCCTACACCACGCCCATCATCACGAGGACCTTCCTCCAGGGCCAGCAAGTAAAGTAACAGGATATCCCATCAACAACAAGGCGGCTCCACCCTCACAGTGATGCCGCCTTTCCATTTCCTTTCAACTCCACCTCCTCCGTTACTTCCGTTTCCTCTATAGCTTCTATAGTCCCTATAGATGCTATTAAAAAAAACGAGGGAGCCAACCTTGCGATTGACTCCCTCTTAGGGGGCGGTTACCTACTCTCCCACTTTCGCAGTACCATCGGCGTGGTGAGGCTTAACTTCTCTGTTCGGAATGGGAAGAGGTGGGA
>CACZAC010000053.1 GCA_902779125.1 uncultured Bacteroidales bacterium | reverse complement strand
TTCTACCCAGGTGAACGGTATGACCAAGGATGCCTTCGACAGCTACCTGTTCAAGGATGGTAAGCCCCTGGCTACCACCGCTCTGAACAAGACCGACCATGGTACTGTTGTCACTCTCGATGACAACTCTGGTCTGGGCGAGGCTCCCCACATCGACATCAGCAACGTGCTGGCTAACCGCGACCCGCGCTTGAGCGCTCAAGTTGACAAGATTCTCCAATTCCCCGGTTGTGGTTATGCCCGCTTTGGCGGTGCTCAGTCCACCGCTTCGACGGGCTATGGTGTATTCCTGTTCGATACCAACCTGATCGACAACACCAACCGTCAGAGCACCTATGGTAACTGGACCGATGCGCCTATCTTCTGGTATGCCGAGATTCTGTTGAACTATGCCGAGGCTTGCGCCGAGCTGGGTAACATCACTCAGACTGACCTTGACAGGTCCATCAACCTGCTGCGTGACCGCGTGAGCATGCCCCACCTCTTCACCACTGTTGAGGCAGATCCCGCCAACAACATGGGCGTGAGCCCCCTCATTTGGGAGGTTCGCCGTGAGCGCCGCGTCGAGATGATGTACTGCATGAACGACCGTTACTACTCGCTGCTGCGTTGGAACCAGCTCTCGCTGCTCGACACCGACAAAAATCCCAACCTGTGCCGTGGTGCATACGTTCTCGGATATAGTCCCATCAGCCTTGATGAGATTAATGTTGACAACGATGGTTACATCAACTGCTCGAACAACGGTGCTCCCCGCAAGTGGGATCCCAAGTACAACCTGTTCCCCATTCCTGACGATCAGCGCAACCTGAACCCGCAGATTGGCCAGAACCCCGGTTGGTAAGGCTTTATTCAATTGTATCAAGCGCTCTGCTGCTTGATACAATTGAAGTTTAGAGGTTAAAGGTTAAAGTTTAAAGACTTTTTCCATCTGCCTCAAGATAATCACAAAAACGGCTGCCGCCGCGTCGATTCACCTCGACACGGCGGCAGCTTTCGCATTTAATTGCCTGACCCTATTTGGACTCAATCAGGCGAAAAACAGTAAATAATTTTGTATAATTCCAATAGAATACCTAATTTTGCACTAAATAGTTCAGAAAAGTGTATCTGAGCTACACAAAATCGAACAATTTAGTGTAATCATGAGAATTGAACGAGATATCATCCAACGACTCAAACTTTGGAAAGTTTCCCCTAACAGGAAGCCAATTCTGCTGAAGGGTGCACGCCAGATAGGTAAGTCATGGGTAATGGAAACCTTTGGTCAGGAATGCTTTGAGTATTGCGTCAAGTTTGACTTTGACCGTCAAGTTGAACTCCATTCGTTGTTTAAAACGACCAAAAGCCCTGAACGCCTCCTCAAGGAACTTGCTCTCCATTGCCAGCAACCTATTATCCCAGGCAAAACATTGATTATCTTCGATGAGATACAAGAATGTGAGGAAGCTTTAAATAGCCTCAAATACTTTTGCGAGGATGCTCCTCAATATCATGTCATCGCTGCTGGCTCACTGCTAGGTGTAGCAGTAAAGAAACGCAGAATGTCGGTTCCAGTGGGCAAAGTGAGGGTATTGAGGATGTTCCCCGTCTCATTTAGGGAATTTTTGCGCGCAAGTGATCTTGACACTTTTAATTTCGTCGAAAACCTTGAGGTGATTGAGCATCTGCCAGAAATCATCCTGAACAAGCTGTGCACCGAATATCGTCGCTACCAAGTATCAGGTGGAATGCCGGCGGCAGTTGTCTCCTTGTTAGATAATCAAGGCATCAGGGCGGTTGAAGAGTCATTGCAGGATATTCTTGACCTCTACGAACTAGACTTTGCTAAATACGCCCGTCCCGAAGAAATACCGCGCATCCATGCCATTTGGCACTCCTTGCCAGCACAATTGTCCAAAGAAAACCGCAAATTTATCTACAGAGTGTTAAGAACCGGTGCGCGCTCCAAGGACTATGAAGATGCGCTAATGTGGCTCGAAGAAGCTGGGATGATTTATCGTATTTACAACATTAGCAAACCTGGAATGCCGCTATCGGCCTATCAGGAGACCAATGCATTCAAGGTTTACGCTTGTGATTGTGGGCTATTGCGACGGTTGGCATTATTGCCGGCAGCAGTGATAACTGACCCAATTGCCAATTATACCGAATTTAAAGGGGCGATGGCCGAGAATGCTGTCTTGCAATCCCTACTACCTCTGTTGGATGGTCAGATGCCATGTTACTGGACATCTGCAGCTTCGGCCGAAGTGGAATATGTGTTACAATGGAATGAAAACATCATTCCCATCGAGGTAAAAGCCGAAGGTAACATCAATGGTAATAGCCTGTCTGTCTATAACAAGAAATATGCCCCAAAATACCGCATTCGCTACTCAACGCTGAATTTACAGTATAACGGAGGCTTGATCAGTTGTCCGTCGCCTCTTGCAGGATGGATGGATCGCATTATGGGCATAGTGGAAAAGATGCCCATAATCAATAGTTGACAAACAGCAAATCTCACAAAATAGTTCGGAAAAGTGTTGTTTAAATACACTTTTCCGAACTATTTTGTGCTATATTAATGTTAAAAAGCACTGAGAAACGGGATTACTGATAATCCCTGATTCTCACATCAATACCGCTGCCTTCAAGCAGTTTCACTACCTGTTGGATATCGGTCTGGCCGTAGTGGTAGGGGAAGAGCACTGCGGGCTTAATCATCTGAGCGGCATGTGAGCACTGCTCGGGCGTCATCGTGTAGGGCAGGTTACAGGGCAGGAAGGCCACGTCGATGTCCTTGATGTCGGCCATCTCGGGGATATCCTCGGTGTCGCCTGCGATGTAGATGCGCATGCCCTCGATGGTGAGCACGAAGCCGTTGTCACGTCCCTTGGGATGGAACTGCAGTTTCTCGGGCGAGTTGTTGTAGGCGGGAACAGCGTCAACTGTCCAACCATTGGGCAACTCCAGAAAGTCGCCATTGGCCATTACTTTTCCCTTGCCGCCCAATATCTCATGACAGCGGGCATTGGTAATCAGTTCAGTACCCTCTTTGCTCAACTGGTTGATAGCCACTGAATCCAGGTGGTCAAAATGCTCATGCGTCACCAGGATGTAATCGGCCTTGGGTAGGGTAGAGTAGTCGGTTTCGGGTTTCACTGCTTTGGTAACCGGGTCCACATAAATCCACTTGTCACCCACCTGCATCCTGACGCTGCCATGCTTGATGCAGTACATTTTAACTGTTGTTCCGTTCATGGTCTTGAACACGTCACAACCAGGCTCCACATTTTTGTCACTTTCATGCGCTGTGCAACCGCACATGGCGCCAACAATCATCATTGCCATAACTAAAAAATTTACTTTCATAATCGTTGGATTATTAATATTTACAGCGCTAAAGATACTCATTTTGTCTAAAATCCGCATCATTTTAGTCATATTTTCGGGATTTTTTTGTACCTTTGCGCCCTATAAACTCAAAAGTACTGGGTAATCATGAAAAAATATGATGACCTCAAGGTGTTCTGCAAGAATACCAACGAGTATATCAGTATTGACGGAGGCGAAGCGCTCATCGACCTGTATGACACCATTAAGGGACGTATCGGGCTCAATGGCGAGGCTGTGTGTGTGCTGGTCAACAACAAGGTCGAAGACCTGCATTATCCTGTCTTTGCGCCCAAACATGTTGAGTTTATCGACATCACCAACAATGCGGGTTACCGTGTCATGACCCGCTCGCTGTGCATGGTGCTATACAAGGCGGTCAACGACCTGTTCCCCGGCAAGCGCCTGTGCATCCAGCACAGCATCAGCAACGGCCATTATTGTCAAATCAAGCATGAGGAAGATATCCTCACGCCAGAAGTCATCGCACAGCTCAAGCAGCGCATGACCGAGATTATTGACGCCGATATCAAATTCGTGCGCCGCGAACGCCTCACGACAGACGTCGTCGAGATGTTCCGCAAACAAGGTCTGAAGGATAAAGTGCGTCTGCTAGAAGGCATCAATCAGCTCTATACCATTTATTACAAGCTGGATGACATCATCGACAGCTTCTTTGGACCGCTGGTACCCTCGACTGGAATGTTGAAGGTGTTTGACCTGATACCCTACGAGCAGGGCATGCTGCTATTGGGACCAGACCGCAAGGACATCAGCCAAGTGGCCAAATGGGAGCCTCAACCCAAGTTGTTCCAAGCCTTTACCGACTACATCAATTTTAACGAAATCATCCATCTGAGCGATGTGGGCGAGCTCAACCACGCCATCAAAGCCGGTTATGCACCGCTGCTCATCAATGTCGTGGAAGCGCTCCACAACAAGCACTTCATCCAGATTGCCGATGAAATTACCCGCCGTTACAAGGAGGGTGGAGCACGAGTAGTGCTCATCGCTGGACCGTCATCGAGCGGAAAGACCACATCGTCCAAACGACTGGCCATCCAGCTGCTTACCAACTGTATAGTGCCCAAGGTGATGGAGCTCGACAACTACTTCGTGAATCGTGAACACACGCCCCGCGACGAGGACGGTGACTACGATTACGAGTCGCTCTATGCCCTAGACTTGGAACAGTTCAACAAGGACGTGACCGACCTGCTGGCAGGCAAAGAGGTGGCGATGCCCACCTATAACTTCAAGAAAGGCCAACGTGAATACCTGGGCAACACGCTCAAGCTCGAGCAAGGTGACATCCTGCTCATGGAGGGCATTCACGGACTGAACCCCGAACTCACGCGCCTCATCCCCGAGGACCAGAAGTTCCGACTCTTTGTATCGGCGCTCACCACGCTGAACATCGATGACCACAACTGGATAGGCACCTACGATAACCGCATGCTGCGCCGCATCATCCGCGACCACCAGTATCGCGGAGCCAGCGCCCTGGACACCATCAAGCGATGGGCTAGCGTGCGCCGTGGTGAGGAAAAGTGGATTATGCCATTCCACGAGAATGCCGACGCCATGTTCAACTCGTCGTTGCTGTTTGAGCTGTCAGTGATAAAAAACTACGCGCTGCCCATCCTGCAACAGGTACCCAGCAACACGCCAGAGTATGCCGAGGCATCCCGTCTGATAAAATTCTTGAGCTACTTTGAGCCGCTAGACGAGAAAGATATTCCCAGCACGAGCTTGCTGCGTGAATTCCTGGGCGGCAGCAGCTTCCACTACTAGCGAAACAACTGGGCTCTATTGCGACTGCGATAGGGCCCAGTGCTTTATAGAGAAATTAACGCATAAACGACTATACCAATGAGTGATACCACATCAAGTGCAGACAACAACCTGCAAGAGAACAAGCATCCACACATGACCCTAGAGGAATTCTGTGGAAACATCAGGCGCATGGAATCCCAAGGGCAGGACGGCATCTCGCTCTTCAACGATGTCGTGACCCGTGGCTATGCCCCCGACTTGATTGCAGAGGACGAGTTCCAGCACAGCCGACGGCTCGAACGCATCACCTCTGAAATCACACGCCGGTTCCGGCAGGAAGGATTGCGCATTGTGCTTGTTGCAGGACCATCGTGCTCTGGCAAGACGACCACATCGCGCTTTCTCAACCACATGTTGCGCGACAACGGCATTCAGCCTTGTGTCGTTTCGCTCGACAACTACTTCCTGAACCTTAATCTGCGCCCTCTTGATGCCAATGGAAACATCGACTACGAGTCATTCTATGGATTGGACCTGAAGCAGTTAGGCCGTGATGTTTCCAGTCTGCTGGCAGGAGACCAGGTGTCAATGCCCACCTATGACTACGTCAAGGGCGAGCGCACCTATCGTGGCAACACACTCAAGCTCGAGAGCAACAGCCTGCTGTTCCTCGAGGGTCTCCATGCCCTCAATCCGCAGCTGGTCCCCGATATCGATGACGACCTCAAATTCAAACTCTTTGTCACAGCCCAAGCCACCATCTACTATGGCGAGAAAATGGGACTGGGAGAGCACGACAACCGCCTGCTCAGGCGCATCTACCGCGATTACAACAGCCGCGGCGCCAGTGCCTTGCAGACGTTGCAGTGGTGGCCTGGTGTGCTGCACGGCGAGCACATGTGGATTCTGCCGTTTGCCAGCCATGCCGATGCCTGGTTCAACACGTCGATGGTATTTGAATTCTCGGCCATCAAACCCCGCGTGTCACAGTTACTGCATGAGGTTCCCGAGAGCGAACCCGAAGAATATCGCATAGCCCAACGCCTGAGCGCCGTCCTCGACCGCATCGAGCCGCTCACCCACGAGGACTTTGTCGCCATTGCCCCCAAACGCAAATTCCTCCTCAGCAACGAGGGAAAATAGACTGCTATCTAGAATATCTAGATAATCTAGAATTTCTAGATGCTCTTGTCAAGAGACTAAAAAAGCGGCAAATGCCGCTTTTTTATTCCTCATCAGGATCACTGACGACTTGGAAATCCTTGTTCTCGTCCTCGTAGTCGCTTTCCCAGTACTCTTCGCTCCATTGCTTGCCGCCCGAGTCCACCATCTTGCCACCGGCATTGGGGGCCTCGTCCTCCAAGTCATCGGCACCGAAGATGAATTCGTCCTCGGCTTTTTCGCGGTGACGCTCGTCAAGGTCGTGATGGGTAGGTGTTTCGGGGATGCGGTTGCGCTCGTCGTTGATGGTGCGCCACAGCAGGTCTTTGAGTTCAGTTAAGCCCATTTGTGCCACACTCGAGATAAACACACTAGGAACATCATCGGGCAACTCGGGACGCATCTGCTCGATAAGTTCATCGTCGAGCATATCACACTTGGTGATGGCCAATACTCGGGGCTTCTCGACCAGGTCGGGGTTGAAGGTCTCCAACTCACGGCACAGGATGCCATATTCCTTGCGGATGTCGTCGCTGTCGGCAGGAACCATGAACAGCAGCACGGCATTGCGCTCGATGTGGCGCAGGAAACGCAGTCCCAAGCCACGGCCCTCGCTGGCACCCTCGATGATGCCGGGGATGTCTGCCATGACAAACGACTGCTGTCCACGATAGGACACGATGCCCAGGTTGGGCTCCAGCGTCGTGAAGGGATAGTTGGCAATTTTGGGCTTGGCAGCGCTGATGACGCTCAACAGGGTGGATTTGCCCGCGTTGGGAAAGCCCACCAGACCGACGTCGGCCAACAGTTTCAACTCCAGGATGACAGCCTTTTCAACGCCTTTCTCGCCAGGCTGGGCGAAACGCGGTGTCTGCCGCGTAGCCGTCTTGAAATGCTGGTTGCCCAAGCCGCCACGGCCGCCACGCAGCAAGCGTACGACCTGACCATCCTGGGTCACGTCGCACAGGAACTGCCCCGTCTCGGCATCATACACCGCTGTGCCACAAGGCACCTCGATGGTGCGGTCCTCACCGTCCTTGCCCGTCATTTGGTTTTCACCACCCGACTTACCGTCGGTAGCAAATACATGGCGCTGAAACTTCAGATGGATGAGGGTCCACAGGTTGCGGTTTCCCTTCAGGTAGATATGACCGCCACGACCGCCGTCGCCGCCGTCAGGACCGCCCTTGGGGACATACTTGGCGCGGTGCAGATGCGCCGAGCCGGCACCGCCCTTACCACTGCGGCACAATATCTTCACATAGTCAATAAAATTGCTCTCTGCCATAATTTTCAGTATTTTGACGCAAAGATAGTGCATTTTTTTCAATAACCTGCTCTCATTATCCACCAAACAGGACATTGACAATGCACTACGAGCCTCTAGCTCGGAAAAACTGAAAACTGACTACTAAAAACTGAAAACTTCTTCGTACCTTTGCCACCACTAACAAGATAACGACAACAAAGCTATGATACTCGATTCTATCACTTGGACCGCGAGTCCCGAGCTTCTCAGCGCCGGGTCTATCCATGTCCGCTGGTACGGCCTAATGTTCGCCATCGGTTTCCTGGTGGGCTATGATATCGTCAACCGCATCTTCCGCCACGAGGGAGCAAAGGAGAGCTGGGTGGGTAGCCTGTTCATTTATGTGGTGCTGGCTACCATCATTGGAGCCCGATTGGGACATGTATTTTTCTATGACTGGGAACATTATAGCCACAATCTGAGCGAAATCCCTAAGATTTGGGAAGGTGGACTGGCCAGCCACGGCGGCACACTGGGCATCATCATTGCCGTGTGGCTCTACAGTCGCTGGGTGACCCGCAAACCCATGTTGTGGACCTTAGACCGCCTGGTGGTGCCCGTGGGACTGGTGGCAGCGCTCATCCGCATCGGTAACCTGATGAACCACGAGATTTACGGCAGCGAGACCACATTGCCGTGGGGATTCCGCTTCGTGACCAACTTGGGAGAGTGGATGCAAGGCGCCGAGCCTGTTTTCTCGGCACCGAGCCATCCGACGCAGATTTATGAGGCCGCCTTCTATCTGTTAATTTTTGTTGTGTGCATGGTCATGTACTGGCGTTATCGCGCACAGGAGAGGGAAGGACTCATCTTCGGCGTCTTCATGCTGGGCATCTTCGTGCCCCGCTTCTTCATCGAGTTCATCAAGAATGTGCAGGAACCTTGGGAAATCGCCATGCGTGCCAGCATCGGGCTTGACCAGGGCCAACTCTTGAGCATTCCGTTTATTGTACTCGGCATCTGGCTCATTATCAGGGCGATGCGCCGTCCGCGCGTAGCGCTGGAGTATCCCGACCGTTTTGCAGACGAGAAGAAATAAACCCCATGCCGCCAAGGCAAAATGATTTTTAATAGTATTTTTCTATGAAATGCCCTCATTATATATTGCTTGTGCTGGCTGTGCTGCTGTTGTGCTGCTGCACCCGCAATGCCGATAAAAGAGCCATGGACAATAAATCGATAACAGCCCCAGGCAGTCCCGTCATGATTGACGACACCACCGTTAAGGGGCTCAGGGTATATTACCCGCAATTCAGCCGCATCGACCTCGTGTGCGAGACCATGCCCTCCAAGCAGGATACCAACATCGTCTTCTGTGCCGAGGCGGCCTTTACCCACGAACTGCTCGACGAGTTTGCCCACAGCAACATCGACGGCGACCACGTCAGTGGCGGCAAGCGCTACAAGGGCGCCAAGTGCCACGACAACAGCGGTGCTTTTGCCTGGTTCAGCGATACGACATGGGAATTTGTCCACGGCGAATATAGCGAATTGCTCGACAGCGTTGCCGCGGCAGGCGGCATGGGATTCGGCCAAGCCATCATCATCCATGACGGTGAGAGCATCCGCCCGTTGTGGCGCGATGGCGTGAACCAGTACCGCGCCTTGTGTGAGAAAGACGGTCGCCTGTGCATCGTCGATAGCCGCAATAAGGTGGAATATGAGCAATTTGTGAAGATGCTCGAGGCCTTTGCTCCTCGCTATGCCCTCTACATGGACATGGGCGCCGGTTGGAACCACTCCTGGTGGCGTGACAGCAAAGGTAAAATCCACGAGATTCACCCAATCGCCGACAAGTCCCGCTACTGCACCAACTGGATTACCTTCTACAAGTAAAAACGACAACTAATAATAGGTAGGAGACAAGCCCTATGTTTGACTTTGACGGTACAAACATAGGGCTTGTCTTCCTTTGTATGGATAGCCTTAGGTGGTTGCAGGGACAGTGCGGATGTGCAGGTCGGTCTGCGGGAAAGGAATCTCGATGCCATTCTCGTTCAAGACATCATAGATATTCTCCTTGATGAGGGCGATGTCGGCAACCTGAGAGGCGACACGCACCCACACGACAACCAGCAGGTCAACACTGCTATCACCAAAATTCTGGAATAGCACCTGCACGCCCTTGCTGGGGTCATAGCAATCCAGCTGCTTGATGCGGTCTATAATCTTTTCACGCACGGTGTCAATCTTGCTGCCATAAGCCACTCCGACGGTGATTTTGGCCATCTCGTAGCCGTGGTTGCGTGTCATGTTCTTGAAGTTCTTGGTAAACAGCTGGCTGTTGAGGAAGGCGATAACCGAGCCGTCGATGGTCTCGACCAGGGTGCTCTGGTAGTTGATGTTGCTCACCTTGCCGCGCACGCCGTCACACTCGATGACGTCACCAATCTTGACTCGACCATTCATCAGTGAGAGGCCGTAGAAAAGGTTCTCGAGGGTATCTTTCATGGCAAAACCGATACCTGTCGAGAGGCCAGTGAGGATAAAAGTGATGCCCGTGCGGCTGACTTGCAGGGTGACCAGCACGAGATAGATGTAGATGCCCCAGCCGATGTACTTGATGATGTTCATCGACAAGGTGACAGCCTTAGAAGCGGCCTTGACTTTGGCCTTGGCATTCGGGTCGTCTTGGATAACCGTCTGGATATCAATTTGTTCATTGGCATCCACGTCATTCTCGCGCTCATAGAGGGAGATGGCGTTGGCCTCGGCACGGTTCTGTTTCCACAATTGGTAGCCCTGGATAAACAGGTAGATAATGTAATTGAACACAAAGCCAAATGCCACACACACCAGAATCCTATCCAGTGACAACACAATGAGTCCCGGCTGGTTGACAAACTTGTAGTGGAAGATGTGCTCGCACCACTGCGTCAAGTCAAACACCTTGGCAGCCCAATAGATGGACAATCCCACGCTAATGGTCGCTGCAATGGGGACAATCATCTTATAGACCGCATCATAGAACCAAGTCGTTCTCACATCGGCATCTTCTGGGATATGCTTACGCTCATAGCTGTGCAGCAGGTCATAGATGACGGTGATGGTCTGGATGAGGGTCAACTGCATAATCCACCAGATGAGCACCTGCACGCTCATTAACGTATAGCCCATCCAAGCCATCACACACGACACCGCCATCACAATGAATGAGACCCAAGAGTAGGTCACGTCGCTGCGCGACACGTCGGCATTGTGCCTGCGGTTGAGGACGAGTTGCCAGATGGCGAACACCAGCAGCAGTACAGGGAATATCAGATTGACCACAGTACTGGGCAAGAACACGATGCGGAAGAAGAACACCACAAAACCCAATAGCAGCACGGGCACATAGAGTTTGACACCGTCTTTGACCATATTACCGCTCACGCGGATGATAATGGACAACGTAATGACAGCAATCAGCCAGGCATACTCACTCAACAGCCGCGTGGCCATAATCATGAAGTTGTTGTCGGTGAAATTAGAGACAATGACCGTGGCGATGCCAAACACCACTGCCGCCCCACAGATAATGATGCATGAGCGTTTGGGCAAGAACTTCCTGTAGGTACCGCTTGACAGGAAACTGCGTGGTATCAATTTGATAATCAGCCAGCTCAATCCCAAAGCGCCAAGGATATAGACGGCCATGAAGAGAAAGAGGAAACCGACGAGTTTACCGCTCCACTCGCTGCGGACCTTGCGCGAATTGGAATATTTCTCGGCGACATCATTCATGCTCATCTTCCAGTTGTATTTGAAGCGCTTCAGAATCTGGTAATAGCTCTGACCGCCATTGACAAACACGCTCTGACGAATGCGCTCATACATCGAGAGCGCATAATCATTAAGTTTCTTGGCCTTTTGGGCCACCCACTTGCGTTTCTCGTGATTGTCATTCATTGTTTCACGAGCCATGCGGATGTCGTTCTCGATGACACGGGCCAAATAGATGCAACTGTCGCGTGTGGCTCGCATCTCGGGCGTCTTGAACTGATAGTCCGAGATATTGTTGAGCGCCTGAATCAGATGCTCATATTGAGCAATCTGCTCGTCCTGCTGTTGCTCAAACTGCTTGAACGAGCGCGTGCGCGACACGCGGTTATAGAGTTCAGTCGCCTGGCCGCAAGCATAGGCCAAGTCAAAGACATTCTGCTCCTTCTGGCTATAGAGCATCAACTCGATATTGTTGCACAACTCCAGGTCACGCCCGATGCTGCGCTGAAATTGCTTGTTAAGTTGCTCAAAGCGGGCTGCACGCTCTCTTTGCTCCTTGTGGGTCTCGCTCAGTTCCTCACACAGCACACTCAGCGTCTGCTCCATATTGCTCTCCTTGAGCACAGCGCTTGCTGGCAGTGCCGTCACCAAAACCAACAGGGCAACCAATATCTTCTTCATTGTCATCATCTTTTTTAAAAAATGTGGCTACAAAGATAACACTTTCCACCAAATCCCCCAAATCACCGCATTTTCCAGCACCACCATGCAGTTCGAAAGACCGCCTGTACAACGCTCATCATTCCCTTTTACCACTAATCAACGAGGGGGATGTGCTGCTTGGCACATCCCCCTCAATCAGTCAGTATGTTATGCTAGACTCGGATTAGAATCCGGCATAGCGGACACCACTAATCTTGTATTTAGCATAACCATCATCAGGATACCAGGGATCCTCGGTGTACTTCACGTAGAAAACGATGGAGTCGGCAGGCGAACCATTACTCTGTCTTCCCGCGCCCTTGAGAATCTTTCCGTCCTCGATGGTGATGCCGAAATCGCCAGAGAAGTTTTCGGCATCGTTTGAAGTGAAGGTGAGGTTGTTTTGGTCAACGTTCACCACACACTTGAAGGAATAGTTGGGATATGCTTTATTTCCATAATACCACGACAGGTCAAACCAGCCATTGTCATCAATCCACATCTTGTTGTCCTCATCGGCGGCGGTGTTGTAGGTAAACAAGGGGATTCTTGCCTCGTCATATCCAAAGTAATGTTCGCCCCCATCAATGGGAACCCCGTTATCATCGACGGCATCAATGTCAACCATCCAGTGGCCGGCCATCTTCTCAACAGCTGTGCCGCCAGCGGGCTCATTGGTCTCGGTATTGCAAGATGCCAAACCAAGTCCCAACACGAGTGCCAAAGCAAAAATTGAAATATATTTCTTCATAAT
>CACZAC010000052.1 GCA_902779125.1 uncultured Bacteroidales bacterium | reverse complement strand
GCTCTACCCGAGTTGTTGTAGTCGCTGATGATAATCGGCGCATTCAGGCCAACACCCTCGGTGGAGAAGGCATAGCCGTGCTTGTTGAACCTGCGGTTGAGCTGCCCCAAGGAATAAGAATTAGCGGCTTCATCGCTGCTGCCCCCGGAGGTTTTATAATCATGGAATACTTTGTAAAGCATTTCCACCTGCTGCTCAGTCTTGGCGGGCTCATAGTTTTTAGTTGCCCACGATGGCGTGAACCCCACCGATATATTCAAATCAACATGGGTCTTGCCTTGGGAGCCTTTCTTTGTTGTGATGAGGATAACACCATTAGCAGCGCGTGAACCGTAGAGAGACGATGCGGCAGCGTCCTTAAGCACCGAGATAGACTCGATGTCGTTAGGGCTGAGCGAATTCATCACGTTGTTGGTTGAGTAGATATAGTCACTCATTTGTCCAACGTCACCGCTGGTAACGGGCACACCGTCGATGACATAAAGGGGCTCATTGCTCGCGTTCATTGACCCGATACCGCGAATGCGGATGCTTGGAGCCGAACCAGCCTGACCGCTACTGTTGGAGACCTGGAGGCCCGCAACGCGTCCATTGAGCGCATTCTCAAAAGTGGTGATGGGGATGTCCTTGAGCGCATTTTGGCCTACCATACTGGCAGATCCGCTGTAACTGCTTTTCTTAGCAGTGCCATAAGCGACAACGATTACCTCGTTCAGATCATGAGGAGATTCACTCATGCGAACTACGATAGAAGTTTTACCCTCCACGTCATGCTCCTGTGAAAGAAAACCAATGTAGTCAAATGTAAGCGTTGCTCCTGGAGAACACTTGATGGAAAAGCGACCATTGGTATCAGTCATTGTAGCCGTAGAAGTTCCCTTAACATGGACGCTAACTCCTATGAGGGGTTCGTCATGGTCGTTGAGCACTGTCCCAGAAAGTGTCTGTCCGTTCTGAGCCATTGCATTGATGAAACTGATCATCAAAACAAATACTAGAATTAAGATTTTTTTCATGTGTAAATTCTATAGATAGTGATAACGTTTATAAACATTTGAATGAAAAATATAACGAAAAAGTATACAAAATTCATGTTAATTTCTTTGTTGACAAAATTTTTTAGCGCTTTTGTGTTTCATTAATAGTTTTATACAAATTTTGTTGTCTATTTAATAAACAATGTAGGAGGGTGAGCCATAACTGAATTATGACACACCCTCAAAATTCTTGGTTGCTCGTGAGTCTCGTCTCTATTCTTCCGTCTCTCCCTGCTCTGGAATCACGATGTTGATAACCGGGGCTTTCTCGAGCAGGCTGCGATAGAGGTCGGTCATCTTCTTGTAGAAGGCGGGGTAATCGAGTTTTTCCTCGAAGTCCTTCTGGGCCTGGGTGCCCATGCGGCTGCGGGAGGCGGTGTCGTTGATGAGCTTGTTGATGGCATCGGTGAGCGCCTGTTCGTCGCCTGGAGGAACGAGCAAGCCGTTCACGCCGTCGTAAACGTATTCCGGCTGGGCACCGTTGTTGCTGCAGATGTGTGCTTTGCCTGCCATCATATACTCCAAGTTGCTGATTCCCAGCGCTTCTTGCTGTATTGAAGGCAGTACACCGAAGTCGGCCTGGCGCAGGTATTCCAGGATGTTGTCGCGGAAACCGAGCAACGACACGTTGTGGACGAGACCGTTGGCAACGATATAACCTTTGATTTTTGCCTTGTATTTGGGCTGTCCTTCGCCGATGATGGCCAGATGGTACTTGGCCTTATCTACATGGGTTAATGCGCTCAGGAGGGCGTCTAAGCCTTTTTCTGGGGCCAACTTGCCGTGGTACATGATGAGCGCCTGATGGCTATCCATTTTCAGCTCACGCCGCAGGTCAGGCACCTCAGTGCCTATCTGGCTGTCACACACGCTGTCGCGCAATACGATACCACGGTCGGCATATTGTTTCTTGGCCTTGCCCAGAAAGGCGTCACGGGCCATCTCGGACGAGAAGATAAAACAGTCGATGGACTTGTACAACTTGGTGTACATGTAGTTCTTCTTGGGCTTATAGACGCCATGTACGCTCACCACCACGCGTGTGTCGCGGTTCTCACTGATGCGTCGTGCCATCACGGCCATGAAAGCGTCCCTGAAGCTGTGCACATGGATAATGTTGTGCCCCTTGCGCAGCAGGCGCGCAAAGCGCACAGGAGAGTCGATGTCGGTGACTCCCTTGAGGGGAAGGATGGAGATGGGAATCTCCAGGCGGCGGTACTGTTTGAGCACGTTGGGGTGCTTGCGGCAGACGACCTCGACGTAGAAGTCTGGGTCGTTGCGCAATCGTTCCACCAGGTCATAGGTATATTGCTCGGCACCGGTCCAGTGTTTGTTGGAAACAATATGGAAGACGTTAATCATCTGTTAATTAGATTTTTACGGCCATCGATTGTGAAGCCGCATCGTTTTTTCAGCTACAAAGGTACAAAATAATCTTCTACTCAGCCCCACCCTTTCCCACAATTTCTAGCGGGCACTAAAAACAGGCGTGGCAACAATGGCCACGCCTGTGAGTTTGGAATCTTAAGGTTGGGGGCTCCCCTACCCGATTATTCTTTCTTGCTGTCGCTGCCGAAGAGTTCCTTGATACCGCCGATAGAACCGAGCAGGTTGGTAGCCTCATAGGGCAGGTAAACCGTCTTGGTCTTGTCGCCACTGGCCACAGTATCAAGCATTTGGATATACTTCTGGGCGAGCAGGTAATTGGCGGGATTGGTGCTCTGTCCAACTGCCTCGGTAATTTTGTCGATGGCGATAGCTTCGGCTTCGGCTTTGCGGATGCGAGCCTGGGCTTCACCTTCGGCGCGCAGGATTTCGGTCTGCTTGTCGGCCTCGGCCTGGTTGATGCGAGCGGTCTTCTGACCCTCGGACTGGAGGATGGCAGCCTGTTTCTGACCTTCGCTGGTGAGGATGGTAGCGCGTTTGTTACGCTCGGCCTGCATCTGCTTCTCCATGGCCTGGAGTACGGTTTGAGGCGGCTGAATGTCCTGTAACTCAACGCGGTTCACCTTGATACCCCACTTGTTGGTTGCGTCATCGAGCACGGCACGCAGCTTGCTGTTGATGGTGTCGCGCGAGGTCAGCGTCTGGTCCAGCTCTAGTTCACCGATGATGTTACGCAGCGTGGTCTGAGTCAGTTTCTCGATAGCGTTGGGCAGGTTGTTGATTTCATACACGGCCTTGAACGGATCCATAATCTGGAAATAGAGCAACGCGTTGATTTGCGTCATGACGTTATCCTTGGTAATCACGTTCTGCTTGTCGAAGTCATAGACTTGCTCGCGCAGGTCAATCACGTTGGTTGTGCGGTAGCGGCCATGCTCGTAGGCTACGATGCTCTTGGCGCGGTCAATAAACGGGATAATGATATTGATACCGGGTTTGAGGGTGGCATAGTATTTACCCAAGCGTTCGATAATCTTGGTCTCGCTCTGCGGGATAATTACAAGGCTGTTCTTCACCAGAATCAGAGCCAGCAGAATAATGACGATAAGAAAAATTGTTACTGGAGACATAATATTATTTTTTTAAAGTGAATATTAAAGTTGATATGACTCGATTAGTCGATAGGCTCGACGGTCACGATGATGCTGTCCATCTTCACGACGCGCACGCGGGTATCCTTATCAATGGTACTGCCGTCGGCGCTACGTGCTTTCCAGTCATCACCATCGATGGCAACGCGACCATAGCCGCCGGCCTCGATACGCTCACTCACCCTACCCTGCTGGCCAATCATGGCCTCGACATTGCTCAGGCGTTCGCGGTTAGGTTTGTGAAGCTTCCTCAGTAGTGTGGGACGCACCAGCAGGAGGCTCAGGACAGAGATGACTGCAAACGTGATGATCTGCACGGTAAGATTGGCTCCGCATCCGGCCACGATAGCGGCCACGGCGGCTCCGATGGCAAAGCACAGGATGAAGCAATCACCAGATGATAATTCAAGAATCAGGCACACGATGGAAATGATAACCCAAATGAGCCAAAGGTTGGATGTGAAAAACTCGATCATAATATTGAAGTTTTATGTTGTTATACTTTATTCTCTTCTTTTATTCTTTAGACGCATGACCCAATCAAAAAACTACACGAA
The DNA here is from genome assembly GCA_902779125.1 of uncultured Bacteroidales bacterium. GTDB lineage: Bacteria > Bacteroidota > Bacteroidia > Bacteroidales > Muribaculaceae > Sodaliphilus. The sequence goes on along the minus strand of CACZAC010000052.1, from coordinate 15,969 downwards.
CGGGTGGAAAATTTCAAAAAAATGTCATGCGAGGCACAAATGTTCAATTCCAATGCTGTGCTGTAACTCTGTTGCAGTGACATTTGGGATTCGCCCCCAAAGTTACATGTTCACCTTTAAATCTGCAAATTTTATGCCATTTTTAATGAAATATTCCCCATCAGATGCCCGAGTTGCGCCAAATTTTCAAATCTCAAGCGGTTAAAATGACTTTTCTGCTTGTTTATCAGTGTGTTTAGCGTTTTTCGCGTTTTTTCAGAAAAATCGGCCAAAGCACTAGTTGAAGGATTTTCGGGCTTTCAGGCTTGAATTGCACCCTGCCTACCCGTCGAGATGGGTTTAGGCCGTCAAGCCTGTCCGTTTTGATGAATCGTCGGTCGGCTAGGAGCACATCCAGTCATAGCGATTAGAATTTTTTTGGCATGGGTCATGGAAACTTGCCGTTTTATTCTTTTTTATCAAAATAATGTGTTATCTTTGTGTCCCGTTTCTTAAGCACTGAAGCAATGACAGAAATCAACTACATGACACAGGGAAAAGTCGAGATGCCGCGACTCAATGAGCCGGTGGTTCTCGACTGGATTGTTGCGGTGGCAGCAACCCTGAATCAGAAGGTGGGTTGTCTGACCTACGTCTTCTGTGACGATGAGTATATCCTGGAAACCAACCGTCAATTTCTGGGCCATGATTACTACACCGATATCATCACATTTGATTATACCAACTCTCGCCACATTGCTGGTGACGTGGTTATCTCGCTCGACACCGTGCGTTCCAATGCCGAGGGACTCGGTGTGGACTATAAGACCGAACTCATGCGTGTCATCATCCACGGTGTGCTGCACCTGTGTGGAATCAACGACAAGGGTCCTGGTGAGCGCGAACTGATGGAACAGCATGAAAATAAAGCCTTGTCGATACTTCCTGAAAACGTGTTTCTGGCGGATTGATTCCTTGTTGACAGATGAGAACTGACTATGACATCATCGTTGTGGGTGCCGGTCATGCCGGATGTGAAGCAGCAAGCGCTGCGGCACGTTTAGGCTCACGCACATTGCTCATTACAATCGACATGAATAAGATTGCGCAGATGAGTTGCAATCCTGCTGTCGGCGGTATTGCCAAGGGGCAAATCGTGCGCGAAATTGATGCATTGGGTGGCCAGATGGGTATAGTGACCGATCGCAGCAGTATCCAGTTCCGTATGCTCAACCGCAGTAAGGGACCTGCTATGTGGAGCCCGCGCTCTCAGAGTGACCGCCAGCAGTTCATCCTTGAGTGGCGTGAAGTGCTCGAGAATACGCCCAATCTGTTCATGTGGCAAGATTCTGTCAATGAATTAGTCATCGAGGGTGGGGTAGTCAAGGGTGTGAAGACTGCATTGGGCATGACTTTTGGTGCCCAGGCTGTCATTCTCACTGCCGGCACTTTTCTCAACGGACTGATGCATGTGGGACGGGTCCAGACTCCCGGTGGCCGTGTTTCGGAACCTCCTGCTCGAGGTATTACCGAGCAGTTGGCTTCCCTCGGTTTCACCGTGGGCCGCATGAAGACAGGAACGCCGCCACGACTTGATGAGCGCACTATCGACTTCTCGCAGTGCATCAAGCAAGAGGGAGAGCACGATTTCCATCATTTTTCTTTCATGCCTGGAGTGTCGTCCAAGCTGCCGCAGCGTCCCTGCTGGATTGTCCACACTAACGAGGACGTCCACGAGGTGCTGCGTGAAGGTTTGCCGCAGTCACCGCTCTATAATGGTCAAATCACGAGCATCGGGCCCCGTTATTGCCCCAGCATTGAGACCAAAATCGTGACCTTTGCCGACAAGACGTCACATCAGCTTTTCATCGAGCCCGAAGGGGCGAGGACGCATGAGATGTACTTGAACGGTTTCTCGTCGTCGTTGCCTTGGGAAGTGCAGTTTGAAGCATTGCGTCGCATTCCGGCGCTCGAGAATGTACACGCATTCCGACCTGGTTATGCCATCGAGTATGACTTTTTTGACCCGACCCAGCTCAATCACACGCTTGAGTCCAAACTCGTCAAGAACTTGTTCCTGGCAGGTCAGGTCAACGGAACGACAGGCTATGAGGAAGCGGCAGGGCAGGGGCTCATTGCCGGCATCAACGCCCACCAGAACATCACGGGTGGTGAGCCGTTCACACTGGCTCGCAACGAAGCCTATATCGGTGTGCTGATTGATGACCTGGTGACCTGTGGCGTGGATGAACCTTACCGCATGTTCACATCGCGTGCCGAGCATCGCATCCTGTTGCGTCAGGATGATGCCGACATGCGACTGACAGAGAAAAGCTACCGCTTGGGTCTCGCCACACAGGAACGCTATGAACTCATGTGTACCAAGAGGACTCAAGTGGAAGAACTCACGGCATTCTGCCGCGAATATACCGTCAAGACAGCTGTTATTAACCCTGTGCTTGAGGCTCACGGTATGCAGCCCTTGTCCCAAGGGCAACGTCTGCATGATTTGCTTTTGCGTCCGCAGTTGAATATGTCTATCCTTGCCGAGGCTTTGCCTGACTTGCAGGCACGCATTGATGCTCTGGAGGATGTCCGCCGCGAGGAAATCGTCGAAGCGACCGAAATAGCTATCAAGTACCGTGGCTATATCGAGCGCGAAACGCTCATAGCCGAACGCGTAGCGCGGCTAGACAATGTGACGCTGAGAGGTAAGTTTGACTATGCCCAGATTCACCAGATTTCAACCGAAGCGCGCCAAAAACTCCAAGCCATAGACCCCGAAACGGTGGGGCAGGCTTCGCGCATACCTGGTGTGTCTCCTTGGGCAGATGATTTGTTCCACGTGAAACAATTATAACTTAAAATACTGATTTACAATGAATAAGCAAGAATTAGAAAAGGTAAAAAGTGTGGTGCGCAACATCCCTGACTTTCCTGTTCCAGGCATCCAGTTCAAGGATTTGACCACAGCATTCAAGGATCCTGAGGCCCTGCAAATCATGACTCGTGCCATGGCAGATTTGTACCGTGACGCTGGCGTTACCAAGGTGGTGGGCATCGAGGCTCGCGGCTTCATCGGCGGCTCCATTCTCGCTACCCAGTTGAATGCCGGTTTCGTGCCCCTGCGCAAGCCAGGCAAACTGCCTGCCATGGTAATCCAGAAGTCCTATACCAAGGAATATGGCACCGACACCATCGAGATTCATCAGGATGCAATCACCCCCGACGACGTGGTGGTTATCCACGATGACCTGTTGGCCACCGGTGGCACTATGCTCGCAGCCTATGAGTTGGTGAAGTCGATGAATCCCAAGAAGATTTATGTCAACTTCATCTGCGACCTGGCTGACCTGCATGGGCGAGAGGTCTTCCCGCCTGAAGTGGAAATCACCTCCCTGTTCACTTTCTGATAAGATTACAGCATCTATAGTGCCTATAGCTTCTATAGGCTTGGATTGACGGGCACCCATGACCGACGAACTCAAGTTGAAATTGTCGTTGCTCCCCGATGAGCCGGGCGTTTACCGCTACCGCAATCGGGAGGGTACCATCATCTATGTGGGTAAGGCCAAGAACCTCAAGCGCCGCGTCAATTCCTATTTCAATCGCGAGCACACTTCGGTGCGCACCACGATGCTTGTGCGCAATATTGCCGACTTGGAATATACCGTGGTTAACACCGAGGAGGAGGCGCTCGACCTGGAGAATGCTCTCATCAAGGAGTACCAGCCGCGCTATAACGTGCTGCTCAAGGACGACAAGAGTTATCCGTGGATTTGTGTTTCGGGCGGACTTTATCCGCGCGTGTACATTACCCGCGACGCACGGCTCAAGGGAGACCGTTTCTATGGTCCGTATCCCCGTGCTGAAGTGGCTAAGGTACTCATCGATACCATCCGCCAAATCTATCCGCTGCGCACTTGTCGCCTGAATGTTTCACGTGAAACAATTGAGGCCGACAAGCACCGTCTGTGCCTGCAGTACCACATCCATCGTTGTGAGGGCTGCTGCAAGGGGCTGGTAAGTGCCGAGCGCTATGGGGAATACATCAGCGAGATTCGCCAGATTCTCAACGGTGACACCCATCAGCTGATGGACCTGCTCATGCAGCAGATGCAGCAACTGGCCAGTGAATTGCGCTTTGAGGAGGCCGAAATCATCAAGCGTCGCTACAAACTGCTGGAGCATGTGCGTCGCCGTTCGGTCATCGTCTGCCCTTCGATTCACAACATCGATGTGTTCGGTCTGCTGCGTGACGAGGATGCCGCGTGGGTCAATTTCATGCACATGCGGGGTGGGGCAGTGGTGCAGTCCTATACGCTCGAGTATCGTCTCTCGACCCATGACGAGACCGATGCCGAAATCATGTCGATGGCGATAGCCGAGTTGCGCCAGCGCTTTGCCGAGACCTATACCCGCGACCGAGTGACCGAGGTAACAGTCAACGTGTTGCCCGACGTGGAGTTTGCGGGCCTTACGTTCTCCATTCCGCAACGGGGTGACAAGAAGAAACTGCTGGACATTGCCATCAAGAATGCGACTCAGAAGCGCACCGACCGCCTGCGCATGATGGAAAAACTCAATCCCGAGCAACGTACCACTCGCACGCTGACCACCATTCAGCGCGACCTGCATCTGTCGGTTCTGCCGCGCCACATCGAGTGCTTTGACAACAGCAACATCAGCGGGTCGAGTCCCGTGGCCTCGTGTGTGGTGTTCCGCAATGCTAAGCCAGCCAAGAAAGAGTACCGCCATTTCAATATCAAGACCGTGGAAGGCTCTGATGACTTCGCTTCGATGCGTGAGGTCATCAATCGTCGTTATAGCCGCTTGGTGCAGGAGGGGCAGGACTTGCCTCAACTGCTCATTGTGGACGGTGGCAAGGGGCAGGTGACATCGGCTGTCGAAGCACTGGACCAAATCGGCTTGCAGGGGCAGATTGCAGTTGTGGGTATCGCCAAACGCCTGAACGAGGTCTTTTTTCCAGGCGATAGTGTGCCGTTGTATATCGATAAGAACAGCGAGACGTTGCACGTCATCCAGCGCCTGCGCGACGAGGCTCACCGTTTCGCTATCACCTTCCATCGCAAGCAACGCAGCAAGGGTCAGGTTCATAGCGCCCTTGACGACGTGCCCGGCATCGGCCCCAAGACACGCACTCTGCTGCTCAAGCATTTCAAGTCGTTGAAGCGTATCAAGGAAGCCAGCGAGGAGGAATTTGCCGCCCTCATAGGCCCTGCTAAGGCGCATAATCTATATGACAACCTGCAAGCACTCAAAACACAGAATGAGCCGCAATCGGGTGTCGAAATCTCTAAACCTAGCACTGAATTATGAAAAAGTTGTTGATTTTTGGGAATACTTATCAGCAGGAAGATGCCAATAAGGTGCTGTCACTGCTGGAGTACCTGTGTGGGCGTGGTCTGTCGGTCGCTGTCGAGCGCAATTACCTGCAGTTCCTCTGCGGTGATAAGCCGGTGGACGACTATGCCTCTTTTGAAGCGGAGCATGTGCCGGATGCCGACATGGCTTTGTCGCTGGGTGGAGACGGAACATTTCTCACTACAGCCATGTGGGTGTCTCCACAGGGGATGCCCATTCTGGGAATCAATCTGGGTCATCTGGGCTATTTGACTGCGGGACATCTGGACGAGAAGAGCAGTCTGATTGATGATGTGTTGGCTGGAAAATACCGCATCGAAGAGCGCACGATGTTACAGGTGTCGTGTGACGCTGTCGAGATACCGCACCCTTGGGCCCTCAACGAGGTCGCAATTCTGCGCCATGACACGTCTTCAATGTTGGATATGGAAACAAATCTGCGTGGAAGGGAACTCACCGTTTATCGTGGTGACGGCCTGATTGTGAGTACACCGACAGGTTCTACAGCCTATAATATGAGCGTGGGAGGTCCCATTCTGGAGCCTACAACGTCGTGCCTTGTGTTGGCGCCGATTTCGCCTCATTCACTGACGATGCGTCCGCTTGTAGTGCGTGACGATAGTGAGATTATCGTGCGCACCCATTCCCGCGCCGAGCGTTATGAGGTGAGTATTGACGGCGAGGTGACCTTGTGCCCTACGGGTTCAATGCTGACCATCAAGCGCGCGCCTTACTGTGCACGTGTGGTACAGTTATTGAGCAACAACTTTGCCAGCACCCTGCGACAGAAACTCCTGTGGGGTACCGACCAGCGTTAATCACAATTTGCTAGGCCGATACACAAATCAGAAGGGCGTCAACTATATCGGTCGGCGCCCTTCTTGATATATCTTATCTCGAGTTTTGTTTACTCGTACAAGCGGCGGTGAGTGAGAATCGAGCGGTAGATATGAATCATGTGGTCGGCAAGAATCTTGCTGGTAAAGCGCTCGGTGTTTTCCCGGGATTTAGCCAGCATTTCTGCCCTCAGGCTCTCATTCTCGAGGACGTCACTGAGCTTGTCGGCACCGTCATGATGGTCAGTGTAGTAGATGGCTCCATCACCGCCATACTCCCGTGCCTTAGACGAATCCTTGCAGATGACGAGGGCACCGCTGCGCTGTGCGTTGATGATTTTGTAGTTGTCGCGCATGCGGTCGGTGTTGGGAATGATGACGGCTTGTGCCATCTTGCAGACAGCAGTGAGGTCGGCATGATGGATTCTGTCTACCTGTTTAAAACGGTGGAAGATATGCAGGTCGTGAGCGGCCTCCTTGATGACATCATCAAAGTAGTCGGTACGGTATCCCAGCATTACAATCGAAATCTTGCGGTTGCGCAACTCATGTATCAGTTTCATGGCTTCTTCCAGGTTGTCGTCTGAGTTGAAGCGTCCCTTGTACAGGATAAAGCGCTCGGGAAGATGGTATTTGTCGCGCAGGATGTCAAACATGTTCTCGGGCACCGATTCATCGCAGCCGTCAAAGTAACAAGGATGTACCACCTCGACATTATCGGGATGAACGTGATAATGGTCCACAATAATCTGGCGATCAGCCTCGTTGAGGGCAATCACAGACTTGGCGAACTTGCAGGCCTTGCGGGCACGGCGCTGCATGAGCATACGCTTAATCCAGTTGCTCTCGCCGTGATAGAGTGGGTCGGTCATGGTGAACACAGTGGGGAAACTGCTGCCGTTAAATCCTGAGGGCAGACCGTCGTCAATGCCATGGAAAGTGTTCACACCATGAGCCTTGGCTGCCTTGACGATGCCTGCATTACGGTACCAACGCTCTCTGTCGTGAATATAGCTACGCGGGAATTTCACGCGAATGCTATCCTCGTTATACAGTGCCGTGAGCCTCTTGTTTCGCTCGTTTTTGGGTGAATAGAGGATGTAATAGTTGTCGGGATAATGTTTGGCCAGTGCCTTAATAAGGATGCGTCCATAATATGACGTATCGTTATTCTCCATAATGATGCGGCGACCACCGTAACCTACTACCATAATTTATTCTAATTTTTAGTTGTTTGCTTGTATTGAATGCTTTAACTCGCTAAAAGCGTGCAAAATTACTACTTTTTTTTCTTTGTGCCGTTTTTTGTGCCGTTTTTTATCATTTTTCACTTAACTTTGCCCTAAAAATAGAGATTATGAAAAAGTATTTATCGTTTTTTAGTGCTGTTCTGTTGGTGTTCACATCATGTGCAACATCAAGACACGGTTCTTCCAATCGGGACCTGAATCCCAACGAAGTGTTTACGGTTACCGATGATGACATTGCCCGTGAGACTTTGCAAATCAATCATGCCCTCAAGGGTGAGTGGAAATACAACGGCCCTGCTGTTGACGTGAGCGGGAAAAACCTGCTAGCTGGAGTGGGGAAACCCATTGCCAAGGGAAAACTCAAGAAAAAGCTTAAAAATGCTTTCAAGAAGATTGGTCTGGATAAGGCGCGTCCGCAATTTACCTTTAACGATGACGGTACTTGTACAATCAGGTTGCTGGGTGTGAATCTTAATGGACAATACAATTACAATCCTGACACTGAAAAGATATCTTTAAAATGGCATGGTGTGCCCTTGAATGCCAGTCTCAAGCGTGATGGCAAGAAGAAGTTGAGATTGACTTTTGAGGCCGACAAACTGCTGCGCCTGCTGTCACTGGCGAGCAGGGTGAGCGACAGTTCTGCCCTCAAGGCGCTTGGCACGCTGCTGGACAACTATGAGGACATCATGGTGGGCTTCGAACTCAAGCAGTGACGCCACGGGTAGTGCCTAAAAGTCTGAAAACAAGAGTGGAATCCATCAATCGGATTCCACTCTTGATATGTTTATCTGTACCTCTCAACAGTCCTTAACGGCGGGGAGGCTGACTCATCTGGTGCTTGCCCTGGTTGACAGCCTGCCTTTTGCTCATGCCGGGCTGGCTTTTGCTGCCGGGTTGGCTCTTGTATCCAGGCTGGCCCATCATACTGCCAGAACCGGGCTTGGGCTGTGACTTGCTTTCAGGTGCGCCAAAGGTGCGGCCGCTGTAGGCACTGTGGTCAAAGTAGCGGTTGGAACCCTTGTAAACCTGGTATCCCGGAGGTGCTGCATAGTAGAAGCGATCCTTAGGATAGCGGTTGTAGATAGTGAATACAAACCGCCTGTTGTCCCACGATACAGGACGATAGAAGTACTCAAGCGTCATGTACATCTGATACTGCGCAGGCGAGAGCACATAACGCAGCTCGTTGTTGCGGCGGGTCCAGAAGGTGCCGAAGATGTCATCATACGCATCAAGACACATGATGTAGTCGATGTTGATTTCATACACGGCATTGTATTGGTCGGCACTCAGGGCCAATTCATATGCCATCTTGTCCGTCAGGAAGAACGCTTTATCGCGTGCTGCCTTGTAACTCATTGCGTTGGCGGCTGCCCCGAGGGCCAAGATTGCCACCATTGTTAAGATAAACCTTTTCATAGTGCGTATGTTTTTATCGTTATTAATTGTTTGTTGCCTCAAAATTAGCCACATTGTTGATTTGTTGCAAATATTTTAGACAAATATTCATAAACAATCGACTAATCATCCATGAAACTGCATATTTAATGCCAATAATCTGTGATAAAGTGCGTTATTGCCGCTATTGAGGGCGACGGGTCGATTATTATAGACGAACGAGTCCATTTACACGATTTTTGGGCACTTGTTTCTCATGTTTCGGGGTTTATTTGTAATTTTGCACTTGTATGATAAACTTCACTCCATTGCTCCGAAACCATTTTCTGGACCGCTTGCAGCAGCATGTGCGCTATATTGATCATGCCGACGCTGTACAGCAGGGTGAACTGGTGCGCCTGGTCGAGAAAGCGGCATTGACGCGCATCGGGCGCAAATATGATTTCTCATCCATCAGGACCTACCGCCAGTTTGCCTCTACCTTGCCGTTGTTCTCCTACGAGAATCTGCAGCCCCACATTATGCGCATGGTCAACGGCACCAAGGATGAACTGTGGCCAGGGCGTTGCATGAATTTTGCGCAATCTTCGGGCACAAGCGACGGTCGCAGCAAGTATATCCCCATCACGCGGGAGTCCTTCCGCTGGAATCATTACCAGGGCAGCAGCGACGTGGTGTCCCACTATTTGAACCTCAACCCGTCGAGTCGCATCTTCTCGGGCAAGGCTTTCATTTTGGGCGGCAGTTTTGCCAACAACCTGAGTCTGAAACCTGGTGTTAGGGTGGGGGACTTGAGTGCCAACCTTATCGAGTGCATGAACCCGCTGGCCAATCTGGCGCGCATACCAAATCGCAAGATTGCACTTATGGAAGATTGGACCGAGAAACTGCCGCTGCTTGTTGAGGCGTCGATAGGAGAGAATGTGACCAACCTGAGCGGTGTGCCCTCATGGTTTCTCGTCGTCCTCAGGGAAGTGCTCAAGAAAACGGGCAAGACCTGTCTGCATGAGGTGTGGCCCAATCTGGAAGTCTTCTTCCACGGGGGTATTGCCTTTGAGCCTTACAGGCAGCAGTATGAGGCAATCTGCGACATGAGCAAGATGCATTTCCTCGACACCTACAACGCCAGTGAGGGCTTCTTTGCCGTGCAGAGCGACTGGTCGAGCCGTGCCATGCTGTTGCTGCTTGATGTGGGCGTGTTCTATGAGTTCCTGCCTGTAGAGGAGAGTGAAAGCGAGACTCCCGAGGTCTATCCCATCTGGGAAATCGAGCAGGGACGCACCTATGAGTTGATTATCACCGCAGCCAACGGCTTGTGGCGTTATCGCCTGGGCGACACCGTGAAGATTGAACAGCTCAATCCTGTCAAGATTACCATTGCCGGCCGCACCCGCAGTTTCATCAACGCCTTTGGCGAAGAACTGATGGTGCATAATGCCGACCATGCCATCACCCTGGCGGCACAGGAGACCGAAGCCGAGGTACTCAACTATACCGCCGCTCCCGTTTATTCCATCAGTGGGCAGAGCGGCCATCACCAGTGGCTCATTGAGTTTGCCCGTGAACCGCAGGACAAGGAGCGTTTCATGCAGTTGCTGGACCAGCACCTGCGCGAGGTCAACAGCGACTACGATGCCAAGCGCACGGGCGACATCTTCCTGTTAGCTCCGTCGCTGGTCATCGCTCCCAATGGCCTGTTTGACCGCTGGCTGGCGTCCACCGGCAAGCTGGGCGGACAGCGCAAGGTGCCCCGCCTGAGCAACAACCGCGACATCATCGACCAGATGCTCACCCTAATGAAATGAAGTCTCTTTATTGACAGTAATAACCCATAGTGTGATGATGGATCAAGAAAAGACAAATCCAACAGAGTTGTTATCATCAGAATACCAACAGTTGGTTGATAGAATTTCCTCAGTTTGGGATAGCGCAAAGTCCAAAGCCATACAAGCGGTAAATGCTCAGTTAATCGACGCAAATTGGTTAACTGGCCAACAGATTGTAGAATTTGAGCAGCAAGGTAATATACGTGCTCAGTATGGCAAGCAACTTCTTGTTAAATTGGCTAAAGACTTGACTGCGAAGCGGGGAAGAGGTTTCAGCAGGTCCAATCTCACCTATATGCGCAAGCTGTATCTGACTTTTCCAAAATGTGAGACATTGTCTCACAAATTGACATGGAGCCATTATTTTGAATTATTGAAGTGTGATGACCCGTTGGAATTGCAGTTCTACTTTAATGAGGCCATTAAAGAAGGATGGAAGGTGAGAGAATTAAAAAGGCAGATGAAAAGCTCTTTATTTCAGCGTCTGTCACTTAGTTCCGACAAACAGGGCGTACTTGCTTTGGCTAATGAGGGACATCAAATAATGACCCCCGAAGACATTATACATGATCCCTATGTCTTAGAGTTTACAGGACTGCCTCCTAAGAAACGCTATAAAGAGGGAGAATTGGAAAGTGCGTTGAAGAAGCACATGGAGCAATTCCTGCTAGAACTGGGGAGGGGATTTGCTTTTATTGGTCGGCAATACATGATTCCTATCGGTAGCCGACGATTCAAGGTGGATTTGGTTTTTTATCATTGTATCTTGAAATGCTACGTGTTGATTGACCTTAAACGGGCTGAAATCAAGCATGGGGATATTGGTCAGATGAATCTGTACTTAAATTATTTTAAAACAGAGATTTGTCAACCCGATGACAATCCGCCAATTGGAATAGTGCTTGGTACAAAGAAAGAAGAGCTATTAATGGAATATGCTTTGCAAGGTATAACAAATCAATTGTTTGCAGCGAGATATCAATTGTATTTGCCTAAACGGGAAGAACTCCAGGCTCAGTATAATAGCTTATTAAACGAGTAATTATCATGTTCAAGAGGGTTGTTCATAGTAATATCGGGGCTGCGGTGTTGAATATGGCGGTGGCCTATCTCGTGTGGATGCTTTCGCGTGTGGCGTTCTTTGCCGAGAACTGGTCCACCTTTGCGCCCTATATGTCGTGGTCACTGTTCAAGAGCATGTTGCACGGGTCACTGGTGTTCGACACGTCGGCGCTGCTCTATGTCAATGCGCTCTATCTGGCGCTCATGCTGCTGCCGTTCCACCTCAAGGAGCGTCCAGGCTTCCACAAGGCGCTGAAGTGGCTCTTTGTGGTGACCAATGCCGTGGCCATCGCCATGAATCTCATGGATGCGGTCTATTTCCAATATACGGGCCGCCGTTCAACTGTGACGGTGTTTACCGAATTTGCCAACGAGGGCAACATCACGTCAATCATCTTGACCGAGTTTGTGCGCCATTGGTACCTTGTGCTGGCGTTTGCAGCCCTGGTATTCATCCTGTGGCGCTGTTACACCAAGCCGCGACTTGATGTCTATCGCTTTGGTTCCCAGTATTATATCTCACAGACTGTCGCCCTGGTGGTAATGGCTCCGCTGGCCATTGTGGGCATCCGTGGCAGTGTCACTGCAGGCACCCGTCCCATCACCATCAGCAATGCCAACCAGTTTGTCAACCGCCCTGTCGAGTCGTCGGTGGTGCTTAACACGCCCTTCTCGATGATACGCAGCATCGGCAAGAAGGCCTTTGTCACCCCCGACTATATGCCCCGTGAGCAGATGGAGGCCATCTATACCCCCGTCCACGACCATCCTGAGTCCTCGGCTCAAGCCCCGTTGACCAAGAACGTGGTCATCCTCATTGTCGAGAGTATGGGCAAGGAGTATATCGGCGCGTTCAACCGTGACCTCGACGGCGGCCGTTACAAGGGCTACATGCCCTTTATCGACAGCTTGGTGGAGCGTTCGTTGACCTTTGAGTACAGTTATGCCAACGGACGCATCAGCATGGACGCCATGCCCTCGATTTTGTCGGGCCTGCCCATGATGGTAGAGTCGATTTTCCTCACCCCGGCTTCGCTCAACGATGTGGACGGCATCTCGTCGATGCTTGACCGCGAGGGCTACAGCACCGCCTTTTTCCACGGCGGCCACAACATCTCGATGGGCTTCAGCGCCTATGCCCACAGCATCGGCTACAAGCAGTATTACGGCCTTGACGAGTATTGCAGGTCTCCCAAGTATGGCGGCATGGACGACTTTGACGGCAAGTGGGCCATCTGGGACGAACCTTTCCTGCAGTTCACGCTCGACAATATCGACCAGATGAAGCAGCCTTTCCTCGCCACGGTATTCACTGCCTCGTCCCATCACCCCTATAACGTCCCCGAGCAATATCGTGACTCGCTCTTGGATGAGGGCGGTCAGCCCATCCACAAGTGCGTGCGCTACACCGACATGGCGCTGCGTCGCTTCTTCGAGCGTGCTAGCCGTGAGCCGTGGTACCAGAACACTATCTTTGTCCTCGTGGCGGACCATACCAACCAGACCAGCCACGACGTCTATAAGACCGACCTGGGGCTCTACAGCATCCCCATCATCTTCTTCACGCCCGATGGCTCATTGCCCGCCATGCGTGATACCACCAAAATTGCTCAGCAGACCGATATCACACCCACCTTGCTCGACTGGTTGGGCTACAAGAAGCCTTATCTGGCCTTTGGCAGTGACCTCCTGGCAGGAAATGCCGATAACACATGGGCTTTCAGCTATAACGCAGGCGTTTACCAGCTGGTAAAGGGAGACTTGATGCTGCAGTTCGACGGCACGCGCACGACAGCCGTCTATCGCTTCAAGACCGACAGGTTGCTGAAGCATAACCTGGTGAACCAGCTGCCCGAGCAGCAGGAGATGGAACTGTTCATCAAGGCGCTGATTCAGCAATACATGTCCCGCATGAACGAGAACCGCCTTATGCCCTCGTGATGCTCGCTGCGCTCGCAGTTTAGAGTTTAGAGAGGCTCCGCACCCGATTTGCCTCACGCTAAGACGCCAAGTAAGATTTCTATACATTCTAGGAAATCAGAAGGATATTTAAGTTCTGTCTTGTAGCTGATTATGTATCATTGAAGGTCTTGTACCTGAGAAGGAAAACATCAAGGTTGTTGGAACAACCTAGCACTGTGGCGATGCGGCGTTTCTTGTTGTAGACCGAGTGCGCCTCACGGTAGCCCATACACGCCATGATGACCGTGGTAGGCAAGTCACAGCAGTACAGGCTCAAGAAGTTGAGGTCGCTATCACTTAGCGATGGGTACTGCTGCATGACATTGGTAATCAGACTATTGCATTGGCTGTCGGCGAAGGCTCTGATACCTGTCCAGAACGAGGCATCAGGTTGATTCATGCGGTAGGCTTGCGCAAACTTATCGCTGAATTTTTTCGGTGAATAGGCAAAATGCATGGTATGAATCTCAATCAATCGAGCGAAAACATTAATCTGGTGGCTGATGGTCTGCTTCAGGTTCTCGCTCATCGTCAGGTTGGTATTGAGCTGCGATGACAAGAGGGCGGTATCGGCGCGCAGTCGTTCTATGGTGTCCTCATTCTCACGCAACTGGCGATGGCGTTGCGCCAGTTTCCTTTTCATGACCATCATCACGATGGCAAGTACACTGATGATTAAGGCGGTGCCCAATAACGACAGCATCCAGTTGGAATGGTACCTTAACGACAGGTATTTCAACGTCTCGTTGTCATACTTGGTTTCAACTTCCTTTAAACGCTGCTGCAACTCATTGGTCACTAACGAGTCGGCATGTTCATCCGCCAACTCATAGTAATGTTGATACTGTCCAATATTACCCTTACTTATGGCTATTTCGGCACGGCATCTGTCATAAAAGACCCTATCTCCAGGCAGCGATGAATCCCTGTCAACCAGATTCAAGTAATGGGCTGCCGAGTCCGGCTTGTTCAGTTTAGCGAGCGTAAAAGCAGCTGTCATGAGAAAGTGGTCTTTATCCTCCTGTGGCATGTTGTTCTCATGATTTAATAACGACAAGGCTATTCTCTTCGCCTCCTCAAGGTCATTAGCATCGTGGCTGAACATTTTCAGGTCGGTAAGAGACCTCACGGTGACAAATTCCAATTCTGTATTGTGCAACTCTTTTGCCAATGCTACAGCTAGTTCTAGATATTTTACGGCATTATTGGTTTGGCTCTTTCCAGCATATGAACTGCCCAAGGCAGACATCGTGTTAATCATATAAAAGCTGTCAGGTACCAAGCTAAAGTGAGAAAGCGCCTCTTTATATTTGACAACATCAATACTGTCTGCTACATAACTATCATTATAAATCTGCCCCATCCTCAGGCAGATATAACCCTGATTGAAATGGTCATCAGGCATAACCGTTTCTTGAGCACGCTTATAGTATGCCATAGCGAGTTCGGGATGCCCGAGTTCTTCCATTACGGCGCCTTTATAAATATTGGCGCGGGTGAGTTTCTCACGACCCTCGTCATGTTGATTGTAATAATCGAGAGCGATATTGATTAAGCTGTCGCTCGTTGCGGGAATATAGCAACGGTAGCGTGCCTGAGTCAACAGCAAGGCATGGTAGGCGCTGTTGCTTTCGCCTTCTAGGCTGCTGATGTCAATGGCATCAAGCAGTTGCAGTGCGCTGTCGGGGTTGTCACGCAACACGCTGTCGGCAGCCAACAGGCGGGCATCACTCGATGAACCGTTGCGGTGGCAACCGGCAAGTGAACCGGCGAGCATCCATAGCATCACCGATGTCAGTAGCAAAAATAATCGATTATTTATCATAAGGACAAAAATAGCAAATTTTTCCATGATACAACCCCTAAAAACAGCTTAAAAAACACAGCGTTACATGCGTGTTACATTTTTAAAAATTAAAATTCTGAATATCAGCTGTTTGCGTTTCCGTATGTTACATCAGATTACTTGCAAATGATAAGTTTTTAACCTAACTTTGTGAAAATTATTAATCATATTTTATAACCGCGATTATCAATGAAACGAGTAACAATTTTAACTATCCTCTGCTGCTTTGCAGTAACTCTTTTTGCTGATCATGATCAGCAAGTTTAATTAACAAAAAAGGTGGGCATCATTATGACTTCCCTGCTCCTGCAGTTCAGCCTGAGGTGTATTATGACGATGTTGCACAGGAGATTATCATTGTTGGGACAGGCAATGCCACTTATTATAATGTGGTGATTGAGTCTGTCAATGACTGGGACGTG
>CACZAC010000051.1 GCA_902779125.1 uncultured Bacteroidales bacterium | reverse complement strand
TATGACAATCATTCTGATTACAGGCATTATTGCATGGTGGCCAAAGAATAAAAAGATGCTCAAATCGCGATTGAAAGTAAGGACAAACAAAGGTTTCCGATGGTTTGTTTATGACAGTCACGTCTCATTGGGCATATATGCTGTCCTCTTCTTGTTGACTATGTCATTGACCGGTCCAAGTTGGAGTTTCCATTGGTATCGCCAGGGAGCAATGGCTGTTCTCGGCGGTGATGTGAACCAGATGGAGCATCACGGAAAGATGCAGCAGGATGAACTCCAGCAGTGGCAAGTGTCAAAGCCTCAAAATGAAAATAAGGCCGAGGTTATGCAACCCGAGTTCGACCGCCCGCCAAAACACGACGGCAAGAAACCTCCACAAGCAGTGCTGATGGAGTTGCACACGGGAAAACTGCTAGGCTTGCCGATGAAAATCATATATTTCATCGCTGCAATCATTGGAGGGTTCCTCCCGATAAGCGGTTATTATCTGTGGTGGAAACGTCACTCCGCTATCAAGAAAGGGAAGCAGACGGCCAAAGCAAATTGACAGTATGTCTCTTTCACGAATCGAGTAGGTCGGGAAACGAAAGTTTTCTGACCTACTCGATTTAATGCTCAATTTCATGACGTCATTGACCAGGGGATTACATTCGCTATGGTCACGGGGTTGTATTCGGCTGCTTCACGCTCCGCACCTCAACCAGCCGGCTATGCTGGCTGGATTGAGCTGCTACTCTATAGCCTCATCTTCGACATCGAACTGCTCGCTGTTGTATAACCAGCTGACGTCCTCCTGAAGGGCTTTGATATGATCTTCTTTCCTTCATAGCACCAGGTGTTTCATGTCATGACCGCCCCAGTGGTTGTCGTTTACATATCGAAAACCGATTGATGCATACAGTGCCTCACCAACGGGATTGCCTTTATCAACCAGTAGCCCAAGGCTTGGCAGACCCATTTGGTCGGCGCGTTCTTTGGTGACGCGTATCAGGCGCCTTGCTATTCCCTGTCGGCGATACTCAGGCAGCACAGCCAGCGAGTCAAGATAGAGCTCGCCAGGCTGCGTTTCATCATTCATGCCGGAATGATCCCTACCGATGAGTTCCAAGGCCAATTCGAGGAACGGACGGCGAAGTTCGTGGAGCCTTGAGCCATCATAGCTGACCGAGATGCCGACCACCTTGTCACCGTCCAGGGCAACGCAGGTGTTCTTGTAACTGTATTGCGAATCCTCCCGCTCCACCAGCAGGGACATCATTTTGTAAAAGTCATCCAGCCCATAGCCCTCGCCACAGAAACTCAGGCAGCAGTCGACTGTCATGGCCAACATGATCATGCGGGCAATCTCCGGGGCCTGCTCCCTGCTTGCTTGTCGGATATCAATCTTCATGTCCTATCAATTAGATTAAAAAAAGGGGCGCCTTGCCGATTAAACATTCTCCAGCCATTGATTATTTGATCATAGGAACTCAATTCTTATGATTATTCGCAATGGTTTACATCTTTTCGAAGGAATAATTGCCACAAAATTACATTTTTCCTAAAGAATAAACAGGCTTTTTGTACATTTTCCCTAAGGAATAACCTTCCCAGCCTCATGCCGCTGGGCGACTTCGCCCGGCGGAGATCACCCTGTTCCTGCCGCTCATCTGGGAGCCAGTTTGCAACTGTCGTAAGGGTGTGGAAAATTAAAGGGGTGGGGGATAAAAAAACGGAGACCGTTGAAAATTCAACGATCTCCGTTTTACTGTGTCCAAGATGAGGTTGATTATACTTTTTCATTGTTACGGCTTCAAGCGTGATTGACTCTTAACATCCTTCCTCCTTATACTAAAACATATCTATGTTATTTAGATCATTTGAAACATTTAGTCGAAATGCCAGCTTTAGACCGTTGACCTTTAGTCTGCATCCTTCTAATTTTGCGACATGGAAAATAATGTTAATAAGGCCTTCGGGCAGCGAGTCGCAGAATTAAGAAAAAAGGCAGGTTTTTCACAAGAGAAATTTGCTTTCCAATGTAACATCGACCGAACTTACATTGGAACTATCGAACGTGGAGAAAAGAGCCCAACACTTAACACAATTCAGAAGATAGCCCAAGCCTTAAACATGCCTTTATATCAACTTTTTGAGAACCTTTAATATCATCAAATATGGATTTGCAAACTTTGAAAAAATCGGTTTATGAGTTTGCCCTTGAATGTGGCATGAAGCCAAGAAACCCAAGGAAAGAAGACAACTCATCTAGAATATGTACAAGTTCGTTTGAAGACCCAAGGGGGTATAATTCGGTTACACGTGACAATACTGAAGGTGATGGAGCTTTATATTTCGGTTTTATTCGACCGGAAGAAAGCGCTAGCGGCAGTTATCGTGATCTCTCATTGGTATTCCTCCCAAGTAATGATGGAAAAATCTGCGTCGTATCTTTAGGAATTGGCACCGATGGCTTAGACAATGATATGAGAATAGCCACTCTTCCAGGCACAAGACGTCTTTTCATGAGGTTACGAGGCAGCAAAAGAAAAACGTTTTTCAAAAATGATTTTTCCGATACAAATAATCCTTCGGATGATCTCTTCAAGGAATTGAGTGATACGTCGTTAAATATCGACAGGTATAAGAACTTTTTACCTGCCAGTGAAATTGTGGATTTCAATACTACCAGTGATGAAGAAGGGCTGTCTCGCCTTAAATCTTGGGTAGCAACATATGCAACATTTCGTAATTGGCCAACTCAAGTACAGAGAAATAAGCTTAAGAAATTTCTTCCAAAGAACACTTCAGAAAGGCTATCTTGTGATAGGATTTATTCAATCTTGAAAAAGAACCGTTTTATTGTCTTAGAAGGTGCTCCAGGTACTGGAAAGACGTATAACGCTTTAAAAATTGCATCAACATATTTCAAAGATAAAGTTCAGTTTGAACAATTCCATGCCGAAACCACGTATTCTGACTTTGTCTGGGGTATTCGACCAAAGTTAGATAACGAGTCTATTGGTTATAAATCCAATGATGGGGTGTTGCTACGAGCTATTGATACAGCAAAAAACACTGAAGATGATGTACTGCTCATTATTGACGAAATAAACCGTGCAAACTTATCGAATGTCCTTGGTCCGGTTTTTTATCTATTTGAGAAAGACTCTGAAAACAGAAATTTTGAGTTAAAGATTGGAGATAAAACGATAAAAGCATTACCTAAAAATCTCTATGTCATAGCAACAATGAATACTGCTGATAGAAGCTTAGCCGTTGTTGACTTTGCATTAAGAAGAAGGTTCACATGGTTAACTTTAAGGCCGCATAAAATGGAATTTGCAACTGATTCCGATAAAAAATTTCATGATGAAGATTTTGAAAGTATAAGTAGTATTTTTGAGAAATATGCTAATGATAACGAGTTAAATTTGCAACCTGGACACTCATATTTCATAACAGATGCAGACTCAGCAGAAGAACATATGAAAGATCGTCTGCGATATGAATTAATGCCTCTAATAAAGGAATACTTAAATGAGGGTTACCTAAGTGAGGCTAGAGATGAATTCTCCAATTATTTCTATCAAAGAATAGGAGTTAATATGTATGAGTAAAGAGGCTGTTCTACAGATCCCACGGCTTCAGGTTCTAAATGAGATTACTATTTCATTTAATGAGCTTGCAAGGGCATGGAATCTTAAAGAAAAAAGATACGGTGAGACAACCATCCAGCATTTTATTTCAAGAAATAAAGATGCGTTAGATTTTCTTGAAATTGAAGCAAGTTGTTCACTAGACTCTAATCGCTTGCCTAGATTAAAACTATCAACTTCAAAGTATGTTGGTGCTGTCCCTATTGTTTCTCCGGAGAATGGATTGCCTATTGGCAATATATATGTCGGTGGGCGCTTTGACGAGGATATTTCAGAATTGCTTTCGGTAATAGGGGATTTCATCCCTCCTGATTTTAACGTTCAAATGGTGTTAAGTGGTAATTTCGTAAAACCACCGTTATTCTTTGAGTGCCAACATTACATAGATGAATACATTGAAGCTAAACGCTATAAATGGAGAAAATTTGATAACGAAGAGAAAATACAACATCAACCTTCAAGCTCAACACGGTGGGACAAGTATGCAGTCACAAGCGCAGATCCACATAAAGTTTTAAACTATGCCAATAGATGTAATGTCTTAACAAGAACACATCCAGAATGGAACGAACTGAATTACGTGCTTGATTTGAGCATCAATGAAATTTTGTCTAGTAGAACTCCTCTCCGCTCTAGACAAGCATATATGAACAAGATAAAGATGCTTAAAGATTCTTATGACAAGAATTTTAAAATGGTGAAGTCTATTCCTGTTCATATGGCTGATCCGATTATCATCAAAGGTCTTAAAGAGACCGCTAATCGTATTCTTAGTCATCAGAACAGCTCTCACTATGCATGGCGAATTGACTTTGCAGAGTTTTTTGAACGCTTTATACAATTCATGATAGCTGATGTTGCAAGGTCTAAAGGAGCTAGGCTAACCAAGAATCCAAAATATAGTGTGAGCGGTAATAAGCCCGATTGGTCTCTAAACTACCTTGAACCTGATATCGTTGTAGATCGAGGTGACGTTCAATATATCATTGATGCCAAGTATAAATCACACATGTATAATTTAAGGAATCATGGAGATGATTTAAAAGAAGCTTTCAGACATGACTTGCATCAAGTTCTTGCATATTCTTCCTTCGGGAAATCAACAAGAAAAAATGTGATGCTGATGTATCCATCAAGTAACTATATAAAAAGAAAACTAATTATTAATAGTGGGTTGAACAGTACGAAATGCAATGTTTACTTAGTTGGGGTGCCAATGAAGAAATCAGAAATTGAGTCTGTTAAGTCCTCACTTAAAGAAATCATTAGTTTTGATGAGTAATAAATCAACTTAAAATGAATGGTGTCGCCATTGTGAGCTGCAACGACGGCCTACGCCCCGTCATCATGAAACTCGAGGCCACCGACATCGACGCCAACCTGGAATACACGCCCATCGATCGATAACCTTCGCCAGACGGTACCATAAAAAATCAGCCCTTTTCGAGATTTTTCCTGAAAACGGCTGATTTTTCTTTTGCTATTCTGGCCGATACCCGTTCAATTCCGCTGCAAACTCGTTCAAGTGATTGCAGCTTATTCGTGCTCCAACTATTTTGCAACCACTGTTACTGTAACAGCCGTTGCAAAAGAAAAACGGAGCATGCTGTTACATTTATTGCGCCAAAATGACTTGATAATAGAAAAGCTATAATCAGCGGAAATCCATGTTTTTCTACATGTTTCCTCTGATTATAGCAATTTATTACCCGCCTCAATCAAATTGGTTTGACGGTTACTGCACCGATGGTATCGTATTGTGCCGTTAGTAACATGATACCGAAATCGTCATGAATGTCAATGTGGTGAACAATGGAGTGGATTTCGCGATTTGCTCCCTCGGACAGCATATTGAAGAAATAGGGAAACAGGTAATTGGAAAGATATGGTTCTCGCCTCACTGGCATGGCGAGGCAAACAGGATCCCCACAATAATCCTCGTGATAAGTGAAAACATACATCTTTGCATCTGTCTCCTGGAGGATACCAGCCTCGACGTCGTGCACAAATACCTTACATTGTCTCATACGCTAGTCGTTTGCTGTTAATGTCCAATTGCAGTCCAAGTGTGTCGAGGACAACTAGCAGTGTCTTTAACTGCGGATTACCTTCGCCGCGTTCAATGGCGACTACCGTGTTGATCGCAACGCCAGCCAAATCAGCTAAAGTACGTTGGTCAACTTTTAATTTCTTCCGCCTATCCCTTATGGTTTTTCCAATTTCTTGCTGTGTCATAATCCCAATATATTGCGATTTTACCGCAAAGATACACCGACGATCCTTATTGAACAACAAAAATCGCAGTTTGTTGCGATTTTTGCTTTGTTTCACTCCTTGATGCCTTCAAATCATCCCAAAATCGCAACATATTGCGATTTTCGAATATTTGTCAACCATTGGATTTCTTACGCTTCAATTATTGCAACCACCGTTACTGTAACCGTGGTTGCAATAATCATGCTTGCGCAACGGTTCCATAACTCGAAAAAAAACAGCCATTTTCAAAAAAATCTTGAAAACGGCTGACTTTTCTCGGAAAAAGAGAACTCTATTTTGTTGTTCACTACTTGTTCGATATCTCTTTTTAACCATGCCTACATAGTAACTTAAGCTATCAAGGCCAGATAACAACGTATGAAGTTCATCTAAATCGCTAAATTCGTTATCATATTCTTCGCACCACTCTTCTAATTCTTCTTGGAAAACCGTCACAAAACAATCTTTTCTCCTTCAATTGCTGTCGTTTCAAAAAAAGTGATTATATTTGCATTGTTGAAAACAAGCGACTGCGGATAGCCCGGCAGCGGCACTATCCACTTTTCAAATCAAAGGACGAACGAACATCATGCCCGCCACCACCTACCAACTCCTCTTCGCCGCCAACATGGCGTTCATCCTGACCAATGTCTACGGATGGGTACTGAAGTGGTTCTACCGCCCGAGAGCCTACGACGAGGAGTTCCAGCGGCTGTTCCCGGCGCAGCGGTCGGTGGGCACGCTTTACCTGCTTCAGGCGCTCGAACTGCCGTACCTCATACAGCTCGGCCTCGCTGCCACGTCAGCCACCGACTCGACCTTCGATTCCGCCCTGCTCTACGCAAACACCTTTGCCCTGCTCATCTTCCCCATCCAGATGCTAATCATGTGCGAGAGCTACTTCTTCCCCAGCAAGAAGCATCCGCCGCTCCACTACCTGCTTTACCTCCCCGCCGCCCTCTTGTTGGCCTTGCTGCTGCCGTCGGCCCTCGGCCTCGCCGTGCTCCCCGCCGCCGTCATACCGTGGGTAAAGGCCGCCACCGCGCTTGTCTTCCTCATCTACTTCTGGCGCTCCGTGCGCATGGCCCAGAAGATAGGCAACGCCATCCGCGATGCCAGCGAGCAAGCCTACGCCGACGAAGACGACTTCCCTGTGCGCTTCGCCGGTCGTATCCAGTGGCTGCCTATCGGCATCTGTGCAGCCATGGCCATCAACTACCTCGTCGACGACCCCACGTTCAAGGCCGTACGCGATGTCATCTTCACGGGCATTAACGTCTGGTTCTGTATTCTCACCCTCAACCCCTGGCGCAACGTCCTCTCCCCAGCCGCCGATCGCATCATCCAGCAGATAGACTCCGAGGCCGAAACCGACGAAACCACCGTCGAGAACACCCCTCCCATTGACCGCAGCCTGAGTGAAGCCCGCCTCGACGACCTCGCCAGCCGCCTTGATCACCTGATGCGCCACGACCTCCTCTTCACCGAGGAACACATCATGAGCGACACGCTCTGCCAGCGCCTCGCCACCAACACCAAGTACCTCACCGAGGCCATCTGCCGACTGGGCTACGCCAACTTCTACGACATGATCAACCAGCACCGCGTGCGCCATGCCATCAGCCTCATCAACCAGCAACCCGACCGCCGGCTGCAGGACATTGCCCACGACTGCGGATTCTCCAAGCCCTCCGCCATGACACGCGCCTTCAAGTCGCAGGGCAAGCCCGCCCCCAGCACCTTCCGCCGCCAATAATCCCCCTGGATTTCTTAACACTCAGCGAATTTCTTAACTCTCGCGGAAAATCTTCTTAACACTCAGCGAATTTTCCGCCAGAGTTAAAAGGTTCCCGGCCATAATGCGTAAATTTGGATTCGTAAAAAATCTTAAAACGCAAAGCATTATGGTAGCGCCAGTAAAACTTCTACTCGCCATGCTTTTTGGAGCCATCCTCGCCCTCATCGTCGTGTTCATCGTCATGGTCACCCGCACCATCCGACGCAACCGCGATGATAAAAAGTTAAGGTAATAAATAGTAACAACTTTATCGTAATAAATCGTAAAAACTGTTATCATTATGAAGAAGAACCAGACACTCCGAACGGCTGCGCTGATATCTACCGGCGCTGCACTGATGGTGGCCTGTACCGACACGCAAGACATCCCCGTGGACCCCAACCAGCCGACGACGAATGCCGACGGCAAGTACAACATCATCTTCATCACCACCGATCAGGAGGCTTATATGGAGCAGTATCCCGCCGGTAGCGACTATGCCGCCCGTGAGCGTCTGCGCCAGATGGGTACGACATTCGAGAAGCACTATGCTTGCGCGAATGTATCGACATCGAGTCGGTCGGTGATCTATACCGGTCGCCACATCACCGAGACCTGTATGCTCGACAACACGAACTACGCTTTTGTCAAAGACATGCCGCGTGATCTTCCGACCGTAGGTGACATGCTCCGCGATGCTGGCTACTACACCGCCTTCAAGGGTAAATGGCACATATCGGGAGATACTGAATCGTTGGAGGAGTATGGCTTCAGCGACTGGACCGAAGGTGACATGTATGGCTCAGTCTGGGAGGGCTACAAAGAGGATGCCACCATTGCCGAACATGCTATCGACTGGCTGAAGACCAAGGGTAAGCAGTTGAACAGCGACGGCCAGAGTTTCTTCCTCGCCGTGAACTTCCTGAACCCACACGACGTCATGTATTTCAACGAGACACCGGGAACGTACATAGCAGGCGAGGCAACACCAGCTCCTGACGACCCAATCTACAAGAAAACGTATACGACACCTGTTCCTGCATCGTGGAACGAACCCTTCGACAAGCCCGGACGTCCCGCTGCCCACAAGGAGTACAATAAGCAGTGGCAGGCATGGGTAGGACCGTCGCCCACCACCGAAGAGGGCTGGCACACCTTCCGCGACTACTACTTCAACACCATCCAGAACGAGGATAACCACATGCTGGCCTTCCTGAACTACCTCGAAGAGGCTGGACTGATGAAGAACACTATCATCATCTACACCAGCGATCACGGTGAGATGCAGGGCGAGCACGGTTTGAAGGGTAAGGGCGGCAACATGTACGAGAACAACATCCATGTGCCTCTTATCATCTATCATCCGGAGATTCAGGGTGGTCGTCACTGCAAGAACCTGACTTCGCATCTCGATCTCGCACCGACATTTATCGATATTGCCACCGCCGGCAACCAGCAGCAGTTCAACACCATCACCTCTGCTCTGCACGGTCATTCATTGCTGCCTGCCGTCAAGGATCCTGCTACCGACATCCGCAACAGCGAGGGTGCCCTCTTCTGCTTCGAGATGATTTCGATGATTGATGGCGACTTCGTGATGGATCCTAACCTGAGGCCGGCCTATCGTGCCGATATGAACAAGCGCGGCTTCGTACGCGGCATCATCACACCAGAGTATAAGTTTGCTCGTTACTTCTCGCCACTGAACTTCAACACGCCTGCCGAGTATGAGACACTTTGGACCAACAACGACGTGGAACTGCTGCAGTGCGGCACCGATGAGACCGAGAACCTGGCTTGGCCCAAGAACAATGCGAACAAATCACTCGTAGAGATCATGAACCAGAAACTCAACGTCCTCATCCAGCGCGAAATCGGTACTGACGACGGCAGCGAGACGAAGAAAGGCTATGTGGGCGGCGTTGAAACGTACGACAAGAATAAGTACGCCCAGTAACGACCACTTCGGCACTATGCCATTTGCCAAGCTAACCAACTGATAACAAGTATAACAATAACAATAAATCTAAGAATTATGAAATGGTATCTTTTATATTTCGTACTGGCAGCATCGGTGATGCTGACGGTCAGCAGTTGCAGTGAGGACGACTCGCCCGAAGTGCCAGTTGACGGAGTGGAAGTGACTGCATGTGACGAACTCCAGATGTTCCAGAACTACATCGTCATGACCGACGATGAGGGCAACTTCGTGGAGCGTGTGTATGGCAAGGTGCTGAACGAGGCCGACACGACCATCGTGTCAATCGGTGCCGACAACGTGGAGGAGGCCCGAAAGATATTTGAGCGTTGGCTGGCCTTTGAACCCAACGTGCAGGAGACGGCTCCCAATGTGCTGACGTACTACCCGAAAGACGAAGACGGAAAGCCGCAGGGTGAAATCTACTTCACCCCCGTGAACGACGACCCCACCTGCACCGCACGCGTCACCTATTCGGCCGAAACGCCCCTGCGCCACTTCAAGCAGATTGACTTCATCCCCCGCTCGTTATGGCCCGAGAACGATCAGGCGGTAAGAGCCAAATGGGAAACGTGGAAAAGTGGGGGTATAACCTGGACTTGCATCCGTCCCTCCGCTGAGGGCGTGCCGCCAATATCTGTATATATAGATCGCAGGAGTAAAGCTGATGAGAATACTCCAGAATGGATCTGGGACCACTGGGACGAAACCGGTGCTACTTATGCCTATGAGGAGTCGGCAAAAGCAGTTTCCGAGATTGCCATGGAGGATTGGGATGCCTTTGTGGAGCACTGTATGCCCGAGGGGAAATATGGCGAGGAGGCTTACATCAACAAGAAAAAAACCGGATTCGCCGATGGTATTTACGTGATACAGCTCAAAAAAGCCAAGTTAAAATTCTATACGTTCTGGGAAGTTGGTGTATGGTCCTATACTCATCACAACTACATAAAATGTTCATTTAAATAATTATGTACCATGGCGATGATGACTGTTAGGTTAACAATCATAATGACTTGCCTCTTTGCTCTCTGGCTGCAGCCATTGCAGGCTGCCGCTGGGGAGCGAAAGGTTGCTGTGGTGATGCCTGAGGCCCAGCAGGAGCGATGGGAGCGGACGGCCCAGTGGGCTCTCGCCGGCATCGACGCCGCACAGACGGGACTCGACCGTCAGGTGCGCCTCGCTATAGAGTGGCACGATGAGGATGCTGCAGACCTGCAGACATGGTTACAGCAGGTGGCTAAGGACGAGAGTTATGCCGCCGTGATAGGCCCAACTACATCGACTGCTGCCCGCACGGCAGCCAGCACACTCAATGCCAGCAAGAAGACACTCATCCTGCCAATTGCCACCTCCACCGAACTGCAACGCATATACGCCGCCAGTCCCAATGTGTTCAACCTCACCGAGAGCGATTTTACTCAATGCTATCTGATGATGGCCGGTTTCCTGTTGGATGGCAAGCAGAAAGTCAGTCTGCTCACCTCCAACGATGTGTATGGTCAGTCGTTCATCGACTGGTTCGGCTATTCGGCCGAGGAGTTAGGACTCACGGTGGGTATGCTCGGCGTGTATCGCAATGAGGCCGAACTGCGCGACTATATCCGGCAATGGGATGGTGGCACACTGCTGTTTGCACCGGGAACGGAGGATGATGCCGTCATCTTCGACCAGATGGTGACACAGACCGACAGCGTGTATTGTTCCGACATGATGATGTCGGCCTCGCTCATCGGCAGACTCAGCCACACCTATCGCGGTCTGGCGCCCTGTGCCGACCCCACATCGGGATTCCTCGATGCCTACCTACAGCGTTTCGGCGAAGAACCTGTCAATGGCGAGGCTCATCTCTACGATGCCCTCTGTCTGACAGCATACGCCGCAGCTCTGTCGGAGATGACCGGCCTCGGCATGAACGATGCCATCACGACAGTGCTCGACGGACGTGATACCTGCATAGCCTCGTGGAACGATATGACTGATGTATTCAGTCAGTTGCGGGCAGGCGCTGAGCCAGATATCAGCGGTGCCACGGGCTCACTCGATTTCGACTGCCGCCACCATGCCGCCGTGCTTTATTCCTTTTATCAGAAGTGGCATTTTGAGAACGGTGTCTATACGACCGAGGGAACCTACAGCCGCAACCGCGACGACAACGACGAGGCACTGCTGCAACTGTGGGACAACATTCGCGGCAGTCAACAGCAATTGAACGAGCAGCAGGAAGACTTCGACTATCCCGAGCACAGGCAGAACTGGGCACTGGTCATCGGTACCAGCGACACCTGGAACAACTACCGTCATCAGGCCGATGCCTTAGCCATGTATCAGGTGTTGAAACGTCACAATTATGACGACGACCATATCATCTTAATCATAGAGGATAATCTAGCCGACGATCCACACAACCTCTATCCAGGCGTGGTACATGTGCGTCCCGATGGTGAGAATGTGCGCGAGGGGGCTGTAGTTGACTATCACCTGAGCGACTTCCCCATGGGCAGACTCAAGGATATCCTGATGGGTCAACAATCGGAGCGCTATCCAGAGGTCATCCGCTCGAACAACAACGATAATATTTTCATCTATTGGTGCGGACATGCTAACGGCAGCGTGGCGGCATGGGGAAGCAACGAGACGGTGGAAGCCGAGCGGGTGCGTCAATGTCTGGAGGCAGCAGCAGAAGCAGGGAAGTTCCGTAAGATGTTGATTGCCGTAGATGCCTGCTACAGCGGAGCCATCGGTGAGGCATGCGAGGGCATTCCTGGCGTATTGTTCATGACTTCGGCCTCACCCGACGAGACATCGAAGGCCGATGTCCTCGACCCTGATATGCTTATCTGGCTGAGCAATGGTTTTACCCGTGCTTTCCAAGAGACTATTGACGAACAGCCCGACCTGCGTCTGCGCGACCTGTATCTTGCAGTGTCACGACAGACTACTGGCTCACATGCCAAGGTCTATAATGAGGCCCACTATGGCAACCTGTTCCATAATACGATTGGCGAGTTCTTCGATTTCTCGCCTTCGGGGGGCATCAATACGGTTATGACAGATAAGGCAGATGACCTTCGCTGGTATTCGCTTTCTGGCATGTCATGGAGTAACCGTCCATCAAGTCCAGGTATCTATATTCATCAAGGCAGAAAACAAATCATATGGAAATGACGACTAATCAAGACGCCCTGCGCCACTATGCTATCGAAGTTAAACCCATCGGTGCAGCTTGCAACCTGCGTTGCGAGTACTGCTACTACTTGGGAAAGGATAATATCAGCCGAGTCGCAAACTCGGCTGAACATGGAGGGGTGATGTCCAATGAGGTGCTGGAAAGTTACGTCCGTCAGGTCATCAAGATACACGGGCGAGATGCAGAGATAGAATTCGCCTGGCATGGTGGTGAGCCGACACTCTGCGGCATTCCCTTTTTTGAGCGGGCGATGGCGCTGCAACGGAAGTACGGCGAGGGGCGTCGCATTCTGAACACCCTTCAGACCAACGGCACCCTGCTTACCGATGACTGGTGCCGCTTCTTCCGCGATCATCATTTCCGCATCGGGCTGAGTATTGACGGCCCCGAACACCTCCATAATATATATAGGAAAGACGCGCACGGGGAAGGAGCATTCAGTCGCATGATGGCTGGCCTCGAACTGCTCCAGAAGCACGGCGTGGAATTCAACACGCTTACCACCGTCAACGCCGCCAATGCCGACCATGCCAAAGAAGTCTATGCCTTCCTCCGCGAGTTCAGCGACTTCATGCAGTTCCTGCCCGTGGTGGAAAGCATCCCGCAAGCGGGTGGCGGAAATGTCGCTTTGCCACCAGGCATCTATAGCAAACAACCGCACCGTCTCGCTCCGTTTAGTGTTCCCGCTGAGGCATACGGCAAGTTCCTCTGCACCATCCTCGACGAGTGGTCCTGCCATAAGGACATAGGCCACAAGTTCGTGCAGGTGTTCGAGGCCACGCTTGGCAATATGACCCGCCGCCCGGCAGGTCTCTGTGTCCATGAGGCCGTTTGCGGCCATTGCGGCGTCATCGAGAAGAACGGCGACCTCTACCGCTGCGACCGTTACGTCTTCCCTGAATACCGCATCGGCAACATCCTCGATGCACCGCTCCACGACATGATGCAGACTAACCGCCGCTTCGGAGAGTACAAACTTGACAGTCTGCCGCCCGTCTGCCTCCACTGCGACGTGGCCGACCTCTGTTTCGGTGGCTGTCCCAAGGACCGTCTGAATGAGCGCTTCGCCTTGTCCGCCGAAAGCATCCCCAAACTCATTAAGCAATAACAAACAAAAGAAACGATTTTTACAAAGAACGTATAACTTATCGGTGCACTGGTTTTGTTGGTGGAGCCATTTTGAACGAGTTATTATCCCGTGGTCACAAAAACAGTGATTACCATTTAAGAACTTGGTGATTACCTTAGCCTCAGAACATCCCGCATCTCTGTTCTGGGGCTTTTTCATACCGCATACCAACCGCCGTAAGGCGGTTGTTTTATTTCAATGTATAGTGGGCGTGGCCGTCCACTATTTTCGTCTTTGTATTTGTCTCTCTACATGTCGGGAGATGAATTGATATGGGAAGCCGCCATGATGATTTTCTGATGTGACATTGCCCCCGCCGTCGCTAGGCGTATATCTTTTTCGGTTCAAAGTTAGATGTTAACGTGATACTATCACAATTCTTTCATTGATTCGGTTTATTTACTATTGGCCATTCGGACCGATACCCATTCAATTCCGCTGCAAACCCGTTCAAGTGATTGTAGCTTATTCGCGTCCCAACTATTTTGCAACCATTGTTACTATAACAGCC
>CACZAC010000050.1 GCA_902779125.1 uncultured Bacteroidales bacterium | reverse complement strand
CGAGTGCACCGAGCAGAAGGGTACTGGCGTTCCCGGCATCAGCCGTTACATCACGACCAAGAACCGCAAGAACACCACCGAGCGTTTGGAGCTCAAGAAATACAACCCCTATCTGAAACGCATGACCGTTCACAAGGAGATTAAGTAAAACAGTACAAAACCATTTAACGACTATATAAGTTATGGCAAAGAAAGTAGTTGCAACCCTTCAGACTGGTGAAGGACGCTCATGGAGCAAGGTCATCAAGATGGTTCGCTCCGAGAAGACTGGCGCTTACGTATTTGAGGAGCGCATGGTCCCCAACGACAAGGTACAGGATTGGTTGAAGTAATATACTACAACCTGTAAAACGATATCCGAGAGGGTGAGCCTGATTCGTTATGGCTCACCCTCTTTGTGTAAACCAAGGTGCCGTGTCATCATTTGCTTTCATTGGTGTCCGGTAAAAAAGACAGCATCATGTTAAATTAATGGAAAATAAAGCATTTATAAGTAATTGCCTATTTGGAGACTTGGTTTTATGTCTCGTAGAGACAAGGCGGGTCGAAGGCCCAACTTTGTGCGGAAACACCATGCAAGCCCGTCGAAGATGGGCGCAGCTTGGTGACCATTAACCAGTGAATAGTGCATCGAAGATGAACTTCTGCAATTGCAAAATGCCTGGAAATCATAAAGTTCCTCTTCGAGGCACGTTCCCATCTCGTTCAGGGACCAAGCTGCGAACCTCTGCGAGGTTCTTGCATGGTCTTTCACATTGAAATCGGTTCTTCGAACCGCTAACATCTACGATGTTTTAAGGGACACTAATCATTGGCTTTACAGTGTGTTACAACAAGGGGGTGTGCCACAATGTAGTGGCACACCCCCTTTAATTATAATGGAGAATTATTCTTCAGGGGTCATGACTACCTCGACCTTGTTGCCGGCAGACATGAGTTCGCGGGCAAAGGCGGAGATGGTCTCAGGAGTCTGGGCCTTCACGATGTCCTCATAGCCCGTGACATTGTCCAGGCCACGGTTGGCATAGGTTCCGATGATACTGTACCAATAGCTGTTCTCCTTGAGTTGGGTCTCATGGTCCTTGAGCATGACGGTCTTGAAGTCATCGAGCTTGGCAGCGTCGATGGTCTCACAGGCCTTGAGCATCTCTTCGTTCATGATTCTGATGGCCAGCTCGGTAAACTCGGGTTTGAGGGGAGCATAGGCGGTGATTGCGGTGTAGCTCTCGTCACCCTCCAAACTGCTGAAGCCATAAGCACCAACTGAATAGGCAGCACCGACATCCTCGCGGATTTTGTCATAGAAAATCTTGCTCAAAATCCTGCCCAGCAGGTTGGCCCTGATGCTGTTCTCCAGAGTATAGGGCATGTCGGTGTTAAACCAACTGATGTTAATGTTGGTCTTGGGGGTTTCCATCTTGTGGGTGAAGTGCTTGATGGTCTGTCCCTTGGGATAATCCGAAATATTGACCCAGTTGGATTTCTTGCCCTTTTGGGCGGGCAACGATGCGATGTACTGCTCGATGAGCGGACGGATGGTGGCCTCGTCAAATGAGCCGATAAACTCGAAGATGTAATTGGCGGCATTGGCAGTGCGCTCCTTGCCGATTTCCAGGATGCGGTCATAGTTCAGATTCTGGATGTCCTCGACGGTAAAGGGCTTGCTGCGCCAGTTGTAGTTGTTGGTGACGTAATTGAGCGTGTCGTTGAACACATTGTCGGGATCCAGATCCTTGTTCTTGAGCGAGATGTCGAGAATATTGAGCAATGAGTTGTAGTTCTTCTCGTCCTTGGTGACGTCGGTGAACTGGAGGTAAATCAGCTGGAACAGGGTCTCCAGGTCCTTGACATTGGAGCTACCGGTGATGTAGTCCATATCCTCATGCATCCTCTGGCTGATGTTCACGCGCTTGCCGGCAAGGGCCTTCTTCAGTTCCATGTTGTTGAAACCACCCAGACCGCTATACTCAATGACACCTTCAAACAATTGGCAGTTGGCCCAGTCGTTCTCGCCGTAGAGCGAGCTGCCGCCGCGCTGCTGTGCCATCATGAAGATTTCGTCCTGCTTGAAGTCGGTGGGCTTGAGCAGCACGTGTACGCCGTTGCTCAGCTCCAGGTCTTTGTATCCCAAGGTCTCGTTGTAGCTTTCCTTGACGATTTTACCCTTCTTGGGCAAGTTGGCGATAAGGGGCTCTTGCTTCACATTGTCAACATAGGGGGTGATTTCGGTCCTCTCGGCAGCGGTGATGGCAGCCATCAGGCCATCCTTGGTGGGATAGACGGCGCCTTCCTTCTCCTGGTTGAAATTGAGTACCACCAGGTTCTTGCCGTCGGTCCTGATGAGTTGCGGGAGCAATTGGTTGATGGCCTCAACGGGAATGTTGGGGACAATCATTTTCATGAGCTCGTAATTCTCCTCGATGGACATCAGGGGCTCATTGTCGAGATAGTGACGGTAGCACTTCTGGGTATAATAGTCGTTGTGCACCTTGTCGCGCTCGTTGTACTGACGCTCGAGACGGCTCATGTACTCCTCCTGGGCACGGGCATACTCGGTAGCGGTGAAGCCATATTGGGCAGCACGCAGCGCTTCTAACATGCCTTCTTGGGTAGCGGCCTCAATCATGCCTTCCTTGGGAATGACGGTGAGACTGAAAGCGTCCTTGGTGTTGGCACCCAAGTAGCTTGTATCGTAAGCGCGGGCTTGGATGAAGGGACACTCGGGATCTTGGGCCTTCTCATCAAAGCGCTGATTGAGCATTGTGCTCATCATGTTCTTCATGTAGTTAATGACAACGTAACTGACGTCATTCTTTTGCTCTTTTTCGATGATATCATGCTTGAACATGAGACCGACATAGCTGAGCTGCTGCTCAATATCCTTGTCAATCACAACAATGGGCTCGTCGTTGTCGGGAACGGGATACGTTTCAACCACGGCAGCGTCGGGGCCGGGGGCGGGAACGTCCTTGAAGAGTTCCTTGATTTTGGCCTCGATGTAGTCCACGTCAATGTCGCCCACAATGACCAGCGCCTGGTTATCGGGGCGGTACCACTTGTCATAGTAGTCGCGCAGCACCTGATAGGGGAAATTGTCCACGACGTCCATCGAACCGATGACATCGCGCTTGGCATACTTCGAACCACGGAAAAGGTTCTCCAATTGGCGGTTGCGCATGCGCTCGCCGGCATCGCGGCCCAGGCGCCACTCCTCATGGATGACACCGCGCTCCTTGTCGATTTCCTCGTCGGTGAGCAGCAGGCCGTGACTCCAGTCCTTGAGGATGAGCATGCACGAGTCTATCGTTCCCTGGCTGGTAGTGGGTATGTCGTTAATGATATAGACGGTCTCGGTAAAATTGGTATAGGCATTGTTGTAGCCCTTTGAATCGAGATAGTCATCAATGCGGTGTCCTTCGCCATGGAAGTGCTCACTGCCGTTAAAGGCCATGTGCTCCAGGAAGTGGGCCAGACCGTTCTGGTTGTCTTCTTCCTGCATGGCACCCACGCGCTGGGCAATGTAGAAGTTGGCGCGTTGCTCGGGATAGTTGTTGTGGCGGATGTAGTAGGTCAGCCCGCAATCCAACTTACCGATTCGCACGGCCTCGTCGATGGACAGTTCCATCTGTTGGGCCATCATCACGTTGACGCTGAATAGCATGAGCATCAGCAGCAACGCGGTAAATAATCGCTTGATTGTTGTCATAAGATAATGGGTTTAATTTGGTTAATCGTTAATAAATTATTGTTTAACTGTTGCAAATATAACAAGTATAATATTTAACTGTCAAGTGTTTTTTGCGCAGAAGTGCCGATAGACTCATTTTTTTTGCCGTTATTGTCCAAAAATTTGACACTTTCTCTTCTCTCTTGGTCCAGGTTTTGTATTCTTGCCGTTAGGGTTTGAATAATTCTCGCATTTTGATTACCTTTGCAACACAATGGACAAGGCTATGAACGAGGACAAATATATCTTCACGCTCGAGATAGCGGTGCGCGACTACGAGCTCGACAGCGAGGGCATCGTCAATAACGCCATTTATCTGCACTATCTGGAGCACACGCGCCATGCTTTCGTCAAGCAGGAGGGTATCCCCTTCGGCAGCCTGACGAGCGATGGACTGATTCCCGTGGTGCGCCGCATGGAAATCGACTACCACACGCCGCTACGCACCGGTGACGTGATGCTGAGCCGATTGTGGATTGAGCGTAAGGGTCCGCGCTTCATCTTCTATCAGGATATTTTCAAGAAAGAGGGTGGGGCACCGGTAGTCAACGCCGTGGTCACCATCGTGTGTATGGAAAAGGACGGGCGCATCAACCGTGGCGACGACTTGGCGGCTCGTATTGCCAAATACCTTGACCGGCCATGACAACAGATAAAAGGCATACACCATTGACTTATCGCATTGCCTTCGCCAGTCTGCAGGGGATGGGCGTTGATTTAGCGCGCAAGCTGCTTGATGTCGTGGGCAGCGAGGAGCAGTTCTTTGCCATGAGCGAAAAAGACCTGCGCAGCCTCACGCGTGGACGCAGCAAGATTTACCGCGACGACTACCGCCGTGAGTGTCTTGACAAGGCGGTGGCCGAGGAGACCTTTGTCAGTGATCACAAAATCGGAGCGGTCTATTTTACAGATTCGTCCTATCCTCGTCGCCTGCTGGAGGCTCCTGACGCGCCTGCGATGATTTATACCCTGGGACATTGCAACCTCGAGAGCAGCCATGTGATCAGTGTTGTGGGTACCCGCCACGCGACACAGTACGGTATCCGTTTCTGTGACACGCTTATCGGCGAGTTGGCACAGCGCCTGCCCGACCTGGTCGTGGTGAGCGGTTTAGCCTATGGCATCGATATTGCTGCCCATCGGGCCGCACTCAAGCACGGCGTCCCCACGGTGGCTGTTCTGCCCCGGGGCCTCAACCGCATTTATCCTGCCACTCACCGCAGCGATGCCGTTGACATTGTCAAGCATGGTGGTATGCTCTTGACCGATTACACCAGCCAAGATGCTGTCCAGAAGAGCAATTTCCTGGCTCGCAACCGCATCGTTGCCGCCTTGAGCGATTGCACAGTGATTGTTGAGTCGGCTGGCTCTGGGGGCGCATTGGTCACGGCTTCGCTTGCCATGAGCTACAACCGCGATGTGATGGCGGTGCCTGGACGATGCGGTGATGAGTTCTCAACGGGGTGTAACAAGCTTATTGCCACCAACAAGGCTGCTCTCATCACCTGTGCTGATGACCTGATGTCTGCCATGCGCTGGGAGGGTACCAAACCTGGTCCCGTTCAGCTCAATCTCTTTCCCGAACTGACCAAGGAAGAACAAGCGGTAATTGATGTCATCCGCAACCACGGAGAAATTCATCTCAATACCCTAGCTGATGCCCTGCAGCAGCCCGTCTATAAGCTCATGAGTGTGCTGGTCGAGCTCGACTGCAAGAACGTCATTGCCACCCTCCCTGGCTGCCGATACACGCTGCTGTAACATAAAATTACTTTTTCACATTTTTTAAGGTATGCAATTTTGCTGAATTGCAGTAAAGCAGTACCTTTGATTTTTCATTTTGTTATTAAAATTGAACTTTAAATTACACAACGATATGAATACTAATAGAATCCCCGACTCAGAGTTTATCATTAATGATGATGGTTCTGCATTCCACATTCATGTGAAGCCCGAACAGTTGACCGACAATATTATTGTGTGTGGCGACCCGGGTCGCGTGACCATGATTGCATCCTATTTTGATACCAAGGAATGGGAAACTTCCAGCCGTGAGTTCCATGGCATCGGTGGCACCTATCATGGCAAGCCCATCATGGCACTGTCACATGGCATCGGCCCCGACAATATCGACATCGTTATGACTGAGCTTGACGGATTGGCCAACATCGACTTTGAGACTCGTACTCCTCGCGCTGAGCATCGCACGCTCAACATCGTGCGTATCGGCACCTCTGGCGGTTTGCAGCCCTACGTTCCCGTGGGCACTCCAGTCATCGCCTCCAAGGCTATCGGCTTTGACGGCGTCATCAACTATTATGCCGACCGCAACAAGGTTGCCGACCTCGACTTTGAGAAGAAATTCTGCGATTTCGTGAAGTGGAACAAGCTGCTGGCTCGCCCCTACGTCGTTGACGCCGACCCCTGGCTGGTCGAGAAAATCGGGCGTGACGACATGGTGCGCGGTTACACCATTTCGGCTGTAGGCTTCTACGGACCCCAGGGACGCCGGGTGCGTCTCGAACTCGCTGAGCCTGAATTGAACCGCCGCATCGAGCAGTTTGAGTACAACGGTGGACATATCACCAACTATGAGATGGAGAGCAGTGCCTTGCAGGGCATGGCAGCGATGCTGGGTCACCGTGCGATGACCGTTTGCTCGATTATCGCCAACCGCGTGGCCACCGACGTCAATCCTAACTACAAGACAGCTGTCGAGGACTTGGTTCGCACCGTCCTTGACCGCTTGACAGAATAAGAAATAATTTTTCATAACATAAGAATGTTTTAGTTTGGGGACCTGCTGCTATTGATTAGTCGCAGGTCTTCGTTTTTTTATCTGATGGGCTTGCTTCGGCGTGAAAAAGAAAAAAAATCTTAAAAAAATCTTTTGGTATAATATTAGGCAATAGTTGTGCGTTATGAAGATGTAACGATTTTAAAACTGGTTTGCCTATGCACAAAACGACTACTTCAACTAAAAAAGAAAATGACGTTATGACAAGAGTGAACGGGCCCAAAAAGGCTACTATCGAGTTCCTCAAGCAGTTTGCAAGAGTGTATGAGTATAACGTCGAGTTGCCCCGAGGGTTGGAGTCAATGATTTTGAACTAATCAAGTCTATTCTTCCCCTCTCCAAGGAAACAAACGCAAAGCCTTCCCTGCCTTTTCAAGGGAAGGCTAGCTTTTTCAAGAAAGGGCACACGAGTGTGATTTTGGTGACTTGGCGCCGCTTGTTGTTGCCTATGTCGAGATAAAAGTGTAAATTTGCACCAAATATCGATAATCATTATGATGAATCTGATTAAACGCATTCTTTCAGGCGTCATCTATATTGCGCTGATTATAGCAGCCATCCTGCTGCTGGATAACTCGCCGGTGATGTATCTGCTGGTGTTCCCGCTGTTGATTGTGCTGGGTATTGGCGAGATGATCACGATGGCTAAGGATGATGCCACACAATCGTGGCTGGTAAATATCATTGACATGCTTGGCGGTGTGGGGTTGTTTGTGGTGTTCTACCTGCACTACGAGGGGACGACAATGCAATCGAGGGCTTTATGGCTCCTGCCTGTAGCGACCTATCTGCTCCTGCGCACCATTG
This sequence comes from uncultured Bacteroidales bacterium, assembly GCA_902779125.1. GTDB lineage: Bacteria > Bacteroidota > Bacteroidia > Bacteroidales > Muribaculaceae > Sodaliphilus. Next base: position 7,306 of record CACZAC010000050.1, on the reverse strand, counting down.
TCCAGCTATACCGTCCGCGCCAGAACGCTCTACACAGCCTGGAACGCTCGTTTTTCTCGTTAGGATACATCGCGCTGCCGTTGGCAATGCTCAACTGCATCATGAGCATCACGGCACCACGCTTGCTGCTGGGAGTGTTCATGTTCATCTGGCTCTATGACACGGGCGCCTATTGTGTAGGAATGCTGCTGGGTCGACACCGCCTGTTTGAACGCATCTCCCCCAAAAAATCCTGGGAGGGTGTGATTGGAGGCATCATTGCCTGTGTGGCAGGTGCTTATGTGACCAATTACTGGTTTGACGAGTTTTTCCAGGTGCCGGATATTAATGTCTGGGTGGGATTGAGCGTTGTGGTCGCTGTATTTGCCACCTTCGGCGACTTGGTGGAATCACTCATCAAGCGCACAGTGGGTGTCAAGGACTCGGGCAATATCCTGCCGGGACACGGAGGCATTCTCGACCGTATTGACAGTCTGTTGCTGGTGGCACCGGCTGTCCTCATCTATCTGCTGTTGGTAGTTCCCAATATCTAAAACGGCATTATGCGTTATCTGCTACCCCTTGTGTCGATGGTCTGCTTGCTGCTGTCGTTAACTCTCTCTTGCACTGGGGAGAAAACGACGGTACAACAGCACCGTCTGCCCGATACCCTCAACGTGGGTACCCTGTACAGTCCGACGGGGTTTTTCATTCTTAAGGGGGATACGATGGGGTATGACTATGACCTTATTTGTGATTTCGCACGTTCGCATGGAATTGCTCTGCGTTTCAAGGTGGCCCGCAGTATGCCCGCCCTGCTTGAGATGCTCAAGAAAAAGAATGTTGACGTGCTGGCCTGTGAGGTGCCTGTCACGGCTGAATATAAATCCCGCGTGCAGCATTGCGGCGCAGTTAACGAGACCTATCAGGTGCTGGTGCAGCACAGTGGTGTGGGACTGATACATGATGTGACGCAACTCATTGGGCGCGACGTGTATGTCGAGAAGGGGTCGAAATATGAGTCTCGACTGCGCAATCTCGACAACGAGGTGGGCGGTGGCATCAACATCCACGCCGTCGAGGGTGAGGCCGCGGTGCCCACCGAGCTGATACAGCGTGTCTCCCGTCGCGAGATACCGTTCACCATCGTGGACAGTGATATTGCCCAGATGAACCTCACTTACTATGACAGCATCAACATCCAGTTGAGGGTGGGATTTGAACAGCGCTCGTCCTGGGCTGTCTCCAAGCGTGACCAGTGGCTCGCCGACAGCATCAACGAGTGGGCTGCAAGTCTCGATGCACAGGAGTATTCCAAGCAGGCTCTCAAGCACTACTTTGAGATGAACCGTGGCCCCAAGCCCGATTCGATAAAGGTTGATACGATGGCAGTGACTCCGCCGGGTGGCATCTCACCCTATGACCCGGTGTTCAAGAAATATGCCCAGGAAATCGGATGGGACTGGCGGCTCTTGGCGGCTATCGCATTTTCCGAGTCTGGGTTTAATCCTAATGCCACCTCGTGGATGGGAGCACGTGGCCTCATGCAGGTGATGCCCAAGACTGCGCGCTCATTCGGCGTCAACGAGTCTGACTTGGGTAATCCTGAGGTGAGTGTGCGTGTGGCAACCAAGATTCTTAAGGAACTGGACGGCATCATGCGCAGCCGCACAGGGGCTGCCGACCGTATCAAGTTCGTGCTGGCGTCATACAATGCCGGGTCGGGTCATGTGACCGATGCCATTGCCCTGGCACGCAAGTTTGAACTGAATCCTCGTGTCTGGAACGAGAATGTCGAGCAGGCGATGCTGTGGAAAATGGACCCCGAGTACTATAACGACTCGGTATGTTCCAATGGCTATTGCCGTGGTACCGAGCCCGTGGACTATGTGGTCAAGGTGCTCAACTGTTATGAAAATTACAAGAAGAATTATAAGAAATAGTGTAATAAACATTTAATTCAAGATAGAGTAATGAAAAAGAAACGTCTGATTTTTGCCACCGTAGTGGCTTTGTCGGCATCCATGATGATGCAGTCTTGTATTGGCAGCTTTGCCCTGTTCAATAAAGTGAAGAGCTGGAACGAACATGTGGGCGACAAGTTTGTCAACGAAATTGTCTTTGTGGCGATGTGGATTCTGCCGGTATATGAGTTGTGCTTTGTAGCCGACCTGTTTATCCTCAACAGTATTGAGTTCTGGTCGGGCAATAACCCCGCTCTTGCCGAGACCAAGGTGATTGACGGAAAAGATGCACAGTATCTCGTGGCCTGCAACGAGAAAGGTTACACCATCACCAACATGACCACCAAGCAAGTAACCCGTTTCAACTTCAACGCCAAGGACAATTCATGGTCGCTGGAGAACAATGGTCAGGAGGTGAAACTGTTCACCTTTGTTGACGACACCCACATTGACGTCATCACACGAGACGGCAACTACACCCGTGTGGAACTCTCTGAGCCCGGTGTGCTGGCCTATCAGCAGTTGGTCGGCATCAATGGAATGGCATTTGCCATGAAGTGATCCGAGTAACGGATAAAGCAGGACGGGCAAGACGTATTCAAGTGCGTCTTGCCCGTCCTCTTTTGATGACGTTACGGGTTATTTGAAGAATTTGCTGTGGCTAATGAAGAAATAGCCGATGGCCATCAACACCAGAGAGATGATAACGGCTAGCGGGAACCCGACCCATCGTGACTCCAGGCCATTGGGCACGTTCATGCCGTAGTATCCTGCCACTACAGTAGGTATCATCAGCAGGATGGTCACCACGGTAAGCGTCTTCATGATGCGGTTTAGGTTGTTGCCGATGACTGATGAATAGGTTTCCTGCTGGCGGTCAAGAATGGTGCTATATATGTTGGCGGTATCAAGCGCCTGCTGGGTTTCAATCTCGACATCCTCGAGCAGGTCCTCGTTGTGGGGCAATATGCGCAACCGCTTCTTGAGGCGCGCCAGCACCGTCATGTTGCCTTTAAGTGATGTGACGAAGTAGATGAGGAATTTTCCCAGGCCCATTGTGCGCATCAGTTCATTGTTGTCCATTTTATTCTCAAGGCGCTCTTCAGCGCTGTTCATCATTACGTTCATCTGTTTGAGGTACTTGAGGTACCACACCGATGTGGACAGCATCAGTGATAGCAGCAGGTCATAGCCTTTGCAATTGTTGATGCGGCGGCGGATGCTCCAGTTGATGAAGTCGTCAAGCACTTCGGTCTCAAAGTAGTTGACTGTGATGAATACGTCATCGCGTATCAGGACAGCCAGCGGAGCGGTCGAGAACATGGTATCCCCACCATCATCGATGCTCTTGCACGGCAGGCGCAAGAAAACCAGTGTCCAATTGTCCTCATGGTCAACACGAGGGCGCTCCTCAATGTCCATAGCATCATGGGTGAAATCGGGCACCGCAAAGCGTTCTTTCAACACCGACAAATCCTCGGTTGTCGGGTGGCTCACCTTAATCCAGCACCCCGACTTCCACTGATGTATCTCGTTGAATCCCTCCTTACATTTCCAATAACTGATCATATCCTTGTCCCTCCACGTTTAATCATGCAAAGGTAGAGTATTTTCTTTAAAAATCTTCCACACAAGAGAGAAAATATTCACTTTATCAGATTGTCGCAATTCTGCCAACTTGGTCAAAGTGTTAAAGCTTGTCAGCTTGTATTGAATCAAGCAACAGTTAAAACAAATGAGGGCTGCAGCAAGTAGTGCCGCAGCCCTCGATAAGGTGGATTGTACTAGTCTGAATACGCCTTGATTACTTCACGACCTTGATGGTGGCGGTAGTGCCGTCACTATAGGTGGTGCACTGCAAGTACAGTCCGGTTGCAGGAGCCGTGGGCAGTTCGCGACCGGTCAGGTCAAAGTAGCGGGTCTTGACAGCCTGTGCGCCTGTGGCAACCTCGTTGATGCCCGTTGGATTGGGATTGGCGACGCTGGCAATTTCTGAACGGTTCACTTCGTCTCCGGCTGTGTAGATGCTTTGTACACCCACGGTGGCAAAGTCGGTGGTGTAGAGATATACGGTGTGGCGGCCGTTGCTCATGTAGATATCGAAGTTGATGTTGTCTTCAAACTTGTAGGGGATATCGGTCATGGCTGCTGAAAGGCCAATGTAAGTCTCGGGCTCGAAGGTGAATACCTGGTCATCAAGAAGAATGTTGTAGTACAACTTGTTCTCATTCATCTTGTAGCCCTCGGTGTCAACAGTGGGGATAGTAAAGTGCAGAACGCTCCAGCCGGCTGACTTGTTGACCGTGAGGTCTTCGTCGGTGAAGATGGGAGTTGCGGGAGTTGCAGGATATTCGTCAAAGGCAACTAGGCCGGGAGCGACATAGTCACTGATAATCGACAGCGTGTTGGGACCAACATTGGTAACCATGGATGCAGGCCACTCGGCAACGATGTTGTGTGCATCCTCATCAACAGTAAAGACAATCTCGTCGTTGAGGTTATAATTGAACACGGGGGTGCCATAAGTCTCAGTGTCCACAAAGGCATCGCCAGTGAGCACATAGATATGGCCATTGTAGTAATCGTCAACACCCAGGTACTGGCGAGTGGGGAAAGTGGCCTTGCCGTCTTTGAGCGTACCCTTGATGAAAGAGTCGTAGTTATTGTTGTTGAGGTTACCGATGTAAATGTCCTCACCATCGATGATAACATCCACAATGCACTCCTTGGTCTTGGTCAGGTCAGTGGGATCGGACAGGTAGGTCATCGTGTAACTCTGCATGTAATACTCATCGTCGTGCATGATGATGGGCTCGTCAGTCTGGGGAGCATAGACGATGTGCTGGTCGGCCATATAGAACCAGTCGGCAGTGGCATCGCACAGGCCGATAAACTTGTCACCCAGCTGGGTGAGCACGCCGTCTTCCCAAGTGAATTCGATTTCACCTTCCTCCTCAACAACGGGCATACCCTCGTCCTCGTCATAGTGCATGCAGTAGGCATAGTAGGGGTCGCCAACGTCAATGATGTAAAGTTGCGGCAGTTTCACAACAAATTTGCCATCGCCAGCAGGCTCAGCCTTAATCCAGGGCAGGATGGAGAACCAGATGTAGCCCTGTGAGATGGGATTGTAGATGTACAGGTTGCCGTCGGTACCTTCAACAACCTTGCCGATGCCACCATCCACATTCTGGATGTAGATGTCGCCCCAGCCCAGGCCGTAGGCAAACGAAGAAGCATACATGTTGTCATAGAGGGTGCCCTCAGGTGCTTCCATAATGGGCTCTTCCTCGGCTCGTGTGGGAACAGTGGCAGGAGCCTTAAATTGAGACAACCTCATGCTGCTCTTGGCAGGCATGCGTTGTGCGCTGCCAATGCTCGGGATAAGCAGTGCAGCAACCAATGTGATAAGAGTAATTGTTCGCTTCATAACTTGAATCATTTTGATATGGTTAATAACAAGAGGTTTTAATTGGCAAATGTAGAGATTATTCTTAATAACAGCAATAGATTACATGTAGTTTTTTTCATATCTTCTGTTTTCTTTTCTCACTTGTTGGGGTACCAGCTACCGTCGCTGATGAGGCGGGCAAGGGTGTTCAAGTCTTCACATTGTTTCTTGGTTATCTTTCGGTAGTCGTCATGATGAGGCCATGGAGCAACAATGAGAAGGCGGCCTTGGGAACAAGCATCAAATTGGCGGCCGCTAGGTTTTTGGTAAGATGAGAAACCGTTTTCAATAAGTACTATAAGGGGATAACCGGCTTCAAATGCGGTGCCCATTACCTCTTTCTCACCTGGGCTAATGCAAGGTGAGACCAGGACAGCGCCTTCCCTTGCCATGCTCAGGTAACGCTGGCATTCATGGTCAATTTCTGTCTCAGAGAGTCTCCTCGAACACCTCACCGCCACTTTCTCGGGATACTCAAGCAATAACCTGTTTCCCATGACGACTACATGTGTAGAGCCAATGACGATGTCGGTTTGTTGCACGAACATGTCTGGATGTTGCCGTTTTATCCACAAGCGATAAGGATTATCAATCAAGTATTTAATCCATCTGTCAAGTTGCCCGCCATATTGAAGGATACGGTCGTTATAGCCTTCTTCCCATAAGGTCTCACAACTGGGCTCAATAGACTTGACTGCATCACGGCAACCTTTTTTGAAACCCTGAATCAGGAATCCCAAATGCCGTGGCATGGGTGCCTTCACATGGATGATGCCATGTGCGTGATCGGGCATTAACTGGAAACCGAGCAATCTGACTTGGGGATGGTATTGGGGTATTTCGTGCCATGCACGTTTGACAGCAGCACCAATGGAAGATGGATATACCCACGGCTTCTTGTGGTTCGCGTCAGGACCGCGCAATGTGCCTAAGACAGGTCGGCGTCCTGCTATGCAAAGGGTTACCATATAGATGGCGACACTGCAATAGTCATGGCCTGCCTTGCGACGCTTCATCGACGGTTTGACGACGAGTTCGGGGTGAGCCTTAATCCACTGTTTCCTGCGCTCATTACTGTTATCCATTAAGGCAAAGGTAATGACATATCCTCATTCTTGCAACTATCGGGTTTGATATTATGAGCTAGCAGCTCATAATACATAGGACAAATCCACGAGAGGGGGCTTTTTAGATGTTTTACGAGCTGTTAGCTCGTAATAATGAGACAGAGGGCTGCGGCACCAGTTGCCGCAGCCCTCTGTAGGTTGCTGAAAAGCGGGTCGGTGATTAGCCGAGGCGCTTCTCGAGGTTGGTGCGGATGGCCTTGATGAACTCGGCGCTGTTGACGGCCTTAGCCTCAACACCTTCCATCAGGTTCACGAGGTCCTTGGTAACGATACCGGCGTTCAGGGTGTCGAAGCATGCGCCCTCGAGCTGGTCACCGAAGTTCATGAGCTCCTGGATACCGTCCTTCTCACCGCGTTTGCGCAGGGCACCGCTCCATGCAAAGATGGTAGCCATGGGGTTGGTGGAAGTCTCCTCGCCCTCGAGATACTTGTAGTAGTGGCGGGTTACAGTACCGTGAGCTGCCTCATACTCGTAGTTGCCCTCGGGGCTAACGAGTACGCTGGTCATCATAGCCAGTGAACCGAAAGCGGTGCTGACCATGTCGCTCATCACGTCGCCGTCGTAGTTCTTGCAAGCCCAGATGTAACCACCCTTGCTGCGGATAACGCGAGCAACAGCGTCGTCGATCAGGGTGTAGAAGTACTCCAGACCCAATTTCTCGAACTCAGCCTTGTAGTTCTGCTCATAAACCTCCTCAAAGATGATGCGGAACTGAGCGTCATACTTCTTGCTGATGGTGTCCTTGGTCGAGAACCACAGATCCTGCTTGGTATCGATAGCATAC
>CACZAC010000049.1 GCA_902779125.1 uncultured Bacteroidales bacterium | reverse complement strand
GAGCGAAAGCAAACGCCTCGGCGTGAAGATTTTTGGTGGTCAGTTTGCCAAGGCCGGTAACATCATCCGCCGTCAGCGCGGTACCCAGCATCGTCCCGGTCAGAATGTTGGCATGGGCAAGGACCACACCCTCTATGCTCTGGTTGACGGCACTGTAGAGTTCCAGCACCGCGCTGGTCACACCTACATCAACGTGATCGAAGCTCCCAAGGAGGAACAGAACTAAGGAAACAAATCCCAACCCTAAGGGAACGAGGGTGAGCGCCACACTGGCTGCTCACCCTCGTTTTATCTTCATCGGTTGGTGCTGTCAATATTCCTCGGCCTCAACATCGATGATGCGCGGGTCATTGGGGTCGATGTGGGGAATGACCAGGTCGGCTTCCTCCCCGTCCTCGGGACCAAACCACTCACGCAGGCGCTCACGTGCCTTGCGCTCAATCTCGGGCGTGATGTATTTCCTCATCGTGAACAAAGCCCATGCCAGTGCGGCAAGGTCATCGGTAAAGCCGAGACCTAGAATGACATCGGGTATAAAGTCCAATGGCAGAATGAAATATCCCAATGCTCCCAGCACCTTGAGTTTCAAACTGGTGGGGACAGCCGGATCACGCGACACATAATACAGCACGAGCACATAATAGACCGCCTTGCGGCCAGCCTTCTGTGCCACCTTCTTCAGCTTCTTCCACAACTTGCTATCGTTGAAGTACTGAGCATACTCGTCGAGATTAATTTTATTGATAGCCATCCTAAATCACACATGAAATGGTTATACTGCACACCTATTGCAGCAAATCATGTGCCAATTTAGCTGACAGCGTTTAGAGCCGAGTGTTTATTCCTGGTCTTCGAGGGTAACTTTGACCTTGGCAATGCGGTATTTCACCACCTTGATGACGGTGAAGGTGAGACGTCCGTGCTTCACCACCTCTTTCTCCTTGAGGAACTCACCCTTGATGTCGAGCAGGAATCCAGCAATGGTTTCGGCTTCTTCTCCATGCTCGCCCAACTCGTCCTCATCGATATCCAACACGCGTGCAAAGTCGCTCAACAGCGTCTTGCCGTCAAACATCCAGGTGTTCTTGTTGATGCGGTTATAGAATTTTTCCTCGGTATCGTATTCATCGTTGATGTCACCCACGATTTCCTCAAGCACATCCTCGAGCGTGGCAATACCCTGTGTACAGCCATACTCATCAACAATAATCGCCATGTGCATCTTCTTCATGCGGAAGTCCTCAAGCAGGTCGTTGAGCATACGCGTCTCGGGCACGAAATAGGCGGGACGCATCAGCGTCTGCCACTTGAAGGTGTTGTCACGGTTACCGATATAAGGCAAAAGGTCCTTGGCGTAAAGGATGCCCTTGATGTTGTCGGGCGTTTCCTCATAAACCGGCATGCGGGAATAACCCGTGTCAATGACCTTGCGCACCACTTCATCGAAGGTGTCGCTCTGGTCGATATCCACTACATCGATGCGGGGACGCATGATGTCGCTCACCGTCTTGTCACCAAACGAAAGGATGCCTTCCAGCAGTTCCTTTTCATCAGGGTTTTTAACCTCGCTCACTTCCAACGCACGCGTGAGGTCATCGACCGATAGTTCCTCGGTCTGCTCGGCCACGACCTTGCTCACGAGACTCGTGCTGCGCACCAGCAATGCCGTGAGCGGCGAGAACAGCTTCACAGCAGCCTTGAGCGGTGCCGATGTCATGGCTGCGAACTTGACATTAAAATTAGTGGCATAAAGTTTGGGTATCACCTCACCGAACAGCAGAATCAGGAAAGTGAGAATGACGGTCTGCACAATAAAATCCAACACACTGCTCTTGAAATCAAAAATCTGGTTCATCGCATAGTTCAGCACGATGGCAATCATGATGTTGACCAGATTATTGCCCACCAGAATGGTGGCGAGCAGTTTCTCGGGGATAGCAAGGAGTTCTTTCACCCGTTCACGCCGATGAGTGTCCTCGATGTCGTCAACGTCGTCATCACGCAACGAGAAATAGGCAATCTCGCTGCCCGAGTTAAAAGCCGACAGGAAGAGTCCCAGCACGGCGACAATTATAGCGATGATGCTGCCCACAGTGGGCGGATTGAAAGTGATAAGCGGGTATCCGCTTGCTGTATAGAGTACCGATAAAAGGCACGATAACGGGTCAGGGTCCAAAATTAATGTTGTTTTGTTGAATAATGGGGCAAAGATACTGCAAGCCTAACACAAAAACAAATTTTATTTGACTTTTGTTGTTGGTGCAGCCTATCCAATCATAGGAAAACAATAAGTACAACAAATACAAACCAGTCTATTCCCATCAATTGTAATTATTGTACTTATTGTTCTCTATTTATTATTTCTTTATTACTGCACGGGCTCGACGGTGAAGCCGCGTTCGCGCAGCAACTGCAGCAAGCCCTGGTCGCCGGGCAGGTGACCGGCACCGACACACACTAGGCAAGCACGCTCGGGCATCATCTCGACAAGTTTCGCAGCCCAAAGACGGTTGCGGTTATAGATGAGCGCTTCCATGGCCTCCTCGCTACCGCCCATCGTGGCATCGGTCATCACCGTCTGTATCTTATCCAGGTCCTGGGACATATAAGCATCGACGAGGGCTGCCGACTGCACTTGGAAGAACTCGTCCTGCTTGCATGCCTCGACCAGTCCAGTGGCCTGCTCGGTGAGCGGGCTGTTGAACAGCAGGTCAATCTGCTCCTGCACGCTCTCGAGACCAACCGAAGGACGACCGGCATCGTTGGCACGTGTCTGCACAGCCACATCAATGAGATTGGTGGCGTCAAAGTTGGGGAAATACTTGAGGGCTTGCATGGCCTGCATTTGGGTGCTGATGGCACTAGGCTTCAGACTCTTCATCTGGCTGAGTTTCACGCCCATTGCACCGAAGTATTTATCAAACACCTTTTCCACTATGCGATAATCGTCGGGCGTGAGCAACTTGTCGAGCGTACTGTCGAGCGGAGCAATCATATTCTGAGCCATGCGTGCCTGCACCTCGGGGCTCATGAGGCTATCCTTCTCGACCTCGCCAACGACGATGTCACAGCCACTGATGGCCTGGTCCATGCCCTTGACCTGGTCAATCATCGTTGCAGGGGCCATGTGATGGGTACCAAAGATATAGCTGGGTCTTCCCAACCCGTTACCACTCACTTTCCACAAGAGTTGAGCCTGTGCAGCCACGGTGAGCATCAGCACGGCAAGAATAAGGGATAATCGTTTCATAGTCATTTTTCAGTTGATTTACTATCACAAAATTAGTAAAAACTTGAAAAACGGCGCATTTATTGGATGTGTTTTTTGGAAAATCCCCCATTTTGATGATGAATTTCCAATAAAATGACCAATTATTGCGATTGTACACCTAGAGCAGCGGTTGTAATTTTGCATCGTAAAACAGTGAATTAGTTATTAGTTGATTCATCCGAATTATAAGTAAGTAAACAGATAAAATGCCGCACCGATGTGATATCGATGCGGCTTTTTAGTTTTTTAGTCCTTAAGGAGAAAAACCTTAGTTTTTAGTTTCTGTCCTTAGGGTCAAGCCAAACGGGTTCTTCGACCTTGAGCACTTTACCATGGCCATCCAGACCCTTGACCTGTACATCGTAGTACTCCTGGGTGTAGCCGGCAAAGGTGGGCGATGAGGGCGTGCCATGCTCGTTGCGCAGGAACTTGCCGTCCTTCTCCTTCTTGATATTACCGTCGAGGTACTTCACGAACAGATACTCACCCAACTTCTTGTAACGAGCGGTGGCATCCTGACCAGCGTTAACCGAGTAGTTGGTCAACAGGCGCACAGCGGCATCGCGGTCGGTAGTGAGCAGTGAGGTAGCCTGAGCCTCGATAATCGGCTGCTGCTTGGCAAAATTGTCCTCGATGGCACCCTGCACCTTGCGGATGTCGCCAATCATCTGTGAATAACGGGCATAAGCCTGATTGGCTACCCAGTTGTTCACCCAGAAAGCGCAATCCCAATCCAGAGTGTACATATCGGCCTTGCCCTGACGATAGCTTTCGGGCACCTTGGTGATACTGCAGTACATAGGAACGAAAACGGCCGTGTTGGCATCATCGACACCGAACCAGAAGCAGCCACCCACCTCATCGGGCAGCCATGAACGCATCTGGGCGGCAAACACCCAACCGGTCTGCTGGGTAGCGATAGCACGCTCCTGGCTGTACTTCACGCCGTCCACCTCAAAATCCATGGGACGCCAGCGGTAAGGCACGCCATAAGCAATCTTGGCAGCGGCATCCTTGGTCATGTCGAACGGTGTACCCTCAAAGTGGTCACGCATCATCTCCTGCATATCGCGAACGCTGACCTTGCGGTCGGGCTTCACATAGAGAGGCATGATATCGGCATCGGCACGGGTCTTACCCATGATGAAAGGCAGATAGGCATCCATACCCTTGTGGAAACGATTGAAGTAGCTCCACACACGGGCATCACAGCCGCGCAGGGCACCAGCATCAAACTTCTGGTAAACCGGAGCAAAGGCGAAGTCGGCATTCTTGCCGCTGTAGAGACCTTTCTTCTTGGCAAACGAGATGACGTCCTTACTGTACATGACGTTCTTCTTATCCTTCATGTCAAACTTCCAGATACGGGGATTGTTGGCATGGCCGGCGATGCAGTCATCGGGGATGCGGATAGCCACCCAAACAGCACCGATTTCGCCAGGACCCTTACCAATCATATCCATAATCCAGATTTCGTTGGGGTCGCCAATCGAGAACGACTCACCCTCGCTGGCATAGCCGTACTTTGCCACCAGCTCGGTCATCCACTTGATGGCCTCGCGTGCAGTCTTGGAACGCTGCAGTGCGATGTACATCAGGCTACCGTAGTCAATGATGGAATTGCCCGTGGTGTCCCACAGTTCCTCACGACCGCCCCAAGTGCTCTCGGCGATGGTCACCTGGTGCTCGTTCATATTGCCCACGACAGCATAGGTGTGAGCCACCTCGGGAATGGCGCCAAGAGGCTTGCCACTGTCCCAGTCGATAATCTGGCGCATTGAGCCAGGTGCGTGGTCGGCAGCAGGCAGATACTGCAGGTCACCGAACAAAGTGTGACTATCGGCTGCATAGGTAATGATGGTCGAGCCATCGGCGCTGGCATTCTTGCCCACCAGCAGATTAGTACATGCATCGGCAGTGCCCCAGATCATGAACGCCAGGATAGCAGCTGATAACAGTTTAATTGACAGATGTTTCATTTTTCTTTTTTGTTTTTGTGAATTGATATTGTAATATTGTGATTTCGTTGAATTCATGTCAGTTGCCCACCGGGATGTCATAGCCCGTGAGCCTGAAAGCCACTTTGAAAGGTGTTGCCTGTTTGCGCGGCTGCGGACCGGCATAGTAATAGAATAGCCGTTGTACGTCAAACGACTTGACGCTGACCAACTTGGTCTCACCGGGCCTGAGGCTCACCGGCACGTTGACCACGCGCTGTGTAAGCATTTCGCCGCCCATTGTAGTATATCGCAACAACAGGCGCACCGCGCTCATGCGATGCTTGGTGTTGTTGGTAATGAAAAAGGATTCCTTGGTGTCACTGGCGCGCTTGGCAAAGCCCTTGAGCGTCACGGCAGTAGGGTCAACGGTGAGCAAACTATCGGGCAAGAGGTCATCGGCCGACTCCAAGACTGCAACGGGCACCTCGTTGGTTTTCAGGTTCTTGCGAGTCGTGCGGGTGCGCGCATCTAATGAGCTGACACACAAGAGAATCATCAGTATTGACAGTAGGAGCGGGAATGTTAATATATGTTTAGTTCCTCTTTTCATCACAGGTATCTGACGCGGTTAAACGGATTTCCCTCACCCCCTTCGGGATAAATCTTGCGGAAGCCGATAGGCAGGCTCTCCCCCACTTTCTCGGGAATAATGCTCACGCCATTGAAGAGCGTAGGCAGGAAACGGGCAATATTGACACGCACCTTCACTTTCCAGTGAGGCGGGTCAAAAGTGAACGTAGTGGCAGCCTTGTTAAGTGTTGCCACACACTCCAGGGGCTTCATCAGCGTGACACGGTCGCGCTGGCTGTAAAGCCACAACTGGTACTTGCTGTCCACCGCACTGGCAGCGATATAGCCGATTACCGTGCCGGGCACCAGATTGATATCGGGCGAGTCGAGCAGGATGATGCGGTAACCGATATTGTGTTTGCCACGATAGCGCTCGATGCCCAGGGTCATCTCCTCGTTGGGATAATACCAGATGCCCTCGAGCGGCTGCATATCGCTCTCGTCGAGACGAATGCGCATCGAGTCCAAGTCGAGCCCCTCGATGACCACCGACTTCTTGGGTACACCATTGCCAGCCATTGCCATAAACGGCAACAGCATGACCAACAGCGATATAAGCAGTGCACGACGGGGCATGACTTAGAATCAGTTCACAGTGGCAAAGCGGTATACAATACCCAAGCTGAGGATTTCCTTGAACTGCCAGTAGTTCCAATCGTTGTCGCGAGGCCTCGAGCGGTCAAAGCGCAGGTGGGTATAGAACTGGGTCGTCAGGTACTTGCCGATGGACAGGTCGAGTGTGTTTTCCCAATCGCCCTGAACATACTCGTAGTTGGTGAACATATAGAGTCTGGAGGTGAGCATCACGTTAGGCGTGAAGCGCCACAGCCATTTTGCCTCGAAGTTGCTACCGAAGGTGCTACGACTGTGATGGTCGGCCTTGATGCCGAAACGCGTCGGGTCGATGTCGGTGATGTTGCGGCAATACTTCAGGTTATAGGACAGGGGGGCAATGGCCAGGGTGAACATGCGGTCATCGGCCTTCTTGTAGCTGTAGGTCATACCGAGACCGATATTGAGCTCAGCCGGTGAGAGGAAGGCTGCGGTCATCGTCCTCGTATTGGTCTTGTAGTTGTTCAAGAACTGGGTGGTGAACTGCAGCATGGCACTGTAGTACCAATTCTTGACCGCCTTGTAACCCAATTGCGAGGTAAACAGGAAATTATCCTCGTTGATAAGATACTTGCGGATGCTGTCACCATGGGTGGTGGAAATACCCAATTTATAGGACAATGCATTGTTAAACAACCAGTTGGGATGCAGGTCCTGGTTGAGGTTACAGTTCCAGTTGATGCTACCCAGCAACGCCAGGTTGTTCTCACCGCCCTGATACCAGTTGCCGCTGATGTAGGCTTGGGTAAACTGCAACGAGGCATTGAACACATGGAGCCAGTTGTGAACCGGAGGAAGCGGTGCATCGGGCGGTGTCACATTGTCGATAGTAGCCTGGGCGGGAGCCACGGTAAGCATTCCCTGACGAGGATCGCTGGGGATGATGCCCTCAGGAGGTGCCTCAGGCAAACGGTTGGCATTATATGCCACGAGCTGCGGATTGTCGATGACGGCACGCTGGCGCACGCGGCGTGTGCGGTCGGCATTGTCGATAGCTTCCTGTAGCCACTGGTCGCCGGCATCCAAGCGGTAAATTTCACTTGCAGTAGCCGATTTTGTGGCATTGTTGTGGGCATCCGAGGTATAATGGTCATACACCAGAGGAGCATACAACATGTTGGACTTTTGCTCGTCCTGCTGGCCATCGTCAACAGCATGTGCGAGAGGGCTCGCTGCCACCGCAAAGGCCATGGCTGTTAAGAGTTTGAGTGTAGTGAAGCGTTTCATGTATTTCAGTTTTTAGTGGTTAAGCATCATAGAGTTTTTCTTTCCTGGCAGGCCGTTGCTCAGGCTGCTGCTTTTTGGCCTTCTGCTCGTCGCGGTCAGCCTTCTGCTTGGTCTGCACCTTTTGGCGCTTGCGCTCGTGGTTGGGTTGCTGCTTTTTGTTCTCGGCAAAGCTCTTGATCATATCCTCAACCACCTCGCGGTTGCCATAGATGTAGTTGACCGTTATCTCGACAATCAGGTTCTGGTGCTTGGAGACCAAATCGGCGATGATGGCTCTGGAGCCGTCGGGCATAGTGCCATCGATGCTGTAAGTCTTCTTGAAGCCTTTGACTTTAATTTTGCCGTTATTCAGGTCATACATGTTGTAACCCAGGGCTTTGCGCTGCAGATTCTCGGTGAGCATCTTCTTCTCGTCACCCTTGTCCTGGCTGTATAGTTGCACGGTCATCACCATGTCCTCCCACTGCACCTCGAAACGTGTGGGGCTGTTATAGGTGACAAAACCGCCGTCGGGCGTTTCAAACGAGAGGTCATAACGGCTCCAATTATATACCGTCGCCGATGCCTCGTCAGCGCTAAAGAGCGCCACGAGCAGCAGCGATGTCAAAGTCATGATTTTCAACACTTTATTCATCATCATGGGAGTTTAAGTGATTATTCCGGTTGTTTCACTTGATCCAGGTAATGTGACCACTCCTTCCTGCTGCCGCGAAAGACGTTCAGGTCCACATCGCCATCGATGCCCATCACCTTGCCCTCGTGGCTGAATTGCTGGAAACGGTGAGGCAAATTATTCAACAGGTCTGGACTGGTAAACGAGCACAGCCACAGGTCGCAGTCGCCCAACATCCCCTCATAGTACTTGTCATAGCCATTCTTGTTGGTATAGATGATGACATTATAACCCTTCTTCTTGAGAATGGTAATCATTGTCATCACACGGTCCAGGGCGGTGTCGCGGCTCGTGGTGGCACCGTTGCCCCAATCGTCCTCCAGGTCGATAACCAGCGGCAGGTCAAATTCTTTCCCATTGATGGCACCCAAGAAGTTATCAGCCTGCTCCTCACCAGTACGATTCTTGCGGAAGAAGTGGTAGGCGCCTACCTTAAGGCCCGCTTCCCGCGCCTTGCGGTAATTGGTTTCAAAGGCTTCGTCGCGGTAAGTCTTTCCCTCGCTGGCCTTGATGAACACAAACTGGTAATCATCTTCGAGCACCATTTCAAAGTCGATGTCGCCGTTATGCTTCGAGACGTCAATTCCTGCCACAGGATAACGGAAACGGTCCACTGCCACCGAGTGTGGCAGAATGTAGTGCCACACCACATAGCCCCCCAAGAGCACAACAAGTGCAGCTGCTCCGGCGATGAGCAGCCACTTGATGTAATCGGGTTTTGTAGCGGTCCGTCGTTTACCCATAGGCAGTCAAGGTGCTAAAATAACGGAATATCAGTTGGGCAGAAGACCCACTTGCGTTCAAACTCTTCCTGCGTTTCGGTGAACATCATGATGCCCTGGATGAGCGAAGCAATTTCCGTCACCACGCCACATGAAAAGATAGAAACGAGCAGAAACACGATACCGCCAGTGGTCTTGCCCAGATAGAAGTAGTGAACGCCCAGCGTACCCAACAGGATGGCCAGCAGACCAGCCAACCCACGGCTCTTGCCCGAAGGACCCTCGTCAAAGATGTTGCCAGACCTCTGGGGCTGCTGATAGGGATTCTGCTGTTGCTGATAGCCGTATTGTTGTTGGTTCATCTGCGGCGGCACCTGCTCACTGTAGGTGGCGTCGTTCTCGGCACCACAATAAGGGCACTTCACACGGTTCACTCTCTCTTGAGTGCTGTATTGTCTACCGCACTGGGGGCAATTGTGGATATACATAGTTCTTACTGGTTTTGATTAATAATTGTATCCATTAGATGCGTGGCATAATCAAAAAGTTGCAATAACCATGCCTTTTTTTCAAACGACAGTGATAACTATTCTAAAAACTGATAGACCATATAGATGCTATCTAATTATCATTGCGTCTGTTAAGGTCAACGGCGGCGCTTGTTGTTACCGCCCTTGGCCTGCTGGCGCTGTTGCTGTTGCTGCTGCATCTTCTGGGCCTCTTCGAGTCGCTGCATCCACTTGGATTTCTTCTTGGGCTTAGCACTGTTGGCAGCGATGGTGGCACGCACCTTCTCCTCGGTAACAAATGCGCGACTGATGTAAGTCTGTGCGATGGTGATGAGCAGAGCGATGAAATAGTAGTAGCTCAAACCTGATGCGTAGCCGTTGAACCAGAACATGAAGAACAGCGGCATCAAGTACATCATCATCTTCATGCCCGGCATCGACTGCGACTGGGCCTGTGATTTGCTGGTCAACCAGGTGTACAAGATGTTGGTACCTGTCATGAGCAAGCAGAAGAGGCTCAGGTGATTACCCAGGATACTCGAGATGATGGGGATATTGCCCCACTCGATAATCTTATCGGGGGCGCTCAAATCCTCGGCCCACAGGAAGGCTTGACCTCGCAACTCAATGCACGAGGGGAAGAAGGTGAACATCGCAATGAGGATGGGCATCTGCAGCAACATGGGCAGACAGCCGCCGAAGGGGCTGGCACCTGCCATGCGGTAGAGTTCCATCGTCTTTTGCTGCTTCTTCATGGCGTCTTCCTGATTAGGATATTTCTCGTTGATGGCGGCAATGTCGGGAGCCAGGATGCGCATCTTGGCCTGTGAGACATAGCTCTTATAGGTCAAGGGCCAGAGCACCAGCTTGATGAGGATGGTGAGCACCAGGATGATGATACCATAGTTGCTGATGAACTTGCCCAGCCAGTCAAACACGGGAATAATCACGCCGGCGTTAATCCAGCGGAACAGTTTCCATCCCAGCGGGATGAGGCGGGTGAGCTTCAGGTCCTCCTTGGGCGAGAACTTGTCATAGCTGGCCAGCGTGTGGTAACGGTTGGGACCCAGATAGAAGTAGAACGATGCGGGAACCGGCTTCTCGCTCGAGTAGGGAATCATCGTGTGGATGTTCACGTCCTTGAGGTACTGCTCATAGTCCGGAGCGTCCTTCTGGGTGGCCACACTCGTCATCTGTGCCGTTTTGAAGACGCTGTCGGCGATGAGAACCGATGAGAAGAACTGGTTCTTGGCACTAACCCACTTGAGCGTCTCCTTGATGTCCTTCTCGTCGTTGCCGCTCTCGCTGGTGGTCTCCACATCACCACCCTTGCCTGCATACTTGTAACAGATACCGCTCCAGCGCTCCTCAAAGGTCTTACCCTCCTCGTGGCGCGAAATCTTCTGGTGCCAATCAAAGTCCAACAGGTTGATGTTCAAGGGGATAATCCTGCTCATACCCTGCTGCTGCATCTCCATGCGCACCATGTAAGTGCCGGGTACAAGGGTATATTTCAGACCCCACTGTGCTCCGCCTTCGAGTTGCAGGTTCATCAGCACGGTGCTGTCGTTAAGTTTCTGGGGCGTGAAGAAGAAATTCTTGGTCTCAAAGCGCTGGGTATTGTTGCTCAGGGTGAAGCTGTACTCATTGTCACCCTTGTCAAACAGCACCATCTGCGGAGACTTGAAAGTCTTATAGCCCTTGAGTACGGCACGAGAGATGATACCGCCCTTGGTGCTGATTTCCACCTTGAGGGAGTCATTCTCGAGGGCTACCAGCTCCTCGGTTCCCGACAGAGAAGCAGCAAACGAGCCGTTCTTGGCATACATGTCGAGAACCCGCTGCACAGCCTGGACAGCCAGATTGTGGGATGCAGGGTCATCGCTGGTGCTTGACGTGATTTCGTCCCATTTCACAGTCTTTTTGCCTACAGTCACGGTGCCATCGACCTTACCGTCCTTGAGGGAAAGGATGACGCCCTCGTTGTTGATGACGGTGTTGCCGTCGGGCAGATTCTCGAGCACGCTCATCAGGCGAGTCATCTCGTCGCTGCTCAGGGTGTCTACTGCGCCCTCAGCAGCGGTTTTTTGCTGCTCGGCCTTCTGGACGGCAGCAATAGAGTCCATTTGTCGCTGTTGCTCGGCGAGTTCAGCATCACTGGGCTTTGTCAGCCAGGTGAATGCGATGAACACGAGTCCCATCAGCAACAATCCAGTTAAAGTGTTTTTATCCATTTTGCTTTGGTTTGGCCTCACGCTAAGGCGCTAAGGCGCTAAGTTTTATTGTTTTGTTTGTTTTGTTCTACGGTTTGGCCCCACTCTAAGGCGCTAAGTTTTATTGTTTTGTTCGCGCAAAGACGATAAAACCTTGTAGCTATAACATCATTACTTCTTGTCTGAACCAATAATGGCGGCAATGAAGGACATGAAGAGGGGATGGGGATTGAGGACGGTGCTGGAGTACTCGGGGTGGTACTGGGTACCGATGTACCAGCGGCGGTCGGCGAGTTCGATGACCTCGGCGAGTCCGCTCTCGGGGTTGACGCCGGCGATGGTCATGCCCGCCTGCTCAAACTGCTCGCGGTACTCGTCGTTGAACTCAAAGCGGTGACGGTGGCGTTCCTCGATGTCGGTGACGCCATAGGCCTGCGCGACCTTGGTTCCCGGCTTCACGCGACAGGCGTAAGCGCCGAGTCGCATCGTTCCGCCCAGGTTGGTGACCGTCTTCTGGTCTTCCATCAGGTCGATGACGTTGTGGGTGGTTTTGGCGTCCATCTCGGTGCTGTTGGCGTCCGCCATGCCGAGGACGTTGCGCGCGAACTCAATGACCATGCACTGCATACCCAAGCAGATGCCGAAGGTGGGAATATCGTGCTCACGGCACCACCTGAGAGCAACATACTTGCCCTCGATGCCACGCTGTCCAAACCCGGGTGCCACAACGATGCCGTCATGTCCGCTCAGCAATTGCTCAACGTTACCGTCGTTGATGTGTTCGCTGTTGATATAGTCGAGTTTGAGTTTGCGGTCGTGGTAGGCGCAGGCGTGCAGCAGACTCTCGTCGATGCTCTTGTAAGCGTCCTGCAGGGAGACATACTTGCCCACAAGTCCAATGCGCACAACTTCCTTAGCCCCCTTGAGTTTGGCGAGGAAGTCGTTCCACTTCGACAGGTCGGGTTCACCCTTGACCTCAAGGCCCGTTTTCTCGATGATGATGTTGTCGAGCCGCTGCTCGTGCATCTTGAGGGGCACCTCGTAGATGGTGGGCACGTCGAGCGACTGTACCACAGCGTCGGCACTGACGTTGCAGAACTGCGCCACCTTCTTGAGCATGGCGGGTGGCAACTGGTGCTCGGTGCGCAGCACGAGGATGTCGGGCTGAATACCTTCCTGCTGCAACAGCTTGACGCTGTGCTGTGTGGGCTTGGTTTTCAACTCCTTAGCAGCGCTGATATAGGGGACATAGGTCAAGTGGACGCAGATGCAGCGCCTGCCCAGTTCCCAGCGCAGCTGACGGATAGCCTCGATGAACGGCAGGGCCTCGATATCACCGACAGTGCCGCCAATCTCGGTGATGACGAAGTCATATTTGCCGGTGGTGCCCAGCAGCTTGACGTCGCGCTTGATTTCATCGGTGATGTGCGGGATAATCTGGACCGTCTTGCCGAGGTAGTCGCCACGGCGCTCCTTATCGATAACGCTTTGATAGACACGCCCGGTGGTAACGTTGTTGGCGCGGGTGGTCTTGATGTTGGTGAAGCGCTCATAGTGCCCAAGGTCAAGGTCGGCCTCGTGGCCATCGACGGTGACATAGCACTCGCCGTGCTCATAGGGGTTGAGCGTGCCCGGGTCGATATTGATGTAGGGGTCAAACTTCTGGCAGGTGACGCTGTAGCCACGCGAGAGCAGGAGTCGCGCGATGCTCGAGGCGATAATGCCTTTTCCAAGCGACGAAACGACGCCGCCGGTGACAAATATGTATCTTGTTTCCACTTCTTTACTCATTATTATATAATAACCTGCAAAGATAATACTTTTTTCCCAATTCCCAAAACTGGATTTCCTGGACAGGCTGGAGAAACTGGATAGACTGGACAAACTGGATGAACTGGATAGACTGGAGAATTGACGAGCTAGTGACCTCCAGGCCGTCCAAGGGAGCCGCGTCAGCGGCGGTCCAGACCATCCAGCCAGTCCAGGCCATCCAGGGGAGCAGCGTCAGCGGCGGTCCAGACCGTCCAATATCTTTCTCAGGCGGGAGATTTCTTGCTTGAGGGCGGCTATCTCTTGTGCTTGACGGTCGATAATCTGCCGCTGGGATTCACGCTGATTCAAGCGAGCTGCGGTCATCCTCTCACGGATGCCGCCTTCGGTAGTAAATTCACGGTCCTTTCTCTCTATATACTTCTCAAGAACAGAATCCACTTGAAGGCACAGGCAAATGGCCATATTCGCCAACTCCTCACCAGTCATCTTAGGGAGCAGCTCTTGAAAATCCTGATATTCATAATGCTCTCGACAAAAATCAAGCATCTTCTGATAACGGTGATGTCCTTGCTGCCATGGAGAGAGCCCTATGCATTTCAGGTAATCATGGTAATCCTCGAGCAATTCGCCATTGCTGCCTCGCGCTATGCCCAGCAGCTTGATTTCACTTTCCATCGAGGTCTGACCGTCAATGCTACCCTCCACGATATTCTGCTTGGTGCTGCGAGCGGCCTGAATCATCTGATCCACCGTGCGGTCACCCCATTTCTTAAAAAATCGTTTGCAGAAGAGCTGTGTCAATTGATAAAGCACGTCACTGCGGTGATAAAAACGCAATTTGCGGTAAGCGGTAGCTTGACGCAACGAACTTGCAGTGCCATCCTCATAGCGCCTGGAGTCTCTTGTCATCATTCATTGCCAAAACGATTTAAAAACCTTCTCACAAAAATACAAAAAAAGCCCCACCCCCACAAAAAATCTCAAGAAAACCAGAGAGACTGGATGAAATGGACAGGCTGGATAAACTGGATTAACTGGATAGACTGGAGAATTGACGCGGCAGTGACCGTCCAGGCCATCCAGGGGAGCCGCGTCAGCGGCGGTCCAGACCGTCCAGGTCATCCAGGGGGATAAAAAAAGCGGCCCCTCGTGGAGGGGTCGCCTTTTTTTCACCTGTTAGAGGTGGATGGAGTGGATTACTTCATCACCTTAACACGCTGGTGGTGCCGTCGGTGTAGGTGGTAACAACGATGGTTACACCGTTAGCCTCCTGCATCTCCTGACCAGCCATGTTGAAGTAGCGAACGTTAGCAACAGCCTTGCCGTTCATCAGCTCGTTAACGCCAGTACCGGGATCAGCGGGCTTAGCGGGAACGGTTACGTCCATGGTAACCTCGCCATCAGTCTGGCCTTCGATGTGAGAAACGACCTTAATCTTGATGGTCTGCTCTTCCTCAGTACGTTCTTCCTCATCCCATACAAAGATGGTAACCTCAGCCTCGGGATCACCAGCCTTCACCTGACCAGTGATGGTGTAAGCGTCGTCACCAGGAGTGGTAACTACCTCGGGAGCAGCGGTCTGCTCGGGAGTAGCGGGCTTGGTCCAAGTTACATCACCCTCAACAACGAGGTCCTTGTAACCATCAGCCTTAGCAGTAGCAACTACATGGTAGGTGCCATAGTCGGGCAGCTTGTAGGTGTTAGCAGCATCGCGAACTTGTTCGAAGTCCTGATCGATGGTGATGGTAACTTCCTCTTCACCTTCGTAGGTAACAGTGAACTTACCTTCCTCATTAGCCTCACCAATCTTGAGTTCACCCTTCAGAGTTTCGGGCTCAACAACCGGTGCCTTCTGGGGAACGAGCTCGTTTACAAACAGAGTCTCACTGGTCTGGTCGTCCTTTACAGCAACAGCGCTGTAGCGAGCGTAAACGGGATCAGCGGTCTCATCATAGTCGGGACGAGCAATCTTGACGGGATTCTCGGCAACTTCCTGACCATTCTCGTCGTAGATAACGAGTTCGGTGCCTTCCTCTGCGTCCTCAGCGAGTGCGAAGGTGATGTAGAAGTACTCATCATCCATGTCGGTCGTGTAGCTGGGCTTTGCAGGAGGAGTTACGGGAGTCAGAGCGGGAACGATAACGGGGTTCTGAGCATAGAAGGTCTCGGGGCTGTCGTTGTCCTCTTCGTCCTTCAGGGTGATAGCGCTGAAGGTGATCTCCTGATCCTCGGTGGTCTGAGTAACGGTGTAGGGGTTAGAAACCTCGGTGCCGTTAGCATAGAGCACAACATCGTGGCCCTCGCAAGTAGCGGTCATGGTGTAGGTGTCAGCGTCATAGCTGAAGGTGGGAGCGGGAGCAGTGGTGGGATAGTGGTAGTTGAAGGTGCGTGAAGCAAACTTGTCGTTGTAACCGTCAGCCGTGATGGTAACAGTCACGAGGTTCTCGCCCTCAACAGCCTGATAGGTACCATTCTCGTTGGGCTCAACAACCTCACCGTTGATGGTAACGATCATCTCATACTCACCCTCGTAGTCACCAGGATTGTAGTTCACATAGAACTCACCATTGGTTGCCTCGGTGGGCTCGCCAATGATGATGTAACCGGGCAGGTCGGGGGTAACAACCTCCTTAGCGGGAACGATAACGGGGTTCTCCTCGTAGAAGGTCTCGGGGCTGTTGTTGTCCTCTTCGTTCTTCAGGGTGATAGCGCTGAAGGTGATCTCCTGCTCTTCCTCGGTCTGCTCAACGGTGTAGGGGTTGTCAACCTTGGTGCCGTTAGCATAGAGCTCAACCTCGTAACCCTCGCAAGTAGCGGT
>CACZAC010000048.1 GCA_902779125.1 uncultured Bacteroidales bacterium | reverse complement strand
TTTGCCATTTTTCATGCTAATAATATTATAACCGCTGCAAAGTTAAGTATTTCAATTCATTACGAAGATTTCAGGTGTATATTTGAGCTTTAACCCAAATAAATACCGCCACGGGAATAGATGTTTCCTCGTGGCGGTGTTAGTTGTTAAAATTCAGCGTCTTCGCGCCTTAGCGTGAGGCTAGTTGTGGATGATGAGGGCGCTTTGGGCTGGTACTATCACTTTGCCGTCCTTGGTGGTTACGGTGGTGAGGCCGGCCTGGTCGCACTTGATGTTGCGGCAGACGACAGTGTAGGTGCCCTCGGGAACTTGGATGGAGCGTGCGCGCTTGTGGGCGTTAAAGGCTACATAGATGTCGCCCCAGGTCTCACCGGGCACGTTGCGGCTCTTGATGTGGTAAGTCACAAGGCAGTTCTCGGTAGGCAGGAATTCGAGGTTGCGGCGCACCATATCGGCATTGCCCATATGGAAGGCGGGATGAGCCTTGCGCATGGCAATCAGGCCCTTGTAATACTCCATCACCTGAGGATAGCGCTCCAGATTGTCCCAATCCAGGTGGTTGATGCTGTCAGGGCTCTCGTAACTGTTGTGAACGCCCTTCTTGTCACGCAGCATTTCCTCGCCGCTGAGCAGGAACGGAACGCCCTGCGAGGTCATCACTACAGTTTGAGCCAACAGGTCCAGACGGATGAGTTCATCGGTGGTGATGCCCTTGACACTGGCCTTGAGGCGGTCCACGAGGCACATGTCATCGTGGCAGCTCACATAGGCTATCATCTGGGTGGGTTCCAGCGCATAAGGTGCCTTGCTGTAGTTCACCTTGCTGTAATCCACGCCAGGATGCTTGATGGCACCCACAATGCCGAACTTGAGGCTCTCCTCATTGCCCTTGACGCCACCCAGGAATGCAGCCTTGCTGTTGCTGTCCCACGGGCCGCGCAGGGCGTCGCGCATCTCGTCGCTGAATGCGGCGATGCCCGGCATCTTGTTGATGTTGGCCTTCATGGCCAGTTCTCCTGAATAAGCGCAACTGCCGGCGCTCCAGCCCTCACCATAGATGAAGATGTCGCTGGGTACTGCGGCACGAATGGCGTTCATCGTCTCGATGTCATGCACACCCATCAGGTCGAAGCGGAAACCATCGATGTGATACTCATCGACCCAATATTTGACGCTCTCGATCATAAACTGGCGCATGCCCTCGCGCTCACTGGCCGTCTCGTTGCCACAACCGCTGCCGTTGCTATAGGAGCCGTCGGCATTCTTGCGGTAGTAGTAATCGGGACGTGTGCGCTGGAAGTTGCTGCCGTCGATGTTCCAGGTGTGGTTATACACAACGTCAAGGATGACTTTGATGCCTGCCTTGTGCAAGGCTTGCACCATCTGCTTGAATTCGTTAATGCGCACCACGGGTTTGTAGGGGTCGGTGGAGTAGCCCCCTTCGGGCACATTGTAGTTCACAGGGTCGTAGCCCCAGTTGTACTGCGGCTCATTGAGGCGTGTCTCATCGACCGAGGCATAGTCAAACGACGGCAGGATGTGCACCGCATTGACGCCTAATTCCTTCAGGTGCTCAATGGCACGAGGTTCAGCCAAGGCGAGGAATTTGCCCTTATTAGTAAAGCCTCCAGATTCATCGATAGAGAAATCGCGATGGTGCATCTCGTATAGGATAAGATCCTTGGCGGCTATGTTGGGCCGCTTGTCGGTGTTCCAGCCTTGCGGGTCGGTCTCGGCCATATCAACGATGGCACCGCGCTTGCCGTTCACGCCTACGGCAGTAGCCCAAACGCCTGGGCACTCGCCACGGAACTTGCCTGCGTATTTCACGTCAAATGTGTAGAATTTTCCCTTGAGGTCTCCCTTGATTTCGGCTTGCCACAATGTGCCGCCAGCTTGGGAACGCTTCATATTGACGGTCTTGACGGGTTTGCCACCCAGTCCGTCCTTGTATATGCGCAGTTTCACCTGCTGTGCATCAGCATTGGTTTCTACACTGAACGCACTTGCACTGGGGCTGTAATTGACCCCAGTGCGAGCACTTATAGATTGCGGTACGAGTAATGCCATGATTATCGCGACCAGTTGAAAAAGCCGTTTCATCAGCGTCCGTTTTGAGAAATCAGTTCTTTCACGTGGCTGTTAAACTCAGTGGCCTTCATCAGCTGCTCAATGGTCATGTGCATACGGTAACGCCAGTAGTGGCGGGGATTGGCGGGGATGTTGATGCGTTCGGCATCGGCATCAGCCAACCGTATGTTCTCGTCGATGGCGAGCCAGTCCTGCAACGAGAGCAGGCACAGCATTGATGGGCATGCAAGGTGGGCACGCACGATATCGTTGGCGAGCCATCCGGGCAGCGGGTGAGGTGCGGCCTCGCTGTGCCACAACGAGGTGTTGAAGTATTCCTGGGTGCGGTCCCAATCCTCTTCCCACCACTGCCTCAAGGTAGGCATATCGTGGGTCGAGATGGTGGCGACACTGCGGTAGGGATTTGCGTTGAGGTTGCCGAACTTGATGTGGTTGTCCTTGGGCATCGACTGGATTTCGAGGCTCAGAATACGCAACTCGTTCATGACCCATGCCACACAGTCGGGCACCATGCCCAGGTCCTCGGCGCACACGAGCATGCGGGTGGCCTGTACCAGCTTGGGCAATTTCTTCATCGCCTCATGATACCAGAAGTCATTGTTGCGGCGGTAGTAGTACTCGTTGTAGAGTTTGTTGAAAGCTGCCTTGTCGTTGTCGTAGAGCGCCTCGTAGATGAAGTCGAACTGAACCGAGATGCGCGGGTGGAACAGGGCAGGATTCTTGCGGTCGCGCACGAACAGCACATCGCTGATGAGGGCATACAGTCCATCCCTCAGCCACTTGTCTTCCTCTTTGGTCTTGTCCTGGAAGGCTGCCTCAATCTTGCGTTGTGTGTCATATTCGGGCCTCATGCGGTAGATATCGTCATGCACACGCTCGACATATTTCTCGCGTACCAGGTCGGCGCGTTCACCGAAGATGCGGTCCAGCACCCAGTCGGCAATGAACGGCTCGGTCATCAGCTGCTCTTGGAAATTCAGGCCGTAGCTGCGAATCTCCTGTGCGCTCATGCCCTGTGAGGGCGAGAACTGGCCCAGCAGACCGTGAACAGCGTTGATGGGAATTTCCCAGATGCGGAAGAAGCCCAGAACATGGTCAATGCGGTAGGCGTCAAAGTATTGTGACATCTTGCGGAATCGCTTCACCCACCACTTGCAGCCGTCGGCAAGCATCACGTCCCAGTTGTAGGTCGGGAAGCCCCAGTTCTGGCCGTTGGTCGAGAACGCATCGGGTGGGGCGCCTGCTTGACCGTTGAGGTTGAAATACTTGGGCTCTACCCATGCCTCCACGCTGTCGCGGCTGATACCGATGGGGATGTCGCCCTTGAGAATAACGTGCTTGCTCTGGGCGTACTCATGGGCACCACGCATCTGCTTGTCCAAATAATATTGCACATAATACCACAAGCTGGCTTCCTTATAGGCCTTAGTGCGCGGGTTGCTCATCGAGGCACGCTCCTCGTCGCTGAAGGTGTGATGGTCGGGCCAGCGTGAGAAGGTCGCCGTGCCATACAGGTCGCGATAGTGGCAGAATGCTGCATAGGGCACCAGCCAATCCTGGTTGGCGTCGAAGAATTCCTTGAAATCGTTGCTCTTGAGCACCTCGGCACCCTCTTGAGCGAACAAGAGTTTCATATATTCGCGCTTGGCGTTGTTCACGCGCTCATAGTCGATTTGGGGCAGGGCATTCAGCTCCTTGCGCAGTTTCTCGAACTCGGCAGCACGTTTCTTGTCGGCGAGTTTGGGCAGTTGGCGCAGGTCCATGTACTGCGGATGCAGGGCATAGATGCTGATGCTGTTGTAGGGATAGCTGTCGCTCCAGGTATGGGTAATCGTAGTGTCGTTGATGGGCAGCACCTGCAGGGCGCGTTGGTTGGTGTTGGCTACCCAGTCTACCATAAGCCTGAGGTCACCAAAGTCACCCACGCCGAAGCTGCCCTCGCTGCGTAACGAGAAGATGGGCACAACGGTACCTGCCAGCTTGACGGGATAGAGCGGGAAATAGGCCTGCTGCAGTTCATAAATGATGTGTTCGCCTTCCTTGAGCACGGGCAGCAGCACGGTGCGGTTGTCACCGGTTTCCCAGATGGGGGCTTTGCCCTTGTTGCCCATGATGACGAACTTGAACTCGACGAAAGCCTTCTTGAAAGCGGCACCATCTAGCGAGATGACCCACTCGTTGTGGTTGTGCTCGGTCATCTTCAGGGCCTTGGTCTCGTCCCAATCGCCCAGGGTAGGCTCATTGCCCACGACACCCAGCGTTTCGCCCGAGCGCAGTTGCGGGGCGCGCACCTTGAGCTGAATGATGGTCGGATATTTGCACTTGGCGACAGGGAGCTGCTTGCGCAGTGACACGCAGTCGGTGAATGCCGAACTGTACAGGTAGCTGTCGTCG
This sequence comes from uncultured Bacteroidales bacterium, assembly GCA_902779125.1. Taxonomy (GTDB): domain Bacteria; phylum Bacteroidota; class Bacteroidia; order Bacteroidales; family Muribaculaceae; genus Sodaliphilus. Next base: position 36,718 of record CACZAC010000048.1, on the reverse strand, counting down.
GGCATGTCGTTCCAGTGGTCGAAGGTGATGTATTTCGTAGCCTTGGAAGCGTTCAGGTCCAGACGGTGGGGGATGACCGTCCACTCGTGGCGCATCTCCTTGCCCTCGCGTTCCACACTGTAATAGTAATCGATTTGTCCGGCTTTTGCCGAGAAGTCCAAATCGCATTTCCATGCTTTGTCGGTGGCGGGTTTCATGGCATGGCTTGCCACTTTCTCACCACTGGCGTTATCCACGATATTGAGTACCAAATTCTCACCATAGACGGTGCTGTACTCCAGGTTAAATCTTACTTTCATATTGTTTGGGTTTTAGTATTATCGTTAATGGATTATTGAATAACTTTTTTCTTGGCAGGTATAATAAAAACAGAAATAGCGCCAAGAACTAGCAGAATACCAGCAAGGAAAATCATGTTCACTTGATTGTCTCCAAGAGCCTTTAGAATATTGCCGCCCAGTCCTGAAATGACAAGTTGTGGTAGGCATATTGTGCAGTTGAATAGTCCAAGATATGTACCCATTCGAGGATTTCCTTCAAGGGCATTAGTTACCAGAGTGAAAGGCATTGCTAACATTGCTGCCCAAGTGAGACCTGTCAGGCCATAAGGCACCATCAAGACGTATTTCACTGGAATTGTGAAGGAACTGAAGAGTGTGATGTCAGTGCAATGGGGTACAAGAAGGAAACCGATTGCGCCCACAAGTAGACTAAACGAGTAAGCAAGTTTAATGTTTTTGGCCTTAGTAAGCACTGCTGCCCAAATAATGCTGATAGCAGCCTGCACTGCCAACAGGTTGCCCACCCAATTGCCAGCGTCCTGATAGGCAGGAGTTGAAGCGTGCTTGGGGTCTAAGATATCAACACCAAAGCCGAGGTTGGCAATAGCTCCATTGTTATAAACCCACATACACTGGAAAGCAGCCCAGCAGAAGAACTGAACCAATGCTACTGTGGCAAATACTTTTACGGCATGTTTGCCGGAACTCTCAGTATGGGACGCTATGTTATTTTCCTGCTGCTTTGCAGCCTCGCGGAATGATTCCATCTGTAGGGGGGTGTACTCCTTAACGTGTGTTGTGGTATAAAGAACACACAGTATCAAGATTGCAGCACCTCCATAGAAGGACCATTTCACCGAATCGGGAATAACGCCATCAGGCGCATCATTACTAACACCGATTAAGGTTAAAACAAACGGGAAAAGGAATCCAACTAATTGACCCGCATTGCACAGGAAACTCTGGATGCTATAGGCCTTGGCCTTCTGTTTCTCGTTGACCATGTCGCCCACCATCATTTTGAAGGGCTGCATCGCCATGTTGATGCTGGCATCAAGGAACATGAGTGCGAAAAGGCCAAAGAGCATAGCACCAGACAAACCTAACAGCACTGTCTCTTTAGTTAGGCCAAGGTTGCCCGCGTTAGGCAATAAACACATGACAGCAACAGCAAAAGTTGCACCTAAGAACAAGTAGGGTATCCTACGACCAAAGCGGTTCCACGTTCTGTCGCTAAAAATGCCAACTAATGGCTGGACAATCATGCCGAGCAGTGGCGGTAAGATCCAGAAATAACTTAATTTGTGAGGATCGGCACCCAAAGTCGCAAAGATACGGCTGATGTTAGCGCTTTGAAGAGCAAATGCAATCTGCACTCCAAAGAAACCAAAGCTGATATTCCACAGCTGGTTAAATTTTAAATCCGGTTTAGTTTTCATAATGATATATTTTTTAGTGTTATGTAATAGTTTCTATAGAATTGATTTTAATTACCTACAAATATAACATGATTCTATTGATTTTTATTATAAATAATGTAGCGCATGTGGAAAAAATCTATGCAACCGATTGCATTGCCCTCATTGTTTGGTGGAGTGCGTGGAATTGTTTATCTTTGCAGGCTGGAATATAAACAAAACAAGATATAGATTATGTCACTACAATGTGGAATCGTAGGGTTGCCCAATGTGGGGAAATCAACCCTGTTCAACTGCCTGTCGAATGCCAAGGCGCAATCGGCAAACTTTCCTTTCTGCACCATCGAGCCAAACGTCGGTGTCATCACTGTGCCCGATGAACGCCTCAACGAACTTGCCAAGCTGGTGAATCCTGCCCGCATCGTGCCCACCACCGTCGAAATCGTCGATATCGCTGGTCTGGTGAAGGGTGCCAGCCGTGGCGAGGGTCTGGGCAACAAGTTCCTGGGCAATATCCGTGAGACCGATGCCATCATCCATGTGTTGCGTTGCTTCGATGACGACAATGTGACCCACGTGGATGGCACGATTGACCCCGTGCGCGACAAGGAGGTGATTGACCTGGAGTTGCAGCTTCGTGACCTGGAAACAATCGAGAGTCGCATCAACCGCGTTCAGAAACAGGCTCAGACCGGTGGCGACCGTGAAGCCAAGGTGCAGTATGAGGTGCTCAAGCGTTACAAGGAGGCGCTGGAACAGGGCCGCAGTGCCCGTACCGTGGAACTGCTCAACAAGGACGAGGAGAAAATCGCCCACGAACTGTTCCTGCTGACCAACAAGCCCGTGATGTACGTCTGCAACGTCGATGACAAGAGCGTGGTGAACGGCAACGCCTATGTGGACGCCGTGCGCGAGGCTGTCAAGGACGAGGATGCCCAAATCCTTGTTGTCGCAGCACAGACCGAGAGCGAAATCGCCGAACTCGAGGACTATGAGGAGCGCCAGATGTTCCTCGCCGAAATTGGCCTAGAGGAGAGTGGTGTGAACCGCATCATCAAGTCGGCTTATGCCCTGTTGAACCTCGAGACTTTCCTCACCGCCGGTCCCAAGGAGGTGAGGGCATGGACTTACCGCCGTGGCAGCAAGGCTCCCCAGTGTGCTGGTGTTATCCACAGCGATTTTGAGCGTGGTTTCATCCGTGCCGAGATTATCAAGTATGACGACTACATCCACTATGGCAGCGAGGCTGCTGTCAAGGAGGCCGGCAAACTGCATATTGAGGGCAAGGAATATGTCATGCAGGACGGTGATATCGTCGTGTTCCGCTTTAATGTGTAGTTTTTAGGTTAAAGTTTAAAGGTTACAGGTTAAAGTTTAGGGTTTCGAGAGGCTTATTCTCTCGGCTTTTCCCCGACAACTAAAGACTGAAACATGGCAAAACGGGTATTACTGGTCAATAAGTTTTACTATCCTCGTGGGGGCGACTGTGTTGTCGTCCTCAATACCGAGACGCTGCTCCGTGAGAACGGGGTGGAAACGGCGGTGTTTGCTATGAAATATCCTGAGAACCTCGATTCTCGCTATCAGGATAGCTTTGCCGATGAAGTGACGTTCGGCGGTGGAATCGGCAATCAGCTGCGTGCGATGAAGCGTACGTTGGGCATGGGTGACGTGTGCCGTCGTTTCGAGGCGGTCCTCGATGATTTCAAGCCCGATGTGGTGCATCTGCACAATATCCACAGCTACCTTTCGCCCGTGGTGGGCAAGCTGGCGCACAAGCGTGGCATCAGGGTGGTGTGGACTTTGCATGACTACAAGCTGCTGTGTCCCCGCTACGACTGCCTGCTCGATGGCAAGCCCTGCGAGAAATGTTTCTCGGGCGCCAAGTTCAACGTCCTGTCGCGCCGTTGCATGAAGGGCTCGTTGCCTGCCAGTGCCGTGGCGTGGCTCGAGGCTTTGAAATGGAATCGCGGGCAGCTAGAGCGCAATACCGATGTGTTCCTGTGTCCCAGCGAATTCATGGCGTCCAAGATGAAACAGGGCGGCTTTGATTCTGCCAAGGTCAAGGTGCTCAACAACTTCCTTGACCCCGTGAAACTGCAGCAGTACCAGACCATCGACATAACGGCTCCTCGCGGCGATTACTATTGCTATGTGGGCAGGTTGTCCCAGGAGAAAGGCGTTGCCGACCTGCTTGAAGTGGCGTCACATCTGCCTTACCACCTCAAGGTCGCTGGTGGCGGTCCGCTGGAAGCCGAGTTGCGCGAGAAGTATGCTTCATGCAGTAATATTGAGTTCCTGGGCATGATTGATGCCGCTGGAGTCACCCGTGTGTTGACAGGCGCACGGTTGAGCGTGATGCCTTCGCAGTGCTACGACAACAATCCGCTGAGCGTGGTCGAGTCGTTGTGTGCAGGCACGCCCGTTGCCGGAGCACGCATCGGTGGCATTCCCGAACTTATTGACAGCCAGAGCGGTGTGGTCTTCAAACCCTTTGACCGAGAAGCCCTTGCCAGTGCCGTTACTGAATCGATGGAGAAGGAATGGAACCATGCCGAGATTGCCCGTAGAGCCCTCGAGCGCTTCAGCCCGCAAACACATTTGCAGGTGCTGTTGAGCGATATTTACCATTTTTGACAGTCACATTACGTTTTTTTATTACCTTTGCACAATATTTTGCTATTACTCTAGTTAAAATAGTGTAATAAGGCTTATTGACGATAGCAATGAAGAATGTGATTCAGGGAAGTCTGATCACCACTTTCAGGTGCAATGCGCAGTGTAACATGTGCAATATCTGGAAGTTCCAGACCCACCCTAATGAAGAAATAGACGCCTCCTTCTACGAGAGTCTGCCTGCGGGGTTGCGCATCAACATCACGGGCGGAGAGCCTACGTTGCGTCGTGACATCGATAAGATTTTTGAAATCCTCTATCCCAAATCCCGACTGCTCGAACTGAGCACTAACGGTTACAACACCGAGAAAATCGTTGAACTTGCCAACAGATTTCCCAATATTCTCATTCGTGTCAGTGTGGAGGGTCTGCCCAAAATCAATGATGCCAAGCGTGGTCTCAAGGACGGCTTTGACCATGCCTTGCGCACGATGCTGGAGTTGAAGAAAACCAAGTGCAAGAACATCGGTTTTTCGGTCGTTATATCCCCCGACAACTATAAGGATTTGCTCCATCTCTATGACCTGTGTGTGGCCCTGGATGTGGAATTGGGTAACAGCGCCGTCCACAACTCGTGGTACTTCCACAAGGAGGACAACCAGATTGAGAGCGAGGAGGCCCTGCGTCAGCACGAACTCTTTGTCAAGGCCCTGCTCACCAGCAAGCGCCGTCACTTGAAGGACCGCCTCAAGGACTATGGCCGTGCCTACTTCAACCGTTCTATCCATCGCCGCCTGCGTGGCGATACCGACGAGTACCGTCCGCCCTGTGGCGCATTGAGCGATTTCTTCTTTATCGACCCGTGGGGTAACGTCACCCCATGCAACGGCAGTGGCGAGGAATGGATTCTGGGCAACATCAAGGAGGATTCCTTCGAGAACATCATGAACAGCGACAAGGCCCGCGAGGCGATGGAAAAGGTGCGCAACTGCAAGCGCAACTGCACCTTCATCGTCACCGAGCGCCACGACATGGTGCGACGCCCCTGGGTGCCCATCATGTGGGTGCTCAAGAACAAGTGGCGCATCCGCAAGGGTCAAGACCTCTGCTGGGACTAAGGCTGTTTGGTTAATAGTTAATAGAGAATAGTTAATAGTTGACAATTCTCATTCAACTGAAAACTGCCAACTGAAAACTTGAAAATTATGAAGACGGTAGCGGTGATCGGCACACGCGGTTTCCCTGGTATCCAGGGTGGCGTTGAAGCTCACAGCTACCATCTTTATACCCACATGGATGATGTGCACGTGCGTCTCTACCGCCGTCGTGCCTATCTCACCGAGCAGTCGTCACAGTCTTTCCCCAACATCGAGTACGTTGACCTGCCCTCGACCCGCATCAAGGGCTTTGAAGCGGTGTGGCACACCTTGCTGAGCGTTCTGCACATCCTCTCTCACCGTCCCGACGTGGTCCATATCCACAACATCGGTCCCGGCATGTTTGCTCCGCTAGTGCGCCTGATGGGACTGCCCGTGGTGCTGACCTACCACAGCCCCAACTATGAGCACAGCAAGTGGAATGCGCCCGCTCGTTGGCTGCTGCGCCAGTGCGAGCGTATTTCTCTCCACTATAGCAACCGCATCATCTTTGTCAACCGTTACCAGATGGAGAAGTGTGGCGCTATGGATAAAAGCGTTTTCATCCCCAACGGCATCGACCCCGTGACACGCAGCGATTCCACTGCTTTTCTTGAGAAGCATGGCATCGTTGCTGGTGGCTACCTGCTCGCCGTGGGCCGTCTCACGCCCGAAAAGGGTTTTGAGTATCTCGTTCAGGCTGCCAACCGCCTGCCGCAGGTCGCTCAGGTCGTTATCGCCGGAGCCAGTGACCATGACAGCCTTTATCGGGAGCAGCTGGAGCGGTTAGACGTAAATAAGAAGGTGGTTTTTACGGGATTCACCACGGGCGAGGACCTGCGTCAGCTTTATAGCCATGCCCGTGCCTTCGTCCTGCCGTCGGTCAACGAGGGTTTCCCGATGGTCTTGCTCGAAGCGATGGCCTACGGGCTGCCCATCCTGTGCAGTGACATTCCCGGTACGCGACAGGTAGAACTCCCCGAGACCGACTATTTTGTCGTGAGCGACGTCGACTCGCTGTGTGCCGCCATTACCCGCCTGCTGGACTGCCCAGCCGAGGAGCAGCTTTACGACCTTGAAAAGTATAATTGGGATACGATTGCTGCCGCGACCCGTCAGCAGCTTTTTCCTCATTGAATTCATTAGTGTCCCGTTAATAATCGACAAGACGGGTGTAAGTTATTTATAGTCAGATTGTTATGAGGGACATCCAAGCGCACGGATTTGAAATCACTTAATGCTAATTGCGCTAATTATACAAATCTCACGAATAGATTAAAATACTAGCATCAAATTAGTTAAATTGGCTACGCCGAGCTAAAGGTTCGTGAAATTCGCATTAGCCCCGCAGGGTTCAGAGGCACATCTTTATCATATTCCTGATTCTAACGGGACACTAGTGCATTGAATTGCATCCGTCCGGTTTTCAGCATCAGTTTTTGTTGATGGGATTAGTGCTCATTGGGGTCAACACTTGGGTCGAAGCCCCATTGTGACTGCAGCCAGTCGATTTTGCTGTGGATATAGGATTTGTATTGAGCGGCAGCATAGTCAATATTGAGCCAATCCCAATACCTCCACCGCACGGCATGACAGGACCAAGCCGAGCGTATGGCAGCAACATGGTCGTCAATCATCTTGTCGATATCCAGCCCATTGAAGCCCGAAGCGTAAAACTCTTGCCAATGGCTGTTGACAACTCTTTGGAAATGAGGGAATTTGGCGATTTCCTTAATCCAGTGGGAATGAAAATACTCATCCTGATAGATGAAATAATGGAAACTGGTGGCATCGGTTAGGTTGATTCTCTCAAAAGATTGCCCCATGTCCCATACTGGGCCGAAAATCAATTTCATTGAGTCGCCCTTGTGCTTGTGCATGTAGCAGCTGCCGTAGAAACACTCGAGATTATCGATGATTTCGGCAACGATATAGAAGCAGGCGAGCGAATCGATGTCTATGTATTTTTCCCATTCGGTATTAAGTTTATTGGGTGTGTAGATTGCGGCATTTGCCTTCTCGATGAACTGTTTGATATAAGACTGTTGCTGCGAGGATAAGTTCTCGGGCGAGTGTGGCGTAATCCATAGCCAGTCATACCAATTGCCCCCATCTCTTTCTTTGATTTTGATGGTGTTGTCCTCAAAGTAGTTGTCGATTTCGATAAGCCAGCCACCAGTGATGTTGTTCCAATTGGTTTCACCGTCGTCCTGTTCCTCAATATTGACACGATTCTTGTCCACGCGTATTTTCTCGGTGAGGAAGTACAGACCGATATATTGCCCGTTGAGCACCACCTCGACGGGTGCTTGGGCAGGCGTGTACGACAGTCCGATGCGGCGGCTCAACTCAAACCCCATCGTGTTTTTCAGCTTCGCATAGAGGTCATCGGCATGCGGCAGCAGGCAGAAGTGCTTGTTGCTCTTCATGCCCATCAGGGACTGTTTGGTATCGAGCTTGATGCGGTAGGGTTTTTCGGGAAACACTATCCAGGTGTAGTTGCCATGCCCTTTAATCTGCATCCCGAGCGGGTTAGTGGAGGATCCGATGGAAGTATAGCCGTCGATGCCCATGGCGTCGAGCCACCAGTCGGCATGCAGGTATTCTTCCTTGCTCACGATATCGAGGTGGTCGTTGGTGTTGATATACAGCACGGGTAGCGTGCCCGAGAAGGTGGGCATGGGTGGCAGGTCACCATACTGCAGGCCATCAATCAGCATGGTGATGTCTTGAATATCGATGGCGTGGTCGTCGTTGATGTCGATGGCATAGGTGTACAATTGGTCATACTCCACGCCTCTCATCACGCTGTCGATGAGTGCGGTAAGGTCATTGATATCTGTTGACCAGTCACAGTTCACGTCACCACGGGGCCGCAAGCCTCCCTGGGCGTACAGATGAAAGCCGATGGCGCCAAGAAGGCACAGGATAAGTATCGTTAAGCGAACTTTCATGGCCATAGTCTTTAGATTGTCCTTATTCTATTATTTTAACGATTAACAGGATGGTTTATTGCAGCCAAAAACTTAAAACTGACAACTGAAACTGTCTATTAACCAAATTAATTGTACCTTTGTGGATTCACATCAGCAGTCACTGCCCAATGGTTTACAACTCGATTAACTTTATAGTGCTGTTTCCGCTCATCTTCTTGCTGTACTATGTCATTCCGGCACGTTACGGCAAGGCTAGGAACCTGTTCCTGCTGGTGGTGAGTTATCTGCTCTATATGCAGTGGGAACCGGTGTATGCCTTGATACTCATGGGGGTGACCGTGGTGACCTATTGGGCGGCACTCAGGCTGGACGGCACCAGGCGCTCGAGAGCGGTGGTCACTGCTGGGGTGATACTGGCACTGTTGCCGCTGGTGGTGTTCAAGTATTTCAACTTCATCAACGACAGCCTGAGTGAGGCGCTGTCGCTTGCCGGGCTGCACTTCCAGTTGCCGGGCTTGAACTGGGCGGTGCCGATTGGCATCTCGTTCTTCACCTTCCAGGCACTGGGCTACCTGTGGGACGTCTATTACAAGCGCCAGGAGGCTGAGCGCGATTTCTTGACCTATGCCTTGTTTGTCTCGTTCTTCCCCAGCATCCTGTCGGGTCCCATCAACAAGGCGTCTCTCGTCATCCCGCAATTGAAGTCGTTGCGTCCGCAATACGACCGTGCCAAGGTCACCGAGGGCCTGCGGCTCATATTGTGGGGCATGTTCATGAAGGTGGTGGTCGCCGACCGCGTGGCGCTCTATGTTGACACGGTGTTGCCCAATTATATGTATTATTCGGGCATCTCCTGCTTTGTGGCTAGCGTGTGCTATACGATACAGATTTATGCCGATTTTGCGGGCTACTCGCTCATGGCAATCGGCGTGGGCAAGACTTTGGGCTTTGAATTGACCGAGAACTTCCGTCGTCCTTATTTTGCGGTCAGTGTGACCGATTTCTGGCATCGCTGGCACATCTCGCTGTCCACATGGCTCAAGGACTATATCTACATCCCGATGGGCGGTAGCCGTTGTTCGCGGCTGCGCAACTACTGGAACATCTTTGTGACGTTCCTGGTGAGTGGTGTGTGGCACGGTGCCAACTGGACGTTCATCGTGTGGGGCTGCATGCACGGCATCTGCCAGATTGTCGAGAAAATGCTCAACCAGCAGCGTTGCCGCTATGGCTTGGCGGGCAAGACCGTCAAGGTTATCATCACCTTCCTGGTGGTGAACTTTGCATGGATTTTCTTCCGTATGCCCACGTTGGGCGATGCCTGCGGTGTTATTGCCAGGATATTCGACCTGTCGCTGTCGCACGCTCATGCCGTCTTCATGCCCACGGCGACCGATTCGGCGCTGATGGCGTTAGGCGTCGGCATGTTGTTTGCCAAGGATTTCCTTGACGAGTTCTTCCCTTGCCATTGCCGCTTGCTCGACAACAGGCGTGCCGTGGTGCGATGGAGCGCTGCCGTTGTTACTCTTGTGCTGATTTTGCTCTGCGGGGTATTCAGTGCCGACCAGTTCATTTACGCCAAATTCTGACCCTCATGAAGCGACATCTGTTCAAAATAGCGGCTTTCTTCCTTATCGTTGTCCTGCTTGACTTGGCGACAGGAATGGTGTTCTCGCGCCTGACGGGTTGTGCCCGTGGCGGCGATACTGCCCGCAACGAGTATATCTGCAACAAGACGAGCGAGGATATTCTCGTTTTCGGCTCATCCCGCGCCATCCATCATTATAATCCCCTCATCATTGCCGATTCTCTGGGCTTGACGTGTTATAACTGCGGTCAGGACGGGAATGGCGCCATTTTGAATTACGGCCGTTACCACCTCATCAGCCAGCGCTATCACCCCAAGGTGGTCATCTATGACGTGATGCCCTTGTATGACCTGTTGACGGGTGAGGACAACCGCAAATTCCTGGGATGGCTCAGGCCCTATTACGACCGCCCTGGCATCGACAGCGTGTTCGCTTGGGTGGACCCGATGGAGAAATACAAGATGATGAGCAGGATGTACCGTTACAATTCCCGTTTCCTGCAGATTCTGTCAGATTGCGTGAGGCCAGCCCAAGAAGATGCCTTGAAAGGCTTCCAACCTATTGAGGGGACACTGGACACCCTGAAAATCAACCCCGAGGTCATCGAGTCGCCCCAGCTGGATTCGCTCAAGATTTCCTGCCTCAAGAGGATGATTGACGAGGCCGATGCCACACGCTTTGTCTTTGTCGTTTCTCCGTATTGGTATGGCATGGATGACAGGTTGATAGCGCCGTTGCGGGACCTGTGCCGGCAGCGTGGCATCCTGTTGCTGGATTTCTCCAACGACCCGAAATATGTTCACAACGACGATTATTTCATTGACGGGGTGCATCTCAACGCACGGGGCGCCGATGAATTTACACGGGACCTCGTCAAGCGGCTCAGGCAGGTGTGTGCCGAGGTGGTGCAGGACGCAATGTCGCCCCGCTTGGCAGCCATTAGCTTTTCCAAGAGGGGGTAAGGCTCACCAAGGAGTTGCAGGACTTGCACATGCTTTATTATAGTAGAGGTTTCCCGTGCAGGAGCTTGCTTTTAAGCCTGTAGGGTTATAGTGTATGGTCCGCCTATAGGCCTGTAAGGCAGAAAGGGCAGGTGGCCGTTTTTAAGCCCGTAGGGCTGACAGGCAAAGGTGTTGCTTGATGGTGGCGAGTACGTAGGTGTCCGTTTTTAAGCCCGTAGGGCTGACAGGTTATAGGCAGGAGTGGAGCGAAGCGGAACTCCTGTGGATGACATTCCCCGACTATATAGCCCCACTAGGGGCGACACGGTGATACAAGATTACTGCCGCCCCGATGGGGCTAAGGATGGGTGCTCACTGTTGCAGGGGTTGCACTCGGCTCTGCCTCGTTGCACCCCTGCCTATGCTCTGGCCGTTCCTAACGGAATTTTGCGGAAAAGGATGAAAAATATTACAGGTTACCGGCTATTTCTATCATCTTGCGGGCACATGCCACATTGGTCAGTTCCTTGCCCTCCCTGACACAGGCTTCATGCATCTGGTCATAGTTCTCGATGACCTTGATGAGGTCGTGCTCGTCCCATCCGTCACGAGCGATGCCCAATCCGTTGGTGGCAATAAACGATGCCGTGGAGGGTTTGGTGTTGGTCACGACGGGCGTGCCGCTGGTGATTGCTTCGGCAATGGTGACCATGTTGAGGTCGCTGCTGGTATCCACCAGCAGTGCTGTGGCCCGCCTGAGGGGCTCCGCCAGTTGCTTGTGGCTGAGGAAACCATGGAAAACGACATTATCCTGGATGCCCAGGGTTGCCGTCAGATGCTTCAGCGCATTGGCTTGGTCTCCGTCACCGATGATGTCTAGCCGATAGTCTTTATAGGCGTCTTGGGCGACTAGACGGGCAAATTTCTTGATGATTCTGTCCACTTGCTTGCGCTCCACAAGTTGGGAAACGACGATGAACGCCTTGTCGGTCTCGTCGCCGGGGAATAGGGTGTGGGCATCGGTGCCATGGTCCACAATTACATCGCTCACATGGCGGCTGTAACGGCGCATGAATCGTCCGGCAGGCTCACTGCGGGGCACGATGGTCACCTTGCTCATCAGCGACGGCACAATCACCTGATACCAGAACTTGGACGGCAATTTGAACAGCAGCCGCTGGTGGCGGTCCATCTCCTGCCAGATGAGCAGGCGCGAGGGGCAGACGCGGGCGGCAATCAGTGAGGAAATCTGGAACGACTCGCTGGCAATCACGAGGTCATAGGCGTCGGCATGTGCTTTCAGCCATCGGTGCATCCCTTTGGGCCAAGGCAACAGACAGGGCTTGAACACCTGCGGCAGGCGCGACGGGAAATACACCACCTTAAAGGGCAATCTCTCGTTGTTGCCGGTGGGGCGGAATTCCTCTGACGCCAGCAGCGTGACCGTGTGTCCCAGTTCAATGAAACCGCGGGCAAAATTGCTGATCATGCAATCGCCGATGGACTCCTTGCGCTTGATGATGCCGTGCTCGGCAGTCGTGAGGATGCAGTTTATAATCAGTACCTTCATGATTCTTCGTTGGTTTTTCAGCCGTTATCCACCGGCTTACTGCCTGATGGTGTTGTTGCTCACCTTGCGCTTGCGGGTGTTGGTCATGTTCTTGAACATTTCCTTCTCGTTTTTTACACCCTTAAAGATATTGCCCTTCACCTCAAGCTGGTTGAAGCGCATGGCATTGGTCGGCACCTTGGTGTTCCAGTGGGTCATGAGCGTGCCGTTGCCGGGCTTGACAGTGACATTGTTGTAGTTGAATAGCACCTTGCCCTTGGAGGCAAACTCCTGTAGGAAGAAGTTCATATCGTTGCTGATGAAGGTGTTGCGGGTGAAGTTGAGGTCCAGGTCTTCAATCTTGTGGCAATAGATGCGCGTGTCGCCCTCAAAATGGTTGTTCTCGGCATTGAGCGTGAACTTGCGGGTGCCGTTGCCAGCGCCCACCGTGGCGATGAACTTGAGGCCCTTGCACACGTTGTCGCGCATCGTGACCGAACCACCGTCGGCACCGCACCAGATGAGCTGCACGCCCGTGTCCTTGCCCGTCTTCGGGTCAACGGTCAGCTCGTTGAGAATCTTGTTGCCGCGCAGTTCAACATTGCCACCCTGCATGAGCAGGAAGCTGTAGCCTTGGGTGCCGTACTCGGTGAGCACCAGGTCCTTGTTTTTCACCGTGTTGTTCACAATGCGGATGGTATCGTCGCTGTTGCTCAAGTCATTGACCTCGATGTCCTGCCTGTAGTAGGGGTCATTGCCCTTAAGCCTTGCATTGTAAATCTCGTTGTTCTCGATGGTGATGTTCTCGTGGACATCGGCAGGATTGAAGTTGATGTACATGCAACGGGTGCACACATCGTTGATATAGAATTTATTGTTCCTGACGTGGAAATTGCGTGTGGTGCAACGTTCATTGCTCTTGTGCTGCTCGGTAAAGAGGGACACAATCATGTGGCTGATGGCAGATTTGCTCGTATTCTTGTCAGACTTGTCATATCCGCCGTAGTAAAACTCGTTGTCCTCGATGAAGATATTGGAGCGGGTGGCTTTGCCCCTGACATAGCCGTTGTTGTAGTTCTCCACCACCCGGTCAAAGACCGCCAGCAGCTCGTCGTTACCGTATTTATAGAACTTGTTACGCTTCACCACGATGTTGTGCAACTCGCCTCGGAACCACAGGTTACCACCGTCAATGCAATTGTTGAAATTGCTGATAACACAGTCGGTAATTTTGATGTTGGAGCAAACGTGGAAATCATAGTTGGTGATGATGGCGTTATCCATATAGCTGTCCACATCATGGATGTCCACACCGTCGGCATGATAGACCTTGACGGCATAGCGTGCCTCGCCCTGCCACCAGATGCCCTTGTGCTCCTTGAGCCTGATAGTGAGGTCGTTGATTTTGAGCGATACGGGATAGTTGGGGCGGCCCGTGACCTTGAAGAAAACATCGTCGAGAAAAGCCTTGAAACCACCGGAGTCATTGCCCTTGTTGAGGATAATGGTGGTCTTGTCTTTGCTCAGGCCCTTGATTACGGTGTGACAGCGGCACTGGATGGTTCCGTTAATGGTGTAAGTGCCCTTGCCGAAATTCATGACCACGGTATCGCTGATGGCTACCTTCTCACACGTCGAGCGCAATGCCTTGGTGATATCGCCACGAATGGCATCGACGTCAATATTCACGGTCCTGGCATGCCCTGAGAGCGCTGTCAAGCAGGCTAACATGACAAAGCAACTGTATTTCAAGAACTGTTTCATAGTCATTCCTCGTTTTTTTTCTGTTAGACGGATTTACAAAGGTAGCGTTTATTTCCCAATTACACCAATTGTGAAATCAGGAATTTGAAAACAATCATTGACGAGGATAGTGATTATTTCCTGGGCGTCAGGATCTGCGATAGAATCTGGTTGAGGGAGGAACAGAGGGCTTCGGACGTGTATTCACGGTCATACAGGGGGCGGGTGCTGGCATCGGGAGATTGCAGCGAGCGGGTAATAGCGGCGGCTAGGGATTCGCTGTCGCCGGTCGTGAAAAACTCCACACCCGCACTGCCGTCACAACTCTGCTTGAAGAAAGGCAGGTCGCTCAACACCATTGGTTTGTTAAAAAAGCTTGCAATGCTCGCCACGCCGCTTTGCGTCGCCGAGATATAGGGATAAACGACCACTGCAGCACGAGAGAACAGGTCTTTCAGCTCGCTGTCATCAATAAAACGGTTGAGAAAAATGAGAAATTCCTCGTCCTCGTTGTTGCGCTCGAAATAGATATAGCCTGCACCCGCTATAACGAGAGGGCGCTGCTGCAACTCGCGATGTGACCTGTAAGCCTCATAGAGCAGGTGGACACCCTTGTACAGCTGCAGGTTGCCGAAGAACAGGATATAGCCGTCGGGGACATTGGCAAGTTCAGGCACACGGGCATTGCCCTGGACGATGGCATCGGTGACCAGGGTAGGGAAGGGGGCGTAATACACGTTGTGGTAGGGGAACTGCTCCTTGACCAGCTGCTGTTGCGGCTTGCTGTTGGTAATCTGGTGGCGCGTCATCCTGATGAGGCGGCGCTGCGGCCATGCCACGAGCAATTGGTGCTTGAGCCATGTCACCACGCCGTCAAACTTGGAGTCATGCCCCACGGCATCGTGGATGGTGTACAACAGGGGCGCCATGTGATGCAACTGCTGGCAACCGTTCACCAGCACAAGTTCCCCGGTGAGGGAATAGATGAGCTGGATGCCGCCATCAGCAATTATCTGTTTGATGGTATCGAACAACCGTGAAGGCCAGAATCTAAATGCCAGTTTCTTGAATTTGGAAACGGGATAATCAACCCAAGTGACACTGTCGGCAGGCAGGTCGTCAAAATCGTGTTTTACACTATCGTCCTTGGCTACGATAAGCACATGGTCACCGGGCTGCCACAAGGCGTGGATGATGGTGTCGGCATAGGGCCGCATACCTGCGGCATACTCGGTGGCGATGAACAATATGTGCTGCGAGGCGTTTCTCATTCGGGCTCCTGGGTTGTGGGTGGCTCTTGTTGTGCCTGCTCTTGCTGCGCCTCAGCGCTCTCGGCTATCTGGCGGCGCCGGGCTGACTCAACCGTCTCAAACTCGGGATGCACCTCCTTGCTGTAATGCCTGTTGAGCGACAAGGCAAAGAACATCAGCGACAGGTTGAGCACATGGGGGCTTAGAGGCGCCCAGTCGCTACTGCCCTGCACGAGCCAGCAGCAAACTATACCAAAACCTGTGATATTCAGGATGTTATAGTATCGGTTGCGGGATAGGCGCGTTCGTCGCTTGAAGGTCGCAATATAGTAGATGACAAAGCCCATGATGGGCAGGTAGCCAATCAGTCCCAGCTCCACAATCATGATAATCCAGATGTTGTGGATGGGAGTGACAAAGAAGTAATCCTCGGGGCGCCAGATGCCGCTCATGTCAAAGACCTGCTCGAAGATGACCGCCGAGGTGTGCTCCGTGAGATAAAACAGGTGGTTGTTCATGCTCACCCCAATCAGGGGATGGTCCATGAAAATCTCGTAGCCGCAGTAATAGTGCATCAGGCGGGACGTGGTCATTTCGTCCAGGTTCTCCACGTCGCTGAACAGGAAGTTCAAGGGACCTGAAATCAGCAGGGCAATCAGGATGGCAAAGGGGATGATGGCCTTGAGAAAACTCTGCATGCTGATGAGTTTGTAGCGCCTGTACACATAAAACACGACGATAGCGACCAGTGCCATGATAATCGATACCAATGCACTGCGGCTGGCGCTCAAGACGATGACAAGGAATGCCATGCCCGCAAGAATGATGCTCGTGCGCCGCTTGAAATTGGTAAGGAAGCAAGCCAGGAAGAACGTGAAATAATAGGAGGCGTAGGTGCCCAGCACGTTAGGGTGTCCCATCGTGCCCACGGCGCCCACACGTTCTTCGCTGCGGGTCGAGGCATCGCTGTCAAATATCTTGACGGCGATTTCCATGTCCAGCACGGGGTAGCAGATGGCGAGCAGGAAGTGCAGCGCCACAGTCACTGCCAATCCCAGGAAAATGCCGTTAACTACCGTCTTTACCGAGAAACTATTGGCAAACAGGTAGATGAACACGGCAAATGAGAGGCAGTAAATCACCTCGATGATGGAATGGACGCGAGAAATGCCGAACGGGTTGACAAGCGTATAGGCAGCATAGGCCGAGAAGAGCAATGCCAGCACCAGATTGGGACGGCGGATGCGCCATGATTTCTCGACAGCGATTATCCACACCAGCAGGAAGGAAAGCAGATAGAAGGGCCAAATGCCTCCCGAGGGGCCGAAAGAGCCGCCCTGGCTGTCTTCGCCACCGGCGTTGACATAGGGGATGTAAAGTCGGGCAAAGCAGCAGGAAAAGGTGTAGAGGGCGATGACAATCTTATAGGCGTTCTTCTTGCTCAAGCGTGTGCCTTCACGTGCGATGAAGAATATCAACGCAAAGACCAAGGTCGCCAATATGACCAATCGATCCATACTGCCCTTACTGCTGCAACAGGTTTATTACTCGTCTTTGGTCTTGCCGTAACCGTAGCCGTAGGTATTGTCGCTCGACGGCTTGGTATCGTTGAGCACAACGCACATATTCTTGAGCTGCTTGTTGGCAGAGATGCGGTTCATGAACTTGATGTGCTTGCGCTGCGTGAAATTGGCGCGCGTTACATAGACGGTGGCGTTGGTGTACTTATCCAGGGCGAAGCTGTCACTCACCATGGCAACGGGCGCAGAATCGACGATGATAACGTCATAGTTGGCGCGCAGGTCGTTGAAGAAATCCTTCACGCGGTCACCAAGCAACAACTCAGAGGGATTGGGCGGAATAGCACCACCGACGAATACGTCGAGACCTTTAACCTCCTTGCAGGGCTGTGCAATCTGGTCGATGGTGACGTCGTTGCGCGACAGATAGGAGGTCACACCGGGCATCTCCTGCAAGTCGAGCATGGTAGCTAACTTGGGCGAACGGATGTCCATACCCACCAGGGCTACGCGCTTGCCCAGCAGGGCAAATGATGACGCGATGTTGGTGCTGATGAACGATTTGCCCTCGCCACTCACACTGCTGGTAACCAGAATAACCTTGTCTTCTTCCTTATTGAGCAGGAACTGCAGGTTGTTACGCACATAGCGGAACAGCTCGACGATGGATGACGTCTTGCCGTCCTTGACAACAAGCTGGGTATTGTGGCGGTTGTGGTGGATGTGGCCGATAAAGGGCACCTGGGAAATCTCCTCGAGCTCTTCCTGGTTGGAGAACTTGGTGGTGAACAGGTCCTTGAGGTAAATCAGCAACAGAGGCAAAATCAGACCTGCCAGCAGGGCCAATGCCAGCGCAACCATACGTTTGGGGCTGATTGGCGTGTGCTCGGCATAGGCGTGGTCCACAATCTTGCCCTTGGGCGTGGTGGCAGCAAGAACGAGGGCGTTTTCCTCGCGTTTCTGCAACAGGAAGGTGTAGAGGGCATTTTGGATACCCTGCTGACGGTACAGCTCGCGTGCTTCGCGTTCCTCGCTGGGCACCTTGTTCAGGTCGCCTGACGACAGGTTGTACTCGCTGCGCATCTTGTTCAGCTGCACGTTCAGCCCGCTGATTGAACTGTTGATGCCTTGCACCACATTGGCGTGCATGGTCTCAATCTGCTGGTCTATCTGCTTGAGGGCGAGGTTGTCACCTTTAGCCGACTGCTCTAACTCTTGACGCTTGGCAATCAGGTTGTTGTAGGCGCGAATGGAGCCCGAGGCGGCACTGGAGTCCACCTCAAAGGGGATATAGGAGTTCTTGTTGGCAGGGCTGTTAACAAAGTCCTTGACCATGCCCAGCAACTGCTTCTTGGTTTCCAGCTTGATGATGGCTTGGTCGGCCATCTGCTGCTTGGTCACCGAGGTCCTGATTTGCAGCTCGGGATCCACAATCTTGTGGTTGCGTTTGTATTGCTCGATATCGGCCTCGCTGCTGGTCAGACCCTTGTAGATGAGCGCCAGACGCTCGTCGATGAATTTCGCTGTGTTGATGGCTTCCTCGTCCTTCTCACGCTGACCGCGCTCGTTATACAGCTCCATGAGCTTGTTAAGGATATCCTTACCACGCGCTGTATTGGTTTCGGCAATTGACAGGTCGATGCCGTTGGATTTCTTGGTGACCAGCTTGATTTTGACACGGTGATTCAAAACTTCACCACGCAGCTGGTTACCGTATAGCGTCGCTGTAATCTTGTGATTCTTGCCCGGCTTGAAATCTTCAGACGGCTGGAAGGCAAACACGCCGTATGCGGTCTTGAGGGTAATGGGCAACTCGGCATCCTTCACGTCAACAATGGCTTTCTTGCTTTTCTCGGCTTTGATGCTGGCAAGACCTTGCTTGTTCACGTCAATCTTGAACTTGAGCGGCGATGACAGGGTGTCAAAGAACTCCTCAGGGGCAAGAATCTCGACAGGAGAGCTGTTGTAATGGTCACGTTTGGGCTTGAACCAACCCTTGTCCTCGATGTAGGAGCGGTTGAGCTTGAGCTGCTTGACAACCTGGGTACACAGTTCCTGGGACGAGAAAACTACCATCTCGTCATCGACCTTGCTGCCCTGGCCCATGAGCTTCATGCTCTTGAGCAGGGTGGCTCCGGCACCGGCGCCGGTGTCATCTTGGGCGACGAGAACGACTGACTTGACATTGTAAATGCGTTGGGCTGCCTTCAGGTACAGGAAAGCCAGTGATATGCAAGCAATGAGTGACAGCACGAACAGCCACCAATAGCGCTTGTACTTGCGCACAAACGCACCAAAATCAATGATTTGTTCCTCTTGTTGGGGGGTGGGAGGTGTATTGAAATTTGCCATGATGATTCTACTAAGAATTTAACGTACCAGAGCGATGATGAGCGATATTACGACCGATGCACTGCTCACGATAGTCGAAATAACAGACAGCTTGAATGCGTTGTTCTGGTTATACTTGGAGTTGTCGATGCGGATGTTGTTAGGCTCGACATAGACGATGTCGTTCTGCTTCAGGTAGAAGTAGGGTGAACTGAACACCTCTGAACTGTTGAGGTTAAGACGCTGATAGGTGCGCTTGCCCTCTTCGGTGCGGATGACATAGACCCTGTCGCGCTTGCCATATTCTGTCAAGTCACCGCATTGGGTAATGGCGTCAAGCACCGTATAGTTTTGGCGACTGGTGTGTAAACGCTGCGGGTTATGTACCTCGCCCATCACATCCACGGCAAAATTCACCAGGTCGATGCGCACATGAGGGTCCTTGACATCACGTTCCACCATGGCCTTGATTTCTTTGGACAATTGGGAAATGGTCTTGTCCTTGACCAGGATGCGACCCAGGACGGGCATCATGATATAACCCTCCTCGTCAACGATGTAGGTCTGGCTGCGGGGTTGGGTCACCTGGCGCACATTGCCGCGAGTGGCGGGATTGTCCATCGGCAGGTTATAGGAAGCGGTGGCCTCGGGGATAGCCGATGTGATGGTGATGAAAAGCTCGTCATCACACTGGATGCGAACGGGGTAATTGCCCTGTTCGTTAGGCAGAGTGCCACTATCGGCGAGTGAAAAGTCCTGGAAATAGGCAAGGTTGTTCTCCTTTGTTGTTGAGCATGACAACAGCAACACCGCTGCCATCATCGTTATAAGTAATCTTGATTTCATACGGATGTAAAATAATAGTAGTATTTACACACTATAAACGAGGATAGGCGGAAATTATTTTGTGGAGTGGCGTGTTTTGGTGAATTTTGATAACAACAGGTCGCGCATGTCTTTACCGCAACTCCATGCGATGAGCATGAGGGCAACAATCATAAAGGCGATGTCAATCAACTTGTTGGGACTAAGATAGAACGGAATGCCGCTTAACAGTACTATGGTTATCGGTACAATAACACGCTTGCTGATTGTGAGTGTGAAATAGCGTTTCATGTCAAACCATCGATAGGTGACCAGCACAACGTAGGTGACCAGCTGGGTGGTGATAACGCCATAAACGCCCAGAGGCTTGATTAAGGCGAAGTTAAGCGCCACATTAACAATGGCGGCAAGCACGATGGCAGGCAGCGTGCGCGCAGTGTCCTTGGCGCACTGGTACCCCATATCAAAGAACGCTGCCAGGGCAAAAATCACAGCCGACACGCCCAGCGGGTAAATGAAGTTGAGACTCTCGCCGTAACTGTTGGCAAGCCAGCCGTAACACAGCTTGAGCACAAAAAGATAACCTACCAGAATAGCCGACAGCAAGAAGATGTAGCCATTGAACATCTTGGAAAAGAAGCGGTTGCGGTCAGGGCTGTGGTATTGCAGGATGGCTGTTTCCTGCCATGCCTGATAGAAAACGACGGCCAGTGTCATGATGATACCCGTGTAACGGGCGGCTACACCATATAATCCGTTGATATCCAGCCCTAAGAAGAACTTGATGAACTGGCGGTCGCTGCTGCCGGTAATCCACCAGCACAACGAGCCGGGCAGCAGGGGCAACGAGTAGCGGAGCAGGTCACGTCCCACGTCACCAATATTGATAGACCACCGCGTGTTGCGGGTAATCAGGCGCACACGCGCCTCCACCACAATCAGTGCCACAATGCGTGCCAGGATATTAGCCAGGAACACGCCCTTGATACCCCAACCGAATCCAGCGACAAAAAGTACGCTGAACAGACCGATGCAGAACGCCGACAAGATGCCCACCATGACAAAGGCACGGTTATTCCCCAGACCACGGAATACCTGGGAATAGACATCCTGTAATGCTAGGGCTATCAGCAGTCCAAGCGAATAGCCGAGATAGCCGATTTTTGTTGTCAACGACAGCACAATGGTGACCAAAACCGCCAGAGTCATTGTCGTCAGCATCGAACGTGTCACAAAGGTGACAATGCGCTGGCGACGCGTGTCGTCATCGCAGTCGAGCAGGAATCGGAATGCGCCGTCGCGCATCTGTAGGGTGACAAACGGAATGAGCAGGAAGCACATCGACAGGCACACGTCATAGTAACCGAAGTCGGACTTGTTGGGCATAAAATAGGTGTACAGCGGCACCATCAGGAAGGTTATGATTTTGGAGCCGATGTTGCCTATGGCATAGATGCCAATGTCCTTGATGAACTTGGAGCCTCGGTTGTTTGATTTATTGTTGTTATCTGTCGTTGTCATTTTTTGCGGCTGCAAAATTACAAAATTTGTGCAAACCGAACACCATAAAGCTCGATTTAATGGTTGAGGTGCCGCCAAATTTATTTAAAATTTGTGCTAATGGTTGAGGTGCCGCCAAATTTATTTAAAATTTGTGCAAACCGAACACCATAAAGCAGGATTTAATGGTTGAGGTGCCGCCAAATTTATTTAAAATATTGCCTTTTTTGAGCGCTCATTGGACAATTGTTTGTAATTTCGCACGAAAAATGATACGGACAATCAACTCATGGCGTGGACTGATGGCGGTCGCGGTAGTGCTGTTCCACTGTGAAGTGGGGTGGAGCTACAACGTGGCAGTCTCGGGTGTGACGTTTTTTTTCATCTCCAGCACGTTTCTGCTTGTGAGGCGTCACCCCTTTGAGCGCATCACCAGGTCTGGGTATCTCAGTTTTGTCTTGGAACATGCTTCGCGCCTGTATCCGCTGCACTGGTTGGGTTTGGCCTTGCTGGTGCTGCTGGCTATCCTTTGTCACACAGCGGCGATAGATTGGGGCGCAACAGCATTGAGCGCACTGCTCCTGCAGGCTTGGTCGCCCGTGCACGATGTCCATTATGGACTCAATCCGGTGGCTTGGTACTTGAGCGCATTGCTGTTCTGTTACATCATTTATCCGTTTATGGCACATTGGCTGGGACCTTGGCGACTTAGGTATAAGGTCTTGCTGGCTACCTTGTTGGCAGTGTTGCTGGGGGCGACGCTCTTTCCACTCAATATTCCCCAGCGCGAGGCGATATTTGTCAATCCTGCGTCCCATGTGCTTGACGTCACGGTAGGCTTGACGTTGTTCCACCTTTACCGTGTGCTCAGTGGCCGGTTGACGCAGGTGAGCTTCGGTAAAGCGACGCTCATCGAGCTGGGCGCGTTGCTGTTGCTGGCGGCGGTAATCACGGTCAATGTGACGACCACTTGGATCAGGCCTTGGGAAGACGACATCATCTGGCTGTTGCCCCAGGGGGCTGTTCTCGTCGCTTTTGCCCTGCTGGCAGGGCGTGAGGGGGCTGTGGGACGTCTGTTGTTGTGGCGTCCGCTGCAATGGTTGGGTAGCATCAGTTTCGAGGTGTTTGTGCTGCAGTTTGCCGCGTTCCTGTTCTTTAATTTTGTGATATCGCCTGCCGCAGGACATTTCGGGTGGCAGATTTACGACAAACTGCCATGGCTTGTGTTCCCGCTGCTATTCTTGGTGTCGTGGATTGTGAACCGTTGCTTCACACGGCCCTTGTTTGCCTTCATCGGCAGGAAATTCAGTAGGACTTAAGATTTGCAAATATATAGAAAAATGATAAAGACGATAAATGGTTGGCGCGCCGTGTTTGCGCTGATGATAGTTCTCTTTCATGTGGGCGTGATGGGGCTTGAGGAAATGACTTGGGCTGGAGTCTCATTCTTTTTCATGGCGAGCGGTTTCCTGCTGGCGATGAAGCATCCGTTTGACCGTCTTGATGGGCAGTCGTGGAGGCGTTTTGCGTGGAATCATGCCGTCAAGTTGTTCCCCCTGCACTGGCTGTCACTGGTATTGTGGCTGGTGGCTATGGCTGTCTTGAGGCTGTTGGTTATGCGCCCGCTTGCACTGTCACTCAATGCACTGTTGCTGCACAGCTGGTCGCTCTCCCATTCAGTCTATTTCTCTTACAATAAGTTCTCGTGGTTCCTGAGCACGTTGCTGTTCTGCTACTTGTGTTATCCGCTGCTGGCGAAATGGTTGTCACCCTTGCGTCAGCGCACGCGGCTTATCATTGTGGCGGTGCTCGCGTTGATTGATTTCATCGTGCTGGCTGTGACGGGGTCTGATGACTACTACCGCACTGCGCTCTATGTCTTCCCGCCCGTGCGTATCATAGATTTTATTATCGGAATGGTACTGGCAGGTCTCTTGCCGCGCGTGAGAACGCTCTCTGTCATCGGCAAGAGCAAAAACGGCACTGATGCCGAATTGGTGGCTGTTGCCTTGCTGTCGGTCATGGTGATGAGTTACCGCAGCTATTCTTACCTGTTGCCATGGAGTGACGCCATCCTCTGGTGGTTGCCTGTAGCTGTAATATTACTGTTGTGTGTCATTTATGACAAGCGAGAGGGCTTTATCGGCAAGGTGTTGGCATCCAAACCGTTGCAATGGCTTGGGGATATCAGTTTTGAGATTTTTATCTTGCAAGGGCTTGCTGCTCTGGTGTTTAACTACCTGTGCGCCCCTGCATTGGCTCACATCGGGCTTGGCCATGCATCGCCTTTTGACAGCCCAGGTAGCACCGACATCTTCAGTATCAGCCCATATAGCCTTATTGCCTGGTTCATCCTGCCCATTGACATCCTGTTGGCCTGGGTGGTCAACCGCCTGTTTACACGCCCCTTGTCCAAGCTGTTGCGGCGCTCATGACGCCTGTATTGAAGGCTCTTTGATGTGTTTTCATGTTGGGTTTTATAACAGTTTTTTGCATTTTGAGCAATAAGGCGGGATTATTTGCGTTATTAAGGGTAAATGGACCTGACTAAGCTGAGACATATTGCGTGTGTAGTGCTGTTGTTGCTGGGGTGCCTTATGGCTCACTCCCAGGATAATGACATGATTCTGAACCGTCCCTATGCCGATGCCAAGCCGATTCACTTCGGTTTCTCGGTGGGCATGAATTTTCAGAATCTTGCCATAACCAACAACGGCTTTGTCACCGATGATGGCGAGGAGTGGTATGCCGACATACCGTCCATTTCGCCAGGTTTCAGTGTGAACGTGCTAGCCGATTATCGTATTGCTGAGCACTTTAACCTGAGAATCTCACCGGGATTGTTCTTCGGTAATAAAGTGGTGCGTTACCTCAACCATCGAGGCAACCCCGATTGGGTGGAGCAGACGCGCTACAAGCAGAGCCAGAACATCAAGTCCACCTATATTGTTGTTCCCATTGACCTGAAGATGAGCGCTAAACGCTACCACAATATGCGTCCCTATTTCACGGGTGGTATCATGTATGCTCAGGATTTGGCTAAAGATAAAGGCGAACAGTTGCGCCTCAAAAACGCTGACTTGATGTTGACTGTGGGCATGGGATGTGACTTCTACATGCATTTCTTCAAGCTATGTCCTGAGATTAAATTCTGTTTTGGACTGAAGGGGCTGTTGGAAAAAAATCGTCCTGACCTCAAAGACAATGTTGAAATGATGCGTTTCACCGAGAGCGTTAGCAAGATTAAGAGCAATATGGTAGTGGTCACGTTCTTCTTTGAATAACGATGTAATGACGATAAAGTTACATGACATAAAACGTCTGATTGCCGCGATGACCATGGGTTTGGTCGTTGCGTTTGCCGCTATGGCCCAGGCCGATGCGGCAATGTCCCACTTCTGGACTGGCCAGGGTTACTATAATCCTGCTGCTGCCGGTAATCTCGACGCAACGATTAACCTGCAGTTGGGTAGCCGTATGCAATGGGTGGACTTCAGGCGTGCTCCCATGACCTTCTATATCACTGCCGATATGCCCTACAAACTCTTGGAGCAGCGCTTGGGCGTGGGAGTAAAGGCCGAATTTGAACGCATCGGTCTATATACCAACACACGCATCGGAGCGCAGATTGCCTATAAGCGCAAGATAGGCAAGTGCATGCTCAGCGTGGGCGTCCAGCCCGGCGTGTTCTCCCAGACCTTCCGTGGTAAGGAGGCCATCACGACCAAAGAACAGGAGGAGGTCCCTGACGAAGCCATCAAAAAGGAGGACGTATCAGGTACCGCATTTGACGCCAATGTGGGCGTTTATTTTACCCATCCCAGGTTTTGGGCGGGTTTTTCGGTGACCCATGTGACCTCGCCCAGCATCGAGTTGAAGGTTTCACGAGAATCGATAGATTACTATGAGTTTAATGTCAGTCGCTCCTATTATTTTATGGGCGGCGGCAATATTCCGATTAATAATACGTTATTTGATATACAACCCGCAGCCATGTTTGCCACCGATCTGAAAGCTTGGACAGCGCAGATTGCGGCTAGGTTGCGCTATAACCGTATGTTTAGCATCGGTGCCGGATATCGCTATAAGGATGCCGTCACTGCCTTTATCGGCGTTAACCTTAAGGATGCTTACATCGGCTACGCCTATGACTATCCCGTGTCGGCGATCAGCAAGGCGACGTTTGGCAGCCACGAGGTGTTTATCAATTATACCGTGAAGCTGAACAACCGCGAGAAGAACAAGAACAAACAAAAAAGCGTACGCTTAATGTAGAGAATATGAAACAATTATTTTTGATACTGTTGGTCGCTGTGGCGGCCGTATCGTGTAGCTCGATGCGCAAAGGCGGATCCAACGGCGGTGAAGTCACCGGCGTCGGAGGTGCCGTGTTTAACGAGACTACGCCCTATGGCATGGTGCTCGTTGATGTAGGCTCGATGCGCGAAGGTCCCAGCCAACGCGACTCGGTGTGGGGCATCGACTCGACAGCCCACGGTGTGTCGGTTGACGCTTTCTGGATGGATGAGATGGAAGTCAGCAATTCCAAGTACAAGCAGTTTGTCTATTGGGTGCGTGACTCGATTATCCGTGAACGTCTTGCCGACCCGCAATATGGTGGTAATGAAGAATTTAAAATCGAGGAGGACAAAGAGGGCAACCCCATTACCCCGCATTTGGACTGGAGTAAGTCCATTCCCTGGAAGAATCCCAGCGAGGACGAGGAGCGTGCCATCGAGAGCGTTTACCGCATCAACCCCATCACGGGTGTGAAGGAACTGGACGCCGCCCAGATGAATTACCGCTACGAGGTCTATAATCTGACCGAGGCTGCCAAGCGTAAACATCGCTTTGACCCCACGCGTCGCGACTATAACACCGACCATGAGGTGGATATGACGGCTCCCACCATCAGCAAGGATACCGCCTATATCGATGATGAGGGTCGCATCGTGCGCCAGACCATCACACGCGCACTGCAGAGCGATTATGACTTCTTGAACACCTACATTGTTAATATATACCCTGACACCACTTGCTGGGTGAACGACTTTGAGAACGCTTATCAGGAGCCTTATGTGCGTATGTATTTCGCCAACGGCAACTACAACAATTATCCTGTCGTGGGCGTGAGCTGGGAACAGGCCAATGCCTTCTGCCACTGGCGCACAGAGTTCTTGAAGAAGTCGATGGGTGAATACGCAGCCTATGTGGAGCCTTTCCGCCTGCCCACCGAGGCAGAGTGGGAGTTTGCTGCCCGTGCCGGCCAGAACAAGAACAAGTACCCGTGGGAGGGTGACCTGCCCCTGACGGTTGACGAGGGCTGTTTCTATGCCAACTTCAAGCCCGACGAGGGCAACTATGTCAAGGACGGTTACATCATCTCAGCACCCGTGGGTACCTATGAGCCTAACGATTACGGCCTGTATGACATGGCTGGTAACGTGAGCGAGTGGACCTCAACCGCCTATACCGAGAGCATCGACCGCATGACCGATGACATCAACCCCGAGTACCGCTACTATGTAGCCAAGGAAGATCCCTACAAGATGTCGCGTAAAATCGTGCGTGGCGGTTCATGGAAGGACGTGGTGCACAACATCCGTTCCGACTTGCGCATGTGGGAATACCAGAACGAGCAGAGGAGCTACATCGGCTTCCGTTGCGTCCGCTCCAAGGTGGGTCTTGTCAAGGGACGTCGCAAGAACTGCTGCAAAGACTAAGCACAGCATATAAAAATAGTATTAAGTCAATTGTTATCACACTCATTATATTATAGTTTAAGCAACAATGGGTAAAATCAAGAGATATAAAAAGAAAGCCGGCCGTTTCCTCAAGAGCGACAGCGGACAGCGTTTTTTCAACTTCGCTTACAGTATCGGTGCCGCAATCGTAATTTGGGGTGCCTTGTTCAAGATTCTGCACTTGCCTGGTGGCAACACATTGTTGTGTATCGGTATGGGTACCGAGGTGCTGATGTTTATCCTCACGGCATTTGATAAGCCTGAGAAGGAATATCACTGGGAAGAAGTGTTCCCCGTGCTCGCCAGCAATAATCCCGAGGACCGTCCAGACTTCAACGGCGGTGGCGGCATCGTTATCGGCGGCAATGGCCAGGGCTATGAAGGCGGTGAAATCAACGTTAGCGTCAGCGAGGCCAAGAACGCTGTGGGACTGCCTCAGGGTGTGAACTTGAGCGAGGAGGATACCATGTCGCTGAGCGAAAGCATTGCCAAGATGGCTGCTGCCAGTGACCAGCTCTCGCGCATGGCAGAACTGACCGACGCCACTCAGCAGTATCTGAGCCAGATGGCAGGCATCAGCGAGCAGATGCAAAAACTGCAGGCTACGACCACCGCATTGAACGAGGTGAGCCAGACCTTGCTGGGCAGCTACCGCGCCATTACCGAAAACAGCCAGACCATTTCGGACAGTTCAACGGGATATGTGGATCAGATGCAGGCCCTCAATCAGAACATCAGTGGCCTGAATACCATCTATGAAATCCAGCTCAAGAGTATCTCATCGCAGCTCGATAACATCGACCGTGTGAACCGCGGTTTGAAGGATATCCGTGACATGTATGAGAAGAGTGCTGCCGAGAGCGCACACTACTGTGATGAGACCGAGAAAATGGCACGTTACATGAAGCAGCTGAACAGCGTCTATGAGAAGATGGTCAAGGCGATGACAGTCAACATGTACCGTCCCATGCCCGGTATGCCCGGCATCGAGCCCGATGGCGATGACCAGAACGCTTGACAAGGCATTACATCTATAGTATTGTAACAGTTATCGACAACCAATCCTATTTTAACCGATAGAGAGAATCAGATAGATGGCAACCTCAAAAAATAAGAGCGTCAACCGCATGTCGCCGCGAGAGAAGATGATTAACCTCATGTACATCGTCTTGACGGCCATGCTTGCACTGAACGTGTCGAGCGACGTGCTCAACGGTTTCAGTCAAGTGGAGGATGGTTTGACCCGCTCCAACCGCACCATCACGGCGCGTAACCAAGCCCTCTATAGCCAGCTTCAGGCTTTCAACGAGAAGAATCCCGAGAAAGGCAAAATCTGGTTGGACAAGGCGACCCAAGTGGTGGGAGAGACCGATAAGCTCTTTGACTATATCGACTCGCTCAAATTGGAGATTGTGCGCCATGCCGATGGCGAGGATGCTGATGTCCATAACATCCGCAACCGAGACAATCTGGATGCCGCCAGCGAGGTGATGCTCACCGCAACTGGTGGAAAGGGCAAATTGCTGCGTACGCGCATTGACCAGTACCGGCAGTTCGTCACCTCGTTCCTCGAGGATCCCGAGAAACGCAAGAACTTGGAAGCTGCGCTCTCCACAGTGCCTCCCAAGACGACAAAATATGATATCAGCAAGAAGACATGGGAAGATTTCATGTTCGACAATATGCCCTGTATTGCTGCAGTCACCCTGCTCACCAAGTTGCAGAACGACGTGCGGTATGCCGAGGGTGAGGTCTTGAACCAGATGCTGACAAATGTGGACCTTGGCGACCTGCGCGTGAACCTGGTTAACGCCTTCGTGGTGCCCGACTCCCGTATCGTGATGCGAGGCACCAAGTACAAGGCTCAGATTGTGCTCGCCGCAATCGACACCACCCAGCGTCCCGTTGTCTATGTCAATGGTGGACGTTTGGCCAACAACATGGGTATCTATGAGGTGGGTACCGGCAAGGCTGGCAATTATGAGTATTCCGGTTGGATCGAGGTGCTGGGACGCGATGGTAGCGTCACCAAGCGTGATTTCAAGTCAAGCTACACCGTCATCGACCCCCTGGCTACCATCAGCGCCACAATGATGAACGTGCTGTATGCCGGTATCAATAACCCCATCAGCATCGCTGTGCCTGGTGTGCCTCAAGGTAGCATCAGCGCCACGATGACCAACGGTACCCTCACCAAGAGCGGTGAAGGATGGATTGCCCATCCCACTAAGGTCGGCTCGGAGTGCGTCATTTCGGTAACTGCCGAGATGGACGGACAGCGCACCAACGTGGGCAGCTCCACCTTCCGTGTGCGCAAACTGCCTGACCCCACGCCGTTCATCACCTATAGGGACGCTGAAGGCCATCCAAACCGTTATAAGGGCGGTAAACCGGGTATTACCAAGGCCATGTTGTTAGCTGCCGGTGGACTTGATGCCGCTATCGATGATGATCTGTTGAACATTGACTATAAGGTCGTTTCGTTTGATTGCAACTTTGTCGATGCTATGGGTGACTACCATCCCGAGGCAAGTAACGGTTCGCAGTTCACCGAGCGACAGAAGGAGCGCATGCGTCGCCTGCAACACGGCAAGCAGTTCTTCATCACCAACGTCAAGGCCACGGGACCTGACGGCATTACGCGAACGATTGCGCCCATTCAGGTCATCATCAACTAACATTGAAACAATTAAAACATCAATAACTAGAATATGAAAAGCCTTAGATTGATTATCGCACTCCTCCTGGTGGCGTTTGCACTGGGAACCAACGCCCAGGTGACTAAACGCTCGGGCGGCGATACCCGCACAAAGGACAAAAAAGAAGGCTCGGCAACCATCACCGATAGGCAGCAGTCTTTCTATGAGGTGAAGGAGCCCAGTGATGCCGACCTGCAGTGGATGAAGGTCATCCAGCGCGAGGTGGATCTGGAAAAGGGCAAGAATGCCGCATTGCTCTATCCCGAGTTGCCCAATGAAGACGGTGAGAACCTGTACTTCATCATCATGCGCCTGCTGGCCAAGAATCAAATTACGGCCTATAACTCAATGGATGAAATCTTCACCGATGAACACAAAATCGATGTTGGCCAGATGTTTGACAACTATGGTATATATTATACCGAGGCTAAGGGCAGCACTGCCAAGAATCCCATTTACGAGTTTGAGGATGCCGATATCCGCTCTAATCAGGTTAAGAGCTATTATATCATTGAGAAATGGGAGTTTGACACCCGCAGCAACCGCATGAAGGCCAACGTCCAGTACATTTGCCCCGTGCTCCATCAGGTTGATGACTGGAGTGGTGAAAATGCACGTTATCCCATGTTCTGGGTCAAGCTCAACGATATCCGCCCCTACATGGCACAGCAGTATATCTTCACCGATGATGATAACAACCTGCCGCGCTACAGCATCGACGACTTCTTCAAGCTGAACATGTATACCGGAGATATCATCAAGACCAAGAACCTGCGCAACCTCTCACTCAAGCAGATGTTCCCTGATACTGTAGCTTACAAGCACGCCCAGGATAGCATCGAACAGCGCTTGCGCAGCTTCAACCAGGATCTTTGGGTTCCGCCTCTGGATGTGCTCCAGGCACGTGCCGAGGCCGAGGAAAAAGCCCGTGCCGAGGCTGAAGGTGAGCTTGAGGAAGGCGAGGACGGTGACGAAGTGGCAGAGGGTGCTGCCGAAGGAGACGAGAAGACCGTGACACGCACCACCAAGCGTGGCAGCAAGTCCAAGTCCTCATCATCCAAAAAGTCCTCCAAGACCAAAGCCAAAGAGAAAAAGGCTAAAATCAAGGAGCGCAAGCCCAAGTCGAGCAACCAGAATCTTAATACTGGCATCCGCTCGGTGCGCAACCGCAAGAGATAATTACACAGTAACTGTGACCCGTTTAGCTTTGCGACCATGTGTTTTGATGACATGGTCGCAAAGTTTTTTTGTCGCAAGTTTTTCAGAAAAATGTTTGTCATTGTGAAAAGATTGTGTAACTTTGCGGCGCTTTAAAACGAAAGGAGGTTGGTTAACCGACTTTAAGAGATTGATTATCAATACATATCACCCGATTTGACATCGCACGGCTTGTGGCTCGCCGGCGATGTGTAATCCATATAGAGCTGCAAACCGAGGTAGAAACTCAAAATATTACAAACAAATATAACATTAAAACAAAACAAACTCATTATGATTATTGTACCCGTTAAGGAAGGCGACAACATCGAACGCTCCCTCAAGAAATTCAAACGTAAAACCGAAAAGACCGGTATCATTAAGGAACTGCGCAAGCGTCAGGCTTTTGAGAAACCCTCCATCACCAACCGCAAGAAGATGATGAAGGCTGAGTACGTACAGCAGCTGCGCAACCGCGAGGAGTAATATCCGTCGTCGAGATACGATAAATAATGACAGGAACCGTCACTTTGGCGGTTCCTGTCACGTTTATCAGGCAGCTGCCAGCAACGTTTTGGGTGAACTTTCACCCGTCTCGATGCACTGATATCGTTGCTGATAGCTGTTGAATTGTAACATTTTTGCCGCTAAAGCCAAAAAAACGCCCAAACAATCATTTTTTTGGCTTAAAATTTGCAACACATGAAAATAGTTGCTAACTTTAGCACCGCAAAGCAGCGGCTCTGTCATTGATGGACATTGTCCCTGCTTGTCACACACAATTGAATGTATGCCTATGGACGCTACAATTGGACGTTTCCTGCAATACCTGCAACTAGAGCGCAACCTGTCCTGGAGGACGGTGGATCTCTACCGCCGTGACCTGGGCCAGTGGAGCGACTATGTGACAGCAGGTGGCCGTAGGCTTGACTTGACGTCTGTTACTGCTAGCGACATCAGGGCGTGGCTCATCGAGCGCTCGGCCCAGGGCGATTGTCCCGGCACACTGCGCCACAAGGTGCAGGCTCTGCGGGCACTCTACCGTTACCTGCTGAGGCGTGGAGAGGTGGTATCCAATCCCGCTGCCGTTGTCGAGCTTGCCAAGTTGCCAAAACCGCTTCCCAAATTCGTTCGCGAGAAGACCGTCGATATGGTGCTTGATGCTGATATCGACCAGGAGGACTTTACCAGCGTGCGTGACCGCCTCATCGTGATGCTCTTCTACGAGACCGGCATCCGATTGAGTGAACTCGTCGGGCTTCAGGATGCAGCCGTCGATACAATAAAACGGGAACTCAAGGTGCGCGGAAAGCGAGACAAGGATCGTATCGTCCCTTTCGGGGACGAGCTCGCAGATTGGATAGACCGCTATCGCCGCCTGCGTGCCGATATGGGTCCCGAGTGCGGCAACCTGCTGGTGACGCTCAAGGGCAAGCCCCTCTATCCCTCGCTGGTCTATCACGTCGTCCACGATGCGTTGAGCCAGGCTGGCGGTACTGGCAAGCTCAGTCCGCACGTCCTGCGCCACACCTTCGCAAGCGTGATGCTCAACAGCGGAGCGCAGCTCAACAGTGTCAAGGAATTGCTGGGCCATGAGAGCCTTGCAGCGACCCAGGTGTACACTCATGTGACATTAAGTGAACTACAACACAATTATGAACTCGCCCATCCCAGGGCACTAAAAAAAGGAGGTTAATATGGAAATTAAGATTAATGCCATTCACTTCGAAGCAACCGAGAAACTCAACGAGTTTATCAACAAGAAAGTTGACAAACTGGGTAAGTACAATGAGGAAATCGCCAACGCCGAGGTCATCCTCAAGGTGGTGAAGCCTGAGACCGCCATGAACAAGGAGGCGTCAGTGAAGCTCAACGTTCCCCGCAGCGAGGATCTGTTCGCCAACAAGGTGGCCGACACCTTTGAGGAGGCTATCGACAACTGTGTGGACGCGCTCAAGCGCCAGCTCGAGAAAGGACGTCGCGACAAATAATAGGCAAAGCCTCACATATTGAAGACATATCACGCCCCCTGCTTGCACGCGTTGCCGGCAGGGGGCGTCGTCTTGGGTGTGATGTGCCCGATGTGCAACAGGATGAACGGGGCATGACATTTGTCTTTTTATTATTATATAATGTGTCTGACGGTAGATGCAGTAGTGAGGGCCTGGGAAATGTGTCAATTTGGAGCAATGTTGGATATGTTTGTAATTAATTGATTTATAGTGTATTATGCTTAGTTGTCAATAACTATTGAAATTTTTTTTGAAAAAAAAGTGAGAAAAAGTTTGTCAGTTTGGAAAAAGGCAGTACCTTTGCATCCGCAATAGAGAACGCCCCGTATCTCATTGCACAACGTTAGACGCCTCTTTAGCTCAGTTGGCCAGAGCACGTGATTTGTAATCTCGGGGTCGAATCCATCTCTACCCACATGTTTTGCGGAAGTAGCTCAGTTGATAGAGCATCAGCCTTCCAAGCTGAGGGCCGCGGGTTTGAGCCCCGTCTTCCGCTCAAGAAACAAACGAATATTGCCTATGTAGCTCAGGGGTAGAGCACTTCCTTGGTAAGGAAGAGGTCGCGGGTTCAAATCCCGCCATCGGCTCAACGATGTAAAATGCTTCGCCTCTCAATGATTGCAGGTTACAGTTATCACAAGGGGGTGGAGCGCTTTACGCAATAATAGAATAGAGTAATATTATCATTCAATTTTCAATAACAACAAACAGTTATGGCTAAAGAGCATTTTGAAAGAACAAAACCGCATGTTAACATCGGTACAATTGGTCACGTTGACCACGGTAAAACCACTTTGACCGCCGCTATTACCACCGTGCTGGCTAAGGACGGTGATATCTCTGGTGACAACGTTCGTTCGTTCGACTCGATCGACAACGCCCCCGAGGAGAAGGAGCGCGGTATTACTATCAACACTGCTCACGTTGAGTATGAGACCAAGAATCGTCACTATGCTCACGTAGACTGCCCGGGCCACGCTGACTATGTAAAGAACATGGTTACTGGTGCCGCTCAGATGGACGGTGCTATCGTGGTTGTTGCTGCTACCGACGGTGTGATGCCTCAGACTCGCGAGCACATCCTGCTCGCCCGTCAGGTGAACGTGCCCCGTCTGGTTATTTTCTTGAACAAGTGTGACTCCCCCGACGTTGACGACGAGATGATCGAGCTCGTAGAGATGGACGTTCGCGACCTGCTCTCTGAGTATGAGTTCGACGGTGAAAACACCCCCATCATCCGCGGTTCTGCACTGGGTGCCCTCCAGGGTGAGCCCAAGTGGGAAGACACCGTTCGTGAACTGATGAATGCTGTTGACGAGTGGATTCCCCTGCCCCCGCGTGATCGTGACAAACCCTTCCTGATGCCTATCGAGGACGTCTTCTCAATCACTGGCCGTGGCACCGTTGCTACTGGTCGTATCGAGACTGGTGTCGTTAAGGTCAGCGACGAGGTTCAGATCATGGGTCTGGGTGCTGAGATGAAGTCGGTAGTAACCGGCGTCGAGATGTTCCGCAAGATCCTCGACGAAGGTGAGGCTGGTGATAACGTAGGTCTGCTGCTCCGCGGTATCGACTACAAGACCATCAAGCGCGGTATGGTAATCTGCCACCCGGGCGTTATCAAACCCCACGACCACTTCAAGGCTTCTATCTACGTCCTGAAGAAGGAAGAGGGCGGTCGCCACACTCCGTTCCACAACCACTATCGTCCCCAGTTCTACATCCGCACCCTGGATGTTACCGGTGAGATTATGCTCCCCGCTGGTGTCGAGATGGTAATGCCTGGTGATAACGTCGAGATCGACGTCAAGCTGATCACTCCCGTTGCTTGCAGTGAAGGTCTGCGCTTCGCTATCCGTGAAGGTGGCCGCACCGTAGGTTCTGGTCAGATCACTGGCATCATCGAGGACTAATCCTGACACCCAGGATAACTGACTAGTCAAGGCGCGAGCGAGCGCCGCGACAACAAAACTAAAGGGTCTGGCTGAAAGCCAGCCGGACCCTTTTTAAATACGGGAATAGCTCAGTTGGTAGAGCGACGGTCTCCAAAACCGTAGGTCGTGAGTTCGAGCCTTACTTCCCGTGCTAAAAGAAAGAAGAATAAACAAATGAAAAAGTTTTTTGAAAACAGGCTTACGGATATCAAGGAATCTTATAACGAGCTCGTTCATAAGGTTTCTTGGCCTACTAAGAGTGAATTGGCCAATAGTACTATTGTCGTGATGGTTGCTTCCATCATCGCGGCCCTGGTAATTTGGGTAATCGATTTGTGCATCGACCAGATCATGCACCTCGTTTACGGAGTGGCTGCCTGATAAGGCCCATGTCCCCTTGCGCACCCTTGTGTGCGGTAGTTTTAACCCAAACATTTAACAAACTGTAACAGCACTAGTCACAACTATGTCTCAAGGTAATCAGCACCAGTGGTACATTCTGCGTACCATCTCAGGCAAGGAGATGAAGGTGAAAGAGATGATCGAGGGATACAGGAAGAATAATCCTGTCTTTGCCGAGAACATCTCGCAGATTCTTGTGCCTACCGAGAGGGTTTACACAACACGAGCCGGAAAGAAAGTCCTTAAAGATAAGGTGATGTTTTCGGGTTATGTGTTCGTCAAGCTGGCGTTGACCCCCGAGATTGAGGTGACCTTGCAGGACACCACCAACGTGGTGAACTTTGTGCGTTCACGTGAGGGTGAGCGTCGCCCCGAGCCGGTGCCTGAGCACCAGATTCTGACGATGCTCAATGGCGCCGAGCAGCGTGAGCTGCAGGCTGCCGACGCAGTCAACGACTATGTTGTTGGCGAGTCGGTGAAGGTGAACTTCGGTCCCTTCAGCGGCTTCATCGGTGAGATCAAGGAGATCAATGCCGAGAAGCGTGAACTCACCGTGATGGTGAAAGTGTTTGGACGCGAGACACCGCTCAAGTTGGATCATTCGCAAGTCGAGCGCGAGTAGTGCGGCGGTCGATGTTACGCAATCGCCGCGTGCTTGCAACGTTTAATTAACACCATATTAAATTAATTTGTACAATGGCTAAAGAAATTGCTGGACAGATCAAATTGCAGATTAAGGGTGGGGCTGCAAACCCCTCTCCTCCCGTAGGTCCCGCTCTGGGTTCTAAGGGTATCAACATCATGGATTTTTGCAAGCAATTCAACGCCCGCACCCAGAGCAAAGCTGGCAAGGTGTTGCCCGTAGTGATCTCTTACTACGCCGACAAGAGTTTTGACTTCATCGTTAAGACTTCTCCCGTGCCCGTACAGCTCCTCGAAGCCGCTAAGGTGAAGGGTGGTTCCGGTGAGCCCAACCGCGTGAAGGTGGCATCGGTAACCTGGGATCAGGTGAAGGAAATTGCCGAAGACAAAATGCCTGATTTGAACTGTTTTACATTAGCCTCGGCTATGCGTATGGTGGCCGGAACAGCAAGA
>CACZAC010000047.1 GCA_902779125.1 uncultured Bacteroidales bacterium | reverse complement strand
AGTGACATAAGTGACGTGGTGCTGCTGAATAAGGGGCTGATTGTTGAAAGACACAAGCGGTTTGGCGCCGAAGGAATCGAGCTGAGCGTTGTCAGTGAAAAGACAGTCCTTCCAGGGGTTATCATAGTCGACGTTGGGTGTGCGATAATTGTAGATTTTCATTGTAGTATTGATTTAAAGGTGAATAATATGATGGGGCAAAGATAAATAGAGGACGAGACCGTTGTCAATGTCAAAAAGCATACCTAGCCTAAAACTGCGAATTAAACGAATTAAACTAATTCAGGCATCCGCGTTGGTACTCACGCTAAGGCGCCAAGACGCTAAGTTTTATTTGGCATCGGCACTCTCGTCCCTCAATTAATTGAGTCAATTAGACATGTTCCGCCTGTTCATGCACCTGTTATTATCTACAATAGTAGAAATTAATTGAGTCAATTAGACGAACTCAACGAGTGCAGCGAGGACGCATCATCTACAATAGTAGAAATTAATTGAGTCAATTAGACTAAGGGCACGAATCCCGTACAGGACTTAATATCTACAATAGTAGAAATTAATTGAGTCAATTAGACGCGGCGAAGCCGCGACACAGAGAACCATAATCTACAATAGTAGAAATTAATTGAGTCAATTAGACCGCCGCACGTGTGCAGGCTGACACGAACCAATCTACAATAGTAGAAATTAATTGAGTCAATTAGACCGTTATTGCATCTACTATCCTGGCACCACATCTACAATAGTAGAAATTAATTGAGTCAATTAGACCAGGATAAAACGATAGAACAATGGCAAAGATCTACAATAGTAGAAATTAATTGAGTCAATTAGACTCCCCATGAGCACGACTACCTGGACATGTTATCTACAATAGTAGAAATTAATTGAGTCAATTAGACCTTTGCCGAGGGTAGGCAAGCCTAACAACATCTACAATAGTAGAAATTAATTGAGTCAATTAGACGCCTTCACCGAAAGTGGAGTTCATTACAGATCTACAATAGTAGAAATTAATTGAGTCAATTAGACGTGAGGGTGTGCTTGGGCAGTCCCCAATATCTACAATAGTAGAAATTAATTGAGTCAATTAGACGAGACGCAGATGAGCGAAGAAAAGCAAATCTACAATAGTAGAAATTAATTGAGTCAATTAGACGATGAGATGCAGACAGGCAAACGGCCCGTATCTACAATAGTAGAAATTAATTGAGTCAATTAGACCACTCGCAGCAGCACTTGCACAACTGGCTTGATCTACAATAGTAGAAATTAATTGAGTCAATTAGACACGACAAAAAAACCAAACGCTATGCAGCATCTACAATAGTAGAAATTAATTGAGTCAATTAGACTTCAGCCCCACTACGACATTGCCAACTTATCTACAATAGTAGAAATTAATTGAGTCAATTAGACACGAGTTTTGATATTGGAATCAGTTCTTTCATCTGAAGTTTTGTGCGAACTGCAACCATGCTTTATTACTTAAATCATACTTCAGGTTGTCGAGGTCTAATGATTCCATTATCTGATGGACAAGCATAAGGCCTTTGCGAGCAATGTTATAGGCACCATTAGCATCGGCATTATTGGGCATAGAGGCATCATTGAAGCGTGAATCAAAGATCTTACCATTGTTATCTAAAGCAGGAGACAACAAGTAATCGACATCGCTGTTTACTTTGCTGTTGCGCATCTGTATAATGAACTTGAATGCTTGCAGCAGGTCTTTCAACCAGGTTGCATTATCAATCCTGCTGATACCATCTTTAAGGTTGCCTTCTACAGGAATGCCCGCTTTGTTGAAAATGTCCTTTATCAATGCTGTAGGCATAACCACTTCGGATATGTACTGTCCTGATTGTTGTTTGCTGCGATATGTGTATATTCTTTCTCCCATTGAAGATAGGGTCCAGATGGTGCGGGTCCCATCTCCCTTGCCAAATTTTTTGTAATCGAATGTAAACTCGAATGAGTCTTGCTTGGCATTGTACTCAATCTTCTCAAATTTACTAAAGAAGGCCTTGATTTCCTCCTTTTTACTCCATCGGGTATCAAAGAGATTGACAAAACCCGTCACAGGATCGATTTTGCTGGTATTCCATGCAGGGACATAAAAGATAAATCCGCACTGACGAACACTCTTTTTCTGCTGAGTCTTATTAAATGATTCATAGGACTCGCTCAGTTGCAGTGCTCTCAAAGCACCGCACGGTTCGGTTGGTGCAACGGTCTTATCAACGACATAACCTAGTTTGTCAATAAGCATCTTTTCAAATTTCTGATATACAGATTTCTCAACTTTTCCACCTCGGTTTCTGATAAAACCTTGATTAAGGTTCTCAAGCACGACAATTGCATCATATTCAATCATCATCTTGTAAATGAGATGTACAATCTGACTCAGATAACCTGTTTTCAAATCCTTAATATTGTCCAAGAGTGTCCAGTTGCGGCGTGCTTGAATGCGGTCGCCCTCACGATTAGCAAGTAATGAGTTATAATCCTGTTCAAATCCGGGTGCATTGGGATTACTTGCTATTGAGTTAAGAGACATCTGCTTGACAATATTCCCATCAAGGTCGATGACTGAAAGATACAAAAGATGGCGCTCACCACGATCAATACCAATAATGTGTCTTATGCCTTTTCCCTTGATGAAATTCAGCACGGAGTGATTGAGGTCAACTTTTGAAGGAGCCTTAAAGTTCAATGTAATAGGTACATGAAACTCATAGTGGTCAATTGTGTATCTCCTGTCCTTGATGATGTCGTATTCAAAGCGACTATGGGGCTTGTTAATCTTGTTATACTCACTTTTGTTCTGAATAGAAACATTGGCACTATGAACTATCGGGTTCTCGATAGATTTCCTGCGGAAGAAGATTTCGGCTTCACCATTCAGTTTATAGACAACATCTTGTAGGTTCCTTTGGTCGAAAAGCATTCTCCAGTAGATAGTGTGAAGATTGGGACGTCCCTTGGCGAAGGGGGAGAAGTCCTTGCTGATGAGCTTGAAAAGATAGACTTGGCCCGATGATACAAGAGTTCTCAACCTTTCCCAAGAATAGGGCTGTAACTGTAATTGATAGGCTTGTCCATTGATGTGATCTGTAAAATCAGCAAATGAATCGTATTTATGAGGCTCTTTCAACTTAAAGTCATAATCAGAATAATACTCCCTTGCCAGTGGCATATAGAAAGAAATAAAACGATTGAGGTCAGCACGACTGAAGGATGGACTCGAAATAGAGTAGGATTTACTCTTCCTGATTCTATTGATGTCATCAGGCAGATAGTCATTCTTGGCCTGCTCAAGTCGCAAATTTTGACCAGCAAACGGGCCTGTTTTTTCTTTCAAGCCATTGACTTTTTTTACCTCGCCATCCACGACCATAAGATTTTGGATATTATGTCCCATCTTTCCGCCTTGAAGATATTTCATCATTTCTATACTGTCATCAAGTGAGGTGGGCGCTACCAGATTATTCAAACATTGACGATGATTGCTATCCAAGATGGCAAGATAGAAATTATTATCATCTTTCCTGAAAAGTGCACAGGAATACTCATCTTTCTTAGGCCATCCTTTCAATAACGAGGGAGAATCAAAATTAAGTTTGAACTTATCTACACTATAAGGCTTGCGCGTGAGATAATTCCTTACCTTATTGTAGAGCGGTGTGATTGTTTCGTCTAGTTGTGTATAGAGTACCGAGAACTCGCCGTAGAATAATTCATCTTTTTGCGATTCGTTGCCTGAACCACACAAGGGCTTGATAAAACGCTGCAAATCCTTTATCGCATCTAAAAAATCTTTTATATTCTCAATGTTCTTGCGCAACAGCTCATCAGAGGGAGTAGCAGAATGGAGGACATCTTGTAGAATTTCAAAACGATTATCAATCAAAGAAAAAAGATTCTCGCGCTGTAAGAAAAGGTCTTCATTATTTATCGCTCCTTTTGTTTTGAAATATTCAACGATAGATTTTCCTGAACGTTCCTGCAATAAGCTATCAATTTTGCCTAGTGAGACACTGTCAATAGTTTTTAGATATTTCTTGATATCATTTTCGCGCTTCTCTCGAGTTTGTCTTGGTTTAGGAGGATGGATTTGGTCAAACTCTGCAATTAAAGCATTTTTAACGGCATCAAATGTTCCGTAATGGCGTTGGGAAACCATGGCCAAATCTGCATCATTACTGATGAATATGCCATCCAAGTCATAATTTTCCAGCGAGTCTAGTATCCTTTCTGTCTGTACCAAAACATCAGATTTCAAAGAGTGAAAAGCCGCATCGATGTTTGATGTGACTTCCTTGGCATCTTTAAACTGCTCATCACGGAAAGATACTGCAACTCTCTCGCTCAATATCTGATTGTAAAGCGGGAGAAGCAACGGTAGTTTTACCTCACCAGCAAATTCGTTGATATACTGGTTCAATCCCTTGATTTCAGTCTTGTTTCCTTCATCGACTCGTCCACCAATCACAGCATTGTAAACGGCAATTTGCCGTTGAGTTAGCATCTCATGATAATAATCCAACTCAAACATGTCCAGGATACTGTGGGTATTGAGGGCGGGCTCAAAGTCCTTATTTAATTGAATGATGACGCTTTCGTCGAGATGAGGCAGAATCTTATTTTTTAATGCGATGAGGTTATCCATGAATCTCATCAAGTTCTGATTGATAAGCCTGAATCCTATAGCAGATGCCTTTGCCTCGGCGCTGTACATATTCATCCTATTTTGATTGTATCCAATAAAATACATCGTAAAATCATTGAAGTGACTTACAATCTTCTTTTTGACATCGTCATCTTTTAAAAAGGAAGGAACATCCTCCTTGATCAATTCTTTCTTGTCCAGACGGCTATATTTAGGGGCATTCTTAAATGAATCAACAATTAGTTCCCTAAGAGCACTTCTATAAGCCTCAAGATTTTCACTACGTTTGGACGTGTCATCATTGAGATAGCAGTCCCATAAATTATCAAGAGATGATTTCCATTTTTCAATCGTGTCTCTATCTTCGTCATTATGCGTATAAAATTTTTGCGCAAAGCCATTTAAAGCACTATCAATGAAGCCACGATGATATTCATCTAAAATGCTCTTGACTTCTTTGTATTCTTCGGCCCTACGCTCATCATTCTCAACAATTTGTGCTCGCGTAATGAACTCTTGCGTTTCAAACATAGGCTTTAACCCAAATCGCAGAGTTATTTGCCTTTGATATAAGTTTGTGAAATCTGTTATTCTTTGCATAACGATATAATTTTTAGTGTGATTTTTCGATTACAAAGTTACAATATTATTATTAATCCTGCAAAATAACATGCACAGGGTGTCATATTTAGGCACCCCAATGTTAAAAGATGTTGTTGTCCACTGTGATAGTTGAACGATTAAAGGTATCCAAATAAATCTTTTATGTACCTTTGCAGCGTGATTCAATGAGTTTGGGGTGCTTCCTGTTGTTTGGAGGCTGAGAACATACCCATTGAAAACTTGTGCAAACCGAATGCCGTGAGGCTTGCTTCAAATGGCTGAGGTGCTGCCAGGTTTATTTATCTGATCCGGATAATGCCGGCGTAGAGAACATTTATTGATTCAAGTTTCCCAACACCTTGCGAATCTTGAAGTTTAGGGTTTAGCGTTTAGCGGGCGGTGAAATGCCTCTAGACCTTAACCTTTGACCCGTGAACTTGAAGCGTAACGGGGGCGGAGCTTGAGAAAACTTTTTTATTGCATGAAGAAGACCTTATTGGCGGTTGCCACGATGATGGCGACCCTGGGTGCGGCGGCACAGCCTGCTGCAACCGACACGGTACCCTCTGTCGCGCTGAGCGAGGTGGAGGTGCTGGGCACGCGTGCTAGCGCGAGCACACCTGTAGCGTTTACTAATGTTTCGGGCAAGCAGCTGGCTGCCCAAAACCATGGCTTGGACATCCCGTTCCTGCTGACGATGACGCCGAGTGTCATCACCACGAGCGATGCGGGCGCCGGCGTGGGCTACACGTCGATGCGCGTGCGCGGCACCGATGCCACCCGCATCAACATCACCGTGAACGACATCCCGATGAACGATGCCGAGAGCCACAGCATCTACTGGGTGAACACGCCCGACTTTGCGTCGTCGGTGCGCGACATCCAGGTGCAGCGCGGTGCGGGCACCTCGACCAACGGCTCGGGCGCCTTCGGTGCCAGCGTGAACATGAGGACACAGAGTTTCTCGAGTGACCCCTTCGGCGAGGTGTCGGGCAGCTACGGCTCGTTCAACACCAACAGGGAGACCCTGCGCGTGGGCAGTGGCCTGCTGGGTGACCACTGGGCTATCGAGGCCCGCCTGTCGCACATCGGCAGCGACGGTTACCGCGACCGCGCCACCAGCGAGCTGGTGAGCTACTTTGGCCAGGTGGGCTACTTTGGCGGCGGGACGTCGCTGCGCTTTGTCACCTTTGGCGGTAAGGAAGACACCTACCACGCCTGGGACGGCATCAGCCGCGACGAACTGAATGAAACCCGCACCTACAACCCCAACGGCGAAATCAAGCACGACGGCAAGGTGACGGGCTTCTACAAGGACCAGAAGGACATCTACCGCCAGACGCACTATCAGATTATCTGGAACCAGACCTTCAACCCGCTGTGGAAACTCAACGTGGCGCTGCACTACACCGACGGCTACGGCTACTACCAGGAGTACAAGAACGCCCGCACGCTCAAGGAGTATGCCTTGGAACCCGTGGTGACTGCCGAGGGTACCAGCAAGAAGGCCAGCCTGGTGCGCAAGAAATGCGTGAAGAGCGGCTTTGGCGGCGGCGTGTTCTCGCTGCAGTACACCGGTGAGAGGCTGAACGCCACCCTGGGCGGCGGCATCAACCGTTACAGCAACGACCACTACGGACAGGTCATCTGGGTCGAGAACTACACCAGCGTGCTGGCTCCCGACCATGAGTACTACCGCAACAACGGCCGCAAGACCGACCTCAACATCTATGCCAAGGGCAACTACGTGATTATGGGCGGCCTGAGCGCCTATGCCGACCTGCAGTACCGCCACATCGGCTACCGCATCACGGGCAACAACGACAAGTGGGACTGGACCGCCGACCCCGAACACCTGCAGGTGCTCGACATCGACGAGCCGTTCAACTTCTTCAACCCCAAGGCCGGTCTGAACTGGCAGATTAACGCCAAGCACCGCGTCTATGCCTCGTTTGCCGTAGCCCAGAAGGAGCCCACGCGCAACAACTACACCGACGGCCTGTTCCTGAAGCATCCCACGAGCGAGAAGCTCTATGACTGGGAGGCTGGCTATGAGTTCCGCTGCGGCAATTTCGCTGCCGGCGCCAACTTCTATTACATGGACTACAAGGACCAGCTCGTGCTCAACGGCAAAATCAACGAAATCGGCGAGCTGATGGCCGAAAACGTCCCCAAGAGCTACCGCATGGGCGTCGAGTTGACGGCGGGATACCGCTTCACCGACTGGCTGCGCTGGGACGTGAACACCACGCTGAGCCGCAACCGCATCAAGGACTATGTGGGC
Organism: uncultured Bacteroidales bacterium; assembly: GCA_902779125.1. Classification (GTDB taxonomy): domain Bacteria; phylum Bacteroidota; class Bacteroidia; order Bacteroidales; family Muribaculaceae; genus Sodaliphilus. The sequence goes on along the minus strand of CACZAC010000047.1, from coordinate 10,517 downwards.
TATGTGAGCGACTATGACGCCGACTCGTGGGACGACATGTGGACCCAGACCGAAATCCATGCCGGCAACACCACCATCGCCTTCTCGCCCAGCGTGACCGTGGGCAGCCTGATTGCTGTGGACTACAAGGGCTTCACCGCCTCGTTCCAGTCCCAGTATGTGTCGCGCCAGTACCTCGACAACTTCGAGCGCAAGGAAGACTCGCTGGACCCCTACTTCGTCAACAACCTGGACCTGGCTTACACCTTCAAGCTGCCGCACATCCGCAGCATCACCGTGGGCGCCACCATCTACAACCTGTTCAACGAGAAGTACGAGACCAATGGCTACTCGCAGACTTGCGCCCTGTATCCCGGCGGCAGCAAGGACAACGCCTATAGCCTGTACAGCGACCCCCGCTTCTATCCCATGGCAGGCATCAACGCCCTGGGGAATATTACGCTGCGCTTCTAGTCCCTAGAAATACTAGAAATTCTAGATAATCTAGATGGTTGAGGAGAATATGGGGACGATACAGGATTATTTTGCCAATTTCGGCTGGGTCGAGGCTATCGACGCGGCGGGCCTGGTGCTCGGGCTCATCTACCTGTGGCTCGAGTTCAAGGCCAGCATCTGGCTGTGGCTGGTGAGCGTCATCATGCCCATCGTGCACGGCTACCTCTATTGGGAGCGTGGCCTGTATGCCGACTTCGGCATGGAGGTCTATTATGTGCTGGCAGCCGTCTATGGCTACGCCATGTGGCGCTGGGCTAAGGCGCGTGAGACGCAAAATCCTGCGTCTTCCTCTGGAGGCGAACGGCCCATCACCCGTTTCCCGTTGCGCCGCGTGGTGCCCGTGGCAGTCGTGGGTTTGGCGCTGTGGGGCGTCATCTATTGGATTCTGATTACCTGGACCGACAGCAGCGTGCCCCTGTGCGACAGTTTCACTACCGCCTTGAGCATGATTGCCCTGTGGGCGCTGGCGCAGAAGTATGCCGAGCAGTGGCTGCTGTGGCTCGTCGTCGATGCCGTCTGCACCGTCCTCTACATCTACAAGCAGATTCCCTTCACCGCCTGCCTGTACGCCTTCTACACCGTGATGGCGGTGCTCGGCTACCGCCAATGGCTCAAAAAAATCCCCACCACTCAAACCAAGTAAAGGAAAACAATAAATACAATAAATACTATTGCATCCGCACCGGATGGCTTTGTGTTTATTGTATTTATTGTTTTCCCTTTTTTATTTGTGTGCGTAAGCCTCTCGAAACTTTAACATCTAAACTCTCAACTGCGAGCATCGCGAGCATAAATGTAATTGTATAGGCGCCGGTAGAAGGGGTGGCGTGTCATGGTGGTGGCGTCGCCCAGGATGAAGAGTTTCATGCGGGCGCGGGTGATGGCGACATTCATGCGGCGCAGGTCGCGCAGGAAGCCGATTTGGCCCTTGTCGTTGGCGCGCACCAGCGAGATGAGAATCACGTCGCGTTCCTGACCTTGGAAGCCATCGACGGTGTTGACCGAAATCAGATGTTTGAACGGCTTGAAGAAGGCACGTTTCCTGATCAGGCGCTTCAGGTACTGCACCTGGGCGCGGTAGGGCGAGATGATGCCCACGTCGATGCGGTCGTCGAGGATGCGCTGCTTGCCGATGCGTTGGAAATAGATTTGCAGCAGGCTCAGCGTCAGGTCGGCCTCGCCCTTGTTGACGCGACCGAACGACTCGCCGATGAACTGCTCCTTGAAATTGTCGCGCTCGTCCTCGCCAAGTTCGATGGTCGAGGTGTCGAACCACAGGATGGGGGCGTCGCCCTCGTGGATGAGGCGGTGGGCGACCTCGGGCGCCGATTTCATCTGGCCATGGTAGAAATAATCGCTGCTGAACTGCATGATTTCGTCGTTCATGCGATACTGCACCTGCAGCAGCGAGACGCATTCGGGTTTGTTCTCGACAATGCGCTCCATGAGCGTCTTGCCCAGTCCGCCCTTCAACGCTTCGAGGCTCTTGACCGTGGGCGGGAGCTGGCAGTGGTCTCCGGCAAAAATCACGCGGCTGGCGCGGCGGATGGGAATCCAGCAGGCTGCCTCGAGCGCCTGTGCCGCCTCGTCGATGAACAGGGTGCCGAAGCGCTTGCCGTCGAGCAGCTTGTTGCCCGCTCCCACTAGGGTCGAGGCAATGACGCGCACCTGGCCGAAGATGTCGGCGTTGATGCGCACCTCGAGTTCGACCGCCAGTTCCTTGAGGCGGTCGAGTTTCTGGTGGAAATGCTCTACCTTCTCGCGCCGGCGGCGTCGCATCTCGCGGATGGTGCGCCTCACCTGCCACAGTTTGGGATAGTCGGGGTGGTCGGCAAAGCGGCGCTCATAGGTGAAACTCAGCATCTTGTCGTTGACGCGCGTGGGGTTGCCGATGCGCAGCACGGGGATGCCGCAGTCCACCAGTTTCTCGCTAATCCAGTCCACGGCGGTGTTGCTCTGGGCGCACACGAGCACCTGTGTCTCGCGTTTGAGCGTCTCGTTGATGGCCTCGACCAGCGTCGTCGTCTTGCCGGTGCCGGGCGGGCCGTGCAGCACGCGCACGTCCTTGGCGCGCAACACGTCGTTCACGGCGCGCTCCTGGCTCGCGTTGAGCCACGGGAAACGCATCGACTCGAAGGTGTAGGTCTGGGCGGGCTGGTGGCTGTAGAACAGGTCGCGCAGGTAGGCCATGCGGTTGCCCTTGGCGTTGATGACACGCTCCAGGGCGTCGAACATGATGCGGTAGCTCGTCTCGTCGAAGAATAGCTGCACGCCCACGGGCGCTTCGGCGTTCTGCAGCTCGAGCGTGTGGCCCTCGGGGATGGCGACGACCATGCGGTTGCCGTCAACATAGGAAATCGCCCCCGTGAAGTTGAAAAAGCGGATGCCGCTGGCCTGTTTCAGGTCGCCAGCGGGCGCCTCGGCCTTGAAGAACACGACGGGCTTGCCGTACTCGAAGTTGTGCTCAATCTCCTCATCGCCCTGGCGCGTCACCTCGATGCAATACTGGTTGATGGAGTTGTAGTAGGTGCGGCCCATTTTGAGCGGATACCAGGCGTCGCCGCGTGTCACCTTGCGCGTCAGCCCCACGGCCTCGCTGTGCAGGCGATAAGCCTCCTTCTCCTCCTGGTATTCCACCTGGAGCAGATGCCGTTGCTGTTGCAGCAGTGCTATGGCCGCAGTGTTGCTCATCCGTTGGTCTGTTGAGTGATTAAATTACCTGTTTTTTTTGACTGTTGCAAAGGTACTACAATTTAAGTGTAGTTTCATCTATTTCTGCACCAAATGGGTGCCCACTGCCCATTTTGTCACGATGCCTCTCGATGATAAAGTGTAGCCACCTGCGCTCAGTTTGCTTGAGAATCAAAAAAAGTCACCCGTGAAGGTTGATAATGTCAGATGATTGTTGTACATTTGCCATATCGTGAGAGAGGTTTTTGCCCGGTTTCTGTTTGCAGCACTGGATGAGGCGAAATCCCTGTCGCAGTAGCATCATTAATCAACTTGTTGTTGGCCAGGGTGTTATAAGGTTTAATCAAAAGTGCTGTGGAATTAAAGCATAAATACTGTCATTATGAAAAAAGTTATATTTACGATGTTCGCCATTTGCGCTCTCTTGGCAGTGCCGTGTGGTGGTCATGCAAAAGCCAGTGATGAGATGAGAGCGGCCGATGCCTCTGTCGGCAACCAGCCAAGTGTGGCACCTGCCGCCCAGACGGGTGGCAACACATTCGTCAGTGACAAGTATACCATGACTTATCCTGATATTGTGCAGGAATCGTACGCCGATACCGAGATGGGTATGCTCACCGCAACCAATGACGATATCGGTATCACTCTTAATGTCACATTCAGCGAAATGCCTTGGGATCCAGCTGATTACCAGGAATACTATCAGGGCCTGACCGGAATGGAGTCGTCGAGCCTCTATCAGTTTGAGCCGCCCAGGATTGATGGCAAAATCATGACCTTTAAAGGTGTGGATGAAGATGGCGGACAAGTATGCACCTTCTTCATTGTCTTCATGGCATCTGATGCCGGCGTGACGGGCGATTTCAGTTATCCCGTTGAAAGTGCCGCTGAGATTGAGCCTCAGATTATGCCTATGCTCAAGAGCATCACGAAGAATTAGGATAGCTAAAAAACCGCGCACATTACAAGCCCCGGCAGCAGTCTGCAGCAGGTAGTCGAGCGCGCTGCGCTCCCACGGCACCTGCAACTGCACTATGCCCGGGCCATTACTCATCTATTTTCACTATTTTTCAAACAACTGTAACAACAGTGAACAATAAAAACAACTCGATTATAGATAAAAAGTTTGTTCATGTTGTTGTTTGTTGTTCATGTTGTTTGATTATTAACTCTCTGGTTGTTGAGGAACCAGCGCATGAGGTCGAGGCTCATGGCGACGTCGCCCTGATGGATGTATTTGTCGCGCTCGGCCTCGAGTTTGCCGAGAAGTTCTTCGGCTCGAGGACGGTCGCCGTCCAGGGCGAGAGCTACCGCCATGGCCGTCATCTGCTTGTCGCTCTGCGTCGGGGCATGATGGGCAACATACTTGGCTACTTTATCAGTGTAGTGCCGTCGCGCTTCCTCGTCGCGACCTGTAGCGATGCATGCCAGCGTCATCATGTTTTCCAGTTCCAGCTGGTACAAGGGCATGACGTCGCTCATGTGGCTGTAAGCCTCGGTGAGTTGCTGGTAGGACTCTTCCCACTGGTGCAGGCTCTGCTTGCGCGTTGCCGAGGCCAGCACGGTGGCAGCGTGCATGGGGCTCTTCCAATCGATGGACTCGGGTATGTTGAACAGGCGCTCGGGCATCTCGCCGTAGGTCTCGCCGCCCTGGTTGCGGGCGTTGAGTTCGAGCACGTTGCAGAAGGACTGCTTCGCGGCCGGGTCTTTCTCCAACTGCAACAGGTTGTAGCCATCGTTGGCGACGCCGCCTATCTTCATGGGAATGCCATTGGTCAGGACTCCCCAAATGCCGAACAAGGCCATCATCGCAAGCAGTATATCCAGCCATTGGGGCAGGTCCAGCGCCCATATCAGCAAGACGGAAAGCAGGGTGATGATGAATTGGGCAAGCACACCGCCGGCATTGTACCACCGCGTGTCAATCTCCTCTAACGGTTTGTCGGGCGGGGCCATCAGGCACTGTCCGCCCGTTCCCGCCAATTCAAAGTTGCGCCACCGTAGGCGCCCGTCCTTGCGGATAAGCGTCCAGTTAAAGAAACGGTACGACACGAACTTGTAGCCCGTCAGCAGTCCCGCTACCAGGTGACCGCCCTCGTGGAGGATGATGTTCAGGATGGCTGCAATCAGGGCAGCAACCAGCATCCAGGCGAAGGCAACAACCTTGCTCAAGGTGAACTTGTCGAACACGTTTCTCGCCACGGTCGTGACCGACTCGCCATCCATGACCGCAATGATGGGGATGGCAATAATCAAGCCGATGACCGCCCCTAAGAGAAGTCCTCCAATGAGTTTAAAGAGAGATTTCATTTTTTAAAACAGTTTTGTTGTTACTGACCACAAAGGTAATCATTTTTTCACCGACCACGAGAACTCTCCGACCAAAACGCGTCCCATCCCTGTCGCTGCCACCTAACTGTCTTCGCAAGCGGGGGAAAGATGGCTTTGCAGGGTTAATGCCTCCAGAGTAGGGAGCGTTAGCTTTTTCAGTTGTTGCGATTAGAAAATAGACAACGCGCTTTCAAGCGCGTTGTCTAAGAGTCCTGTTTCTATTGATATCACAATGAATGGTTAGTTGCCGCCAAGCAGGGAGCTGATTAGGGTTGTAACATCCATGATATTGATATCCCCGTCGCTATTTACATCGGCATTTGACAAGTTAATGCCTGAACCACTGCCGCCCAGCAGATAGCTGATTAAGGCGGTTACGTCCGAGATGTTCACCACGCCGTCGCCGTTGGCGTCACCGCCTACTGTGTTGGTAAGGGTTGTGAAATCCACCTCATCACCGTAGGTCGTCTTGCCGCCAGCGGTGACAAAGGCACGGAATTTATATTTCGTGCCAGGCTGTAGGCCTGAGACGGTTTTGCTCATACGTTCGCCTGTTGCGGTTACTTTGGTCCTGGAAGATGAAGTGGCCTTCCTGTACTCAAAACCTTGTTGCGTAATAACATCCGATCCGCGTAAGGCAACGCCCTGCAGGGTAGCTTGGGTCTGTGTCACAGCAGGATAATTGTAGGTGTAAACCACAGGGTCAAATTCCACACCAGCATCGGCCGTATAGAATGTTACCCAGTCGCCATAATGTACAGAGCCGTTGCTCGACTTGTAGAACGGACGGAATTTGTAGAACGTGTCTCTGGTTAGGTTCTTGAGCGTGCCTGCCATCTGGCCGTCATACACGGGGCAATAAACCCTCGTGCCCAGATAATCGTCAGGACCTTCGTAGCGGCGCCAGTCGAAGCCGCAGATAGTCTCCTCGTCGGCCATATTGGTTTCTGCCTTAAGCAAGGCAGTGGTCTCGGTCAGCATTGTGGCTCCTTCAGGCACCATCATTAGGCTGGACGTGTAGAACTTGAACGGTGTCTCGACACCACCCTTGGTGTAGGTCGCGTTATAGATTTGGTTCGGCTCGAGTCCGGTGACTAGAAGCATCTGGTTATATCGTTGGCCATTGAATGTGAAGTAACTATTCGCTGTCTGGCTTGCATCCTCCACTTTGATGCTGGTCGGATAAATCGTGGAATTGAACACTGTGCTTCCATCACTGTAAGATTGTGTCTTAATCTCATGGAATAGGTTCCACGGGTTGGTCTGGATGTAGTAACCGTATGTCAAGTCAGGCACATACAGAATCGCATTCTGATAGGTCACCGCATCAAACATATTGTTATAATAGGTGTCAATGACAGGTGGCATGATTGCTCTACAATACACCTTAGCTAATTTGGTGCAACCCGAAAATACAGATCCTCCAACACTGAATACAGAGTTGGGAAGTGAAATCGTGTTTAGGTTTGTACAATTACTAAATGCACTCCCGCCGATATATGTAACCGAGTTAGGAAATGTCACACTGGTTAGACCTGTGCAGCCATAGAACGCATCATAGCTGATTGTTTGAACCGAATTGCCAATGGTAATACTGGTCAGTCCAGTGCAGTCTCGAAAAGTGTTATTTTCTATTGAGGATACTGCATCTGGAATTGTAACACGTTTCAATCCCGTGCAGCCATTAAATGCATAACTGCCAATCATCACGACAGAACTGGGAATGGTTATACTCGTGATTTTAGACCCATTGGCTATACTACTGGGCAACACCTGTACAGATGAACCAATTGTCATTTGAGTGATGTTGGATGTTGTCATGCCGCCATTAGAGTTGCAATTCTGGGCGCTCCAAGTTAACGTCGTGGGCGAACAACCGCTAAAAGCATTATTACCCATCGAGGTAACACTTTTACCTATTGAAATAGTAGCTAAACTATAACAGTTCTGAAAAGCTAATGTTCCGATAGAGGTAACTGAGTTAGGAATGGTAACTGAAGTAACCTTGGAACCAGAGACGAAATTCCCGGGAAGCGATTCAACACTTGCCCCGATTGTAACTTGAGTTATATTAGAAGTTGCCATACTACCATTTGAGGTGCAATTCTTGGCATTCCAAATTAATTTTGATAAGTTAGTACAGCCAGAAAAAGCATAGCTGCCGATTGAAGTGACCGATGTGGGGATGGTTACTGTTGTTATCTTGGAATCTCTAACAAAGTATCCTGGAATTAACTCGACATTTGACCCAATAGTTACCTGAGAGATTTTAGATGTGGTCATGCTCCCATTTGATGAACAATTCTTTGCATTCCAAGTTAACGTCGTGGGCGAACAACCGCTAAATGCAGAACTTCCAATTGTAGAAACATTTTTGCCAATTGAAATGGCTGATAAACTAGAACAGTTTTGGAAAGCATTGTTACCAATTGAAGTAACTGAATTTGGAATGGTAATACTGGTCAGATTAGAACAGTTCTGAAAACTATAGTTACCTATTGAAGTGACCAAGTTCGGAAGAGTGATATTAGGAAGACTAGAACAGTTATTAAAGGCATAAGCTCCAATACTGGATACCGAACTGCCCATTGTTAGATTATTCAAGCTGGTGCAACCATCGAACACATAATCACCGATTGTGGTGACCGAATTGCCGATAGTGGCACTTCTAAGCCCACTACAATAACGAAACGCTGACATATTAATTAATATAACATTGTCTGGAATGGTCACACTGGTAATACTGCTGCCACCATAAAATGTTCCAAACTTGATTATGCTAATAGTGTTCGGTATGACAAGATTCTTAATTTCAGCGCCATTTAAATATATATGATGAGATAAATATAGTGGGTTAGAATTGTCATTAGAAAATGAAATATTACACCAAGCATTTAAGTCACTGATATTAACACGTGTCAATCCAGAACAACCTTTAAACGCATCTGTTCGAATTGAATATACCGAATTGGGAATAGTCACACTCGTTAGCCTTGTCAGACCATTTGCAAAATTCGCAGGAATCTTTTGAACACTGCTCCCTATGTTAATGGTTGAAATGATTGTATTGTAGAATGGGTGGGACGTTCCTGAGCCAAAATCGCCACAAGATACTGCGTTATAATTGAGCGTTTTNTTGTAGAATGGGTGGGACGTTCCTGAGCCAAAATCGCCACAAGATACTGCGTTATAATTGAGCGTTTTTAAAGCAGTACAGCCAGAAAAAGCATAGTTGTCGATTGACGTGACCGATGTGGGAATAGCAATACTTGTGATTTGTGTTAGGTTATATGCAAAATTCGCAGGAATCTTTTGAACACTGCTCCCTATGTTAATGGTTGAAATGATTGTATTGTAGAATGGATGATATGATCCTGAACCAAAACTACCACAAGATACCGCGTTATAATTGAGCGTTTTCAAAGCGGTACATTTAGAAAAAGCATTGTTGCCGATTGACGTGATCGATGTGGGTATGGTCACATTAGTCAGCCAATAACAGTTATAGAACGCATTTTCACCGATAGAAGTGACCGATGTAGGAATGGTCACACTAGTCAACCCGGAACAGTTATAGAACGCATAGTTGCCGATAGAAGTGACCGATGTGGGGATAGTGATATTCGTAATTTGTGTTAGATTGTATGCGAAATACGCAGGAATCTTCTGAACACCGCTCCCTATATTTATGTTTGAAATGGATGTATTGTAGAATGGATGGGTCGTTCCTATATTAAAACTACCACAAGATACCGCGTTATAATTGAGCGTTTTCAAAGCGGTACAGTCAGAAAAAGCATTTTCGCCGATAGAAGTGACCGATGTAGGAATGGTCACACTAGTCAACCCGGAACAGTTATAGAACGCATAGTTGCCGATAGAAGTGACCGATGTAGGGATGGTCTGACTAGTCAACCCGGAACAGTTATAGAATGAAGATGTGCCGATTGACGTGACCGATGTGGGTATGGTCACTTTAGTCAGACTGTTGCAATTCCGAAACGCATTGTTGCCGATGGCAGTGACAGAATAGGATTTACCGTTGTAAGAGACACTACTTGGGATAGTGACGCTGCCACTATAACTATTGTAGTTGTCCTTATAAGTCACGCTGACTGTGTTGCTGTTACTGTTAATGTTGTAGTAGATGCCGTTGGCAACGAAACTGTAAGCATAGGAGGAAAAGGCGATAGCAAGTAGCGTGGTCATGAGGATAACCGCACGCAGGGTGAGTTGGAGTCTTGGATTCTTTTTCATAGTTGATGATTCATTTGCTAGCCGACTGGCCCCCAATTGCTGCGGCGAGATGTATAAAAACGAAAGCGAGAGGCCTTATTTAGTGCCCATCCTGAGCCTCTAAGAGTTACAACACTGTTGAGAAATCAAAGGACAGAGCATGTCGATAAACACTTTCGATAAATCTTTTCATTATCAGATGCATCCTGGTCACCACGGTGACATCACAATGTATTGCCCCCAAAGATAATAATAATCTGATAAATAGAGAAATTTTACTTGTTTTTTCATGGCTATAGCAAAAAAAACATTGAAAAAAATATTGAAATGGCAACTCGCTTCATTCAGTGGAGTTTTTGATAAATCTTAATGTCTTAGAGAACAATGGCATTTTTTGATGGCATTTTGAGTGTGGCAGCAGATTTGGTTGCATCATTGTGACGGCAAGTCGATGGCGATGACCTTGCAACTGCCGTCCACACAACTGGTATAATCTGCAGATTCTCTCTTTTCCCCGTTTTGTGCTTTTTGACATTGACAACGGTCTCGTCCTCTATTTATCTTTGCCCCATTATATTATTCACCTTTAAATCAATACTACAATGAAAATCTACAATTATCGCACACCCAACGTCGACTATGATAACCCCTGGAAGGATTGTCTCTTCACTGACAACGCTCAGCTCGATTCCTTCGGCGCCAAACCGCTTGTGTCTTTCAACAATCAGCCCCTTATTCAGCAGCACCACGTCACTTATGTCACT
>CACZAC010000046.1 GCA_902779125.1 uncultured Bacteroidales bacterium | reverse complement strand
GCCGACGGCATGCGCTCGGCGCGGCGCCCCGTGATGGTGTGGATTCACGGTGGCTCCTATGTGTGCAATGGAACGGTGAATCCCCGTGATTGGGGAGACGCGTTTGTCAAGGCGCACCCCGAGGTGGTCTTGGTTTCAATCAATTATCGCCTGGGCTTGCTGGGTTTTCTCGACCTTTCATCGCTGCCCGACGGCAAGGCATTTGCCCGCAGCGGCAATTTGGGCATCCTGGACCAGGTTGAAGCGTTGCGATGGGTTAAACGCAACATTGCTGCCTTTGGCGGTGACCCTGGGAACGTGACCATCTTTGGACACTCGGCAGGAGCGGGGAGCATCTCGATTCTTGCCAGCATCGACGAGGCGCAGGGCTTGTTCAGCCGCGCCATCATGCAGAGCGGCAGTGTGGCGCTCACCAGCAGTCGCGAGGACTGCGAGAGCTTGACCAAACGCGTGCTTGACGCCACAGGAGCCAAAACGGTAGCCGACCTGCAGGCACTCTCCCAAGACGAAATTATCGCCCTTAACGATGAGGTGGGCGGGTTCTATCGCTTTCCCGAGCGTGACGGTGAGCTTTTGTCCGAAGAGCCGTATACGCGTTTTGACGGCTTCAACGCCGGCATCGACATGCTCATAGGCACGACAGCCGACGAGTCACGTTACTGGATTGACGCCATGGGCGGTGAGGAGGACTTCGGTATGGCGGCGCAACTGTGGTACCGCTACATTGCCATGTCGATGGACAGCCTCCAGCGCGAGAATGCCAGCCATTTCCTCGACATCGTCCCCAAGGATAACCCCTGGCCTGTTGCCGAGTTGCTCAACGACCTGATGTTCCGTGGACCTGCCATCGAGATGGCGCAGCGCCACGCAGCATCGGGTGGCAGGACCTACATGTACTATTGGAACAAACCGTTGAGTGAACCGATTTATGGCGCTTGCCATGGGGTAGAGGTGTCCTACGTCCTGAACACGGGACGTCAAATCAAGATGGGCGACCATCATAACCCTGCCCTGGCTGCCGAGGTGCAGCAGATGTGGGTGAACTTCGCCACAACGGGCAATCCCAGCACTCCAGGGCATTACTGGCCTGCCTATGAGCCCAACCAGCGCGCGACAATGGTGCTGGGCGACACCATCAGGCTGGTCAATGACCCGCTCAAGGAGCAGCGACTCCTTGTCGCACCCTTGATGAGCGAGTATATCTCCCCGATTTTCAGCGATCTGCTCGATAAGGCACCGTGGTATGCCGGCATCGCCATCGGCGCATTGATTGCGGTCCTGTTGCTAATCACATGGCTTGCCATTCGCATTCGTCGCCGTTTCAAGAAAAAGTCTTCCCGATAACTTCCGTTTTTTCATTATTTATATTATTCTCATGATTTCCAGTTCCCTTAAGACGATAGCCATCGCATTGGCTTTTACCGCTTGTCTCGGCATCAACGCCCAGCAAGCCGATTACATTCCCACTGACGAGAACCTGCGTGCCCGTCAGGAGTTCCAGGACAATAAACTTGGTGTCTTCATCCATTGGGGCGTCTATTCGATGCTCGCCGACGGTGAGTGGGTCATGCTCAACAAGCACATCGACCGTGACGAGTATGCCCAGCTGCCCGCCGGCTTCTATCCCTCGCGCTTTAATGCCGACGAGTGGGTGCGCACCATCAAGGACGCCGGTGCCCGCTATATCACCATCACCTCTCGCCATCACGACGGTTTCTCGATGTTCAAGAGTGCAGTCAGCGACTATAATATCGTCGATGCCACCCCCTTCAAGCGCGACGTCCTCAAGGAACTTGCCGACGCCTGCCAGCGCCATGGCATCAAGCTGCATTTCTACTATTCCCACTTGGACTGGCATCGGTTGGACTATCCGCTGGGACGCCACCAGAATGAATTGCCCCACGATCCCGCTACCACCAACTGGCCACAGTATTACAAATTCATGAACGACCAGCTGACGGAACTGCTCACCAATTATGGCCCAATCGGCGCCATCTGGTTTGACGGTAAGTGGGAGCACGATACCGACCCGTCGCCCTTCGACTGGCAGCTCGACGAGCAGTATGCCCTCATTCACCGTCTACAGCCCGCCTGCCTTGTCGGCAACAACCACCACGAGGTGCCCTTCCCTGGCGAGGATATCCAGATTTTTGAGCAGGATGTGCCGGGCGAGAACACGGCAGGTTATTCGGGCGAGAACGGCATCAGCCAGCTGCCGCTCGAGACCTGTATGACGATGAACCGCGCCTGGGGATACCGCATCACCGACAAGAACTACAAGAGCGGTGACGACATCATCCGCACCCTCGTCCGCGCGGCGGGGCGCAATGGTAACCTGCTCATCAACGTGGGACCGCGCCCTGACGGATGCCTGCCCACCGAGGCCGTTGAGCGCCTGCATCAGTTGGGAGAATGGATGCGCGTCAACGGGGAGAGCATCTATGGCACCCGTGGCGGCATCATCCCGCCGCATGACTGGGGCGTGACCACACAGCGCGGCAACACCCTCTATGTGCACATCCTGAATCTGAAGGACAACGCTATCTATCTGCCATTGAGCGGAAAACGCGTTAAATCGGTGCGGCTGTTCAGCGACAAGACCAAGTTGCGCTACACCGCTACCGGCGACGGTGTGACCGTTGTATTGCCGATGGTCCCCACGGGAGTGGATACCATTCTGGAAGTCCAGCTGCGGTAACGGTCCCTGGTCGGTCGGTGCAGATGATTATACAAAAACCTGAAAATTAATGCAGAAAAACTTATAAAATATTATTAGTTTCGGTATAAGATGACCGAAATAGGGCATATATTTTAGCTTTATATTTTATTAACAATATTAATACCATTTAATTAATAATTAAATGCTAAATTTGTCACGGTTTCCAGTAAGCCCCTGTTGAAGCATGTGAAGGAAATCATTTTGTGTTCTGTAGAAAATTTTTATTTATTAACTTTTAATAATTCTTTAAATCATTATCAAATGAAAAAATTAACAACTCTTTTGATTGCGCTGGTAGTAGCGGGTTTCGCTGTGCAAGCAGTTGCCGCTCCTGCTAAGGCGCCGAGGCGTTCGACGATTTTTAACGAACTGCCCGATGGTTTCACTCAGTTGGGAACCACGTCGATTTATTACAGTGTCAAGGCACGTGATGCTGCAGGACCTGGCACACAGACCGGTTACTGCATTCTCGGTGAGATTGGCGGTCGCTATTATTCATCAACCTACGAGGGCGATGATGTGGGTTGGTTCAATACCACCTATGGCGAGGGTGCTGGTTTTATTGCTGCCTTCCAGGTGGGCGATAACCAGGCCGTTTACTTGAACGCTGCCACTGGTACCGAAAACAATGGTGTCACGATGACTTCACGTATCGAGCCCCAGGGCGAGGTTGCTGCACGCATCGTTTACACCTTGACCAACAACAACGACACGCCCGTGACCATCAGCGCTGGCGTTTGGGCCGACATCATGATCGGTAACAACGATAATGCTCCGATCGAGCGTCTCGCTCATGAGAATGACACCTATGGCCTGAAGTTGAAGTATGCCAATACCGAAAACACTCCGCTGATGTGTGCTCTCTTTGGTGCTGGCGTTACTGGCGTTACTCCCGCCGATGACTATTGGTTCGGACAGTACAGGAACAACTACGAGGCTTATGAAATCGTAGGTAGATATGACAGCATCTACGAGCACGAGTATCAGACATGGTACGGCGGCTACTACTTTGAGAACGAGGTCGATGAAAACTATATGAAAGAGAATCGCAACTACGACAGCGGTATGGGCTTCTGCTGGAAGGCTAAAACCATTCAACCGGGCAATAGCATTGAGCTGTCTTACGTAATCAGCGTCGGTGAGATTGATTACGAGGAGCCCTTCGTTCCTGGTGACGACCGCTTCGAGTATCATGTTGCTGCTTATGACATCGCTGCATGGAATGACCTCACTGTTCCTCATCCCGCTCACGTTTATGGTTACTATGAGCACCCCTATGGCCAGGAAGGTTACATTGAGTATATGGTTGACGGCAACCGTGGCGAGTGGACCCGTATCGAGACTCCGCTCACTTCTGGCGAGGCCTTTGACCTGCCCTTCGAGATGAACTTCGATCCTGAGATTACCACTACCCACACGCTGCAGCTCCGCTTCAACGATGGTATGGACAACTATGTTCCCATGGACGGTCTGAGCTGGACTGATGTTCGCTCATTCAACATCGAGGGCCTTGAGGACCGTGTTTACACTGGCGAGCCTCAGACCTATGAGGTGACCGTAGGCGAAGAGACCTTCACCATCGGCGAGAATGGCGAATATGTTGAGCCGGGTACCTACGACTACAGCATCGAGGGTGACTTTGACCAGAATACCATCGGCGTGAACACCGTTGAGTTCAAGATTGACAAGGCTCAGAGCGAGATTACCTATACCGTTCCCGAGGACTGTGTATATGACGGCGAGGCTCATGCTGCTACCGCTCAACTCGTTAAGGGTGACGGCGAACTCACTATCACCTATGTGAACACCAAGACCGGTGAAACTTCAACCGATGCTCCCGTTGAACCGGGCACCTATGAAGTAATCGTTACCGTTACCGAAACCGACCACTACTATGGTCTGGAAACGATTGCTGGCATCTTCACCATTGACAAGGCTCAGAGCGAGATTGAATATACTGTTCCCGAGGATTGCGTATATGACGGCGAGGCTCATGCCGCTACCGCTCAACTCGTTAAGGGTGACGGCGAACTCACTATCACCTATAAGGACACCAAGACTGGCGAGACTTCAACCGAGGCTCCCGTTGAACCGGGCACCTACGATGTGATTGTTACCGTTACCGAGACCGACCACTACTATGGCTTGGAAGAGACCGTTGGCACCTTCACCATCGACAAGGCTCAGAGCGAGATTACCTATACCGTTCCCGAGGATTGCGTATATGACGGTGAGGCTCATGCCGCTACCGCTGAACTCGTTAAGGGTGATGGCGAACTCACTATCACCTATGTGAACACCAAGACCGGTGAAACTTCAACCGAGGCTCCCGTTGTTCCCGGCACCTACGATGTGGTTGTTACCGTTACCGAGACCGACCACTACTATGGCTTGGAGCAGACCGTCGGCACCTTCACCATTAAGAAGGCTCCGTGTGTATATCAGGTTATCGTTCCCGAGAGCGTAGAGTATGACGGTGAGGGTCATCCTGCAACTGTTATTGTAACTCAGGGTGGTGAACCTATCGTGACCTATCTGAACACCAAGAATGACAAGATTTCGGCTGACGATCCCGTCGACATCGGCGAATACTACGTTATCGTTGAGATTCCCGAGACCGACCTCTACGAAGGCCTGCCTTCTACCATGTTTGGTCCGTTCGAGATCTACTCCGAGGCTACCAGCCTGCAGGAGATGGGTGCCGCTAGGGAAGGCGACAACGCATGGTACACCATCCAGGGTATCCGCGTTCCCGCTCCCACTGCTCCCGGTATCTACATCCACAATGGCAAGAAGTACATCATGAAGTAATTTCAGATTGCTTTTGCTGGAATTTTTAGCAGTCCCGCTCCAAGCGGGGCTGCTTTTTGTTTGCGTGACGCTCTGTGGCAATTTTATCTGTTGCTGATGCTTGGAGGGTCGGGAAAAAGTGCTACCTTTGTCAGTGAACAATATTGATATTATGAATAGACTGACATTGATTCTTGCCGTCATCTTGACGGCATTTGCCGTGAACATCAGCGCCCAGGAGACCGAGCGCATGACCGAGTCCTGCACCAGCATCATGGTGGGCAAGTTGGCGAGCACCGACGGCTCGGTAATCACCTCCCACACCTGTGACGCCCGTTACCGCACGTGGATGGCTATCGTTCCCGCCCGCGACTACGAGCGCGATACGGTCACCGCCGTGTACAAGAACCGCTTTCACACCCGTTCGGCTGCCGACAGCACCAATATGCCCCGTCTGGGCGTCATCCCGCAGGTGCGGCACACCTATCGTTTCCTCGACACCGCCTATCCCTGCCTCAACGAGAAGCAGCTGGCGATGGGCGAGACGACCATCTCGGGACGTGACACGCTGCGCAATGCCAAGGGCATCTTCATGATTGAGGAACTCTCACGCATCGCCCTGGAACGCTGCACGACAGCGCGTGATGCCATCCGCCTGATGGGACAACTGGTCAAGAAATACGGCTACGGCGACAGTGGCGAGTGCCTTACTATCGCCGACAAGGACGAGGTGTGGCTGTTCGAAATCTTCGGTGAGGGACCCAAGACTGTGGGCGGCGTTTGGGCTGCTGTGCGCATTCCCGACGACGAAATCGCCGTGTCGGCAAACATTTCCCGCATCGGCTACCTCGACCTCAACGACCCCGACCGCTATATGGCGTCGGACAACGTGTTTGATGTGGCTAAAAAGTTGAAACTGTGGGATGGCAAGGAGCCCTTCTGCTTCTGGAAGGTCTATAGCGGTACCAACTACCAGAAAGAAGTGAAGAACTACAGCATACGTGAACTCTACATCATGCAGCAGCTCGCTCCTTCACTGGGACTGGACAACAGTATCGAGAACTTGCCCGTCAGCGTCAAGCCCGACAAGAAAGTCAGCGTCGAGGACGTCTCGCGCCTGTTGGGCAGTTACTATGAGGGCACACCCCTCGACCTGAGCGCCCGCCACAAGATTCCCAACCCCAAGCGCAAGGACAAGCAGGGCAACATCGTTGAGAACGAGCCCGACAGCATCGTCTCGCCCGTCGCCAACCCCTGGATTACCAACGAGCAATTGGCGATGTTCTATGCCATGGGTGATTCGGCGATGAAGTGGACACGCACCGTTAGCGTCCCCTGGTGCTCCTACAGTACCGTCATCCAGCTACGCTCCTGGCTTCCCGACGAAATCGGCGGCGTGGCGTGGATAGCCTTCGACAACCCCGGTCAGAGCCCCAGGTTCCCCGTCTTCTGCGGCAACACCACGCTGCCCGCCTCGATGAAGGTGTGCGGACACGCCAGTGAGGACGACAACACACCCTTGTGGCAGTTCCGCAAGGCAAACCGACTGGCTTCGTTGCGATGGGGCGTATTCCGCAAGACCCTTGAGCCCGCCCGCGACCACTTCCTCAGTAAAGGCCTCCGTGAACTCCCCATGATAGAGAAAACATGGCAGGAACTCAACGCCGAGGACAGCAAGAAGGTAGCCCAACTGCTCAACGACTACACAGCCGACATGCTAGGTGCCGCCGCCTACCGCTGGCAGCAGATGGCACACGACTTCTGGCTCCAAACCTGGAAAGGCTTCTAAAATTCCCACATTTCCCACGATAACGATGAGATGG
This sequence comes from uncultured Bacteroidales bacterium, assembly GCA_902779125.1. Classification (GTDB taxonomy): domain Bacteria; phylum Bacteroidota; class Bacteroidia; order Bacteroidales; family Muribaculaceae; genus Sodaliphilus. The sequence continues at coordinate 9,819 of CACZAC010000046.1, read as the reverse complement.
ATAGCCACCCCGCTGTTGTTTCCATCGTTTCCGTTCTATCCGATTAAACCAGCAATAGCCACCGGAAGATTCCAGTGGCTATTGCTGATTTTTGTGAAATCCGCGAAAAACGTTGTGTTTACTTGTAGCGGTCGCGGATGTTGTAGATGGCACGGTAGATGTCGCGGTCAACGTCGGTCAAGGGGATGTTGCGGCGTTTCATCACGCGCTCGGCAATGGTGAAGAAGGTCTCAAGGGGCACGTCCTTGAAGCCTGCCGCCGCGCTGCCTTCCTGGAACGAGGCGACAAAGTTGCGGGGGAATCCGGCGCCGTGGATGTTGACACCGACGCCCAGCACTGTGGCGGTGTTGATCATGCCGTTGACACCGATTTTGCTATGGTCGCCCATGAATAGGCCGCAGAACTGAAGGCCCGTGCGCTCAAAGCGTTTGCTGGCGTAGTTCCACAACTTGATTTCGCCGTAGTCGTTCTTGAGGTTGCTCGCCGTTGTCCCGCCGCCGATATTGCACCACTCGCCGATGACAGCGTCGCCCAGGAAGCCCTCGTGGGCCTTGTTGCTGTAGCCGATGAAAACGGTGTTCTCGACCTCGCCACCAATTTTGACGTGAGGACCCAGCGTGGTAGTGCCATAGACCTTGGCACCGATGCGCACCTTGGCATCATGACATGCCGCAAAGCCGCCGCGAATGCAGGCGCCCTCCATCACCTCGACGTCGCGGCCGATGTAGATAGGACCCTCGTTGGTGTTGAGAGTGGCTCCCTCGACATAGGCTCCCTGCTCGACAAAGATGCGCCCAGGGTCGCCGATGATGGTGTTGGTGGACGACAGGGACTGTGACTTGCGACCTGCCGTGAGACGGTCGAAGTCCTGGGTGAGCACAACGCCGTTGAACTCAAAGATGTCGTACAGATGCTTGATGACAAGGGGCAGGTTCTTGGGATAGACCACGTTGGCATAATGACGAGAGTCATAGTCGTGTGCCGTGCCGTTGAACGCAATGAGTTCCTCGCCCACCATCAGAGCCTCGCCCACTTGGAGCGAAAGCACCTGTTCGGCCAACTCTGGAGTGGGGATGACGTGTCCAGCGACCATGAGGTTGGTTGAGCGGCGGACGCGCAGCGGGAATTTCTTCTTGAGGTAGGGGACGGTAAGATAGCTGTAATTGGCTTCACCCAGCATCACCTGCCACTTCTCGCTGATGGTGGTGATGCCCACGCGCAGCAGGGCGGTGGGACGCGTGTAGGTGAACGGCATCAGATGCTTGCGCACCTCGTTGTCGTCAAACAGGATGACATTGCGTGTGGTCTTTTTCATTGTGTCACTTCATTGAATTGCGCGGCAAAAGTACTTGTTTTTCTTGAATTATGTTGTATCCTTTCTTCAAAATGGTTAACTTTGCACCACTAATTAATCAATTTGGAGTGTCATGACATTTATCGAACAGGAGATTAAGGGTGTTTGGGTTATTGAGCCTAAGCGGTTCGGCGATAGCCGTGGTTATTTCAGCGAAGTGTTCAAGCAGGGAGATTTTGACGCCAATATCGGACATGTGGATTTTGTGCAGGACAACGAGTCGTTCTCGACCCAGGGCGTGCTGCGCGGACTGCATTTCCAGCGTGGCGAGTGGAGCCAGGCAAAACTGGTGCGCGTTTCCAGGGGTACCGTGCTCGATGTGGTGGTGGATTTGCGCCACGGCAGTCCCACATGGGGCAAGCATGTCGCTGTCGAACTGAGTGCGGAAACGGGCCGTCAATTGTTCATCCCCCGAGGCTTCGCCCACGGTTTCGCTGTGCTGAGCGATGTCGCCCAGTTCCAGTACAAGGTGGACAACGTCTATGCTCCCCAGAGCGAGGCGACCTTGCGTTTTGACGACCCCGCCCTAGGCATCGATTGGCGCATTAATCCCGCCAACATGCTCCTGAGCGAGAAAGACCTCAAAGGCCTCTCCCTCGACCAGATGACCCCCGACTTCCTCGGCTTCTAGGAGAATTCAAGGATTACAAAATAAAAAAACGTGGGCGACAGTTTCAATGCTGTCGCCCACGTTGGGTTAGATGTCGTGGCTTGTCGTTTAGTTCTTGAAGACGAGTTCATTGCCCTCGGCATCGATGATGATGGGATGGTTGCGGTCAACCTTCGAGGCAATGATGTCTTTGCTGAGCTGGTTGAGCACCATGTTCTGGATGGCTCTCTTGACAGGACGAGCGCCAAACTCGGGGTCATAGCCTGCCTTGCCCAGCAGGGCTACGGCAGCTTCGGTCACTTCAAGGGTGATGCCGTTCTTGTCAAGCATCTTCTTGACACCCTTGAGCTGCATGGCGACAATCTGGCGGATTTGTTCCTCGTCGAGCGGCGTGAACATGATAATCTCGTCGATTCGGTTCAAGAACTCGGGACGGATGGTCTTTTTCAACATGTCCATCACATCGTTGCGGGTGCTGTCAATGACCTGAACCCGGTTCTCGGGAGTCATGTGTTCAAAACGCTCACGGATGAGGCTGGAACCCAAATTGCTGGTCATGATGATGATGGTGTTCTTGAAGTTGACCGTGCGTCCCTTGTTATCGGTCAGACGGCCGTCGTCAAGTACCTGCAACAGCACGTTGAACACATCGGGGTTGGCCTTCTCAATCTCATCGAACAGCACCACCGAATAGGGCTTGCGCCTGACGGCTTCGGTCAGCTGTCCACCCTCATCGTAGCCCACATAGCCGGGAGGCGAACCGATGAGCCTGGTGACGGAGAATTTCTCCTGATATTCGCTCATGTCGATGCGCGTCATCATGTTCTCGTCGTTGAACATATAGTCAGCCAAGGCTTTGGCAAGTTCGGTTTTGCCCACACCCGTGGTACCCAGGAAGATGAACGAACCGATGGGTCGCCGCGGGTCATTCAATCCGGCTCGGCTGCGGCGCACGGCATCGCTGATGGCCTTGATGGCGTCATCCTGGCCCACGACACGCTTGTGCAATTCCTCTTCGAGGTGGAGCAGCTTGTCCTTCTCGCTCTGCAGCATCTTGGTCACGGGGATACCGGTCCACCGTGAAACGATTTCGGCAATGTCGTCGCTGTCGACCTCTTCCTTGATAAGGGCCTTGTCGCCCTGCATATCGCGCAGGCGCTCCTGGATGCTGCGGTTCTCGTCCTCCTTCTGCTTGATGAGGGAGTAGCGTATTTCGGCCACGCGGCCATAGTCGCCGTTGCGCTCGGCACGTTCAGCCTCGAAATTGAGCTGCTCGATGTCGATTTTGTTCTGCTGGATTTTATTGATGAGTTCTTTCTCGCTCTTCCACTTGGCGTTATAGTCGCTCTCGCGGTCCTTCATCTCGGCAATCTGCTTGTCCAGGTCGGCGATGCGGGCTTCGTCACCATCTCGCTTGATGGCAGCACGCTCAATCTCGAGTTGTGAAATCTTGCGGGAAATCTCATCGAGACCCTGCGGCACGCTATCCATCTCGATACGCAGTTTGGCGGCAGCCTCATCAATCAGGTCGATGGCCTTGTCGGGCAGGAAACGGTCGCTGATGTAGCGTTGGCTCAACTGCACGGCAGCGATGATGGCATCGTCCTTGATGCGCACCTTATGGTGATTCTCGTACTTCTCTTTCAAGCCTCTCAGGATGGCGATGCTGCTTTCCTCGTCAGGCTCGTCGACCATGACAATCTGGAAACGGCGTTCCAGCGCCTTGTCTTTTTCAAAGTACTTCTGGTACTCGTCAAGCGTCGTGGCACCGATGCTGCGCAGGTCACCACGGGCCAAAGCCGGCTTAAGGATGTTGGCTGCATCCATTGCGCCACTGCTCTTGCCGGCACCCACCAGCGTGTGGATTTCGTCAATGAACAGGATAATCTCGCCATTGGCTTGGGTAATCTCGTTGATGACTGATTTGAGGCGCTCCTCAAATTCGCCCTGATATTTGGCACCGGCAATCAGTGCACCCATATCCAATGAATAAACCTGCTTCATCTTCAGGTTCTCGGGCACGTCACCGCGCACAATACGTTGTGCCAAACCCTCGACAATAGCGGTCTTACCAGTGCCAGGCTCACCGATAAGGATGGGGTTGTTCTTGGTGCGTCGGCTCAGAATCTGCAGTACGCGACGGATTTCGTCATCACGACCGATGACGGGATCCAACTTGCCCTGACGGGCACGCTCATTGAGGTTCACGGCATATTTGCTCAGGGCGTTGTACTGCTCCTCAGCGCTCTGTGAGGTCGCATTCTTGCCTTTGCGTAACTCGTCAATAGCTGCCTTGAGATCGTCTTTGGTCATGCCGGCATCCTTGAGAATAGAAGATACCGTGGATTTGACCTCAAACAATGCCATGAGCAACGCCTCGACGGTTACATACTGGTCCTGGTTCTTGCTGGCAATATCGTTGGCTTTGTCAAGTACCTGGCTGGCGGTATTGCTCAAGTAGGGCTCACCACCGCTCACATGGGGCAGTTTCTGCAGTGCGGCTTCAAGAGGCCGCTCTACATTCATCGGATTGATGTCCAGTTTTTGGAAAATGAAGCGAACCACAGCATCTCCCTCGCTGATGACAGCCTTGAGCAGATGTTCAGGCTCTATCGCCTGGTTACCGCTGCTGCGGGTCAGCTGAACCGCTTTCTGGACGACTTCTTGTGCTTTGATTGTGAAATTGTTAAAGTTCATATATTGTTTCTCCTTTCATTATCTTTAGTGTGCTTGTTGATTACATTGATTCATGTTCAACACTTGTGCCAAAATCCGTGAACTGACATTTTGTCAGTTTTGTCATGTAACAAAAAAACGACCTTCCCGATGATGGGAAAGTCGTTATTTATTAAAGGATAAATCGTGGATTATTTAGCCCTGACAGCGATGAAAGTGAAGATTGACATGGCTGTACCAAGAACGCTAACAGCAAACGAATACATGGGAGGAACACTCCACACACTACGGGCCTTGTACTTGTTGGGCTCTACATAGAGGATGTCGTTCTGCTGGAGGTTGAATTCAGGTGAGGAAATGAAGCTTGCGTCATTGATGTTGATGCGCTTCACGGTACGCTGGCCGTTGGCATCGGTACGAATCAACAGGATGTTGTCTCGTCTTCCCTGCAATGTTAAGTCACCAGCCATGGCAATAGCCTCAATCAAATTCAATCGGCCGTTGGATGCATTGATGGTTCCCTTATGATTAAAATCACCAAGGCAGAAGACTCGGAAGTTCTCGATTCGACACTCGACAGTAGGCATCTCGGTGATGTATTTGGGATAAATCAAGTTTGCGATGTATCTCTCGACGGATGCTTTTGTCATGCCTGAAATGTGAATTCTGCCAACGACAGGGAAATCGATATTACCATTATCATCAACAAGATAGTACACAACAGAACGGTCACCAGTTGTCGAGGAAATGCCGGCAGCGACATATTTGATCTTATTGAAAGGTGCTACGACATCCTGGTTGGATGCAGATACTGTGATTTGAAGCATGTCGCCAGGTTTGATGTTGAAGTCACCGGCTTGGGCAACAGCCTCGGATAATGCGGCAACTGGAATCTCATCAATGTTTTTCATATAAGGCACATCCTTGGATGCGTTACATGCTACAAGCAGCCATGAGGCGGCCAATACAAGTAATAGGTTACGGATTTTCATATCTTCGTTATTTATTGATTGTTATTTTTCTAAACTGCAAAGGTAGTAAAAAATGTGATATAGTTACATTTTTTCGTGAAAAACATGGGTTGTGCGCGTTTTTTTCTTTTCTTTGCAGCTATGAATAAGAATCAACCGCCAATCGAGCGACATCCGTGGTCGCCGTTTATCCCGCCCCGGCCCCGCTACCTGTTTCTCGGCACTTTTCCGCCCAAACCCGAGCGGTGGTCCATGCCGTTTTATTACCCGAACAAAATCAACGATTTCTGGCGCGTGATGGGCATCATCTTCTGCGGGGACCGCGATGCCTTGTGGCGTCATGAGGCCAAGCGGTTTGACCTGGATGCCATCAAGGCGTTGCTCCGTCGCGAGGGCATTGCCTTGTGGGACACGGGAATGGCTGTGCGTCGCCTCAAGGATAATGCGAGCGATAAGTTTCTGGAGATTGTCGAGCCGATTGACCTCGCCCGGCTGCTTGATGAGCATCCCACGATTACCCAGGTCATCACCACGGGCGAGAAAGCCACGGGCGTGATAGCCGAGCAGGCGCATGTCCCTGTGCCCGCCGTCGGCATGCCCGTCGATTGTCGGGTGGGGGAGCATGACATCAGGTTGTGGCGCATGCCCTCGACGTCGCGTGCCTATCCGTTGGCGCTCGAGAAGAAAGCCGATGCCTATCGGCTGGTATTTGGACGCTAGGCGTGGTGGACTGTTGAAAACTTTTTTGACGGTTTTTGGCAAAATATTTTGTCGCAGTTGCCAAAAAATGCCTACCTTTGTATGATGTTTTCGATTATTGAACATATAGAATATCTGATGACGTGCCACGACTGCGTGGTCATTCCCGGTTGGGGCGCGTTCATTGCCAATTATGGCAGGGCCTGTTTTGACGAGGAGCGTTCGGTGCTGGAGCGTCCTCAGCGCACGATAGGCTTCAATGCCAGCGTGAACCACAACGATGGGCTTCTCGCCCAGTCGCTGGTGTGCCACGAGGGCTTGGATTATGACGAGGCTGTGCGTTTCATTGCCGACAGCGTGACCTCTTTCAGGCAGCAGTTGTCGATGGGTAGCGAGGTGTCGATGGGACGCTTGGGCTATTTCCGCAGCAATGAAGGCAACCGCGTCGAGTTTGTGCCGTTTTTCAGGGACAATGCCACCGACCAGTATTATGGTCTGGCTGACTTTGAGATTCAGACGGTCGAGTCGCTTGAACTGGCTGCCCGCGAGGCTGACGCTCAGGACGAGTCGCCTGCTGCTATCGTTCCTCAAGAGCGCAACCTGTTCTCGCGCAAGGCTGTCAGGATTGCAGCTTCGGCCGCTGCGCTGATTGGACTGGGCATTGTGCTCTCGACGCCAATCATTGTGGACCGTAACCATGACCAGGCCGGCATGACGCTCGAGGTCACTGCACCGCAGACGCAGCAGTTGGGCATGACCGTTCAGCAGGGCGTTGTTCCCCAGGAGATTGCTGTGGTCGATGCCCACCAGGGCATTGCTGCCACCGGCAATACCTCAGGCAAATATTATATGGTGATTGCCACCCTGCGCAATCAGCAGGAATGGGACGCTTTCAAGACGGCTAACGCCTCTCTGGTGCCTTACATGAAGATTCTGGACTACAAGGGAATGATGTGTGTCTATGTCGCCCGCAGCGACGACTACAGCCATTTAATGGGTCTGCGCAGTGAATTGCCTGAGCGCCTGCGCGACGTCTGGATCTATAACTGATGCAGGAAACATCAGGCAGGTGTATCGCTTGCCCTTGAGCATCAGCAACAGCACATTGTCCTTTTCAATGATATAACGCACGTCATCCCAGCGGATGGCGTGTTTTTTCATGCGCTCGTCGGTAAAGGTCAGCGTCATGCCCTCCTTGTCGACGATGGCGCTCTTCTCCATGATGGACCAGCGCGCCTCGGGCGAGAAGCCGTAATAGAAGTAGAGCAATGCCAGAATCATGGGCATGACGATGAACAGCACCATCATCGCCACGATGATGAAGCGCACGTCAATCCAGACGGCGAACACGGCACACAACGCCAGCGGTGCCACCATCCACAGCCAGTTGTCGGCAAGGAACATGGCGCACAAGTGGCGCATGTAGGTGCCGGATGAGACGCTGCAAGGCTCGATTGTCATCGTATGACTCTAGTCACTAACCGTGAAAAAACGGGTGATTATTTCTTTTTTCCCTTCTTGGTCTTGTTGTACAGGGCGCGGCGGCGGGCGATTTCCTCATAGCCGCGCTTATAGGCCTGGCGGTTTTTCAGCGCGAGCGTCTGGCAGTAGCCTGTGCCCTCGTTGTTGTAGAGTTTGGACAGGTTCAGGTACTGCTTGCCGTTGCCGCGCACCACGGGGAACACCTCTTCTTTGCGCTTGTTCACCTTGTCGCACTGCACCGAGTGGTTGTCGGCGGTCGTGCCCGTCAGCTCGGGTGCCACGCCGTCTTCACCCACCCACACGGGGAACACCTCGGCACAGGGGGGATAGCCCAAGGCAATCCACATGGTCGTCAGGCGCGGATTCTCGCCCGGCACGATGCCCTCGATGACCACGCTGGCGCTCGAGATGCGGCGCGGGATGAAGTCCTGGTCCACAATCCAGGTGTCGCCGCTGCGGGTGTAATCCCTGCCAATCAGGGAGTTGTAGAAGGTGCGCGACAGTTCTTCGGTGAACGTGGCTGGCGTGATGTCCTGGGCTGCGACATGGGGCGCCAGCAGCGTCTTTTCGTTTTCCTCGCGCACATAGCCCATGCCCTTGTCCTTGGTGCCGCTGTAGGAGTAGTTGGTGCGCACGAGGATGCCGTCGGGGGCATCGGCAAGGTCATATTTCACATATTTGAAGTTGCCGGTCTCGAAGTAGGCGCCGTTGCCCTGCGCATCGATGACGCCGAAGTTGGCTTCCACGCCCAGGGGCTTGGGCAGCGTCTGGAGCACGCCCTCAAAGTCATCGACCGTCTTGCAGCGCTCCAGCGCGTAGCGCATCAGTTCGCCCTCACGGTCCATGTTCTTCACGCCGTCGTTGCCGTTCAGGTTGTAGGATGCCGTGTTCATGATGGCAAAGCCCGCCTCGTTGAAGCCCATCCAGGCAGCCGTGTCCTGCAGGTCGCGTGAGTCAAACAGGGCGACAAACTCCATCAGCCCGTCGTGTGCCACGATGCGTTCCACGCGGTTGTTCAGGTCGTTGGTGTCGCGGTTCTTCCATATCATCGGACGTCCGTTCGCCGTCAGTTTCCCGCTCACAATCGCCGACGTACAGGCGTCAGCCGCCACAATCACGCCCATCATCGCCACCAGGGCTATCAACAATCTCCTTTTCATATCCTTCGAATTTTAGTGATGAAATTTCTACAACATTTATATTATCTGCAAAGATAATGCAAATCTTTATAAACTGGCGTCCGCTCCTCGCTTTTTTGTCCGCCAACGAAACGAATTCATCACTTTTCAGAAATCCCACCCCCGCCCAACCAAAACCACCCAAAAACCATCAAAAAACAACAGATTAATCTGATTCTCCCGTGACAGCATCCGCCCCCCTCTAATAAAAGGAAAACAAGAAATACAAGAAATACTAACATTGATGGCTGAAACTGTTTTTCTTTTACAAGCTGACAGCTTGTAATACTACGACAAAAAAGGAGGGGCGGAACTGTTAATGAATTGTTAAATGGCTTTCATTATCTGTTGGATTACAGGGCTTTGGGTGGAATTGCGCTAGGGTGTAGCCAGAGTCGCCGTCATCGCTCTTGTGGATGACGCCGAGGTGGGCAGCCTGGGCGATGAGCGTGCGGGATTGCTCGATGCGATTCAGCTGCTGACGTCGTGAGGTGAGTTTGAGGGTCAGTTCATCGGCTGAGATGGTTTTTCCAGGCTCTATTACCTCGCTGAAGAGGTCATGGAGTATCGTCTGAGTGAGGAAACCGTTGGGAAGCGGTTGTCCGCTGCGCTCGGAAAGGACGGTGGGGCACTTGGCGTCGACCAACTCGTGAAGGAGGTTATCGTCGGCAATAGAAAAGAGGAATTCGTTGTCGGGATGGTCAAGGATATTGCACATGATTTCGTTGGCCCGCACGAGTCGGACACGCGAAACGGCATGCTGAGTGGTGACTGAGAAAACGCTGCATGCAGTAGTGAACAGCATCTTGCCGACATTGCCTGTCGTTGATGCCTGCTTGCCGAGATGGT
>CACZAC010000045.1 GCA_902779125.1 uncultured Bacteroidales bacterium | reverse complement strand
ATAATGCTGTCCACATTGATTCTTTCTCGCTCCACGCCTTTTATTGACGTAACTATCTGGCCCATCATAGGTAATGCGACCAGTGCCAGAATGGCAAGAAATAATGCTCTCGTATATTTCATAACTTCAATTTTTAAATCCTTATAATATTGTTTCAATTATCGTCAAAGTATCGTAAAACCTGATATGGACAAATTCTCATAGGTCATAATGATTTTGCCATTCATCCACAAATGACTACGTGACTCGTCAGTGTCGTTATTATATTCAAAGGTGAGCATATACACGTCATCGCCATAGGAGTGGATTTCGATGACATGTGAACTGGTGCATTCCCATCCCGACAGATAATGTGCGGGAACGCCATCGGTCCACAGGGTGGCGATAGACTTATTGTTGTAATCATGTTCAAAGCCTGCCGCATAGATGTGGCCGTTACACTTCGTCACCGATTCCACGCTCCCGACGATGTTCAGGCCGTCGAGTGTCTCCCTGGGATAGCTGACAGGATAAATCTCATATTCCTTCTCGACCCAGACTGCAGGCTTGGCATCAATGAAGCCGCCGATGATGGTGTGGTCGCGGTCATAGGCATAGATGGCATGGCACTCGCCCGTCACGGCACCCTTGGGCATGGGCAGGAACTCTTTCTTGTAATTGGTGTACAACACTGGCAAATAATGACCATCTGCATTTTCATCGTCACTGAACCCATAACCGATTACATAGCATTTGCCTTCACTCACGGCGAGCGCATGCCTGGGGGGAACGAAGTCATGGAAATTCTCAAGCGGGAAGATACCGCTGTTCTTCAGTACATTAGGAACATCAAGCAAATAGAAGTAATAATCCCATTTGCCGATACCGTAGACCCAGTGGTCCACATCATCGATGAAATCGACATGCAGCGTGTTCCACTTGCCGTTTTTCCAATACCCCACGCGGCCCTTGGCATGGGTACCCGACGCGAAAAAGTCTTCTCCATCGGATATGATTTCGGCTGCATAAAGGCAGTTCGGCAATTTCGAGACCAGATCACCATACTGGTCAAAGACCTCACCGTTGTAGGTCAACACCAGCACCGTGCGCTCATCAACCGGCTTAATCGGGTTGACTGGCTCATGGTGCTCACACGACGAGAGCGACACCAGCGCACACATCATGAATAATTGATATAAAAATCTCTGTTTCATCATTAAAAATTTACAAAACCACGAATCCTGTTGGTTGGATGCCTTGATAAGACATGAGTATTTTCCCGTTCAGCCACACGTGGGTCATGAGGTCGCTCACCTCCGGGGTAAACTCGGTGGTGAGCACATACACATCGTTACCATAGGCGTAGATGCCAATGGCCTGTGAGGCGCCGTCATAGTCGGGATTATACTGGTAATGCTCGGGGATGCCGTCAACCCACACCGTGGCGACCAGCTCCATGTCGGCATTGTATTCAAATCCCGCGGCATACACGTGGCCGTTACACTCGGTGATGTCCTCGATGCGTCCCACCGGGTAACTGCCCTCTTTCAGGAGTTCAGGGCAACTGACTTGATAAGTCTTGCACTGCTTGTCTACCCACACTGCCGGCTCGCGGCCCACGATACCTCCAATCACGGTGTGGGTGCGGTTGCTGGCATAGATGGCCCGGCACTCGCCTGTGATGTATCCCGGGGGCACCGACAGGTATTCCTTCTTGTAAGACCCTTTGTTGTAGGAATACAAAATGGGAAGAAATACTGACTCGTTGCCGGTCAGTTCATAGCCGATGACATAGCACTGGCCCTCACTCACCTCCAACCCGTGATCGGAGGCAACAAAACGCTCGGAGTCTTCGAGCGGGAAGATGCCGCTGTTCCTGAGCACGTTGGGCAAATCGAGCAGATAGATATAGGTATCCCACTTGCCGATGCCGTAAATCCAGTGGTCCACGTCATCGATAAAATCGACGTGCAACGTGTTCCACTTGCCGTTTTTCCAATAGCCCACACGTCCCTTGGACGACACACCGGCAACAAAATAGTCGTTACCCTCGGCAATGATTTCAGAGGCAAATGTGCAGTTGGACAGTTCCTTCACCAGCTTGCCCGTTTGGTCAAAAATCTCGCCCTCGGTAGATAGCACGAGCACCGTGCGCTCCTCAAGCGGCTTGATGGGGTTGACAGGCTCGTCGTGCTCACATGACGATAGCAACGTCACGGCACAAATGGATAACAGGAAATAGACGAAGCATCGCATAATCAGGTATCTGAGCTGTTATTGTGTGGCTCCACCCAGGGCAATGTACAGGGCGATAAGGCCCATGGCCCCGTTATACATGTTCGTGGCCTCATTGAGCTGGGCATTCAGGAGAGTCTCTTGTGCTGTGAGCACCTCCAGATAGCTTGCCTTGCCATTGTCCATGAGTTCATGGGTTCCCTTGTAGGCTTCCTTCAATACAACCACTTGGCGATGATAATAGCCATGCTTTTCAGCTGCAGCCTGGCAGTCAGCAAGCGCTTCATTCACCTCGCTGCCGGCATCGATGACCGTCTGCACATAGCGGTTCATCATGTCCTCCTGTGCCAGCTGGTTGATTTTCAGGTTAGCCTTCAATTTGCCTTGGGCATAGATGGGCTGAGTTAGCGATGCAACGGCGTTGAGCAAAATCTTACCGGGGTTTACGACACCAGCGCCTGCACTATTGGTCCATCCAGCCAGTCCTTGAAGGTTGAGTGACGGAAAGAATGCAGCGCGGGCCGCCTGGGTGTTGTAGAAGGCCTCGGCCATGGCAAGGTCGGCTATCTTGATGTCGGGACGGTTCTGCAACAGCATTGCCGACACACCCGACTCAAAACGTCGAGGCAGGGAGAAGCGGCCTAAGCGGCTGCGCTCGATGTGCTGTGGCGGGATGGCCAGCAGGCGGCAGATGGCATTCTCCACCTGACGGATAGAGCGGTGAGTGTCAACAATCGACGTTTTCACGTTTAGGTAGGATGACTCCATTTGATTAACTGCTGTAGAGTAGGATTTGCCGTTCTCCCAAAGTATCTTCTGCGTTTCAAGCGAGATATTCCACAGGCTGTCGGTTGACATGAGGATTTCCAGCTGCTGGTCAAGCAGGAGCAGTGTACAGTACTGCTGAGCCACTGCCGAAATGATGTCGGCACGCGCGTCTTGTTCCTGGATTTGCGCTTTCAAGAGCATCACCTCGGACTTGCGTTTTTGACTCTTGATGGAGCCGAAGGCATCAATATCCCAATTGACCTGCAACGGCGTGTTGTAGGTCCAGGACGCAGCGCTGCCACCGAACGAAGAAACAGAGCCCGATGGTGCAAAATACACTGACGGGAAAAACGCCTGTTTAGCGGCAGCCAACGCAGCCTCGGACTGTTGTATCGCGAGACGCACCGAATTGATGTCGGTGTTGCGCACGAGGGCCGTGTCGATGAGCCGTTGCAGCAACGGGTCGGTAAAGAACTCACGCCACGATAATTCGGTCAGTAAAGTGGTGTCGGTTGTCACCTTGACATTGCTGCCGAGAACGTCGGCTGGAATCGTCGCTTGGGACTTGTACTCGCTGTGTAAACTCTTGATGGTGTCGCAGCCCGCCAGAGACAGTGCTGCCACACAAATGGCTATTATTTTGATTGTCGTCGTTTTCATTTTCAATTGCCAATGATTAAAGTTCTTAGGCTTTTTAGTCCTTCAGGTCAGTTTCTGGAACCTCCAGGTCGGTTTCTGTAGTAGCGGTCTTTCCCTGGAATCTCTCGTGGAGTTTCTGGAAGAACATGAAGAACACGGGCACCACATAGAGCAGGGCGAGTGTACCCACGGCCATACCGGCAGTGACACCCAGTGCAAGCACACGGTTACCGTTGGCACCCGCACCACCGGCGATGATGAGAGGAATCATACCCGCAATCATCGTGACAACGGTCATCAGGATGGGACGCAAGCGCTCCTCACAGGCGGCAAAGGCGGCATCACGGATACTCATGCCCTGGGCACGGCGCTCCGAGGCAAACTCGGTAATAAGGATAGCCGTTTTTGCCAACAGACCAATCAGCATGATGACACCTGTCTGCAGGTAAATGTTGTTCTCCATGCCTGGCAGGTGCAGCAGCGATACGAGCCAGATGGCACCAAACGAGCCCATCAATCCGAAAGGCACGCTGAACAATACAGCACATGGCGTGAACCACGAGTTATACAGTGAAGCCAGAATGAGGTAGATGAGGATAACGCAGATGACATAAATCAGAGCCGTCGCATAGGAGCCGGCGGTTTCCTCCACCTCGCGTGACATGCCGCCGTACTCGTAGGTATATCCCTTGGGCATCTCGGCGGCAAACACTTCGGCAATGGCTTTGTGGGCATCGCCCTCCGAATATCCGCTGGCGGACATCACAGCGCAGGTGATGCTCTGGAACAGGTTGAAGTGGTCGACCGATGCCGAACCTACAACCTCCTTCAAAGTGACGAACTCTGAAATCGGCGCCATCTTGCCGCCTTGCACGCGCACGAAGATGTTGTTGAGTGACGAGGGGTCGAGGCGGTACTCGGGGGCAGCATTGGCCATGATGCGATACACCTTGCCGAACTGGTTGAAGTTCCCCACATAGGAGCCGCCGCAATAGGCACCCAGCGTGCGAAGCACTGACGCGGGCGTGATGCCTGAACGGTCGCACTGTGTCGCATCGATGTCGACCTGATACTTCGGGAATCGCTCCGAATAGGTAGACATCGCCAGCATGATTTCAGGCCGTTCGTTGAGTTTCGCCAGGAACTTGTTTGCATCAACATTGAACTCCGACATCGGGCGGTCCTGCATGTCCTCTAAAACAAGGTTCACGCTGTTGTTTGAACCGTAGCCTGGCACCTGAGGCATCTGGAAGGGGATGACTAGCGCGTTCTTGATTTCCTTGCAGTCCATGGCGAATCGTCCATACACCAGCATGATGTTGTGGTTCATGCCGGGGCGGTCGTCCCAATTCTTCAGGCGGATGATAAGCGTGGCGTAGCAACTGCTCGAGCGCCCGGACATAATGCCGTAGCCACTGACCACAGCATAGTTCTCCAGCTCGGGAATCTTCTTCACCTTCTCCTCCACTTTCTTGACAATCTCCTGTGTCTCATACAGGGTGCAGCCTTCGGGGGCACGCACCTCGGCAAAGAACACGCCCTGGTCCTCTTGGGGCACGAGGCCTGAGGGCAGACCGCGCATGAAGAAGACGAGCAACACGGCTGTAATAGCCAGCAGTATCCACGCCAATTTCGGGCGCTTGATGAATTTGCCCACGCTCTTCTTGTATTTCTTGAGGATGGCGTTATAGCTGGCGGTATAGGCCTTAGTGACGTAGTAGTTCAGGTTCTTCTTCTCCTTGTTGTCCTTGGAATAGCGCATCATGATGGCGCACAGCGCAGGACACAGCGTCAAGGCCGACACGCACGACAGACCCACTGCCGAAGCCAGCGTCACACCGAACTGCGTGAAGAACGAGCCCGATGTGCCGGGCATAAAGGCCACGGGGATGAACACCGCCATGAAGACCAGGGTACATGAGATAACGGCAACCGACACGTCGCTCATCGCCTCGCGGGTAGCGCGGCGTGCATCGGTGATGCCGCTCTCCATTTTGGCCATCACCGCCTCGACCACCACAATGGCGTCGTCCACCACAGTACCGATGGCGAGCACCAACGCGAATAGCGTCAGGATGTTGAGCGAGAATCCCGCGAGTTTCACAATGGCGAACGTGCCCAGCAGCGACACGATAATCGACAACGAGGGAATCACCGTCGCCTTGAAATTCTGCAGGAAGAAATAGACCACGAGAATCACCAGGATGATGGCGATGACGAGCGTCTCGACCACGTTGTGGATGGCAGCGAAGAGGAAGTCGTCGCTGGTCTCCAGGATCTCAAACTCCAAGCCTGCAGGCATCGTCGGCTTCAGCTCCTCATAGAGGTTGGCAATGCGGGCATTCACCTCGGTAGCGTTGGCACCAGGGGCCTGGAACACCATGTAGATGGTGCCCGGCTGGCCGTCGATGTTGGAGGTGAAGCTGTAGCTCACGGCGCCAATCTCGACCTCAGCCACATCGCTCAGGTGCAACAGGTGACCGCCGTCGCTGGTGCGCAGCACAATCTCGTTGAACTCCTCGACGGTCTTCAGCGTGCCCTTGTACTCCATCGAGTACTGGTAGGCATTCTCGGACTGCTCGCCCAGCGAACCCGTTGCAGCGACGAAACTCTGGCCGCCGATAGCGGCGAACACATCGTTGGGCTCCAGATTATACTGCGCCATCACATCGGGCTTCAGCCAGATGCGCAGGGCATAGGTATTACCCAACGATATCACGTCGCCCACGCCGGTGATGCGCATCAGTCGGGGCTTGATGTTGATGTCGATATAGTTGGCGATAAAGTCGGTGTCA
This sequence comes from uncultured Bacteroidales bacterium, assembly GCA_902779125.1. GTDB lineage: Bacteria > Bacteroidota > Bacteroidia > Bacteroidales > Muribaculaceae > Sodaliphilus. The sequence goes on along the minus strand of CACZAC010000045.1, from coordinate 27,337 downwards.
TACTTGCCGTCCACGCTCTTCAGCGCGCCGATGTGCAGGATGTTACTCTGCTGTTTCATCACCTGCACGCCCACCTGCGTCACCTCGGCGGGCAACAACGCTGTGGCACGGCTCACGCGGTTCTGCACGTTCACGGCAGCCAGGTCGGGGTCGGTGCCCTGCTCAAAGAACACCTGAATCGAGACGTCGCCCGAGGCCGACGCCGAGCTGGTGATATAGGTCATGCCCGGCACGCCGTTGATGTTCTCCTCGAGGGGTTGAATCACCGCCTTCATGATGGTGTTGGCGTCGGCACCGGTGTATGAGGTCGAGACGCGCACCGTGGGCGGTGCGATGTTCGGGTACTGCTCGATGGGCAGCGTGCCGATGCAGATGGCGCCCACCAGCGTGATGACAATCGCTATCGCGCATGCCATCACATATCTGTTGATGAAGATGTTATTCTTCATAGTTTTATCAGTTTTTCAGTTGTCAGTTTTCAGTTTCAACTCTAAAAACCGACTACTGACAATTTCATTTCTTTTTGGCTTCGGTGGGGAACAAGACACGCTGGCCTTCCTGCAGATTATTGGCGCCGACGGTAACGATGCGGTCTCCCACATTCAGGCCCTCAAGCACGACAAGGTCTTTGCCGTTGCCCACGTCGGCTGTCGTCACGGTAACGGCTGTTGCGGTGCTGTCAGCCTTCACTTTATACACCAGGGACTTGTCTTGCAGGCGCACGACAGCGTTCTGGGGAACGACCATCACGTCACGCTGGTGAAACGAGAGCACCACAGTGCCCTGGATGCCCGAGTACAGGATGCCGTCGGGGTTGGGGAACGTGGCTTTGCATGCCAGCGAACCGGTTGTGGCGTTCACCACGCCCGTCACGGTCGAGATGCGCCCCTTGATGGGGTACTCGGTGCCGTTCTTCATGATGAACGTCGCCTCGGGCAGGTTGGCAAGGTTTCTGGCCTTGTCGCTCTGGGTGTAACCTGACGTCATGCCCTCCTCGAGGATAGACTCGGGAACCGAGAACTCCGCCTCCATCTGCCTGTTGCCGCTGACGATGGTCATTTGCGTCATCGGGCTCACCTGGTCGCCGGCATAGACCGTAATCTCGCCGATGACGCCAGCCACCGGTGACTTGATCGTGCAGAAGCCCAGGTTCACCTTGGCGTGGTTCACTGCGGCTTGAGCCTGGCTGACCGATGCCTTTGCCTGGCTCACGGTGGCTTGTGCCTGCTTGTATGCGTTCAGTGAACTCTCAAGCATGTAATTGCTCACAATTTTCTTGTCATACAGGTTCTTGTTGCTCTCATATTCCAGCTTGGCACTGTTGGCCTGGGATATGGCAGCCTGCAGGTTGGCATTGGCAGCCTGCAGGTTGGCTCGTGCCGATTCCAGCTCGTGCTGGGCATTGCGCGAGTCAATAACAAACAGCGTTTGACCTTTGCCCACTTGCTGACCTTCGGTCACACAGATTTTCATCAGCTGGCCGCTCACTTGTGGCATGATGGTCACGTCGGCCTGACCTTTCATCTTGGCGCTGAATTTCACAGGCACCTCTAAATCAGATTTTTGCACAGTCATCGTTTCAAATGATGACTGTTTTTCCTTGGGGATATCAACACCGCATGTAGCCAAACACAAAGCTGACAGCAGTATTAAACTCAACTGTAAAAAACGACCTTTGACTATCATAATCATAAAATTCTAAAAATTTACATATATAAAAAAGGCACACATCAGCCCTTTAGCTGAAATATGCTAAATCAAATTCCCACTAACGTTCAGCGAATTAACATTACTGCATTCGATAAACGATAAACACACATACCGCAAATGGGGCGTAGCGTGGTGAGGTATAATATACTGAACCACAATCACTTGGTTGCTCATTTACGACTTTTGCCAATATCTAGCCGTTCGGCTTCTTGATTCTTTATTCAATTTCAATTGGCAAATATAAGATAATTTCTAATAATTTGATACGTTTTTTTTGAGAAAAAACTCAAAATACAAGCAAATCTTAATAATACTACCAAATAATCATTGAAGTTATTCCTTTCTACCCTAGTGTCTTGAAAAAATTTGGGGAAGCCATGTGGCTTCCCCAAATCAATGTGCGTGTATTTAGAATAAATACAGTTTCTTAACAAATCATCTTTATTAGTTAGGAGTTAGAAGTTAGAAGTTAGAAGTTAGAAAGTCAACAATTCTTGATTCCTGATTCCTGATTCCTAATTTATTCGATGGGGTTGTTCTCGGCAAAGATGGCCATGCGCTCATCGAGAATCTCGTACTGGTGATCCTGGATGAACGAGGTGCACACGCGCAAGCCTTCCTGCCAGGAGCCTGTGGTAGCAAGGCAGATGGCGCTCACGCCGTAGTACATCAGTTCGCGTGCCAACTGGCCGCTGGTCATGTTACCGTAGCCGATGGTGAAGTAGAAGCCGTCGGCGATGGGCTGGTCACCGTCCATGCCATAGACGATGCGGAAGCCGTGGCGGGTGAAAATCTCCTTCAGCTTGTGGGCGCGCTCGCCATAGACGATGACATCGTCACGGAAGTGGTACTCGCCGTTGCTGGCAGCGTCCATAATGGCTGCAAGCGCATACTGGGCGCTGTGGCTCGTGCCCGATGACAGGGCATAGAGCGTGCGGGTGATGAACACCTTGCCGAAGGGCAGTCCGTCGTAGCGCGCCGACAGGTCGGGATAGTGGCGGTGGAAGATGGTCGGGCTGATGCAGGTCATAGCAATGCGCTCGCCGGCATAGGAGAAGGCCTTACTGCCACTGATGTGCATGATGTAGTTGTCGGTATATTTTGCCACGCTGGGCTGGAAGGGCGGTTCAAAGGGCTTGCTGATGTCCAGACGGAAGTCCATGGCGAAGTAAGCCAGGTCCTCGAGCACGATAACATCATACTTGGTAGCCAGCTCACCGATGTCCTTCAGCTCCTCGTCGGTCAGGCAAATCCAGGCGGGGTTGTTGGGGTTGCTGTAAATCAGGCAGCAAACGTCGCCCTTTGCCATATACTCCTCGAGTTTGGCACGCAGCTTCTTGCCGCGGAACTCGTAGATGTCGAAGGTCTCGTAGGGGACATCCTGAATCTCGAGCTGCAGCTTCTGCACGGGGAAACCGGGGTCGATGAACAGGGCTTTGTTTTTCTTCTTGTTGCTCTGGGTGATGGTGAGCAGCGAAGCAAAAGTGCCCTGCATTGAGCCAACGGTGGGAATGCAGCACTCGGCGGGAATGTCCACGTCGATAAACGCCTTGATGAAGCGAGAAGTGGCGTCCTTAATCATGGGCTCACCGGGCAGAGCGGGATAAAGGCGGGCGCAGCCGTTCTGCAGCGCCTTGATTTGTGCCTCAACGCCGATTTTGGCAGCGGGCAGTCCAGGGATACCCATCTCCATCTTGATGAACTCCTGTCCCGACTCGCGCTCAGCACGCTCGGCGATGGCCTTGACTTCACGGATGGTAGCGTTGGCATAATCGATAATGCCATACTCATCAATCGCGCGGTCGATGATCTCGCGGCTAATGGGAGTGGGTCTCATCGCTGGGCCTCCTTTCCGATAGCAAGAGCCTTGAGGTTAGCGTCCACCACTGCGTCGCCCTTGCGGCCAAAGACGCGGCGGATGGCATTCTCCAACTTTTCGTACTCGATATTGAGGGCCTTCTGGGCAGCACCCAGCAGGATGACGTTAGCCGAACGGGGAATCTCGTTGTCCTTAGCCAGCTGTTCGATGTCGAGAATGATGACGTTTTTCACCTTGTTCAGGTCGGCCATCACGGTTTCCACCTCAGGATAGTTGGGGATATTGACAAAGGGTTTGCTCGAAGTGATAATCCAGCCCTCCTTGCTCAGGAAAGGCAGATAACGCAGGGCCTCCATCGGCTCCATCGAGATGATTACATCCGCCGAACCGAGAGCAATCAGGTCGCTGTTGATGGGGTCGCTGCTGATGCGCAGGTTAGACTGCACGTCACCGCCACGCTGTGACATACCGTGTACTTCGGCCTGCTTGATATAAAGATTCTCGTGCATGGCTGCTTCGCCAATCACGGTAGCGATGGAGAGGATACCTTGTCCACCCACGCCGCACAAAATGATATCGGTTTTCATTGCTTTGCCTCCTGTGCTTTCTTTTGTTTGAGATGACGTTGTAATGTTTGCATGCATTCGCGGCGCGGGATAATCACGCTAGTGCCGCGGTAATTGATCTCATCACGCATGATTTGCGTGATTTCGGGCATATTCTTGGGCAGGGGAACGACCACTTTCAGGTGCTCGTCGGTCATACCCAGTCCGCGGCAGATGGCCTCGAACTTGCCTGTGCCTGCCGAGTCCTGACCGCCAGTCATACCGGTGGTGAGGTTGTCACTGATGATGACAGTGATATTGGCATTCTCGTTGATGGCATCGAGCAGACCTGTCATTCCCGAGTGGGTGAAGGTCGAGTCGCCGATGATGGCAACTGCGGGCCACTGGCCGGCATCGCTGGCACCCTTGGCCATCGTAATGCTGGCACCCATGTCAACACACGAGTGGATGGCCTTGAAGGGAGGCATGAAGCCCAGGGTGTAGCAACCGATGTCGCCAAACACGCGGGCATTGGGATAATCCTTCAACACCTCGTTGAGGGCAGTGTAAACGTCGCGGTGACCGCAACCCTGGCACAATGCGGGGGGACGCGGAGCGACATTCTCACAGCTGGGATAACCCTCGCTGACCTCGATACCCAGAGCGCGCTTGAGTGCGTCAGGGCTCAACTCGCCGGTGCGAGGCAGCTCGCCAGTGAGACGTCCCTTGATGACGGCATTGCCGGGCATCACGCCACGCACGAGATCCTCGACGAAGGGCTGGCCTTCCTCGGCGATGAGGACGGCGTCACAGTCGGCAGTCATTCGGCGGATGAGTTCCTTGGGCATGGGATACTGGCTGATTTTCAGCACGGGATAGGGGCATCCGTCGGGATAGCACTCCATCAGATAGTTGTATGCAATACCGGTAGCGATGACACCCATCGAGTGGTCGGCAGCATCAATGTACTTGTTGTACTCGCTGTCAACGGCACGCTGCTCGAGGTCGGCCTGCTGGCCTGTCACCGTGATGTTGCGCTTGATAGCATTGCCGGGGAGCAATACCCAATGGCTGGCCTCGGCGTTGTAGTTCAGTTCATTCTCGGCACGTGGCGTCTCTTTCACCTCTACAACGGCACGGCTGTGGGCCATACGGGTGGTGACACGCATGAGCACGGGGAGACATACCTCCTCACTCAGTGCATAGGCCTTCTCCATCATGTCATAGGCCTCCTGCTGTGTGCTGGGCTCAAACGTGGGAATCATAGCGAACTTGCCATAGAAGCGGCTGTCCTGCTCGTCCTGTGAAGAGTGCATCGAGGGGTCGTCGGCCACAAGGACTACCAGACCACCGTTCACACCCGTCATACCCGAGTTAACGAACGGATCGGCGCACACGTTCAGACCCACATGCTTCATGCAGACCAGCGCACGCTTGCCCATGAAGGACATGCCCAAGGCAGCCTCCATAGCCGTCTTTTCATTTGTACACCAGCGGCGATGAACGTTGCGTTCCACCGCTAACTTAGAATTCTGAATGTACTCCGTGATCTCGGTCGAAGGAGTACCCGGATAGGCATACACGCCACTCAGGCCCGCGTCAAGCGCGCCCTGGGCGATAGCCTCATCACCTAAGAGTAACTTTCTCATTATTATAAGGTTTAACTAGTATGATCTGTTTCTTTGAATGTATTAGAAGTATAATTCAACCCCCAAAATTACACAAATATATCCACCCCACAAATTTTTTAAGGATTTTTGACCTATGATATTATGAAAATAGTTATATCTTTGTCGTTGTCAAAGAGGGCCTAAAGGGCTAGACCAACATGTTAAACCAATGAAACAGAAGATTCTAGCATCACTCATTCTATCCATCTGCATCCTATTGCTGCCAGGATGTGGTGACACCACGGTGCCCCCATCACAACTTCCTGAGGCAGTCACCTCGTTTGTCAAGGAGCATTTTCCCAATGAGGCCATCACCTATGCCGTGAAAGACAGCAAGATTTACGGCACCAGGTATCATGTCGAACTTGTCAACGGCGCCAAGATAGAATTTGACACCGATAACGTGTGGGACAAAATCGACTGCCAGAACCAGCCCGTTCCCTCGACCGCAGTGCCCATGGCCATCACTGCTTACGCCCAAAAAAATTACCCATCAATCGCTATTGTCGAAATCGATAAGGAAAACCATGGCTATAAGGTGGAACTCATCACGGGTATTGAACTGAAATTCAACGAGCACGGTGCCATCATCAACGCCGAAAGCTCCAACTGGAGATAATCCGACTCTCATCAATATCAAGGAGGAGGCAACCCAGCAACAGGTTACCTCCTCCATTTTTGCCACTGTTCCAACGGCAGCGGGAACGGCAAGGTCATCTATTTCAACGCCTTGTCATAGCGTTTCTGCTCGGTCTGGAGATACTTGTTCAACGCCTTGGCAATCTGGGGATAGAAGCCACTGATGGACTGATACTTGCCACGGTTGTTGGCATAGTCGGCAAGGACGGGAAGCAGTTCGGGCATCCATGCAAAAGTCGAGGTTTTATTGGACAACTGCCATTGCAGACTTTGGGCATCGGCACCGTTCTGCATCATGTAGATGATTGATGCAGCACTAGCCAAGCTCTCGCTCAAGACCGCTGCGCCATCATTGATGCCCCTATTGCTCAACGCTTGCTTATTGCTTTGATACAGTTTCTCCCCTATCCCGTTCATCTCCACTGACTTCTTCATGTCTTCGAGCAGAGGAGCGACTGAAGCTCTGCTGAGCATACCGACTAACATACCAGCCAAAGAGTTGTTCATTTCAGCATATTGCGGGTCGGAGAGGTCAGCATCATAACCACCCAGGATGGCAAACAGTTCGCTAGCCTGTCCTTGGGGACTGCAGGCAGCACCATAGCCGCCATTAGTACCATTGGCAAAACCGAGAATTACCCTAAATTGATTGTTTGAGGGTTTGCCGAGGAAGTCGTTGAACCATCCCTGCTGGAAATGTGTCATCACGTTGTCGTTGAACACGTCGAGTTTCTCTTTGTAGAAAGGCTGATGCTGCACGAAGAACTCGTGGAAACGGCTATCGGTATAGAACTGGTTGAGCAGACCCAGGAACTCATTCATGTTCACATAGTTCCAGCGGCTATCCAAGCCTTTCTCCCCAGGTGCCAGCTGTTCGTTGACTTTGACAATCTTTCCGTCTTTCAGCGCGAGGTGTACAGCCAGGCTCATCGGTGCGTCATAGGCAATACCGTATTGCTGCCTCAGCCCCTGGTAATACTCGATGACAGGGTGCTGTTTGAAGGGCTCAAACCACTGCTCAATGTCCTGGAGATAGGTTTCAGGCTTGTCATTGTAATAATACTCCTGATATTTTGCCAAATGTGACAGGATACCCATCAGTTCGACAGTTTCCATGACCTCGGCTTTGGCGGACGCTGCCTCGTTAACGGGCATCGGCTTGACCTTAGCGTTCATCGCCTTATCAAATCGCTTTTGTTCGGCATCGGCATAGTTGTTCAAGGCTTTAGCAACCTTGGGGTAATAGTCCTTGAGGGTCGGGTATTTGCTGCGATTATTGGCATAGTCGCGCAGGGCAGCGACAGCCTCGGGCATCCAGATGAAGCCCCTGCTCGTGTTCATGCTCATTTCTGCAGCAATCTGCTCGGGGGTGTAACCCTGTTGCTGCATATAGAGAATCACGGCAGCGCGCACGAGCGTCTCATTATAGACAATGCTAGGCTCGGGATAGGCCTGATTGCGCATCATGTTTTCCGAGAAGCTGAACAGTTTGCTTGCGATGGGGTCCAGCATAGCCTTATTGTCGTCATACAGGTGATTGATGAAAGAATGGTTGAATTCGTGGATGAGAACCATCGCCGAACCCACTCCATCTTCAAATGCCTTGCCTGTCCTTGGGCTGACATAGTAACCGCACACCGAGAACATCTCTTTGGGCTTACCGGGCAACTGGCGGCTTGCCCCATAGTTGCCACCGCCATTGGTGAATCCGATGATGAGGCTATACAGTTGGTTAGGATTGGTGCCATAGAAAGGCGCGTACCACTCCTGATGGAAGTGCTTCATGACGTTTTCGTTATACCGTTTCAGTTCCCCGGCATAGAACGCCTGATGCTGTTCGAAGAACTCATGGAAACGGGTGTCGGTATAGAACTTGTTGAGTTCGGTAACAAAAGCATCGATGTCAACATTAGCCCACCTGCCATCCATGAATTTCTTATCACCCACAAACTTGAGACCCTGTCGGTCAATAACGAGGTTGACCGCCAAATCCATCGGAGCGTTGTAACCGATGCCGTATTGCTGTATCAGACCTTGATAATAGCCTACCGTGGGATGCTCCCTATAAGGGGCGAACCAAGCCTCGGTGTCCTTAGTGTACTGGCCACCCATGTCCATGTTGTACTCCTGAGCGCCCGCAGTGCGAGAGAGGATACTCATCAACTCTACGGTTTCAGATACTTCGGCCTTCACTTGGGCTTGCATCGACATTGCGATAAAAGCAAGCGCTGCTAATAAAAATATCTTTTTCATAATTATATTGTTTAGTGATTAATATTTATGGTCTTTTAGTGTAGTTAGAAAAGCATTGTTTTCAACTTTCAGCAGTAAAATTATCCTACATTTTTATCATAGTCAATCACAAAAACACTGTTTTTTTGAAATTGTCAAAAAATTTTACAGTAATGTGTCCAATTATTTTACACTATGACCAAATCACCCCCATCTTTTGGGGGCAGAAGCATCTTCAGAACTTAAATAATATGACAAAGGGGATGGAAATGATAAAGCAAATCGGTCTAAAACCGTTTCCTATTCGGTCTTGATGCTGTTGACGGGGTTCTCACGGGCCATGCGCCAGCACTGCAGTGCTATGGTGCCCAACGTGATTGCTCCGACGAGCACCAGCGACAATGCAATCGTCCACCAGTGAATACCCACATGGTCGGCAAAGTAATCCAGGGTTTTCTGGCCGCAATAGATGGCGAGGGGTGTGGCAAGGACAAAACTGATGAGAACCAACGGGATGTATTGCCGGCACATCATCCACACCACTTCACCTGTCCGGGCGCCAGCAATTTTGCGGATTCCGATTTCTTTGCGACGGTATTCCGTCTCAAACATGGTCATGCAGAACACTCCTATCAGCGTAATGACCATGAATACCACGCAGATGAAATAGAACCACTTGAAAAAGCGCAATTCATTATCGTAGGACTCTTCAAGCTTCTTGTCATAAGACATGAGAGGTCGGGCTTCTTTATCAAAGTGCTTATGCAGGATGGCATTGGCTTGCTGCCGCACGTTATCAAGGTCGGCATCCTTATTGACGCTCAAGAAGAGATTGAACATCCCAATGGTTTTTTTCGTTGTGACGAAAGAGAAGGGCTGGTTGCTCTGTAAACGGGTTGTGTTGTAACGGGTATCCTCGCACACGCCAACAACAGTCACACTGTCTCTTGCTCCGTTAAACGGTATCCTCATTCCGATTTTAATCCATTTCCATTGTTGCTGTGCCGACTTGCTGATGATAATTGCCGCCGTGTCGGTGGCAATGAAGTCGCGTCCCTCAATCACCTTGATTCCCATGGTGCGCAGGTATGCACTGTCCACTGTCGTGAATTCCAATACGAGATTCTGATTGTTAACATTTATACCATGTTTGTAATGGACATCAGACAGTCCCATCGTACCATCGGACCATGCCACGCTCTTGACACCCGGCAAAGCCATTAGTTCTTCATATAATTCCTTTTTCACATCTACATCTCCTTCGATTTCAAGAGGCAAAGTCGAAATGAGGACCTGATTTTTATTGAATCCATAAGAGGATTTGAAAATAAAGCGATGCTCATCGATTAATATGCCCATATAGATGACCATCAAGGACGAAGCAAACAATTGTATACACAAGACGGTTTTGCGCAATTTGTTGCCTTGTGGCGTGAGACCGAAATCACCTTTCAGTGCCATAGCCGGGACAAATGAGGTGACAAAGAAGGCTGGATAGGTGCCAGCAGCAATGCCGACAGCAGCTGCAAGGATGAACATCGACAACGAAAGTGCCCAGTGGTTTAACGGCGAGATGTCACCGTCAATCAGTTTCTCCACAACAGGCAATGATGCCAACGCGCTGCATAACATCAAGGCAATGAAGCAAGCGATAATCGAGATGACAACGCACTCGGCGAAAATGCCCGTGCGCAGTTGTTGGCGAGTGGCGCCCAGCACAAGGCGCGTGTTCATACTGTGGACACGCATCGGGCTTTGGACTATAGTAAAATTCAGGAAATGGTTAATGGCGAGAATGATAAGCAACAGACAGGCGAGAGCCAAGACTATAAACATGGCTTTATAACCATATTCACCACTGTTATCAATACCTCTCTCGAAATAGCTGTATGCTATAGGAGTGAATCGGAAATGCGTGTTCTTGATACCTCGCTTGTAATCAGGCACTTCATTGGTTGCCGCATAGTTCTCCCACCCGTCTTTTTCCATCATGTTATAGACAGCCCTGTTGAGTTTCCTGTTCAGGGCCTCTATGTCCTTAGGCTTATGTTTAAATTTGACGTAGCACGAGAAGGTGACATTAAAGTTGTGCTTTAAATACTCTTCACCCCCCATGTAAATGTAGATGCCGTTCTTCAATTCACTGTTCGACGGGAAATCCTTATATACGCCTCGAACCAACAAACTCTGGGCTTGTCCACCATCCTCACGATCAAGCCACATCGTATCATTAGCCACATCTGTTTTCCCGAAATATTGCTTGGCGATGCTCTCCGCTATGACGACATTCATGGTAGAGGGCTCGTGGTCTTTCAACTCAATATCACCACTCAACTTCTTGCTGGAAAGCGTGCTGAGGGCTGTCTTGTTACAGAAGTAGCATGGTGATTTCATTCTTTCTCCATCTTTGTTCCTGAACGAAATATTGTAGAAATTGGGAAAGAAATCATTATCGAAGACATAGCTGATCACGGACACAGATTCCACTTGAGGCAGGCTGTCCAAGGCTCTGGTAAAAGGATAATGGATATTGTTATGGAATACATTTGCTTTTACCATATAGTCAGTGTCAAGCCGATATATCAGCTTGTAATCATCCACATCGTGATTATAGGTGAGTTGATAGATGATTTGCGACATCATCAGGTAGAACGACGAGAATGCCACCACCAGGCCCAGCAGATTTAAGAAGGAGGGGACCTTGAAGCGTTTTGCAAAATAGAATATATTCCTGAACACCTCAGTCATCGTCAATGAACTTTTTTCTGTTATGGTGGCAAATCGCAGTTGTTCTGCTTGCAAATGTACAAGGCTGGCATTGGGCTGTCAAGTTTTTTGGCGTAAAAAAGTTGCCTGAATGGTCATTTTTGCAATTTTGTGTCCAATTTTTTGACACTTTCTTGACCGGGGGGTGTCCCTTTACCAAGGCTGCGCCTCAAGAATACTCAAATAAATTTGGTATTCCCCTCGACTTGCACTACAGAATAACAAATGATTAACCAGCAATTACTGAATCCTAAGAGTATTGTCGTCATTGGCGGCAGCAACAACGAGCAGAAGCCCGGTGGCGCTATCGTGCGCAACCTCAAGCAGGGCGGTTTCAAGGGTGACCTTTATGTCCTCAACCCCAAGGAGGACGTGGTGCAAGGCATCCAGGCCCATCACGACATGAAGGACCTGCCCAATGCCGACCTGGCCATCCTGGTCGTGGCAGCCAAGTACTGCCCCGAGTATGTTGACTACCTGACCGAGCACAAGGGCGTCAGGGCGTTCATCATCATCAGCGCCGGCTTCGGTGAGGAGACCCACGAGGGTGCCATCCTGGAGCAGCACATCCTGGACACCTGCGAGAAGTACGGTGCCGCGCTCATCGGCCCCAACTGCATCGGCCTGCTGACCACCAACCACCACAGCGTGTTCACGCTTCCCATCCCCGCGCTCAGCCCCAAGGGAGCCGACTTCATCAGCGGCTCGGGCGCTACCGCCGTGTTCATCATCGACTCGGGCGTGAGCAAGGGCCTGCAGTTCAACAGCGTGTGGTCCATCGGCAACGGCAAGCAAATCGGCATCGAGGACGTGCTGGAATACATGGACGAACATTTTGACCCCGAGCACGACTCCAAGGTCAAGTTACTCTATATCGAGAACATCTCTCACCCCGAGCGCCTGCTCAAGCATGCCCGCTCGCTCATCAGCAAGGGTTGCCGCATCGCCGCCGTCAAGTCGGGTTCCAGCGAGAGCGGTAGCCGTGCCGCATCGAGCCACACGGGCGCCATCGCTTCGAGTGACACAGCCGTTGATGCCCTGTTCCGCAAGGCAGGCATCGTGCGCTGCTACTCGCGCGACCAGTTGACCACCATCGGCTGCGTGCTCACCCTGCCCGAGATGACCGGCAAGAATGTGGCTATCGTTACCCACGCCGGCGGTCCTGGCGTGATGCTGACCGATGCCCTGTCCAAGGGCGGCATGAACGTGCCCCTGCTCGACCCCAAGATTGGCGAGGAACTCAAGGCACAACTCTATCCCGGCTCATCGGTAGCCAACCCCATCGACTTCCTGGCAACGGGTACTCCCGAGCACCTGGGCATCTGCATCGACTTCTGCGAGAAGCGCTACGATAATGTTGACGCCATCGTTGTTATCTTCGGCACACCGGGTCTGGTCCCCTGCGACGATGCCTACAACGTGCTGCACGAGAAGATGCTCACCTGCAAGAAGCCCATCTTCCCCGTATTGCCGTGCCTGAACATTGCCGGCCGCGAGGTGAAAGAGTTCATTGACAAGGGTCATGTGAACTTTGCCGACGAGGTGGCTCTGGCCGAGGCGCTTATCCGCGTGAGCGACACGCCCAAGCCCGCCACCGCCGACAACCTCTGCCCCGAGGTTGACGTGAAGGCCGTGCGTGCCATCATCGACGGCATCAAGGAAGACGGCTATATCTCGCCCGACAACGTGCGTGCCCTGCTGCAGGCTGCCGCCATCCCCGTCGTGCCCGAGAAGGTATCGGCCAACCGTGACGAACTCGTTGCCGCAGCCCGCGAGATGGGTTATCCCATCGTTGTCAAGGTCGTTGGTCCCGTGCACAAGAGCGACGTGGGCGGTGTGACGCTCAACGTCAAGGACGATGCACAGCTCGAGGCCGAGTTCGACCGCATGATGCAGATTCCCGACGCCACCGCCGTGATGATTCAGAAGATGATTAGTGGTACCGAGCTGTTCATCGGTGCCAAGTTTGAGCCCACCTTCGGCCACAACGTGCTGTGCGGTCTGGGCGGCATCTTCGTCGAGGTGCTCAAGGACGTGCAATTCGGTCTGGCGCCCCTGTCACAGCCCGAGGCCGAGCGCATGGTACGCTCCCTAAAGGGTTACAAGATTATCCAGGGTACCCGCGGTAAGCAAGGTCTTGACGAGGCAACTTACGTGAAGATTATCTGCCGCCTCTCGACCATGCTGCACTATGCTCCCGAAATCAAGGAGATGGACATCAACCCGCTGCTGGCCGGTCCCGACCACGTCACCGCCGTTGACGCCCGCATCCGCGTCGAGAAGTAATATCACTCACCAGGGCAGAGCCCTGGCCCACGCGACACGCCGACCGCAGCCCACCCTGCATGCAGCTTGTCCAGTGGGCCAGGGCTCTGCCCCGATTATAAATTAATGTGAATGCAAACCACAATAAGTGTCATCTTATTACCCCACATGAAAAACCATCACGATTATTGTTGCTTTTTTTAGATAAATTGTATTACTTTGCAACATAAAACTACATAAAGCCACCATCCTCCCGCAAAATGAAAACCATAAGAGCTTGTGGAAGGATGATGAAACAATTATTAATCTCTAAAAACATTAAGAATTATGTGTGATGATTTTAAAAATGGCGGCGATTGGCTCGAAGGAGGAGGAGAAATAACCTGCGAGGCTCCCAGAATCGAGTGGGAATGGAACCCCGGTGATGTTGGACCTTATGGTGACGGTGTTCTGGTCATCACTGCTTATGGTGATGGCTTCGTTATGTTAGAGGGCGACGAAAGGACTCGCACGGGAATGGATGAAGCCACGTTGAACATCAAGGCTGAATATGGCCAAACCGTAACCGTTCAAGCCTATATTGCAAGGGCCGGTTCTCCTATCAGTCCCATCACCGAGGAGGTCATCCGAGTTCCTGATAATGATGACTTCGGCGGTGAAGAAGAAACCTGCGAGGCTCCCAAAATCGAGTGGGAGTGGAACCCTGGTGATGTAGGGTCACTTGGTGACGGCAACTTGGTCATCACTGCTTATGGTAATGGCTTCGTTATGTTAGAGGCCGACGGAATGACTCGCACGGGAATGAATGAAGCCACGTTGTACTTCAAGGCTGAATATGGCCAAACCGTAACCGTTCAAGCCTATATTGCGAAGGCCGGTTCTCCTATCAGCCCCATCACCGAGGAGGTCATCCAAGTTCCTGGAAATGATGACTTCGGCGGTGAAGAAGAAACCTGCGAGGCTCCCAAAATCGAGTGGGAATGGAATCCTGGTGATGTAGGGCCACTTGGTGACGGCAACTTGGTCATCACTGCTTATGGTAATGGCTTCGTTGTGTTAGAGGCCGACGGAATGACTCGCACGGGAATGGATGAGGCCACGTTGTACCTCAAGGCTGAATATGGCCAAACCATATATGCCAGTGCGCATATAGCAGTCAGAGGTACTCCAGTCAGCCCTACCACGATGGAGACCATCAAGGTCCCAAACAAATAACGACGGGATGGTTCTGGCATAAGACGACCCTATCTTACAAAGTTGAAACCTGAACCCACTGATGCACCCTAATGGAATTTGCGACTAAAATCGCAACCTTGTCGATGAAATTGTTTAGCCCCCGGTAAACAAAAACATGTTACCGGTAGGACGGAAATAAACATCACCTTACGCGAGGCGGAGCCTCGACCCGTGAGTCATGCCTCAGCGCATGTTCCGTGGATCGAGGATCCGCCCCGGTTAAAATAAATGAAATCTTCTCTATCTTTGCTTTTCTGAGAAAATGCTTTACTTTCTCTTCTTGCGGGATTTGATTATTTTCCACCCCAAGAAACCGAAGATTGAAAGAGCCAAAACCGTGAGGCACAGGGACAGGGCCCAGTGCTTTTGTATAGTATATATCGCAGCATCTTTAGTCTTCATTTTATTTTTACACAAAATTGCCATCCATCCGATTTTTGGAGTCAGCATGCGGGCTGTAGTATCCACTTCGGTTGCGATGAATCCTGCCCAAAGTTCCATGGGGTAATTTTGGCCGAATAGATTATAGTTGAACTCAACACGCACAATTTCAGATCCCAGCGATGACGTTCCATATTCTACAAAATCGTCCGTTTTTCCATCACAATCCGGGTAGAGTTTCACGAACCATCCATCAAGTATAGTTGGTTCCGTTTCATCACCGCAACCATCACCAGCTGCCCTCATCAGTTCATCTTCCCGTATTTTCTTGACAATGCATTGCCAAAACCGATGATTGGGATGTCCCTCTGCCGCACGGACGAACTCAGTCAAAATGGGCTCCAATTCCTTGACCCATCCATCCAGACCATACCGGCTGAGTTTCTTTGCCTTTTCAAGCACACGCTGCCAGTCCTCAGGAGTGCCCTTTAAGGTAATCGAGGGAATACCGCATGTTGTCACATATTCATATTCAAAATAGTGTTCCATGCTCTTCATCAGTGTTATCTGCGATGCCACACGTTCAACGGGACCCGTCGTAGAGAAGTCGGCAGTAATGACTTGGGCGATGCCACCTTTGGTATTCTCCTCTATTTGTGACGCAAAAGCACCTATCAATTTAGGCCAATCTGCATTATCAAAAAGAATGTCATTTCCTTCCACAATAAGTCCCATTTTACCGTCATGGTCGACAAACAGGGAGCGGAGTTCCTCGGCATGTTCGTCAACATAGCGGGCGAACCCCTGACTGATAAGCAACCACACCATATCGGGCGACAGTGTGACCGACATGTGATTGGCATAAGCCGTGACCAGTGTCGAGAAGAAAGGGCCTTCACCTTGATACTTCAGGTTGTGCTCATTGGCAAAACTTGAGGCGACAAGGCTATTATTCTTTTCGGCTGCATTAAGGGTCTTATTCATCGGGGGCGCCATCCATAACCGTGCTATTTCTCCACCATCAGTGGGGGTGAAGAAATAATCAACAGGTTTAAGATTCTCGTCAACCACAAACGATATACTGCCCGGTGATTGAGCAATGATTCTGCTGTCGTTTGCCAATGCTGTCAGCGAAACTAGAGCCAGCAATAAAGATAAACAAGACTTAACCATAATGTTTAGATTTAAATTGTTAGTAAATGCAAAGATATAACTAATTATTTAGAAAACGTGTGTTTATGACATATTATTGCTGTTTCTTCATATAAATTATTTGTGTTTCTTCATAAAAAACTGAAAACAACAGTTCCAGACAACCACGAGTGTAGTGCTATTTAAGATTAAAAGCATCGTGCCTGGTTCATAAAGGCTACATAACGCTGTTGACCATTCTCAAAAAAGAGACAAGATGAAGGCATGATTTCGGCCCGATTTGGTCAAAAAAGGGAAGGAATTGACGGACCTTATTGTTAATCTTTGTTAAATAATTTAAAATTGGGGCGGTTTTGGTGGATTGGCACGGGTAAAAAGCAGAAATGTTTTGGTGGGGAAAATGAAAAGCAGTACCTTTGCGCGCCGATTATTACCAAAGTAAGAGTCCATTAGGGCAATGTCGTGTGGGATTTGGCCGTCCTGCAGGGTGTTGCTTGGGCAATTAACTAACTATTAATTAGGATTTTAAAAAGTGGATACTTTAAGTTACAAGACAATTTCGGCAAATGCCGAAACCGTTCAGAAGGAATGGGTGGTAGTTGATGCTACCGACCAGATCCTGGGTCGCTTGTGCTCCAAGGTGGCAAAGTTGCTGCGTGGCAAGTACAAACCCAATTACACTCCCCACGTTGATTGTGGCGACAATGTGATCATCATCAATGCCGACAAGTGCAAGATGACCGGCAAGAAGTGGACCGAGCACCAGTATGTTCGTTACACTGGCTATCCCGGCGGTCAGCGCTTCACTACCCCTGCTGCTCTGCAAGCTAAGAGTGAGAAGAAGAAAGACCTTCGCAAAGGAATGCACCCCCTGTACATGCAGGTACTGAAGGGCATGCTGCCCAAGACCCGCCTGGGCGCACAGCTGTTGAAGAACGTTCACGTTTACAACGGCCCGGAGCATCCCCACGAGGCTCAGAATCCCAAAGTTATTGACATCAACAAACTCAAGTAAGAAGCATGGAACAGATTAATGCAGTAGGTCGCCGCAAAGCCGCTATCGCTCGCGTATACGTGAAGGAAGGCAATGGCGAAATCACAGTGAACAAACGCCCGTTGGCAGACTACTTCCCCAACCCCATCCTGCAATACATCGTTAAGCAGCCGCTTAGCACGCTGGATGTAGCTGAGAAGTATGATATCAAGGTTAATCTCGTTGGTGGTGGTTACAAGGGACAGGCCGAGGCTCTGCGTCTGGCTATTGCCCGCGCCCTGGTGAAGATCAACCCCGAGGACAAGAGTGCCCTGCGCAAGGAGGGTTTCATGACCCGCGACCCGCGTGCTGTAGAGCGCAAGAAACCCGGTCAGCCCAAGGCTCGCAAGAGATTCCAGTTCAGCAAGCGTTAATCGCCGCATGACGACGGTCCGCGGCATGCCGTGGTCCGATGCTTGCTCTACATTATATAATAGGTATCGCCTCACGAGTTGGGGCAGGCTTATTGAAGAGTTTAGTATCCAAATCGCATAGACTCACACTGGGAACTGCGGTGGCTACTATGCGATTGATTTAGTAGAACGTAAACAATTTTTTAAAAACAAAACAAACAATGCAGACACCTGCCACTTTGGTCACCTGAAACGCAAATGGAACCCCGCTATGGCGCCCTACATCTTCATGGAGCGTAACGGTATCCACATCATCGACTTATACAAGACCGGCGCAAAGCTGGAAGAGGCAGCAAACGCACTGAAGAACATCGCTAAGAGCGGTAAGCGCGTACTCTTTGTTGCCACCAAGAAGCAGGCCAAGGACGTGACCCGCGAGCGTGCCATGAGCGTTGATATGCCCTACGTTATCGAGCGTTGGCCCGGCGGTATGCTGACCAACTTCACCACCATCCGCAAGGCTGTGAAGAAGATGGACACCATCGACAAGATGGAAACCGACGGCACTATGGCCAACATGTCGAAGCGCGAGAAGCTGCAGCTGAGCCGTCAGCGCGCCAAGTTGGAGAAGAACCTGGGTTCTATCAAGAACCTGAACCGTCTTCCCAGCGCGTTATTCGTTGTTGACGTGCTCAAGGAGCACATCGCTGTTGCCGAGGCAAACCGCTTGGGTATTCCCGTGTTCGGTATCGTGGACACCAACAGTGACCCCAGCAATGTTGACTTTGTAATCCCCGCAAACGATGACGCCAGCAAGTCAATCGACATCATCCTGGCTACCGTATGCGAGGCTATCAAGGAAGGTCTGGAAGAGCGCAAGGTGGAGCAGATTGACACCAACGCCGAGGCTGCTGAGGGCGAGGAGGTAAAGGAAGCCAAGCCCCGCCGCCAGCGTGTTCGCCGTGCCGCTGCCGCTACCGAAGAGGCCCCCAAGGCTGAAGAGGCTCCCAAGGCTGAAGAAGCACCCTAAAACCGAATTATGGCTGTAACCATCAATGACATCAAGAAACTGCGCGACATGACCGGCGCAGGCTTGAGCGACTGCAAGAAGGCGCTCATCGAGAGCGACAACGACATCACCAAGGCTATGGAGCTGATCCGCAAGCGCGGTCAGGCCATCGCCGCCAAGCGTGGAGACCGTCAGGCAGCTCAGGGTATCGCTATCGGCAAGACCGACGGCAAGTTTGCTGCTATCATCGCCCTCAAGTGTGAGACCGACTTCGTTGCCAAGAACGAGAAGTTTGTCAACCTCGCCAAGGCTATCCTGGACCTCGCAATGGCCCAGAAGCCCGCTAACCTCGACGAGCTCAACGCCCTCCAGATGGACGGCAAGAGCGTAGCCGAGACGATCACCGCTCTGAGCGGTATCACCGGTGAGAAGATGGAATTGGGTGCATACGAGTGCCTGAACGCTCCCACCACCGTCGTTTATAACCACTTCAATGGTATGCTGTCGGCTGCTGTAGCCTTCAACATGGAGAACGTAACTGAGGATGTAGCTAAGGCTATCGCCATGCAGGTTGCCTCGATGAACCCCATCAAGGCCACCCGCGACCAGATTCCTCAGGAGGTTATCGACGAGGAGCTGCGCGTGGCTATCGACAAGACCAAGGCTGAGCAGGTGAGCAAGGCTGTTGAGAACGCCTTGAAGAAGGCTGGTTTCAACCCCTACTACTGCGCTACCGAGGAGCACCGCGACGAGGCCGTCCGCAAGGGTTACATGACCCAGGAGCAGGTTGCCGAGGCTCTGAAGCTCATGGAAGAGACCGCTAAGCAGAAAGAGGCCAATATGCCCGAGCAGATGATTCAGAACATCGCCCAGGGTCGCCTGAACAAGTTCTATCAGGAGAACGTTCTGATGGAGCAGGTTTACGAGGCTGGCGAGAACAAGGAGACTGTTGCACAGTTCCTCGCTGCCGCCAACAAGGACCTCAAGGCCATCGATCTGAAGCGTGTCAACCTCAACGTTGACTAATTCTCAATTGAGATAGCACCGTGTGAGTGCCAGCGGCTCTAGCCGCTGGCACTCGCTTGTTTAAAGAGCCTGGGGTAGCTCTTTGTTGCGTTATCTGCCAGTTTTAAAGGGGTGAAAAAGTTTTTTCGCCGGATTGTATTGCCAGTTGGGAAAAATGTTGTATCTTTGCCCCGCTTTTTTAAACTTTTCCAGTGTGATGGGAAATTAAAGGAAGCGTTTTAATAACCAATTACTTTAATTTTGAGTAACACAACCAATTAAAAATGAAGACTTTTCAATTGAACGCAGAGGCTCGTACCGACCTCGGCAAGAAGGCCGCTAAGGCGCTCCGCAAGGAGAACAAGATTCCCGTTGTCCTGAATGGTGGCAAGCTCGTTGAGCTTGACAAGGACGGCAAGTACAATGGCAAACTGCTCGCTGGCGAGAAGGTCGTTCCCATCGGCCGTGACGGTAAGGGCATCATCACCACCGACCTGGTAGTGAACTTTGCCGACGTTCGCAAGCTGATTTACAGCACCGACGTGTGTGTAATCGACCTGACCTATGATGGCCAGACCCGCAAGGCTGTCCTGAAGGACCTGCAGTTCCACCCCGTTAGCGACGCCGTTCTGCACATCGACCTGCTTGAGGTTACCGAGGACAAGCCCGTCGTAGTTGAGATTCCCGTTCACCTCGAGGGTCACGCTGTCGGTGTTAAGGCCGGTGGTAAGCTGTACCTGAGCATGAAGAAGGTGAAGGTTAAAGGTCTGTACAAGGACATTCCCGAGACCATTATGCTCAACGTTGACAGCCTGGAGATTGGCAAGACCATCAAGGTTCGTGACTGCCAGTTCGACAACTATGAGCTGGTTAACGCCAAGGATCTGGTGATTGCTGGTGTTCGCGCCACCCGTAACTCTGCTGCTGCCGCTACCACCGAGGAAGGTGAAGGCGAAGGTGAGGGCGAAGCCGCTGCCGAGTAATCATTGTAGTGGTCTTTCAGACCACAACCAATCATTACCCATCAAAACAACACCCTATGAAATATCTTATTGTCGGCTTGGGAAACATTGGTTTAGAATACCAGGGTACCCGCCACAACATAGGTTTTACAATATTGGATGCCCTCGCCGAGGCATCCAATATTGTTTTCTCGACGCAACGCTATGGCGCTGTTGCCGAGATGCGTCTTAAGAACCAGCAACTGGTGCTGCTCAAGCCGTCGACCTACATGAACCTGAGCGGCGATGCCGTGCGCTACTGGATGATCAAGGAGCATATCGACCTTGACCAC
Source organism: uncultured Bacteroidales bacterium (assembly GCA_902779125.1). GTDB lineage: Bacteria > Bacteroidota > Bacteroidia > Bacteroidales > Muribaculaceae > Sodaliphilus. The sequence continues at coordinate 6,228 of CACZAC010000045.1, read as the reverse complement.
CTGCTGGTCATCGTCGATGACATCGCATTGCCCTTCGGCCAAATACGCATCCGCCCCAAGGGCGCTGACGGCGGGCACAACGGCCTGAAAAGCATCAACGAGATGCTGCAGAGCCAGCAATGGGCAAGACTGCGGTTCGGCATCGGCAACGACTTTCCCCCGGGTGCCCAGGTGGATTATGTGTTAGGCTACCCCACCCCAGAGGAATTGGACATATTGCCTGAACGTGCCAAGGTGGCAATCGATGCCATCAAGGCATTCTGCCTGTCGGGAGTGACCTTTGCCATGAATAATTACAATAATAAATAATTCAAGTGGCCAGCCACTTGAATTATAGTTTAGTGTTTAGAGTTTAGAGTTTAGTGCTTTTTTCGATATACTGACATGAAAGAAGTGAGAATTGATAAATGGCTGTGGGCAACGCGTGTGTTCAAGACCCGCACCATTGCCACCACGGCATGCAAACTGGGACGTGTGACTATCGGTGGCATGACAGTGAAGCCGTCTCATGGTATCAAAGTTGGAGACCGCATCGACGTGCGCAAGCCGCCCGTGACCTATTCCTTTGAAGTGATAGGGCTGCTCAACAATCGTGTGGGCGCTAAACTCGTGCCGCTGTATCTCAAGAATGTGACCAGTCCCGACCAGTTGCGCCTGCTGGAAATGGTGAAAATCGACGGTTTTGTCAACCGTCAGCGAGGTATGGGCCGTCCCACCAAGAAAGAGGGTCGCGAATTGCAGGAGTTTACCGATGACGCCTTTTTCGGCTTTGATGACCCGTCGCCACTCGACGACGCCTTTGACTGGGGCGAAGAAGAGAACCCCTTGTGGACCGAGGAGGATGAAAACCGCCTGAACGAAGATATCGCCCGGCGTAAGGGCAAGAAAGAATAGTTTCTACTTTTTATACACCATCGGGGTGCGGCGGCAGAAGTCGATAAACCGGCAGTAATTGCAGACCATAGACCCCTCGGGCGCTTGGGTGAATTCCTGCTGATAGATGGCTTTCACCTCGTCCTGCATTGTGGCTATGAAATCGAGAGCCAGCGGGTCCTGCATCGAGAACACATACTGCGTCCCGCCGTACAACACGCCGCTGTCCTTCATCGACGCAATCTTGTAGATGACAGGCATCACCGCCTCCACCTCAGGGTGCTCGCACAGATAGGCATAGCAGTAGAGGAAAAGCTGCAGAATGGCCTTGCGGCGCCCCTTGTTTGCCTTGTTGTTGAACAGGTCATCTATCGACGAGAATCCCGTTACATCCTTGCCCGTCTTGTAATCCACAATGCGCACCATGCCGTTAGCCAGACGGTCGATGCGGTCTGGCTTGTAACTGAAGTTGAACGATACGTCACCCATTGTCAAGGGCTTGTACTTGTGGGTTTCTTCACACTCCAGGACAGTAAAGGGCCCTTCACGGTCAATCAGTTCCAAGTCGTAATCCAGCACAAAGTCCACATAACTGATGATGGTGTCGATGAGCATGAGAGCATCTCCCTTGATGGGATGGGTATCGGTATCGAGTTCATCGTCAGGGATGTGCATGTAGTGTTTCCTGATGTAACGCTCCACCGTCGGCTTGAGACGACGTTTCTTGAAGTCCACAATCTCATCACGGGTGAAGGTATGGCCGGTTTTCCTGTCAACCCGGTAACAATCGTTGAGCGTATCGTGGATAATCGTGCCGAAGGTGCTGGAATCCATGAAATCACTCAACTCGTTATCATCATTCAAGCCTTGGACATAGTGCAGGTAGAAGTTGAGCGAACAGTTGATGTGCTTGTTGATGGCGCTCGCCGACAGGTACTTGCCGTCAGCATTGTCGGGGTTGCGCGTGTACAGGTCTTGCAAATCAACATCGCCAGTGTTAGGCACCTGTATCTTGACCGAAGATGATTTCTGGACAACAAGGTTCTTCTCCACACGCTGCAACTGCTTGCCATAGATAATTTCCAGTTCGGCAATATAGCGTGAGGGTTCGCTCGAGGCGGTCGCATTCTGCGTGCTGGAGTCATAAACCATCGTCAAGTTCTCTGCCCTGTTGAGCAAGCGGAAGAAGTTATAGGCCATAATCGCTTCCTGCTGCTCGATGGTTGACATACCATGGGCGCGGCGCATATAGTTGGGAATGAAGGAATTGATGCCGTGGCGACGGGGAAAGACGCGCTCATTCATCGACAGCACCACCACATTCTTGAAATCAAGGTTGCGCGTTTCGAGCAGCCCCATCACCTGCATGCCCTGTAGCGGTTCACCCGTGAATGCCACAACCGACGATGCCGTGAGGCGGTCAATGAGGAAGAATACCGAACTGCGCTGCAAGGTCTGCCCACACTCGTCAAGTGAGCGCTTGAGCTGGTTGAGGACATCGATATACATGAGCAGGAACGCCTGCTGCAGCGGCAATATGGCCTCATTTTCATCATCCTCTTCAGCGGCAGCGGTGCTTTGCATCTTTTCCATCAACAGGTTGGAGAATGCCAACAGATGATCCAGATAATCCGCCCTCAACTTGCTATCACTGACCTGCTGTTCACTGTCCATTGCCGGTATAAACAAGTCACCGAACGGGAGTGTCACCAGTTCATCGGCGGGAACGCGGAAACGGTTGGTGCGCGCCAGATCGGTGGCTTTGGCCAACGCCTCGCGGGTGAAGAAAGTCTTGATGAGAGGATGGGACAGAATATCGTACACGTCCTCGCGGTAATAGGTCCAGCCCTTGCGTTCCCTGCTGGCCTGATGGTGCATGCGTGCTACAATGTGCATCAGCGAAACGATGCCCGAGTTGCGTAGCGGATAGCCCAAGGTAACGTTGATCAGCAACGAGGGCGGCACGGCGTGCAGGAGCGGTATAAGCAGGTTCTCGTCGGGCAAAACGATTGCCGTGTCGAGGTTTGCAGGCGACTCGGTGCCAGGCATAGCCGTTACCTCGTCAAACGCCACTTTGGCCTGCCCCACCATCGAGGGCACAGCAACCACCTTCAGGTTTTGTCCCCTGTTATCGACAGGCTCGACAGGCATCGCACCGAAGTGCTTGCAATATCCGTCGATGAGCAGAGCGCCTGGATCCTGTGAAGAACTCTCCAGCATGGATTTGATGCCGGCTGTGTCCCACCAGAAATCGGCCTTGCCCATGCTCTTGAAATGGTCAAACAGCTTCATCTCGGCAACCGACAGCACACCGAATCCCACAAACACCAACCTCTCGCTCCGTAAGCGTGAAGGCGGGTTCTCGGCAGCCAGTCGCAACTGTCTGCCCGGCGAAACGACTTTCTTGGCCTCGAGTGCCTGATGATAGTTCTCATAGATGGCAGCCAGCGCATTCCACAGGCTCACGAACTTCTGTTTCACGTCGCTGGAATCGGCACTGCCCTCGACGGGTTGGCTCGAGGAGGGTCGTTGCTGCCACAGTGAAGCTTCGGCGCTGGTGTCAAAGAAAGCGGTGAAAAGGCCTTCACCGAATATCCTCTTGACCTTCTCTTCGACGTCGGCGGTGAGGAAATTGGCGACCAGCCCATGCAGGTCGCTCAAGTTCCGGTAGATATCAGCGGCATCGGCAAGAGCCTTGTCAATATCGTTGAAATCGCCGATAATGAGCTGTGCCCAATAGATGAACTTGTCAAACTCCTGAGCCTCGTCGCCCATCGCCCTGCAGTAGGCGTCATAGAGAGCAAACATCATCTCGATGTCGGTAGCAGTCACCGTTCCTGTCACCTCGTTGAGCAATTCGTTGATTGAGATGACGCGAGGCAACAAGTGAGGCCTCGGCTTGCCGGTGGAAACATCGGTATCGACCAATGCACGCTGCATGTAATGGGTAAAGAACTGACCACTGCGACGGTTGGGGAAAACAAAGCAATAATCCTCAAAGTGCTGAACTTCAAGATAATGCCGTGCTACTTGCAATAGGAAAGGAGATGACATGTATGATAATCGGTTTTCGTTTGTCAGATTCAAAGTGGTCCTTTTATAGGACAACAGCATTGATTAACGCTCACTTGCGGATGAGGATTGAGAGGCGGATGGTGAGGTCGAACAAGACCAGCTTGGCATTGGCGTTGCCGGCAATGTCGGTACTGGCACGTTCCAGCTCGCTCACTATACCCTCAACGTTACGCTCATTGATGAAGGGCGAGAAACGCGTCGAAAACGCCTCCTCCTCGCTCGTGAGGTAGTTAAGCTCGGGATTGTGCAGATTGTAGATGAAGTTCTCGCGCACCTGTCGCACGGCATAGGCGAGGAACCGCCTCGATTTCTCGCGTTTCATGTCGGCAACGGCCTCACTCCAGCCCTTTAGTTTGGTCAAGACGTGCTGATAAGACAGGCGCATCAGTTCGATGAAACGCTCACGGAACTCGTGATACTCGCTACCCGTCTGCACCATGCGCTCGGCCATTGTCACATTGCCATCGGCAGGAGCCGCCAGAGCCAGTGCCTCCTTCATTTCCATACCGTAGCGCTTGGTCAGGTATTGCGCCACCATCGATGTAGAGGGCTTGCGCAGCTCAATGCGCTGGCACCGCGACAGGATGGTGCCCAAGATGCCCTTCTCGTTGTCGCTCACAAGGATGAACTTGCAGTCGTCGTAGGGTTCCTCGATGAGTTTCAAGAGTTTGTTGGCAGCTTCGTCTTTCAGTTTCTCGGGGAGCCACAGGATGAGCACCTTGTACTTGGCGGTATAGGCGCTCAAAGTCATCTTGCGCATGATGTTTTCGGCCTCATAGACAAAGATTTGAGGCTGTGCGTTATCATTCTTCAGCAGACTGAGCCACGCCTGGTAGTCCTCGACAGGATAGTTGGTGACAAATTCCCGCCACTCGTCGATGTAATCATCGGCGTTGCAAGGGTTGGTACTATCGCCCTTGCGGTTGGTAAACGGGTAAGAGAAATGAGTGTCCACCTGATTGAATGACTGATGCTGCCGACACATCGGGCACACGCCGCACGAATCCCCATCAGTGTGGTTCTTGCAGTGCAGATACTGTGCCGCCGCCATCGCCAGCCCCAGTTTGGGCACACCCGGCTCACCATAGAGCAACAGGGCGTGGGGCAAGCGGTCGGCATCTATCATCCGCCGTATCTGCCCTATCGCCTGCTCATTGCCTAAAACTTCGCTGAATTTCATGATTTCTTCATTATTTTTCGGAGTGTAAAGATACAACATTTTCCCGAAATCGCATCACTAAAACACAAAAACCGAAAATAAAGTTCAAGTTTTATCATTAACTTTGCAGTCACTATAGCGGTTATCAAAACCATGACGTTATTATGGCGGATAGGATGACACGGGAGCAGCGGCATCGTTGCATGAGCCGCATCAGGGGACGCGACACCAAGCCTGAGCTGGTGGTGCGACGGTGGTTGTGGCGGCAGGGCTACCGCTACAGGCTGTATGTGAAATCGCTGCCTGGAAGGCCTGACATTGTGATGCGGAAGTGGCGGACGGTGATATTTGTGAACGGCTGCTTCTGGCACGGTCATGAATGCCAAAAGCACCGCCCGGCGACGAATGCCCAGTTCTGGCGGGAGAAGATTGAGCGCAACCGTGAGCGGGATGCCCGCAACCAGGCGCTGCTGCAGGCAGCCGGCTGGAACGTGATTGTCGTGTGGGAGTGCCAGCTGATGCCCAAACGGCGCATGGAGACGCTGAGGGAGCTGGATTTGGTCTTGAGCCGCATTGTGCTCGACCGCACCGGGACGCCTCATCCATACTCCTGGCCCGAGGAGGACAGCAATCCGGCAGTGGCTGCCGAAACCGCGCCAGAATACCGCCCGTCGAAGGCCATTTCAAGAAAAGCCCCAGAAAACAAACAATAATGACAAAGTGAAAGCCAAAGCGGCATAAAAAGCCGCTTTTTTAGTTTTTCAGACATGAAAACTAAGGTTTTCAAAGAGCCTAAGAATTAGCCATTTCAACCATCGGAAAGGGTGTCAAAAAATCGTAGTTAAAATATTTTGTCAGTATTAAAATAATGCCTAATTTTGAGCGTTTTTAGATAAACCTGACTGCGTTACCATCATTGCGAGAGAGCAATCAGTGTACTGTGGCAGCACAGGTTACCAAGAAACCATCTAATTGACTAACATTAACGAACTTTTATTAATATCTAAAATCGTTTTTTGACTTAAAAAATGGAGATCAAAACGGCAATGGCCGGAACGCTTGAATCCGGCGACATTTTCATCCAGATTGCGCCCAACGACAACGCTGGACTGCACATTGAT
>CACZAC010000044.1 GCA_902779125.1 uncultured Bacteroidales bacterium | reverse complement strand
GCACCGCGCTCAAAGCTGAGTTCAGGCTGCATAAGCCTTGATGGGTCGGTCGAGGGACGAAGCACTCCGTTGGGACACTTAGCGACGCACAACTGACAGGCGGTGCAGTGCTGAGCAAAATGCTTGGCACTCACCGAGCCTGGAGGGGTCAACGGTGTTGTGCGCTTGGCAGGTACCTTGTCCTCGATGATGGCGAGACCGCCATCCACCTTCTTGGCAGCCTGGGCGAGAGCGATGTCAGCTCCCACGACGGCGGTTCCCAAGAGGAAGGCGCGACGGGTATTGTCGGTTGCATTCTGTTCGCCATCGGCAGGTTTCACCGCTTGTTGCATCGCCTTGGGATGACCATAATGCAGCGCGCCGAAGTTGCACTTCTCGATGCAGTTGCCGCAGGTCACGCAGCGGGTGTAGTCCACCTTGTGGGTCTTGAAGTCGATACAGGATGCCTTGCAGTTCTTGGTACACAAACTGCACGACTTGCACTTGTCGGCATCAAAATAGACCTTGAGCCATGAGAATCGCGCCAGTTGTGCCAGTATCGTTCCCACAGGGCAGATAGTGTTGCAATAGGTGCGTCCACCACGCCATGTCAACACCGCTATTATTATAAATGTGACAAGGGCAATCAGGAAGGTGGGCAGACTCTTCATCCACACGTCAACGCTATAGAAGGCATAGCTGTCCATGCGTTCGGCAAGCGAAGCCAGCAGATTATTGCCCCACTGATAGACGGGCAACAGCAGATTGGTCACCATGCGGCCATAACTGCTATAAGGCGCCAACAGGGCCACCAACGTATGAACGCCGGCAATAAAGGCGGCGATGAACACCACCAGCACACCGTAGCGCAACCAGCGTTTCTCGGGGCTGGCTGTAAATCTGTTCTTACGGCGCTTGCCATGAATCCACGACACGATGTCCTGGAAGATGCCCAGCGGACAGATAACCGAGCAATAGATGCGGCCAAAAATCAGCGTCAGCAGCACTAACGCCACAATGACCACCACATTAAGAGCCAGCAAAGCCGGCAGGAACTGGATGCGCGCCGTCCAACCCAAGTAGTGGTGCAGCGCGCCACTCACGTCGAGAAACAGCAGCGTCACCATGACCATCATCACGGCTGCCAGCACAATGCGTATCTTCCTTAACATAATGAAATAATATTGGTCAAAAAGTGAATGTTGATTAGTTGAATGTGCAAAGATACTTAAAAAAAAGAATTACACGGCATGGAAACCAGCTTTTTTTAACTCGGGCAATGCCTTTCAGTCGATATTCTGATACTCACAGAAAAGGACTGTGCCGAGAGCTTAGCCGCTCCCGGCACAGTCACAAAGCATTTAAATCTTATGCTTCACGGAGTCACTCCATGAGGACAATCAAATTATTTCTGCATCACATAGTCGAGCAGCAAGGTCAGGTCGTCGATGTCAACTACACCGTCCTCGTTCATGTCAGCAGCTGCGCCAAACTCTTGATCTACGAGCATGCCGTCAATCAGAGCGACAACATCATCAACGTTAACAAATGTGTCACCATTTACATCACCGAGTACAAAGGTGGGATCAGGAGGAGTTACCCAGTCACCAACGGTGAAGGGAATGGGATCGTTGAAGAACCAGTTCCAGTCATAGTTGTTGGGGAAGTAGGGTGACCAAACAACAACATAATACTGCGTGCCCTCGGTCAGGTAGTAAGAACCGCTGATGTCGATAGAAGCGGTCTCATTCTCCTGAAGATTCACCTCAGTGGTGTAAACTGAAGATGCTACAGTATATTTTCCATCATCGCCCTTGGTTGCGAGAGCCCAGCGGATGTTGCCCTGCCAGGGACCGCTCAGAGCCTGTACCTCAAACGAACCGCGAACGTCGTTGGCGGGCATAACCTCTTGCAGATAGGTGGTACCGGTAACTACAACACCACCGTTCTCACCCTCTTCAGAGGGACGGATGCCCATGATGGCATACTGGTCGGCGTTGAAGCCTTCCTTGTACTCATCGTGCTCATAGGGGGTGTCACCGTAGATGCGCGGTGACAGCAGGTCGAAGCTGAACCAGCTGTTGTACTCCTCGGGCTGGAAACCCCAGATGATGCGAACCCTACCCTCAGAATCATAACCGTCCATCACGAAAGCGTGACCAACGTGTGCATTCTGGGTACCATCGTTAAGAACGGTCCTGTAACCAAAATAGAGAACGGGACGGCCCTCATCGAGCTCGGTGTAAACCTTCTCACGCCAGGTCTGCTCGGCAAAATTGGCCTTCTGCAGGAACTGCATGTTGGGATTGTAGTCGAAGTAAGCAATCATACCCTTCATGATCTGATCATAGCTTACATTGGTGCTGCTGGTAGAGAACCTGGCATTGAGGGCAACAGCGACGTCATAAATCATCTGAGCGCAATCCTGCCAGTTGGTTGAGGTCTCGGTATAACCATTCTTCATGTTGCGGTACTTGTAGCTGTGGTTGAAGTTGGCAGTAGCGGTCTGGATGTTGCCGTTCAACTCATAGTGGAAGGTGTTCGAGCCGTTACCATAAGCGGGGAACTGCAAGCCCTTCAAAATGTGAGCAACAGCGATGGGAACGCAACCAGCATAGCAATGCTCACCGTTAGACATGGGGAAGTAGTTGTTGTAGGGAGCAAACTGATGCCAGTGGGGACCCTCACCATATTCGTTCAAGAACATGGGAGCTACACCGTTGGGGTTCATCTTAAACGAGGGAGCCTGGGCTGCTTGAGGGTTCTTACGCATCAAGTCCAAGCCTTGCTGATAGCGTTTAAACATAATCTTCACGGGCTCGGGAGCCAGATTCATGTCAAACGAACCACGGTCGCTGTAAGCCAGGACGGGATCAGTCATGTCATCACCGGAAACGATAACATAGCCCTGACCGCCCTCACGGTTGAACACATAATAATCAACCTGACCCTTCAAGTTCATAGCGGTTTGGCTCAAGTGCATCTTTACATTAGAAGCGTTAAGCCTTGTCGAGCTGGTGAACTGCTGCTTGGCAATAGCCATAGCCTGCTCGGTCGAAATGCTCTTAGCATTCATGTTATGACCACACAATGCTAAAACAGTAAGTAAAAATAAAAATTTCTTCATAAAATAGTTTATAGTTTATAAAATATTAATAGTACTCACAGGTTATCGTCAGCTTAAAAATAAAGAGCAAAAAAAGAAAATAATCATCAAAACATCATTGATCATTACATTTCACAATCACGGTTCATTAATCTGCTGATTCACGGCTGCAAAGGTAAGACTTATACACTAAAGTGTCAAAAAAATGCCAAAAAAAATACAGTTTCAACAATAAAATTGTTGGAATGCAGAGGTCAGTGATTTCTCTCTGTATTAGGCTCACGACCCGCCCCAGATAAATTCAGTTCAAGAGAAATATACAATAAAAAATAAACACCCCGTTTCACAACGCGATGTTCATTTAGGATGAATAGTATTAATATTTCCAACTTTGCTGCAAAGATACTACCATTTTCGATACTATCCAAATTTATAGTGCAAAAAATTGTTATATTTAGTTAACTGTTTTCCGTAAACCAAAATCAAACTGGAAGTTCAGTGTGAACTTCCAGTTTGATTGATATCCCAGGCTTACAATAGTCCTCAACCTGGCGTAAAAACGATTTATATCTCAGTCTCAGTTCATCAGCATATCAATGAGTCCAGTTACATCAGTAATCGTGAGTTCACCGTCACCATCGATGTCGGCTGCAGTCTCGTTGATAGTCAAGGAACCACCGAGCAGGAAGTCAACGAACTTGGTCAGGTCATCAATATCCACGGTGCCGCTATCGTCCACATCACCCGTAATGAATTCGGGTTCCTCGGGCTCTGGCTCCCAAGTGTTCTCGTAGGAAATCTCGATGTCATCGATGTAGCAGTACTCCGATGAGCTGCCTGAGGTCTCCTTGATGCGCAGCATGATAGGCACATTGGTGGGCAGTGTAGTAACTGTCGCCGTTATTGTTTCACCAGCCTTGACATAGAAGTTGTAGGGGTAGGTTTCCAGACTCTTCCAACTCTGGCCATTGTTAACGGAGTACTGTGGCCAAATGTCAACGCCAGTTGACGTGGGATTGTAAATCTTGAAGCGCACAACAAGTGGAATCTTGTTCAGGTTCTCAACAGTGTTGAAGTAGCTGCCGTTTTTCAAGGCAACAGCGTGTCCCGCAGCCACCTGTGCGGTGTCCACTACGGCACAATTGTAGAAGTCCCAGTTGGCATACACACCAGCCACACCGCGCTCGTTGAGCGTTGCTCCCACGGGCATCTTCTCGAAGTCCTCTATCGAAATCTTGGAATTGTCGATGACTACATCAAAGGTGATGATGCTATCGGCCTCGGCGATGTTCAAGAAGGCATACTTGCTCATCTTGCCGTCCCAGGTGCGCAAGTTAGGCTCTGAGATGTTGGTGATGGAAGTGACTTTGGCAACACCGGGGAAGGGGTCATTGTAGCTATCGTTCAGCCCGCTGAACTTCGCACGGAGCAACTCATAGTACATGTGATTGGGATTGGAGTTGACCAAATTGTTCTCCCAAACCTCGACATTGGTCGAATCAACGCGCCAGATGAGCATGCCGGGACCGGCCAGATTCTTGTCCCACTTGATGCGCTGGCGGTTCTCGATGATGAAGTACTCGCCCTCATTGGCGGTGTTCATGCGGTAACCCGTGTTGTTCTTTTCAAGGGCAGGCACTGTGATGGTCCCCACACTATCAATCAGGGTGGGCTCGGCAAATCCGAGGGCATAGCGCTCAAACAGGCTATAGCCCGCAGGATTGCGGCCATTGTTGCTCCTGAAACCGCTGGCCATGACAGACCAGGTCATGGGGTGCTTACTGTTGACACCTCCGCTGCCCTCGCCATCGGCATCATAGAAATCGGGAAGACCCAACACATGGCTGAACTCATGGCAGATGGTGCCGATGCCGGCAACATTGTTGTAGTTGATATAGTACTCATTCTCTTCTCCTGTCATATTGGTTGAGCAGGCATAGAGTCTGAAATTCACACCATCAAGTACGGGAGAATCCTCGAAATTCTTCATGTGAGGCCACAGGTAATCCCTGTTATTGGCAGTGACATCCGAGCCGTGACCGGCAACCATGAAGAATACCATATCGGCAGTGCCGTCCTCATCAGTGTCATACTGGCTGAAATCCACATCGGGGTCAAGCGCCTCGAGGGCGGCAAAGAAGATGGAGTCGCACTTGAACTGATGGGCATCGGTGCAGGCGAAGGGAACGTCCACGGGACCCAGGATGTCAAAGTGCGGGTCAAACTGATGGAACGAGTTGTCATAGTAGTAATCACGAACACTACCCATCGCTTCAACCTTAGTTCCAAAGGGAAGGGTGAAACCCTGATAGTCATGGCTATTAATCATGGCTTCATAGAAGTCAACAGGCGTGTAGTTACTGGGAACATAATCATCAAACTTCCTGTCCGTGTAATTGACCAGAACAATCAATCCACGGAATTTGCTGTAGTCCATGTGACCTCCATGGCCCACGCCGCGCAGCAAATCGTTGCGGTGGTTCAGCATCTTCTTGCCACGCTGCACCATGTCGTTGCTGACCAAACCCTTGGGCAGGCTGGCAAGGACGGCACGGTCGGCTGCGGTGCGCTTTGCCTCATCGCGTGCGATAAGGTCTCCGGCGACCAGACAGTTACCGTCAAGACGGGCATAGGTATAAAAACCAGCCTTATTCTTGACCACGGTATAGCCATCGATGGTAGTCAAGTAGTTAAAGAACTCGTCACCATGCAAAACCACGGTGAGTTTGGTACCATCAGGTTGTGTCACCTGGCCAGGGGTCGGGTCGGCCGGAACCGCTCGCGAAACGAGGCACATCAGTCCCAATGCAAAAAACAATAAAATTTTTCTCATAATATCATGATTTAAAAATAATTAATAATACATCCACAAGTTTATCCACAAGTAGTTCAGGAAGATTAATTGACAATATGGGCAATCACCATATTCACGTCAGCAATATTGACCTCGCCGTCACTGTTCACGTCAGCTCGCCTTAAGGGCACATTAGCGTTATGGTTGAGAATGAAGCTGATCAGCATATTGATGTCCGACACGGTAATTTCGCCATCGCAGTTCACGTCACAAGCAATGACTGCATGGGGCCACTCCTTGTCGTAGTACAGCTTGACGTCATCAAGATAACAACACTGCTTGGCATGGCCCGCTGTCTCGGTAATGCGCAGCATGATAGGAGCATCGGTGGGCAGGCCCACAGTGACCGTGCGGGTGGTGCCGCCATCAATCGAGGCTGTGCCGTTAAATGGTGGCTCAACCCAGGTGTCACCTTTATCCAATGAATAGGTCACCCTGAAGGAAGCCTTGGTATTGGTGGGGTTAATCACCGTGTAACCTACGGCATAGGGCATAACATGCAACGGTGATGATGTGGTCACCATGCTGGGTTTCTTCATTTCCACGGCTTTCAAGCCATTACACAGACCATCAGCAGGGCTTGAAACAGCACATTTTGAGAAATTCCATGTTGTGTAGACGCCTGGCACCTGAGTCGCACTCAGATTATCGGTGACCGGCATATTCTCGAAGTCCTCAATAACATTCAGCATTAAGGTATCGGGAGAAAGATTAAAGGAAATGATGCCATTATTCTCGTCAATATCGGTAATGATATAGTCGTTAAAAGTGCGGTCCCACGTCATGAGGTTGGGATGCGTGAAGTTGGTGATAGAGGTTATTCCAGCCGCTCCAGGGAAGGGGTCATACTCACTGTCGGAACCATTATACCGGGCACGCATCAGGTCATAATACATGCGGTTGGGGTTGCAGTTCACTGTGTTCTGCAACCATACATTCACGTTGCTGGAATCGACACGGGCTACCATCATGCCATGACCAGGCAGGAAACAGTCCCACTTGCCGGCTTGACGGTTCTCGATGAGGAAGAATTCGTCAGGGTTCATCGTGTTCAAGCGATAGCCTTGATTGTTCAGGTCGAGCGGTTGCATTTCATAGTGACCGCCCTCGTTAAGGGTGACAGGTTTCGTGAAGCCCAGGGCATAACGCTCATACAGGCTATAACCCACAGGGTTGCGACCAAAGTTATTGCCGCTACCACCTGCCATAATAGACCATTCACCTGGATTACGGCTCTCACCGCCACTATCGGAATAATCAGTATCATAGAGGTCTGGCAGGCCCAGCACATGGCCGAACTCATGGCAGAAAGTGCCAATGCCGTTCACACCGCTGTAGTAACCTTCCCAACCGGCAATCTCGGTAGAGCAGGCATACAGCCAGAATCTCGCGCCGTCACGAGGAGTCTCGTTAAACAGATAATACATGTGCGGCCACAGGTAGTTATCATTGTTGCCGCTATAGTTGGCAGCATATCCAGCCACGAGAAAGAACACCATGTCAACGTAGCCATCACCATCAGAGTCATAGTCATTGAAGTTCACGAGACTGTCCACGGCATTAAGCGCAGCCTTGAAAATGGGGTCTGCACGGTCTGTGCCCTGAGGATAGATGCTGCTAAAAGGAACATTCACGGGGCCGACAATATCAAAATGCGGATCAAAGATATGGTTGGAGTTATCATAGTAATAATCGCGCACACTGCCAGTCATGTCCACACGCCTGCCGTTAAGCGTATAGCCTGTAAAATCGTGCGTGTTGACCATGTCATCATAGAATGCGTTGGCATCAGGCATAGAGAATTTCTTATCGGTGTAATTGACCAGGATAATCAATCCGCGAAAGTTCTCGTAATCCATCAACCCCTCAGCACCTACACGACGCATTGCAGCGTTGCGGCGGCCCAGCTGTTGGGTACCCGATTGAATCATTGCTTTGCTGGTCAGCCCTTTAGGAATAGTTGTCAATGCTGCACGATCGGTAGCGGTGCGATGCGCGGGGTCGCGGGCGATGCGGTCACCTGCCACGATACGGTCACCCTCCAGACGGGCATAAGTGTAGTAGCCCGCAGTATTCTTGACAACCGTGTAACCGTCGCTTGTGGTCGTGAAATGGAAAAACTCATCACCATGCAGACACACCGTCAGCGTGGTACCGTCAGGCTGCGCCACCTTGATGGGCGTCGGGTCAGCGGGAATAGCCCGTGCTGTCATGCACAGCAGACTCAATACTAAAAGAAGCAATTGCTTTTTCATTACTCTCTGTAATTGGATATTCTAAACATATATACTTGTTAATACAAAATCAAGCTGATGACCTTATTGACGTCGGCAACAGTGATTTCGCCATCGTCATTGACATCGGCACGACGCAACAGGTTAGCATCGGTAGTACCGTTTAAGATGACGTTGATGATGGCATTCACGTCGGCAATAGTGATTTCCCAATCACAGTTCACATCACCAATAATCTCTTCGCCAGGACCGCCTTCCTCACCCGTGTAATAGATAGTGAAGTCATCCACATAGGTGGCGGTATTCTTGTTACCGGCACGCTGATAGATGCGGAACAGCGCGGGCTGGGTATTCTTGAGCGGAAGCAGCCAGTAGCTGATGCTCCTGGACTTGGTTCCAGCCACGGCCTGGTCGGTGCCCTTGGAAGTCTTGGCAGTCACCCACACGGGGTTGCCGTTACTATCGTTAGAGATTGAATACTCCAGTGTGTATTTTGCCTCGGTTGAAGTGGGATTAATCACTGTCAGCGTTGCCATATAGGCATCATAATAGATGGGCGTTGTGGTGTAGAAGAGACTGGGCAACTTCATCATCACACTGTTCTCTCCATTGGCCTTATCGGGACCGGGAGCACGCACGCCACTTTTGTTGAACGTCCAAGTGGCAAAAACGCCCTCAACATCCTTCTCGCTCGTACTGGTGGTTACGGGCATTCCCTCAAAATCTTCAACAAGGGTCTGCAGTGAGCCATCCTCCACGAGCGTGAACGAGATGACTTGGTCCTCCTCGTCAATACCAGTGATGATAAACGGACTGGCATATCCTTCCCAGGTAGTGAGACTGGGGTAAGTGTCATTGCCAATCATGATATTGCCCGTCGTGCCAGGGAAGGGGTCACTGGACAAATCTCCAGTTTTGGTATTGCCGGCACGCAGCATCTCGAAGTAGTTATGGTCCGGATTACAGTTAATCTTGTTTTGCGCCCAAATGCTAGCATTGGTGCTGTCAACACGGGTAACAATCATGCCATGACCGGGAATATAGGCATCCCAACCCGTCTTCTGGCGGTTCTCGATGGTGAAAAACTCGTTAGGAACCGACGAGCGCAGGATATAGCCCTCACGCGACGTGTTCACGGGGTTAAGGGTATAATTGCCCTCCTTGGTAAGAGTTCTGCCGGAAGCCCAACCAAGGGCATAGCGCTCAAAGTAGGTGTAACCCGCAGGGTGACGGCCATAGTTGTAGTCACCACCGCCAGCCATTACATCCCAGCCACCGGGATCATGGCTCTGTCCACCGCTCTTCTCATAGTCGGTGTCATAGAAGTCGGGCAGACCAAGCACATGGCTGAACTCATGGGCCACGGTACCGATACCCTCGACTGCCACGGTGCTGGGATAAGCCTCGGCACCATAGAGCTCGGTAGAGCTGGCATAGCGGTCAATCAACTTGCCGTCAAATGTATAATAGGTACCACTCAGGTTAGAAGCGTGTGGCCACAGGTAACCTGCATTGTTGCCCGAATAACTTGATGAGTAACCCGATACAAGGAAATAGACCATGTCGATTTTTCCATCGTTATTGTTGTCATACTTGGTGAAATCCACTTCAGCATCAGCGTCTTTCAACGCATTGGTAAAAATCACTGACGAAAGGCTCTGACACTGCGTAGACCTGGCTTCATACATGTTATTTGGGGATCCATATTTGGCACGGTAGGGACCATATACGTCAAAGGGGGGCTGGAAAATGCCATTGGACTGATCCCTGAAATAATCGTGGACACTACCGGGACAAGTCACATCACGGTCGGTGAAGGGGTCATGGAATCCCGTGAAATTCTCGCTGCTGAACATCTGGCTATAGAATGACATGGGACTGTCACTCATGAACTGGCGGTCCTTGAAATCAATCAGAATCACCAGGCCGCGGAAGTTTGCGAAGTCAAAGTTCGACAGGTCGACATTGCGCTTGACACGGCGCAAGCGTCCCTCGGCAACTTCGGTCTCATCGACAAGGTTTTTTGTCGTGGCGGCAAGCAACTCCATCTCGGCTGCCGTGCGGCTGCCTGCATTGTGGGCGAGTACCTGGGTGGGCACCAGTTTCATGCCATCGCGCTGGGCATACACATAGGCGCCAGCGTCGTTGAGCATGATGGTGTAGCCATCTTCGGTAGTATTAAAGTGGTAAAACTCATCTCCGACAAGCTTCACTGTTACCATGGTGCCGTCAGGCTGAGGCATCATGACCGAGGCCCGATGGGCTGGATTGGCAAGCAACTGAAGGCTTACTAAGGCTGTGAAAAACAGCAATGTAGTTAATTTTTTCATCTTGTAAATCAATTATTTTGTTTTTATTTGGTCTATGTTGGTTAAACGTCACATTAACTGGAGTGACGAGACTTCACGCCACCCTGCATTGGTTTATTGCCTACAAACAGACCCGCAAATTTACACTATTTTCTTGCATTTACCCTAAATTCTTTACGAATTAACACATCTTATAATATTTTTCGCATCAAAGTGACATAAAAACAAGCCCTATGTTTGACTTTGACGGCGCAAACATAGGGCTTGCCTTCCTTTTATCACAACGCTGATGCATCTATTAACTGCGAGCAACATTGTAGGGCCTCGCCTTGGCGTGGCCACCACTGTACGCCCCCACGCTAAGCCGCAAAGGCGCGAAGTTTTATAATATAGAAAACAATAAGCACAACCTGTACAAAGCGCATGACATTGTAATTATTGTCTTCTTTGTTACCAGAGCGCAGAGACCAACTATTAACTATTAACCATTAACTGTTAACTGCGAGCAACGCGAGCATCACGCTATCTGACGATGATTTTCTTGCCGTTGTGGATATAGATGCCAGGGGCGGTGGGGACGTCCTTGCCCACGGGCTGGCCCATCAGGTTGTAATAATTCTCGTCCTGCGAACGGCGCGGTGACTTGTCGGCCACCACCTCGTCGATGCCATTGAAGGCGCCATGGCGGTAGCGCATGCCTTTGTAGATGATTTTGCCGTCCTTCACCACATGGCTCAGTCCGCACCACTCCTGATAGTCGGCATCAGGGTCGGGCTTGCGCGTGAACGGAGTCAGCAGGTCACCCATGTCATAACTGTCAAAGCCGATACTCTCGACGACATAACAAATCGGTTCACCTAGCTCATCGATATATGCACTGCGCTTACAGCTCATGCCGTCAATTTCAATGGGGTCAACCATGATAAAGTTCTCTTCTGTCAAAACCCTCTCTTCAGACATGTTTTCCGACCAAGTATACTGACATCCCAAATGATAAATACGAATCCAATTGTCAAGCCTGCCATCCCTGGGATCTCTATATTCACCAAACCTATATAGAATCCGTGTTCCTCCGTCCAAGTAGAATAGGGTCTGAAATATTAGCCTATCATTCAACATGGCATCGTCATATGCGTTATTTCTATAACAGGTGGCTTCTTTATAACCATTCCGCATACCTGCTATCAGACTATCACATTCGATATCTAAATCCTCTCCTAAATAGTAATAGCAGGCTTGGTTGATTTCACCAGGAATATTTGTCAAGGTATCATAGCCACTGAATTCATAGGTATAGTAATAACTGGTGGTATCACCGTGATTCACAATCACTTTCTCATTGACCCATTTCACACCCTCTCGAACAAGAGCAGGATAGTATTCAATATGTGTTGCAGACATAGTCAAACTCAACACAGTAAATACTAAAAATAGTATTGTCTTTTTCATAACATGAATAATTTAGTTGTTATTGTTTATTGATATGTACCTTACAAAGTTATAACAATTTACAGTTATTCACATCCCCCCCCCCGTTTTAACATTACTTTAACATAGCATTCGGATGAGTAACTATTCAGCAAATCACCGTGATACCCAACCCCACGCTAAGCCGCAAAGGCGCTAAGATATTGATTTAAAAAACAATAATGTATTGTTCCACTGGGGATGACTATCAGCAATGTGTTAAAGCCATGAGATGATTTCCATAGATAAACTTATGACATTGATTATAAAAAACTTAGCGTCTTTGCGCCTTTGCGTGGGGACATATTCGGTGAATAGTTACCCGGATGATTCGTGATTTGAGCTACTGACATCGCGTAATTGACACTTCACGCCAGATATGACTGAGGGAATGCAGTTGCTGACCCATATTGGAACGCGTATGTGGCAGATTTTGGCAAATTGGCGAATGTTCCACGATTTATTAACAATTAGGGTTAGTTTTAAACAATTCACCCATTTTAACGGAGTTTTTCAAGGTTTTTTGAGTAAAAATCTGTTCCTTTGCACCCGTGAAACAATGTGCGAGCCGAACGCAATGAAAGTTTACTTTCGAATTGCTGAGGTGAAGCCATTGTTAATAAACAAACATATTTTGATTTGATAATAACTCCTAATGGGAAAGATAATAGCAATTGCCAATCAAAAGGGCGGCGTGGGCAAAACAACTACTTCAATCAACCTCTCGGCAGCACTGGCTGCCAGTGGGAAGCGTGTTATGCTCATTGACGCCGACCCACAGGCCAACGCCACTTCGGGACTGGGTATTGAACCCAAAGACATGTCGTCAACCATCTATGAATGCCTGGTGGACGATTACCCCATGCGCAGCGCCATTGTAGATACCTGCGTGGACGGCCTCAAACTCCTCGGGTCACGCATCGACCTGGTGGGTGCTGAGTTGGAGCTGGTCGAGAAAAAAAGCCGCGAGCGCGTGCTCAAGGGTGCCATCGACCAGGTCAAGAATGACTATGAGTACATCATCATTGACTGCAGCCCCTCGCTGGGACTGATTACCGTCAACGCCCTCACCGCTGCCGACAGTGTCATCATACCTGTCCAGGCCGAATATTTCGCCCTCGAGGGCATCAGCAAACTGCTCAACACGATACGCATCATCAAGGGCAAACTCAACGCCTCGCTGCGCATCGAGGGTTTCCTGCTCACCATGTATGACGCCAGACTCAGGCTCGCCAACGAGATTTTTGAGGAACTCAAGGGCCACTTCGGCAACATGGTGTTCAACACCGTAATACCGCGCAACATCCGCATCAGCGAGGCGCCCAGCCACGGTGTGCCGGTTATCCTATATGATCCCGATTGCCGTGGCTCCATCAGCCACATGCAGCTGGCACAGGAAATCATAGCCCGTGAAAAGTAATCGCAACAGAAGACTTAAACCAAATAAAAACCTGACCAACATATATGAAACGAAACGCATTAGGCAAGGGGCTTGACTCCCTCATCTCGATGGATGACATCCAGACCGAAGGCTCATCGGCCATCAATGAGATACCCATCAGCCAAATCATGCCCAACCCGGACCAACCTCGCCAGAACTTTGACGAGGCGGCCCTTGAGGAACTGGCAACCAGCATACGCGAACTCGGCATCATCCAGCCGCTCACCCTGCGCAGCATGGGTGACAACTCCTACCAGATTATCTCGGGCGAACGACGTTACCGTGCATCTCTGCTGGCTGGACTTGACACCGTTCCCGCCTATATCCGCACCGCCAATGACAGTGAGGTCACCGAGATGGCTCTCATCGAGAACATCCAGCGCGAGGACCTGAATGCCATCGAGATTGCCCTTACCTTCCGCAAACTCATCGACCAGTATAACCTCACGCAGGAACGGCTCAGTGAGCGCATCGGCAAGAAACGCGCCACCATCGCCAACTTCCTGCGACTGCTCAAACTGCCCGCCGAGGTACAGTTGGGCCTGCATGACCACACCCTCGACATGGGACACGCCAGGGCTCTGCTCTCGCTCGACAATCCCAAACTGCAGTTGAAGCTCTATAACGAGACCATCAAAAAGGGGCTGTCGGTGCGTCAGGTCGAGCAGCGTGCCAAGCAGATGCAGCAAGCCGCCAACGAAGACCGTGCCAAGCAGGACGACGGCAGCAAGCCTGTCAACGTCAAGGACTATGAAATCCTGCAACGCCATCTGGCATCAGCCTTCGGCGTGCCCGTGAAATTCACCTGCGACAAGTCGGGCAAGGGAAAAATCACGTTCCCGTTCAGCACCGAGGAACAGTTGGAGAAAATCATCAGCATCTTTGACAATCTGAAGAACAGTTAATTTCCTGTCCCGAGTGCTTAAGTTGACAACATATCGCCTGAACTGGCAACGTCTTGCCGCCATCGTGATGCTGTGCCTGATGTGGCACGGTGCCACTGTTGCGGCCCAGGAGACCGCGCCTGTCGCGCTGGCCGATAGCATTGTCAAACAAGGCGGCAAACAGCAAGTGCCCACCCACCAAGTGAGGCGCCCAGTTGTCATCGACGACACCACAGCAACCCATGAGAACGCTCCAGTGCGTGTGGTCAACGCCTCGGGCGACACCATCATATTCGCGTCCATCGACTCCATCAAGGGGCTCGAGGGCGTCGAGATTCTTGTGGACAGCACCGCATCGCCCACGCTGGGCAAGGTGCGCACCTTCAATCCTGACCCGCAGCGGGCCTTGTGGCTCTCGGCACTCTGCCCGGGTTTGGGACAAATCTACAACCGCCGGTACTGGAAACTGCCCATCGTGGTGGGGGCCTTTGTGGGACTCAGCTACGGCACCTCGTGGAACAACCGCATGTACAAGGACTATTCCAAGGGCTACCGCGACATCATGGACAATGACCCCGACACACGCAGCTATATGGACTTCTTCCCGCCCACTGTCAAGGAGAGCGACCTGGACAAGGCCTGGCTGGAACGCATCATGAAGAGCAAGCGCGACTACTACAGGCGGTACCGGGAAATCTGCATCATCGCCATGGTGGGCATCTACCTAATCAACATTGTGGATGCCTATGTGGACGCCTCGCTCGCCCATTTTGACATCACCCCCGACCTGACGCTCGACGTGGCGCCCACCGCCATCGACAACAACGGCGTCATCGGAGTCACTGGACCGCGACTGCCCTCACTGGGGCTGCAGTGCGCCTTCAGTTTCTAGAACAACGATTTTAACGACACGACAATATGAAGAAACAACGACTCATCACATTATTACTCACGGCGACGCTGGCAGCGACATCGCTGTTGGCGGCTCCCCGCGAGAAAAACAACATCCTCTCGCTCAAGCAGTCCATCACCGACGATGACATCGTGTTCCCCGAGAGCTTTGACACCGACGTGTACAAACTGATGACCAACTGGTATCTGCAGAACTATGCAGTCCTTGACGCCGATGTGGAGAACAAGCCACACGGCGAGGTGAGCGAGGAGACCTACATCCGCCGTCTCGCAGCCATCCCCTCGGTCATCGAGATGCCTTACAATCAGGTCGTGCGCAAGCACATCGAGCGCTATGTTTATCGCAGCCGCACCCTCGTCGAGGAGATGCTGGGCATGAGCCTGTATTACATGCCCATCTTTGAGCAGGCACTGGAGAAGGAAGGTTTGCCTTTGGAACTCAAGTATCTGCCCATCGTCGAGAGCGCGTTGGACCCCAACGCCGTGTCACGCGTGGGTGCTGCCGGACTGTGGCAATTCATGGTCGGCACTGGCAAGGGTCTGGGACTTGAAATCAATTCGCTCGTCGATGAGCGCCGCGACCCGTACCGCTCCAGCGCCATGGCAGCAAAGTACCTCAAGAACCTGTACCAGATTTACAACGACTGGTCGTTGGCTATCGCAGCCTACAACTGCGGTCCCGGCAACGTCAACAAGGCGTTGCACCGCAAGGGCGATGCGGGCGACTTCTGGGACATCTACGACGAGCTGCCCCGTGAGACCCGTGGCTATGTGCCTGCATTCATCGCTGCCAACTATGCGATGACCTACTACAAGCAGCACAACATCAGCCCGTCGCTGGCCAGCAAGCCCCTCATCACCGACACCGTCAGCGTCAACCGCCGCATCCATTTCGCACAGATTGCCCAGGTGCTCAACATCCCCATCGAGGAGATACGCACCCTCAATCCTCAATATCGTGCCGATGTCATCCCCGGCGATAACCATCCCTATACCCTCGTGCTGCCGTCACAGCAGGTCTATAGCTTTATCATGAGCGAGGACAGCATCGACAACTACCGTGACGACCTGTACGCTCACCGCGAAGTGGTTGAGCCGGGTGGCAGGGTCTCCACCGCCGATGAGTATCTCTCGGGACGGGCTGCCCTCGCCGATATGCGCACCATCAACCACAAGGTGGCACGCGGCGAGACTCTCGCGAGCATCGCCGACAAGTATGGCATGACCACCGGTGAACTCATGTCCCTCAACAACATGAGCAACGAACGCGTGCGCCGTGGCGACAACCTCAAGGTGAAGGCTCCCGAATACAACAACGCCAGCGCCGACAACGAGGACATCATCCCCGTCACGAGCGACCAGTCCACCGGAAGCGATTTGGCAATGGAGGACACGGGCGACAACAACGAGCAGCAGCAGTTTGACGAAGTCAAGAACATTGAGCGCCAAGCTGCCGAAAAAGCGCCGTACAAGGGCTCATATACCGCCAAGTCCGATATCCAGCCCACCACCACGACCAAGAAGACCTCGGTCAAAAACGACGAACAGACCACTCGCCAGCGCGCATCCAGGGCCAATACCGACAACTGGCGTAAACGCAACGAGCGATATACCAGCAGCAAGGACAACGGCAAGCACAAGCGTGATGACAAGTCTCGCAAGAAAGAAGAGAGCGCTCACAGCTCCAAAAGCCGCAAAGGCAAAAAGTCATCCAAGCCCGAACAGCCCAGCGAGGTGACCGTCAAGAAGGGCGAATCACTCACCAAGATTGCCGAGAAGGCTGGCGTTTCGGTCAAGGACATCGAGCGTGCCAACGGCATCGAGAACGGCAATAAAATCAAGGCCGGTGAGAAAATCAAGATTCCCAGCAAAGCCGAAGCCCGTCAAGCCGCCGCGTCCGAGAAGAAAGGCAACAAGAAAAGCGCTTCCAAGGATTCCAAATCCAGCGGCAAGTCAAGTAAATCCAGCAAGTTAAACTCGACGAGCAAGTCAAGCAAGTCGAGTTCATCGAGCAAGTCGGGCAAATCCGGCTCGTCAAGCAAAAAATCTAAGAAGAAATAGTGACATCGCGAGTGAGGTCCACGATGACCTCGCGCGCTATCAACAGACCGGCCGCGGCAGGAACGAATGCGTTGCTGCCCGGCTGTTTTTTTCCGTCAACATATACGGGCACGTCAGGATTCCAGCGAGGCTCCTCCTCGCTATACACGCACTTGAAATGGTGGATGCCCTCGCGGTGCAGCAGTTTGCGCAGCATCCGCGCCAGCGGGTCGATGCGCGTCGCGTCAAAGTCCGCCACGCGAAACGCCATCGGGTCCATCTTGTAGGCCGCCCCCATCGAGCAGATGTGCGTCACACCCAGTCGCAGGCAGCGCCGCGCAATCTCCATTTTGGCAGTAATCGTGTCCAGGCTATCGACCACATAGTCAAAACATGAAAGGTCGATTTCATCGGCGTTTTCGGGCAGGTAGAACATCTTGTGGGTCGTCACCTTGCAGTCAGGGTTGATGTCGAGCACACGTTCCGCAGCCACGTCCACCTTGGCGCGCCCAATCGTGCTGTGCAGCGCAAAAATCTGGCGGTTGATGTTCGTCATGCTCACAGTGTCGTCATCTATCAGGTCCAGCGCCCCCATCCCACTGCGAGCCAGCGCCTCGACCACATAGCCGCCCACGCCGCCGATGCCGAACACGGCCACGCGGCTCCGTGCCAACTTCGCCATCGCCTCGGCACCCAGCAGCAACTCGGTACGCGCAAACGGATTCTCTACCACTTTATTCTGCTCATTTTCCATATCCGAACACATATATTTTGTCCGCAAATTTACAATAACCACCCTCACCAACAGCCTTTATCACCTCAAAAAAACGCATTTTGACAAAAAATATCCGATTTTTTGCCCCCAATTCAAAAAATTGACTTACCTTTGCACCCGCTTCGACGCCCAGATGGCGGAATCGGTAGACGCGTTGGTCTCAAACACCAATGGGGTAACACCCGTGCCGGTTCGACCCCGGCT
>CACZAC010000043.1 GCA_902779125.1 uncultured Bacteroidales bacterium | reverse complement strand
CATGGTGGTACACAACATAAAGAAGGTGATCAACAGCATGTTCATGTCAACCATAGGAGTGAAGTCGATACGGGTATCGAACTTTTTCTGACGACTTTTAGTTTTAATTGCCATATCTTAATCCTCCTCTGATTTAAGGGCCGTCATCAGCGTGAACTTGTTATACTTGATGGTCTGGAGATTGTCCATGACCACATTCACGACGCTGTAAGGCGTTGTCTGGTCGGCCTTGATTGCAATACCTGAACCTTTCACAATAGCATCCTTGAGCTCGTCGTCAATGGAGTTATAGGCAGCCCTAACCCACATCTGGAACTCGTTGGGTCTGTTAGGATCTTCATTCATGTCGATTGGAATACCCGCATCTTTCTGCTGGAGGATCTTATCACGCTCCTCGGTATCCATATTCAACCATTTCTTCATAAAAGTAATGGGTACACCAAATGCATTCAACTTGGAGAACGTAGCCAACTCTTCTTTAGTGAAGGAGATGTTAGCACCCGGATGAAGGGCATTGTACTGTTCAGCCATGTTTTGAAGCATGTGCGCGCGAACATTCTCACTACCTTTTCTCTTATTGTCAGTTGAGTCTTGACTACCCAGGACCTCAAGGTAAACCTTGCCCTCGGGGCTGACAAGAACTGACAACAGGTTAGAAACAGGAACCTTTTCCTCCGATACTGAAGGAGGTGTGATTACCTGAATGGGTTCCTTCTGAAGGAATGTAGAAGTCAACATGAAGAAAGTCAACAGAAGAACCGTCACATCGGACATAGCGGTCATGTCGATGCGTGTCTCTTTCTTTTTGATTTTGACTTTTCCCATATTTCTAGATTACCTTAATCTGTTTGTTTAAAGAATATTACTTAAACAGTTGCTAACCCAGAAATTAGTGAGTAGCGGAGAAAGTAGAAACGATCGAGAAGCCGAGCTCATCGATAGCATAGGTCATGTTATCAATCTTGTTGGTGTAGAAGTTGTAACCAATCAGAGCGAGGGCTGCAGTTGCGATACCGAGAGCGGTATTCACAAGTGCCTCAGAAATACCGGTTGACAGCTCGGTCGAGTCAGGAGCACCCGAAGCAGACAGTGCCTGGAACGACTTGATCATACCCAACACAGTTCCGAACAGACCGATCAGGGTACCCAGAGTGGTCAGGGTTGCAAGAACGGGGAGGTTCTGCTGCAGAGCGGGCATCTCGAGAGCGGTAGCCTCCTCGAGGGTTCCCTGGATAGCAGCGAGTTTCTGCTCCTTGCTCATCACGGTTTCCTTCTCCATCTCTTTGTACTTCTGGAGGGTTGCATAAACAACAGCGCCTACAGTACCTTTCTGCTTGCGGCAGAGGTCCTCAGCCTTGGCGAGGTCATGGTTGCGCAGAGCAGCCTTAACTTCCTCGACAAACTTAGTGGTGTTACCTTTACCTTTAGCCTTAGCCAGAGCAATCCAGCGCTCAACACAGAGAACGAGCACGGTAAGGAAACAGGTAATCAGCACAGGCACAACAATACCGCCCTTATACACAGTACCCAGCAGGTTCATCGGGCCTTCCTTGTTCACGGTGTCCTTGAAGTTACCGGGAGCACCCAGTACGAACATGTAGAACAGGATAGCGATTGCTAAGCACACGAGAATGACGAGCGATGCGCTCTTGATACCACTAACATTGCTGCTCACCTCTTTCTTGGCAGCGGTCTGTGGCTTCTGAATGTTTGTTTGTTCAGCCATAATTTAAAAAGTTTTTAAAATGAATTAATAAAATTAGTTATTTAGTTATTAAAGTTCTTGTTCTCATATCATGGTTCTTGCCCACACATCGGCTTGTGAAATCAATGCACAAGCCATTGAAACACAACAAATTTCGAAACAAACGGCGGTCAATCGGACTCTTTCAAGAAGCCATTTTGCTTAAAAAATTAACGCAAATTTATCACAATTATTTGAAAACACCATACAATTGTAGAACTTTTTTTCATTATTTTTTATTAACAATAGCGTTTTGCCATTCTGTGACAGTATTACACCGAGTAAAAGTGACAAACTGATATAAATGCAATTATCACGCATCTTATCTTTTACTGACAACTACAATGGTGTGCCAGACCACTATTTTTTTCACAAGAATGAGAATTTATTGCCATTGGGTTAGGAATTTTCACATTATTTTGTATCTTTGTGCCCACATTATAATATAATATAACCCTAGACAATAATAGTACAAACATGGCAACTGTAAGACTCAAGAAAGGGTTCGACATCCACTTGCTGGGCGCCATCACCGACAACACCATTGTCGATGCAGCCAGTCCAACCAGTGTGGCGGTCGTTCCCGATGACTTCCACGGGATCATTCCCCGCATGGAGAAGAAAGAGGGCGAGCATGTAGCTGCAGGCGAACCCCTCTATCACGACAAGAATTATGAGGCCATCAAGGTTGTATCGCCCGTGAGCGGCACCGTCAAGGAGGTGCGCCGCGGCGAGCGTCGCCACATCGACGCCATCATTATCGCCCCCGACGGCGACAACGACATCGTCACCCACAACATCATGGGTGACGCCGAGCAGGTGCTGCTCCAGTCGGGCCTGTGGGTAATGATGCGGCAACGCCCTTATGACGTGGTTCCTGTTCCTGGCATTAGACCCAAGAACGTGTTCGTAACCGCTTTTGACTCGGCCCCTCTGGCTCCTGACCTGGATATCGTGCTTGGCGAGAAGCGGCAATACATCCAAAAGGGCACCGAAGTGCTGAGCGGCATGACCGACGGCAGAGTTTATATCGGCATTCGAGATGGTCAGGACATCGTGGCCCCCAATGCCGAGGTGACCACCTTTGTTGGTCCCCACCCTGCCGGCAATACTGGCGTGCAGGCGGCCAACACCGTTCCCGTGAACAAGGGTGAGACCGTTTGGACCATAGATATCGTCACGCTGGCACGCATCGGCGAACTTTTCACGACAGGCAAGGTGAGCCATGATACCGTGGTAGCCGTTACCGGGGAGATGGTGCAGCAGCCGCGATATGTCAAGAGCATCATGGGCAGCGATTTGGAGAGCATCCTCAAGGGCAAGCTGACTGATGCCAACTGTAGCCGCATCATCAGCGGCAACGTGCTGACGGGTTCCCAGGTGGAAATGAGCCAGTGGCTACGCTCTCCCTATCGCCACATCACAGTTATCCCCGAGAACAATAAGCCCGACGAGTTCATGGGCTGGGCATCAATCAATCCCAAGCGTTTCTCGATTTACCGCACCTTCACCACATGGCTGTGCGGTCTGAAAAAGCCCGTGAGTATGGACAGCCGCATCAAGGGCGGTGAACGTGCTATCGTGCGCACCGGCGAGTATGACGCGATGCTGCCGATGGACATCTACGGCGAGTTCCTCATCAAGGCCATCATCAGCGGCGACATCGACAAGATGGAACAGCTGGGCATCTACGAGATTGCTCCCGAGGACTTCGCGCTGGCCGAGTTTGCCGACACCAGCAAGCTTGAGCTGCAGCGCATCGTTCGCGAGGGGCTTGACAAGTTGCGTGCCGAGATGTCATGACACACATTTATATATAAAGTCAACTAAAACCGCTATTCAACAATATCATTGATATGAAAGCATTAAGGAAATTCATGGACAAGATTCAGCCTTCGTTCCGTCCTGGCGGCAAGCTGGCCAAGCTGGAGTCGGTATATGACGGCATGGAGACGTTCTTGTTCACGCCCAACGCCACATCGCGGTCGGGCGCCCACATCCATGACGGCAATGACCTGAAGCGCACCATGATCACTGTGGTCGTAGCGCTGCTGCCGGCATTGCTGTTCGGCATGTACAATATCGGCTACCAGCATTACCTGGCCATCGGCCAAGCCGACGCCAGCTGGTTCACGATGTTCCTCTATGGCCTGCTGGCGCTGCTGCCTGTGATTGTAGTTAGCTATGCCGTAGGTCTGGGCATCGAGTTTATTGGCGCACAGATTCATCACAAGGAGATTCAGGAGGGATTCCTGGTGACAGGTATCCTCATCCCCTTGATTGTCCCCATCAACACGCCGCTGTGGATGACGGCTATTGCCACGGCTTTCGCAGTCATCTTTGCCAAGGAGGTCTTTGGCGGCACGGGCATGAACATCTTCAACGTAGCCCTGATTACCCGCGCGTTCCTCTTCTTTGCCTACCCCTCTCGCATGAGCGGTGACGAGGCGTTCGTCAAGATGGACAGCGCCTTCGGCATGGGAGACGGTTCGGTGATTGACACCTTCACCGGTGCCACGCCGCTGGGTCAGGTTGCCACCAACGTGGGTGACAGTCTGCAAATGACCAACATCCTGGGCGAGCCCATCAGTTGCATGGACGCCTTCATCGGCCTCATTCCCGGTTCGCCTGGCGAGACCTCGATGATTGCCATCCTGCTGGGTGCTGCCCTGTTGCTGATTACGGGCATTGCCTCGTGGCGCATCATGTGCTCGGTATTCGTCGGCGGTCTGGCCATGAGCGCCCTGGTTCATGTATTGCCCAGTGCCACCTACCCTGCCTCGATGCTTGACCCCTGGACTCAGTTGTGCCTTGGCGGCTTCGCTTTCGGTGCCGTGTTCATGGCTACCGACCCCGTGACGGGAGCACGCACCAATGTGGGCCAGTACATCTATGGCTTCCTGATTGGTGTGTTTGCCATCCTGATTCGTGTTTACAACAGTGGTTATCCCGAGGGCATGATGCTCGCCATCCTGCTGATGAACGCATTCGCGCCTCTCATCGACCACTGTGTGGTATCGTCTAACATCAAGCGCCGCGCCCGTCGCGTCGCCACTAAAGAATAAGGAGGGATAAGCTATGAACAAGAACAGTAATACTTATCAGATCCTGTATGCTGCCGTGATGGTGCTGCTCGTGGGCACCGTGCTGGCGTTCATTTACATGGCACTCAAGCCCAAGCAGAACGAGAACATCGCCAACGACACGCGCAAGCAAATCCTGAGCGCCCTGCACATCGGAGCCGATGATGACGCCAAGATTAAAGAGACCTACGAGAAATATATCATCCAAGACCTGCTCGTGGACCTCGAAGGCAACATCGTGGACAGCACCCAGAATGTCGCTTTTGATGTGCCGATGAAGAAAAACGTGAAATTGCCCAAAGAGGAGCGCTTGTTGCCCGTGATGAAGTGCAAACTTGACGATGGCAGTGTGAAGTATGTGCTGCCCGTCTATGGTGCAGGCCTGTGGGGTCCCATCTGGGGCTACATCGCCGTGAACGAAGACGGCAACACCATCTACGGTGCCAACTTCTCTCATGAGGGCGAGACACCGGGTCTGGGTGCCCGCATCACCGAGCAGGCCTTCCAGGACTTGTTCGTGGACAAACATCTGTTTGTTGAGGGCGAGTTCAAGAGCGTGGCTGTGCTCAAGAAGGGCCAGAAGACCACCAACGGTGCCGAACAAATCGACGCCCTGACCGGTGCTACCATCACCAGCCGTGGCGTGAGCGACATGATGGCCGACTGTCTGGCTCCCTATGAGGCCTTCCTGAAGAAACTCGGTAGCGACGGTGGCGCACAGAGCACCGCTGATGCCGTGGAGAGTGAAACCAACGACAATCAACCCGAATAAAACCATCTGCGATTATGTTATCCAAGAAAAACAAAGAAGCTTTTTTCAACCCGCTGTCCAAAGACAATCCCGTCTTGGTGCAGATTTTGGGTATCTGCTCCGCGCTAGCCGTCACCGCCAGTCTGGAGCCCGCCATCGTGATGGGCATTTCGGTGATTGCCGTGCTGGCGTTCAGTAACGTGATTATTTCGTTCCTTCGCAAAACCGTTCCCACCAACATCCGCATCATCGTGCAGCTGGTAGTGGTTGCTGCGTTGGTTATCATCGTTCAACAGATCCTCATCGCCTACAACTATGACGTGAGCAAGAAACTGTCGGTGTTCATCGGTCTGATTATCACCAACTGTATCTTGATGGGACGTCTTGAAGCGTTTGCGATGCACAACAGCCCATGGCCGTCGTTCCTTGATGGTATCGGCAACGGATTGGGCTATACCATCGTCCTGCTGATTGTCGCTTTCTTCCGCGAGTTACTCGGCTCGGGAACGCTGTTCGGCTACCATGTGATTCCGCAGTGGTGCTACGAACACGGCTACATGGACAATGGTCTGATGATTCTGCCCCCCATGGCGCTGATTACTGTGGGCTGCATTATCTGGGTACACCGTTCCCGCAACAAGGAACTGCAGGAGAACTAATGAGCATGTTTAACCATTCAAATCACTAGAGACAATGGAAGAACTTAATCTGTTTATCAAGTCGATATTCATCGACAACATGATATTTGCCTACTTCCTGGGCATGTGCTCGTTCCTGGCAGTTTCCAAGAATGTCAAGACGGCCTTCGGACTGGGTATCGCGGTCACCTTCATGCTGGTGGTGACCCTGCCCATCAACTACCTGCTCAACAAGTACGTCCTGCAAGAGGGCGCACTGCAGTGGCTCAGCCCCGAGCTGGCAGGCGTGGACCTGAGTTTCCTCGGCCTGATTCTCTTCATCGCCGTGATTGCTTCGGCAACCCAGCTGGTCGAGATGGCGGTAGAGAAATTCTCGCCCTCACTCTATGCCTCGTTGGGCATCTTCTTGCCGTTGATTGCCGTGAACTGCGCCATCCTGGGTGCCTCGCTGTTCATGCAGCAGCGTGACTTCGGGTCGGCTGGCACGGCAATGATTTATGGCGCCGGGTCAGGTATCGGCTGGCTGCTCGCCATCGTGGGCATTGCCGCCATCCGTGAGAAATTGGCTTACAGCGACATTCCCAAGCCCCTGCGCGGCGTGGGCATCGCATTCATCATTACTGGTCTCATGGGCATCGCCTTCATGAGTTTCCTGGGCATTAAATTAGGATAAGGAGGACTTGCAACTATGATACTGATTATGAATTCAACCGGATTAACGGTATTTTCGAGCGCACTGGTGTTCCTGGTGCTCACCCTGTTGCTCGTCATCCTGCTGCTCGTCGCCAAGCACTATCTGGTGCCGTCGGGCAAAGTGAAAATCAACATCAATAACGGTACCAAGGAACTGGAGGTTGCCAGCGGCAACACCCTGCTCAACACCCTGCACGAGAACGGCGTGATGCTGTCGAGTGCCTGCGGTGGCAAGGGCAGCTGCGGCCAGTGCAAAGTGCAGGTGACCGAGGGCGGCGGCCAGATTCTGCCCACCGAGGTGCCCCACTTCTCACGCAAGGAGCAGATGGACCACTGGCGTCTGGGTTGCCAGGTCAAGGTGAAGGACAGCATGTCTATCCAGGTGCCTGACAGCGTCTTGTCGGTCAAGGAATATGAATGCACCGTCGTGAGCAACAAGCTCGTGTCGTCGTTCATTAAGGAGTTCATCGTTGCCCTGCCTCCCGGCGAGCACATGGACTTCATCCCCGGCAGCTACGCCCAAATCAGGATTCCCGAATACGAGATGGACTATGACAAGGACATCGACAAGGAATCGCTGGGCGAGTATCTGCCCACATGGGAAAAGTTCGGTCTGTTCAGCCTCAAGTGCCGCAACGATGAGGCTACCGTGCGTGCCTACTCGATGGCCAACTATCCCGCCGAGGGCGACCGCTTCATGCTCACCGTGCGCATCGCCACCCCGCCGTTCAAACCCAAACCCGCCACAGGCTTCATGGATGTGATGCCCGGTATTGCATCGAGCTACATCTTCACCCTGAAGCCCGGTGACAAGGTCATCATGAGCGGCCCCTATGGCGACTTCCACCCCATCTTCGACAGCAAGAAGGAGATGATCTGGGTGGGCGGTGGTGCCGGTATGGCACCCCTGCGTGCACAGATTCTGCACATGACACGCACCCTCAACTGCCGTGACCGCGAGATGCACTACTTCTACGGCGCACGTTCGTTGAGCGAAGTCTTCTACCTCGAGGACTTCCTGCAGCTGGAAAAGGACTTCCCCAACTTCCACTTCCACCTGGCACTGGACCGTCCCGACCCCGTTGCCGACGAGGCTGGCGTGAAATACACCGCGGGTTTTGTTGCTCCCGTGATGCGCGACACCTATCTCGCCAACCACGAGGCTCCCGAGGACTGCGAGTACTACATGTGCGGTCCCGGCATGATGAGCCAAACGGTCAACGAGGTGCTTGACTCCCTGGGCGTCGATCCCTCGTCCATCCACTACGACAACTTCGGGTAATCTCCACTACCCTATCCGACAAAAAGCGGGCGACCCGATGTGGGCTGCCCGCTTAATTGTATTAGAGGTTGCTTGTTTACTTGAGGGTTTCTACCCATGCCTTGAGGCTGTCAACAGGGGGATTGCCGTTGATAACCTTGCCGGGGAGAATCCAGTTGGCATTGGGGGCGCTGGCCTTCTTCAGGTCCTCACCGCTCTTGCCGATTTCGCTGCCGCCAGAGGTAGCGAACGGGATGATGGTCTTGCCCGTCAAGTCATACTGCTCCAGGAAAGTGTTGATGATTCGGGGGGCAGTGTACCACCAGATGGGGAAGCCCACATAGATTGTGGTGTACTGGTCCATGTTCTCGACCTTAGATGCAACCTCGGGGCGTGCGGTGCTGTCCTTCATCTCGATGGTGGAACGGCTCTGCTCGTCATTCCAGTCGAGGTCCTCGGTAGTATAGGCCAGAGCGGGAACAATCTCAAATAGGTCAGCATCGGTAGCCTCTGCGAGGTTCTTGGCAAGGCGCTCGGTGTTGCGCACCTCACTGGCCGTGAAATAGGCGACGAGGGTCTTTTCGTTTGCTGCAGCCTCACCTTCAGCGTTGTTCTGATTGTTCTGGCAGGCACCCATCAGCAGTGCCAAAGCCACAACGAATAATGCGGAGAATTTCTTCATCATAACAGAATGATTGAATTAAAGGAATAATTAAATTTAAAAAATTGCCTGACACATGATGATGACATGTCATCCATCATGATCAGGCAATTCACCCATATAAAACTTATTAATTATGAAAAACTAATCTTATTTCTTGAGGTCCACTTTACCAGGGGCGGCGGGCTTCTCGGCACTTACAGTAGGAGCAGCGGGCTTGGCAGGAGTAGTCTCGGGAGCCTTCACGGGAGCAGGCTTGGAAGAACCGCCCACCTTGTTGTAGCGCTTGTTCAGGCCTTCGATAACCTCGTCGGTCACGTCATACTTCTCATCGATAAACAGCGTGGCGCTCTTGCGCAGCACCATGTCAAAACCTTTCTTCTTGGCATAGTCCTTCAAGAAGTTGTCGATGGAATCGAGCAACTGGATCTGGCTCTGGTTGAGCTCATTCTGGATGCTCATCTGCAGGTTACCCAGGTAATTCTCGGCATCGGCCTGCATCTTCTGCAACTTAGCCTGGTCAGCGTTAAAAGCTTCCTCGGTAAGATATTGGTTATTCTGATACTTCTGCTGCATAGCATTGGTAAACTTGCTGATCTCATTGCCGCGTTGCTTCTGGGCAGCATCCAACTGGTTCTGCCTGCGCAACATTGCCTCGTTGATGTCCTTGGCAAGGTTATAGTTGGCCATAATGGAATCCTCGTCGATGTAACGGATCTTGAGATTCTCGAGTGCAGTACCGCCAGCAGCCTTGGGAGCCTCAGCGGGCTTATCGTTGCAAGAAGTTGCAGCCACGAGCATGACAACGGCCAGCACGGCAAGTTTGGTGTAGTGTTTAATGAAGTTCATTTCAAACGGTTTTTTGACTTTTCTTTTATTGTTGTTAGTTTTTGTTATTCAAAAAATTCCTTGTCCTTTGCACAAGTGATGCCACGCTTGCGCATCTCGGGATTGTCGTGGATGTGGGTGTTGGGGAATCGCCCTCCCTTAACGAAGAAAATCTTCACCCCCAGCAGCAGTACTGCCAGTCCAACAATCGCCAGTGTCAATAGTAACGTAGCCATCATTTAGCAAAAAGACCCGCAAAGTTAGTGATACTTTGCGAGTTGAGAGCCGTTAATTGACAATTATTTTGTCCAAAATGCCACAGCAAGCCCCCAATTTAACTATTTTTTAAACCCCTAAAGATTAACTAACACTTCCGTCCCACCCCCTATGTACGTCTCCAAGGAAAAAATGAGTAACTTTGTAGTCCAGTATGTTGCGTTGTCAACGCAACAAACAAGGCAACGTAATAAACAAGAACCGATCACCACCCGCTCCCAATGAAAAAAGAGACCTACAAAGCACAACAGCCCTTTGCTGGAGAGAAAAAGCCCTCCATGCTTCGCCGCTGCGTGGGTCATGATTACTCGGGCCGGCAGATTTACATGATCACGATGGTCACCGAGGGGCGGCGCCAGTTATTCGGGCAAGTGGTTGGCAAGAGCAATGTGCCAGCTGGCAGCG
Source organism: uncultured Bacteroidales bacterium (assembly GCA_902779125.1). Lineage (GTDB taxonomy): Bacteria > Bacteroidota > Bacteroidia > Bacteroidales > Muribaculaceae > Sodaliphilus. The sequence continues at coordinate 7,871 of CACZAC010000043.1, read as the reverse complement.
ACGATGCGCCCCGCATCGAGCTGTCACCCCTTGGCCAACGCGTCAGCGACGAGTGGTGGGCTGCCTCACAACACCATCCCGAGGTCAAAGTCCTTGCCCTGCAGATGATGCCCGACCACCTGCACGGCATCCTGTTTGTTCGAGAACAGATGGAGAAGCCCCTGGGCATGCTCCTGCGCGGCTTCAAGCAGAGCTGCAACCGCCACTACCGCGAGCTGGTGCTCGGCATCGCCCCCGTCCCGTCTGTTGCGTTGACAACGCAACAAACAAAACACAAACAGGATCGCCGCAACGAGGACCGCTCCCACGGCATGCTATTTGCCCGCGGCTATAACGACAAACTGCTGCTGCGTGAAGGCCAACTGGAAACCTGGATTCATTACCTCAACGACAATCCTCGCCGCTTGTTGATGAAACGCGAGCATCCCGACCTGTTCCGTGTCCAGCGCAACGTGGAAGCGGCAGGAATGACCTTCTCGGCCATCGGCAACCGCTTCCTGCTCGACCGCCCCATGCGGCTGCAGGTGCAATGCTCACGCCGCCTGAGTGAAGCCGAAATCCAAGAGCAGGTCGCACACTTCCTGACAGAGGCCCGACAAGGAGCCGTTCTCGTGTCGCCCGCCATATCGCCTGGCGAGAAAGCCGTCATGCGGGCCGCATTCAACGAGGGTCTCCCGCTCATCTACCTGCAGGAGAACGGTTTCACCGACCTGGCAAAGCCCGGCGGCACAAGAATGGAAGCCTGTGCCCGCGGCCAACTGCTCATCCTCGCCCCATGGGAACACCACAACGAGCAACTCACCATCAGCCGCAGCCAATGCCTAAAACTCAACGACATCGCAAGCCTGCTAACGGCTATTCCTTGATTTATCGAAAAAAATCGCCATTGCCATGCAGTCTTTTCGTCAAATATGGCATCATAACAATAAAGGACAACTTTATTGGATGGACATGGAGCGTGTCATCGGGGCAGCTCTGGCTGGTGACCAACAGGCTATCGCCAAGCTCTATAATGCGTATTCCCACAAGGTGTTGGGGATATGCTATAACATTGTGGGCAATCGTGCCGTGGCCGAGGAACTGACCCATGATGCCTTTGTGCTGGCTTTTTCCAAACTGGATCACTTGCGCAACCCAGAACGTTTTGACGCTTGGTTGTCAAGCATTGCGGCCAATGTGGCGTTGCGGTACAAACAACGCCATCATACGTTAATCACGGTTCCTGTTGATGACATTCCAGATGAAACTTGGATTGCAGAGGAGCCTACCGGCATGCCGACGATGGACGAAATCATGGCTGCAGTGAACGCCCTGCCCAACGGTTATGGCAAGGTGTTCAAGATGGCGGTCATGCAAGATATGTCTCATAAGGAAATCGGCGAAATCCTGGGCATTGCAGCCCATTCCTCATCATCACAACTGGCACGCGCCAAGAAGATGTTACAGCAATCGTTGGCCAAATATTGGGCCATCATCCTGCTTGTGCTACTCGCGCCCCTGGCCTTGCTACTCCTGCGCCAGCCCAAGGCCATCGACGAGCAACAGCCAAAGACGGCAGAGACGAACGAGCCCACAGTCACCGGTGACAATCCACAAGTGACCAAGCCAGACAAACAGCAACGCAAAGAAAGTCGCAACATGGCCGTTACTGTCCCCGAGAGATACAAGCAGCCAAATGTGAGCACCACAGACACAGTTCAACATGAGGAAGTTCCAAAGCAGATGGTTGACACGACTACTGTTCCTGTTGAAAATACGCTGCCTCATCTCAAACTGAATGGCGACATCCATTTTGCAAACGTCAGTCAAGGCACTGCTATCCAGCCAAAGAAAGACGAATTCAAGCGCTGGTCGGCTGATCTGGCCTTCACGGGGCAACCATACCCAGAGGCAGATCGGATGATGCCTCACAACTTCATCGTCACCGATTATATAGCGCCAAGCGTTCCTGGTGAACCAGACCCAACAATGTCCATTGATAACTGGAGCGATTATATCGCTTATCTCGAAGTAAAGAGTGACATCACGAGTGAGGTGTCTGAAAAGGATTTCATCATGCGACAGATTGCCAATAGCAACGAGCCGCTGAACAATGGCCAGATCGTGCGCAAAACGCACCACAGTCTGCCACTGACTTATTCGTTGTCGTTGAGGTATCAAGCCAACAAGAGAATCGGCTTAGAGAGTGGCCTCCAGTACACAAGACTCAACTCACTGTTCCAGACGGGAGAAGGCATCAACCGCATCGATGAGAAACAGCGCATTGAATACCTGGGCGTACCTTTAAAGGTGTCCTACAGGATTTGGAGCGGTAAGCATGTCGGCATCTATACCGCGGCAGGCGTGACGCTGGAAATCCCTGTCAAGTCAACAGTCAAGACAGATTATATCTTGAACAACCAGCCACAACTGCGCGACAGCCATCATCTGGATGTGCCGCTGCAATGGTCCACGGGCATTGGCATCGGTGTTCAGTACAATATCACGCCCACCATCAGCATCTTTGCAGAGCCAGGCATGCAATACTATATCCCTGACGACAGCGGCTTTGAAACCTACCGCACGCAGCATCCGTTCACCATTACAATTCCCGCCGGCTTGCGATTCACGTGGTAGTTAAAAACAGCAAAATGATGCAGTCATTTATCGTATTTGTGGTATCATAACCATATAATCATATAAAATACATTATTATGAAGATTTGGATTCTTGCTTTAGCAATGCTAGCAGCCTATTCCACTGCAATAGCGCAAAATCAACTGTTTCACTCTCTCGGATTGGGTTTTGAAGGTGGTGAACGGCAGGGAATCTGCTCACATCCTCGGATGCACATCGAGGGAGACAGGCTTTACATCTGCACCTGCCAGGGGCTTTACGCCAAAGACTTGACATCAGAAAATTGCGCATGGCAATTAGTCGGCTTCGAGGGCATTCCGCTACAGGACTACGCCCGACGTGGCAACGACATTCTTGCATTGCGCTACAATGAGGGCGGCAGTTTCCTGCTCCTCTCGCACGATGGCGGTCAGACATACGAAGACGTAACGCCCGAAATCTTCCGAGGGAAGAATCACGGGAGACTACCCAGCCTCGTCCAACACCCTACAGACCCTAACACGCTATTAGTATCTTCTACGTATTGGGGCTTGTTACTCTCTACGGACTTTGGACAGACTTGGGAGTGCCTGACGGAATCCGTTTATGGAAACGTAGCCGCATCTTTCATCGGTTTTCATCCTTCACGTCCGAACATCATCTACAATAGTGGAGAAGGAATGGTCTACGAAGGACATATCAAAATCAGTTACGACAGCGGTCAGACGTGGAACGACCACGGCAATTCGCTAGGCTTCCCCGGTGACAACTGCGTACACCAGCCGACATTCCATCCCACCAACCCCGACCGTTGGCTAGCTGGCGGCGAAGGATGCGTATTCCTCTCAGATGACAACGGCCAGACATGGAGTTGCCAGAATTATTGGGACGATGAATCCCGCACGGCCTACTGGTACTTCTCTGCATTTGACAACGAACATCCCGACACCGTGTATATAGCGGGATGTCTGGGGCGAAACGGCCTGAAGGGAGCTTGCATTAAACTGATGTGCTCCACTGACGGCGGACGCTCGTGGCATCCCTCGCACGTAATGACATTTGAGAAGGACTTTGAGCGGGTAAACGACCTGCAACAATATGGCGATCGCCTTCTCATTTACTCCGAATCGGATGTCTATGAGATTTCTAAAGATGATCTTGTTAGACAGAGTACTACATCAATTCAATCAATAAGGGCGGACAAATCACAAGATGGAATTATCTATGATTTACAAGGCCGTCGTGTGAATCAGACGAGCAAGGGCATATTTATAAAGAATGGCAAAAAATACTACATCAAATGAAAATTTAGAGAGCTCTTTATATAACTACTATGTGATTTTTAGGAGAGACAGAGCGAGATAACGTCTTTGATGTTGTGCGTCTGGCAGGAGCTGATCACGCTGTTGGGTGATTTCAGATGTCACAGCCCTAATTGAGATTCTGTTGAAACGATAGTTACTACTGTAACGATTCAATTCAATTACTGACGATACTCGTGCAGTCCTTGATGGATTGAGTGCATCTACACTTGTAGAGGAGCAAACCATCAAGGATTTTTTATGTATAAACTGACTGATTACCTGTATAACGGACTGTTGTATCTCAACAATATGACCCGACCACGACACAAGCGGTTGAGCCAACTGATGATTTATGCCACAACGGCTTGCCAGTCACATTGCAAGCACTGCAACATCTGGCAGAAAAAGCGTGAACAACTGTCGTTCGACGACATCAGGCGCGTCATGAAGAGCCGTTGCATCACAAGCAGGACTACCATCGGGCTCGAAGGAGGCGAATTCATCCTGCATCCACAGGCTGATGAAATCATGGCATGGTTTCATCAGCACCACCCTAATTACACGCTGCTGACTAATGGCCTCGCTCCTCAACGGGTTATCGATGCTGTTAGGCACTACCATCCACGCCACCTTTATGTCTCACTCGATGGGGACAAGGAAACCTACAAGAGGATGCGCGGCTGCGATGGATACGACAAGGTGATTGAGGTCGTTGAGACATTGAAGGACGAGGTACCGCTGTCGCTCATGTTCTGCCTGTCACCCTGGAACACATTTATAGATATGGAGCATGTCATCAATGTGGCCTTGCATTATGGCATAGACGTGCGCATCGGCATCTATGGCACGATGGCGTTCTTTGATACCACGAGCGAGCTGATTGAGGCGACCGATTTTGTGGGCCGTATTCCCTCTAACATTCACAAGACCCAAGAAAACTATGATTTTGTCGCGCTCTATGACCAGTGGCGACATGGCAACCTACGGCTACGATGCCAAAGCATCATGAGCAGCCTGGTCATCCACAGCAATGGGGACGTACCGCTATGCCAGAATCTTGACGTCAAGTTGGGCAACATCCACAATCAGTCGCTCGATGACATTTTCAATGGCTCGCTGGCTTGTGAAACCCAATGCCGGTATTCCAGGCAGTGTAACGGCTGTTGGATTAACTTCCACCGCAAATATGACATCATTCTATTGCGCAATTTTGAGCGTTTGCTGCCCAAAACACTCATTGAACGATTCTATGGTCCCTATCAATGGACTGACGACACCAAAATGACCTATCATAAACTGTTGAAATCATGATACAACAACTCATCAACCGCTATAAGCGAATGCGCACTGAGCGCTATCTCAATGAGACCTACCGTTGCCAATATGCCTTCGTCGGCATGGGACAGCACAGCCTGACCAACCTCTATCCCGTGCTGCACTACCTGCAAGTGCCGTTGAAATACATCTGCGTGACCAGTGAACGCAAGGCACGGCTCATCGAGCGCAAATATAAAGGAATAAAAGCAACGACCACGCTTGATGACATCCTTAATGATAAGGTTGTGAAGGGCATTCTTGTCGCAGCATCGCCCGGTGCTCATTTCTCTATTGCCTCCCGTGTCTTGCAGAGTGGCAAGTCACTGTTTATCGAGAAACCGCCTTGCCAGTCATCGGAACAATTGCAAGAGCTTATCGAGTTACAACGAGAATTCGGGTCACAGGTTGCGATGGTTGGACTTCAACAACGCTATGCGCCTGCAGTCCAGACACTCAAGCGCCGATTGAAGGGTGAACGACTAATTAACTATGATCTGCACTATCTCACGGGGGGGTATCCCGAGGGCGATGCCCTGCTCGACCTGTACATCCACCCGCTGGACTTGGCGACATGGCTGTTTGGCAAGGCCGAAATCGTTTCCTATTTAGAGATTGATGAACATTCCTATATTCTGATGCTTTGGCACCAACACATTGTCGGCACGATAGAGTTGTCCACCTGCCACTGCTGGCAAGACGCGCGACAGTCACTCACTGTCCACACCCGCTCAGGCAGCTATCACCTGGCCCAATGCGAAGAGTTGAGTTTTGTTCCCAAACAGACTGTCATCGCAGGCGTTCCCATCGAAAAACTTCTTCCTCGCCGTCAATCGGTCGAGTACCTATACCGTCACAATAGTTTCTCCCCTACCCTTGCGGGTAACTCTATTTACAGCCAAGGCTTTTTTTAAGAGGTTTCCACCTTTGTTAACGCCGTCGAGGGTAAAAAGGCGGACGTACTGACCGACCTTCAATCAGTTGAACCGACACTAAAACTGATAGACGGCATCATGGGATAATGGCTTATCAGATTAGTCAATGATGCGGGGTTCGGGAATTTCCTGGCCGCGGCAGAAGCGGACGGCGATGTGGCGGTCGTCGCCAACGTAGATGAAGCGTTCGAGGCGTTGGGTCAGCGTGTAGTTGCCGTGGTTGAGGCTGCTGTCGTCGATGACAAGGGCATCAAACTCGTAGCCCGGCTCAAAGCTGCCCACGCGCCCGAAGAAGCTGCCAGCCGACTTGGTGGCAATCCAAAATGCCTCGGAGAGCGAGAGGAAGCGCTTGTCATTGTACTTCTGGTAGTAAAGTTTGCTTACCTGTATGGCATAGACCATCACGCGCATGATGCTCATGTCATGGCCTCCGCTGATGTCGCTGCCCAAGCCCACCTTTATACCCATGTCGAGGAAGGTGCGGATGGGCGCGATTCCGGTTATCAGGTTGATGTTCGACGTGGGGCAATGCGCCACCATCACGTTGCGGCGGCTCATCAGTTCCAGTTCTTCGCCTTCACTGAAGACGCAGTGTGCCATGATGGTTGGTGTCTGCCCGAACAGACCGTATCGGTCGTAGGCATCGCCATAGAAGCGGCTCTCGGGCTCCAACTCACTCACCAAGGCGATTTCACCCAGGTTCTCAGACAGGTGAGACTGCACGGGCACCTGGTACTTTTGTGCCTGTTCACCGCAAGCCCGTAGCATGGCTGGCGAGCATGAGGGTATGAAACGTGGCGTGAGGATGGGTCTAACGAGACCGTCGGGGTCGTTCCACTCGGCGATGAGCGCCTCGTTGGCAGCTGCGGCCTCATCGACAGTTTCCAGCAGGGCGTCGATGGAGTTGCGGTCCATATTGACCTTGCCGACCAATGCACCCATGCCCGCCTCGCGGAACAGTTCCATGAGCAGGCGCGTACTCTCAAGATGGGTGGTGGCGAAGGTAGCGGTGCGCATCGTGCCATAGCGCCACAGGTCGTGCACAAAACGGCTGTACATGCGCCTAGCGTAGCGCGTGTCGCTGTATTTGGCCTCCTCGGGGAAGGTGTAGTTGTTGAGCCATTCCAACAGTGCCAAGTCCATGGAAATGCCCTGGTTGCGGTACTGCCCCGCATGCACGTGCATGTCGTTCATGGCCGGTATGAGCAGACGGTCACCGTAGTCAATCACTTCTTCGACTTGTTGGCCAAAAGCATCAGCACTGCTTGCCACGTCCACGACGCGCCCGTTCTCGACGCCCACATAGCCGTTTTCCACGACCTCGAACTGGTCCTTATCGCGAGTAAAAATGATGTTAGCCTTGTACAGTTTCATAGGATATATATGAATTTAGATATCTGATGAATTGCTTTTGTGCAAAGATAGTCAAAATTCTTATTCCATGGATTTTTTTATTAACAATTGGGTGAGGATTCAAGAAAAAGTAGTAACTTAGCGGGTCAAAACAAGCTTCAATTAGCACAAGTTTATAAACCATAATATTAACTAACATTTAACCGTAATTTTTACAATGCAAGTAAAAGATCTGAATCCGCAGGCAGTATGGTCAATCTTTGACGAGATTACCAAGGTGCCCCGTCCCAGTGGCAATGAAGAAGGCAAGTTAGACAAGATCCGCGCATGGCTCGTGGACTTCGCCAAGAAACACAATCTGGAGTACAAA
>CACZAC010000042.1 GCA_902779125.1 uncultured Bacteroidales bacterium | reverse complement strand
CGAGGAGGAGTTCGCCCAGCACCTCGCCGATGAGCTTTGCATGTTCGACAATGTTCCCGAGAGCATCACCCGCTTTTTTGACTTCAAGGCCTTTGCCCGTGAGCTGTTCATGTCTGACTATGACATGGGCGATGGCGGTCACGTGTTCCGCACCTGCTAAGCCGCAGCGCACCCAGCGAGAGAGGCCGCCTTCGGGCGGCTTTTCTTGTGCCCATGCGGAACGGGACCAGGGACGACCGCATCCACTGGATCCAGGCGATGAACGAAAGAAACCGGGCCCGCCCACCAGCCCGAAAAAGAACAGAATCCTGGAAGGATTTTGTCTTTTATCAGCGGTGTTCATCGCTATAATTTTGTAGCGAGAAAATGTAATCTATCCTATGAAAAACACACAATACCACCTTCACCTTAAGGGGCAAGTGGGCGGCTACGACTTCGACCGCAACTATGTGGACTATGTGCTTGCCCGCAACGAGGGCAAGCCGGTCCACGTGCTCATCGACAGCCTTGGCGGTTCAGTCGCCACGGCGCTCTCCATCGCATCCGCATTCAAGCGCCACGGCGACGTGACGGTCCACTTCGTGGGCATGAACGCCAGTGCTGCAACCGTCGCTTCGCTCGGTGCCAAGCACATCTCGATCGACTCCTCTGCCATGTACCTGGTACACAAGTGCAGCATGGAGTTCTTCGAGTGGGGCAACCTCAACGCCGACCAGCTCGCGCAGCTCGTCGGCCACTGCGAGGACGCCATCAATGACCTGAACAAGCTTGACAACAACATCGCCGCGATGTATGCCGCCAAGACCAGCAAGCCGCAGGCCGACCTGCTCAACCTGATGAAAGAGGGCGGCTGGCTCAATGCCAAGGAGGCTCGCGAGTGGGGCTTTGTCGATGAGATCACGGAACTCAACGAGGAGAAGCCCGTGCTTACCGACGCCGTGGCCTCGGCCATGGCAGCGGCAGGCATGCCCATCCCCAACGTGCCCACCGAAAGCAAGGAAACGGCCTTCGCCCGGTTCCTCGCCTCGATCGCCTCCCTGTTCAAGTCAAGGGCAGAAGCCCCCGTGACCGCTGCAGCCGAAGAACCCGCTGCACCTGAAGGTGGAAATCCCGAGACCCGACAAACCATTGAAAGCACAGACAGTATCAGTAACCAGACAAAAGAAGCTGTAACCGTTATGAATCGATCCTATGAACTCCTGGGCAAGGTCCTCCAAGTGGAGGGCTTTGCCGTGGGTGAGAACGGTGTGACGCTCACCGAGGCGCAGATGCAGGCCATCGAGGATGCCCTGGCCGCCCGTGACCGTCAGAACGCCGACCTCACCGCGCAGGTGGAGGCCCTGCAGGCCAACCCTGCCGAAGATTCCCATGCCGTCATCGACGACAACTCCAGGCACGAACCCCAGACCCCATTCGACGAGTTCGTGCAGACAGTGAACGACGCCAAGAGGCTCCATGCCCTCGTTCCCTGATCCTACACCGTATCCTACCCATTGTAAAACACACAAGACCTAATCCTATACCACTATGGCAGGACAAGTTATTTCCATCCCTACGTCAGCCCTTCAGGACGCTGCCGTCAAGTACCGCAAGGAACTGCTCTACATGCCCATCATCGGCTGTAACGACACCCTGCAGCATATGACCCCGCGCCCGGGCATCCGCTACAAGGAGAACGTGGGCGCCGTCAGCGGCAACGCCCAGTTCGCCCCCTACAAGCCTTCGCGCTCCATGGACTTCAACCTCAAGGTCGAGTACCGCACCCTCGAGACCTTCATGGGCTCGGTAGTCGCCAAGTTCGAGCCCAACTCTGCAGCCTCCACCATCCTCGGCTACCTCGCCGCCACCAAGGGCGACGGCCAGATGAAGGCTCCTTCCGCGCTGCACGTGCTCACGCTCATCGCCAAGAGCCTCTCCGAGAGCCTCAACGACGCCATCTGGAGCGCCGAGCGTGACGCCAACGGTGACACCACGCACGACCTGTTCGACGGTTTCGACACCATCACTACCAAGGAGATCGCTGCCGGCAACATCAGCGTCGCCAAGAAGAACTTCATGCAGCTGGAGGAGGAGATCACCACGGCAAATGCTGTCGACATCGCCAAGCAGATCCTGTTCAGTCTCGACCCGCGTCTGCGCTCGCTCGACCTGAACATGTACTGCTCGCAGGACTTCGCCGACAAGTACAACGAGGCCATGCTGCTCACACACGGCGGCATCAACTACTACAGCAAGTACGGCCAGGACACCGTGGAGGGCAGCAACGGCAAGCTGCACCTCGTGCCCCTGTTCAACAAGGCCGACAGCCAGTTCATCCACGTCACCCCCAAGAGCAACATGCTTGTGGGCTTCGACCAGATGAGCGACGTCGAGAGCGTGATGGTGAAGGAGTACGAGCCCTTCATCCTCTCGTACATCGCCACCATGTTCTTCGGCGTGCAGTTCGAGAGCATCGACTACCGCCGTCTCAAGGTGGTGAAGCTCGCTGCCTGATAATCATGTATAACCCTCAACAACGACTAACAAAATGGCAACCGTTTGTTCAACCATCCAACAGTCGCTCGCCTGGTGCCAGGGAACTCCCGAGCTCCCCGGCATCAAGCGTCGCATCTACTACATCAGCAAGGACCAGATCGTGTCGTGGCCCACGCTTACCTACGACGCGCTCGGCCGTCTGACCAGCGCGGCCTACTCAGGCAGCTTCGTGCTCGCAGCCGACGCCACCTGGAAGTTCATCGACATCCTTACCGACAAGTCGCAGTTGACCAGCGACCCGCAGGGCGAGTTCCCCAGCCAGACGCAGCTCAACAAGCTCGTGGCCGTCCATCCCAGTGTGGGCGTGGAGGCTTCGGCCCTGTCCGCCTACGTCAACAACAACGACTGCGTCTATCTCGTTGAGACCGTCCGCGGCAAGTTCCGTGTCGTCGGCAGCGAGAAGTGGCAGGTGAAGTCCACCGTTGCCCAGGATCTGGGCCAGGGTGCCACCGGCACGACCAGCACCACCCTCAACGTGGAGGCCACCGACGAGTGCCCCGCTCCGTTCTACGACGGTGAGATTGTCACCGAGGACGGCATCATCAACGAGAAGGATGATGGTGGCGGCGGCGGAACCATCATCCCGTGGAACCCCCATGATGGCGGCACCAGCGGTAAGGACAATGGACTTGATGATGGCAGCAACACCCTGAATCCGTCCAACAACCTCAACCCTGCGCCTGCAAAAAGTTCTGAAGGCGACGATGATGGAGGCGGTGACGATGATCCTAATGCTTACGCCGCAAGGTAATCCGTAATGGATGACGATAGCAATGACACCGGGAGAACTTCGGTCGACTTGAAAGGGGTCTTGAACGACATCACCTTCCCGACAGCCGACCCGGGTTCTCTCGATGTATCGTTGCCGAGCGTCGAGACACACCCCGGACAAAAGGATTTGTTCGAGGTGCAGAAACGCAAGTCGTGGGACAAGTCCACCGAAGCGCGGTGTGACTTCTCCCACAGACTGCGCCTGACACGCCGCTCGGACGTTAACTTCATCTCCATCTGGCAAAAGACCGTCTACGGACGGACGCTCACCGACATTAAGGGCGACCCTGACATGGTGGCGTTTTTTGCCGACAACATCTGCCCCGTGATCAAGGAGATGCTGGGCTATAACCTCCACTTGGGATCCTGGTGCATCTGCACCTCGCCCAAGAGAAGGCATAAAGTCAAGAACTTCGCCACGCTCATCAGTGAGAGACTGGGCCAGATGCTGGAGATTCCGTTCTACGAAGATGTGGCATTTTGCCACACCAAGCAACGAGTGAACGCGGTTTTTGAGCTGAATGTGCTGCCCAAAGAGCCCAACGTCATAGTTTACGATGACTTTGTGACAACCGGGCAGACATTGGCGGCGATGAGAAGGCTTCTCCAGCCGCTGGGCAAAAACCTCGTCTGGTTTACAAATGTAAATAATAAATTATAGAACGTAAACAAACTATGAACCAGAAGTTTACCGAGAAGGTGCAGAACTGGCTTGCCCAGGACGCTGAGCAACGTGATTACGCCCAGGGCGCACTCCTGTTGCTCCAGCTCACGGGCAACCAGATCATGTACCGCAACCTCATGGTTAATCCGAAACGACGTGCCGAGTTCATCGAGTACCAACTGAAGAAGCGCCTGTCATTCCGCCTCAACCAGGTCACTCATGAGCAGGTCGAGGCGATGCAGGCAGAGGTCGACAAGATTGTGGTCAACCGCAATCTTGAGGTCAAGCAGCAGCAACCTGCCAATGAGTTCAAGGCCGGCAAGCGTGCTGACCACGACCAGCTGCCCGATGAGATCCAGGCCCTCTATGTGGAGAACCTTGGCATCGTCCAGAAGATGCGTGAGCTGCACCTGAAGCTGCGCTCGCTCTCCCTGGAGAACGCCACCTGTCCCGACAGTGAGCGATACCCGTTCCTCAAGGAACTCATCGCCCTTGATAAACGGCTGCACTCCAACTGGGAGCAGTACGACCACTACACCGGCATGGACGGCGAGCAGCGACTCACCGCCGATGTCCGCGAGGAGAGCAAGAAGGCCGTCAGGATGATTAACCTTGCCAAGGGACGCTACCGCAAGAACCCCAGCGAGGAACTGAAGGCTCAGATCCTCGCCAACTATGCCAAGGTTATCAACCCGACCGAGAAGATGACTAAGGACTTGAAAGAGTTAGGGATTCTGTAAAAGAAAACCTAACACCATCGGAGTCTGATGATGTTAGGGCAGAAATTTGCTTTGGCAGAAGCCATTATCCTTGTTTGAGGCATCCTAAGGCCGCAACAAAAATAGAACTTTTTCATGAAACGCACCGCCGACATATCGGATTTTTTGCAGCCGTTGAGAGATAAACCTTACCAGGCTTATCTCTCCAACGCCCTGCAGGTGGCCGACGTTCTCGACTGGGTACTGCAGCAGCTCGGCAAGTCCGAGGTATGGCAGACCTCATTCTCGATCTCCGAAGAGTTCATCCGCAGGCTGTTCTTCATCGAGAAGTCGGGCCTCGTCACCAAGTTCAACCTGGTGCTCGACCACAAGGCCACCAACAAAACCCTCAAGCTCTGGGCGTTCATCACACAGGTCATCAACACGACCTACCTGGCCGACAACCACAGCAAGGTCTTGCTCGTGCGCAGCCAAAAGGGAGAAGTGGTCAGTATCATCACGTCACAGAACCTCACACGCGGTAACCGATGTGAGAGTGCCGTGGTGACAACCGACCTCGACATCTTCCGAACGCTCCACGCACAGATCCAGGATTTAATCACCAATCATTCCGTTCCGCTCAATGAACTATTCGCAAGAAGAATTGCAGCAGATTGAGCAGTTCGCCTCAATCTACCTGAAGATATCGGACATGGCGGTGATCCTCGGCATACCTGCCGAAGTTCTCCGCTCAGATATCGCTGACCGCACCACCGAGGTAAGCCAGCGTTACCTCCGTGGCAAAGCGGCATCGAAAGTGAAACTCCATCATCAGGAGATGATGCTGGCGCAGGTCGGCTCGCCGCTGGCCATCGAGAATGCCCATCGAAACCTGCTCGATATGGAAGACGATGAATAACCATGGCACAGCACAACACACTAGAAGTATGCCGGGTTGACCTGTTCACGGTACAGGACGAACTCGAGAATCGGTACCCAGCGGTCATCGTGGCCGCCGTGCTGCGCATACGTGAGGAGTACAACTGGTTCATCGCCAATCCAGACGCTAAAGACCGTCAGTTTGTCGAGTATGCCACCTCACGCCATGGCATCAGCAGGACACTTGCCTACAACGATCTTGGTGTAATCAAGGCGCTGCTACCACACCTGGCACAGGCTTCCCGTGACTTCCACCGCTATCGCTACAACGAGATGATCATTGAGACCTACCAGATGGCTAAGAAACGCAAGGACACGAAGACGATGGAGAAGGCGGCATCCTCGTATGCCAAGTTCAACCGTGTGGACTTGGAAGACGAGCAGGCCGTGCCTTATGACCTTATCGTCGTGCAGCCTTTCACGGCCACCGACGACCCGTCGGTACTCGGCATCAAGCCCATTCCCCGCCTGCAGGAACGCATTCAGGAACTGCTGCACAAATACCAGGCGGAAAACATGGATATCGAGGACATCGAGTTTGAGGAAGCTGACCTGGAGGAACAGACACTGTTCCCCGATGAAGAGAAAAACGATGGAGCAGACCCCGAAGAAGATATACTTTAACGCCCCTCAGCGCTTGACGCAACTGATTGGCGCCAATACCACCGTCATCGTGGCGGGGCGACGAACCGGCAAGACGGATTCGATCGCCTCGCCCTTTGTGCTGCGCAACATGCAACGCATGGCAGGCAGCACCGGTGGCATTGTGGTGCCCACCTACAAGCATGGTCTGACGAACACCATTCCGGGCCTGTTGGCGGCATGGAAACGCTGGGGGTATATCAACGGTGTCCATTACGTCATTGGGCGGCGACCGCCCAAGTCCTTCGGCAAGCCCATCATCGAACCTGCCGAGTATGAGCACGTCATTTCTTTCTACAACGGCTCCTGCGCTATCATCATCTCGCAGGACCGACCTGGCAGCAGCAACTCGCTGACCCTATCGTGGCTCCTGATCGACGAAGCCAAGTTCATCGATTACGAGCGTCTCAAGGACGAGACGCTGCCTGCCAACGGCGGTATCAAGTCCTATTTCGGACACCACTCGTTCAATCACTCAGTAATGATACTCAGTGATATGCCACAGACGCAGAAGGGCTCGTGGTTCCTCCACTATCAGGACAAGATGGACAATGACCTTATCGAGACGATCAAGGGCACTGTCTATGAGATATGGAACATCAAACAGCGCATCCGCTCTTTGAATGAGAAGCAGATACCCGTACCCGATTATCTGCGCAATTATCTGCGCCGACTTGACCGCAACCTGAACAGGATGCGCTCAGTGGCTGTCTATTACAAGGAGTACTCCTCAATCGAAAACCTGCAGCTGCTCGGTGAGTCGTACATCAAGCAGATGAAACGTGACCTCACGCCCAAGACATTCCAGACCTCGATTCTTTGCAAACGCATAGGCATTGCCAAAGACGGCTTCTATTCGTCTATGCGCGAGGGCCACAAGTACAACGCCAGCGACTTCAACTATCTTGACAGCCTCGGCTATGACTTCAATGATACACAACTCGATAGCCGGGCCGACAAGGACTTGAACCCGTTTGCCCCAATCTGCATCGGCATGGACTACAACGCCAACATCAACTGGATTGTGGCGGGGCAGCCCAGCGGACGCCGCTTGAACGTGATCAAGTCCTTCTACACGAAGTTCGAGCGCAAAATCCCTGCACTTATTGACGACTTCTGCCGCTATTACGCGCACCACGAATGCAAGATTGTGGTTTATTACTACGACAGCACTGCTCTCGGCGGCAACTATGCCGTCAACGAACAGGACTTCCATTGGGTGGTGTGCCATGAGTTCGAGAAACGCGGCTGGCAGGTCGAGGATATCAACGTGGGAAACCCTATGCGGCATGATGAGAAGTACCTGCTCATCAACCAGGGCTTTGCCGGTAAACAACGGCTCATGCCGATGTTCAACCGCCAAAACAATGATGACCTCATCCTCGCCATCCAGACGGCTGGAGTCGTTCGCGGCCGCAACGGCTTCCGCAAAGACAAAGGCGGCGAGAAGCTCGTCGAGACCGAGGAAGACCTGCTGCAGCACCGCACGGATGGCACGGACGCTTTCGACACCCTCTACATCGGCTGTGAAAAATTTCCGTTCCGTGATACCTTTGGCATCAATTCCAGCGGAGTCCTATAGTTTGGCATAGTATTTGCAATGATTTTCCATGGCCTTAAATCACTGTCTTCCAAAAAAATACCGAAATTTTTAAGATAAATTAAGCCGCCAATGTCAGCTTTTGGCATTAGTCACATCTTAATTTGCAAATTTGATTCGGGTTACGCTGCCTTGTGTGACCTGCGTTTCGTCACATGTATGTAGCAGCACTTTCTAATAACCCTTTAAACTTCAACAAAACAATGGAAGTATTTGTTAAAGTTCAGCAGCCCGAAGCAACCGAACTGGTGAAGGGCTGGAAGAATGTCATCCACATCGAAGGATGGCAACCAAAGAGAGGTGACATCATTGTTATCTATGCCACCGATCTAGTGATTAGTGATGACCTGTCACCTCTGGAGTTCAGACAGGATGTGATTAACCAGCAGCAGTACGGCAATATGCCTTCTGACGGGGAATTGCCTGTCAACGCGCTCATCGGCCTTGTCAAGGTTCTCTGCGAGACTGACCGCAGAATGAATGCGTGGACAAGGGATGAGGAGAACATCTATCATGTTGTAAATGCGCTTGAGTTCGACTCTCCTTTGCGCTTGCCCTTCGACATCTGCAGCCGTCTCACCGATGTGAAAGATAAGCTGCCGTCCCACCGTTGCTCCAACTATTCACCCCACATTTCCCAGGGCGCTATTGAACTCTTTCTGCCTTTGTCAAAAGAAAACTTTGACAGGGCTAGTAAGGGCGGCACGATCACCCTTGAGTATGCGGGTCACATCAAGACGATCCTCGAAGACTATATGGACGATTTCGAGGTTCTGACCGTCAACTGCAATCGCCAGGCGAAGAGTTTCTTTTTCAATGCTGAAATCCTCGAGGAACGGGATGAGTCCCTCACTGGCTTAAAGAAGTACCCGAGTGCGCTGGATCCAAGTGGTGTCACGACGCGCAAGTGGGTACAGTTTTCATGCCGTTACCCGAAGATTATTGTTGATTGATCCTGGGCAACTGCAACAATTCCAAAAATTGTTGTATCTTTGCCTCGTCAGTATCTGAGACTGACAAGACATCACTGGAAAAAAAGAACATTATACTATCAACTTGCTGAAAACTTAGGGAATTTTCATGTGGTAGATTTTGAAGTATAGTGGTTCATGCTTTTTGGCGTGAACCGCTGTAGCCCAATCTACCCGGCTCCCCTAAGTGCCGAAGCAAGGGTGTTGATGGCGCGTTCACGCCTTTTTATGTGTAAACCAGTTTAGGTGAACCAGAAAAATAGTGTCAACCAAGTCAGTTTACTGCCTTCAAAACCTGTCAACCGTTTTAGGAAAATGACTCGTTTTAACCTTTTTCCATTTTCCAGTGCCAGGTATTTGGCACACCTTTGCACTACCTTTGCTGCGTGAGCCACTTGTTGTAGCCTGTGCAATGGTTTTACTGCATCCATCAGTTAGATGCCCAAAGGCTTGTGCACTTTAATTGTCATCAAATTCTCATTTTTGAACGCCTGTTGATCGTTATTACATGAAAAATTGGTAATTTTGCGTATCATTAAGGATTCTAAACCCCTTATCTATATGGCGACACAAAGCGAAGCGGCATTGGAACAAGGGCTGATTAAAGCCCTGCAGGATATGAGTTATGAATACGTGAAGATTTCAGAGGAAACGAATCTTCACGCCAACTTCAAGGCTCAATTGGAAAAGCACAACCGAAAAGAACTGGCGAAATTCGGACGCGAACATTTCACGGATACAGAGTTTGACCGAATCCTCATTTACCTTGAGGGTGGCTCGCGTTTCGACAAAGCGAAGAAACTGCGTGACCTGTTCCCGCTCGACACCGAGGACGGCAAACGCATCTGGGTCGAGTTCCTCAATCGCCAGCAGTGGTGCCAGAACGAGTTCCAGGTGAGCAACCAGATAACGGTTGAGGGCCGCAAGAAATGCCGATATGATGTCACCATCCTCATCAATGGATTGCCGCTTGTCCAAATTGAATTGAAGAAACGCGGCATTGAGTTGAAACAAGCATACAACCAGATACAGCGTTATCACAAGACTTCGTTCCACGGCTTGTTTGACTATATCCAGATCTTCGTGATTTCGAATGGCGTTAACACCCGTTACTTCGCCAACAACCCGAACCAGGGCTACAAGTTCACGTTCAACTGGACTGACAAGGGGAATAATGCGTTCAATGACCTGAACCTCTTTGCTGCGATGTTCTTTGACCGCTGCACCATCGGCAAGATGATCAGTAAATACATCGTGCTGCATGAGGGCGACAAGTGTCTGATGGTGCTGCGCCCCTATCAGTACTATGCTGTGGAGGAAATCCTTGACAGGGTGCAGAACACGAACAAGAACGGTTACATCTGGCATACAACGGGGGCCGGCAAAACACTCACATCCTTTAAGGCCGCGCAACTCGTGAGCGAAGTGGACGGCGTTGACAAGGTGATGTTCGTCGTTGACAGGCACGACCTCGACACGCAGACGCAAAGCGAGTATGAGGCGTTTGAGCCTGGTGCCGTCGATAGCACCGACAGCACCCGTGAATTGATCAAGCGGCTGGGCAGCAACAGCAAAATCATCATCACGACGATACAGAAACTTAATGTGGCCGTTACACGTGACCGCTACAACAAGAAGATACAGGACTGCCAGGGCCAACGCATCGTCATGATTTTTGACGAGTGCCACCGCAGCCACTTCGGCGAGAGCCACAAGAACATTGTCAACTTCTTCCAGAATAGCCAATGCTTCGGCTTTACGGGTACTCCCATCTTTGCAGAAAATGCAGTCAATCAGCATACGACCAAAGAAATCTTTGGCGAGTGTCTGCACAAATATCTCATCAAGGATGCCATCGCTGATGAGAATGTGCTTGGATTCCTGGTGGAATACTATACGGGTAACTTGGATCTGAACACGGCCAATGAAGACCGCATGAAGGAGGTTGCACAGTTCATACTGAACAACTTCAACAAGTCAACGATCGACGGTGAGTTTGATGCGATATTCGCCGTTCAGTCGGTGCCGCAACTCATCCAGTACTACAAGATTTTCAAGACCCTTGACCCGAAAATTTCTATCGGGGCGGTATTCACCTATGCCCAGAACCCCGATCAGGATGATGATAACACCGGAATGAATGCGGGCTTTGCTGACAGCGCCACGCAAGGGGACGAGCTGCAGGCCATCATGGACGACTACAACGCCAGGTACGGCACGGCTTTCTCAATCGAGAATTTCAGTGCCTACTACGATGATATCAACCGCCGTATGAAGAAGAAGGATCCGTCGATGAAACCGCTCGACCTGCTTCTTGTGGTGGGCATGTTCCTTACGGGCTTTGACAGCAAGAAACTCAACACGCTTTATGTGGACAAGAACATGGAGTATCACGGCTTGCTGCAGGCATTCAGCCGCACCAACCGAGTGTTGAACGAGAAGAAGCGTTTTGGAAAGATCGTCTGCTTCCGTGACCTCAAAGAGAAGGTGGATGACGCCATCAAGCTGTTCAGCAGCACAACGAGCCCCGAGGAATTGGGAACCATCGTGCGGCCTCCGTTTGAAGTCGTTAGGCAAGAGTACAACGATCTGGTCGAGCAGTTCAAGGTGACTTACCCCACCGTGCAGGGGATAGACCAGCTCATCGATGAGAACGACAAGCGTGACTTCATCATCGCTTTCCGGGAAATCCTGAAAAAGCACGCAGAAATGCAGGTGTACAACGAGTTTGACGAGGACGATGAGGAACTGGCGATGCCTGAACAGGAGTTCATGGACTATCGCAGCAAGTACCTGGATATGGCACTGGGCAACATGGATGCCCAAGTGGCGGCAGAACCGTCGGATGAAGAACAGCAGACCATCGAGGACATTGACTTCTGCCTGGAACTGCTTCACAGCGATATCATCAATGTGGCTTATATCCTGCAGCTCATCGCCGAACTCAACCCGTCGGACGAGGATTATCCCGAACGCCGACGCCATATCATCGACACGATGATTAAGGATGCTGAAATGCGCAACAAGGCTAAACTCATCGACGGATTTATCCAGCAGAATGTGGATAATGACCGTGACGGCTTTGAGCAAGCCAAAGCCGACGGCACGATGGATCTGGAGTCAAAGCTGAATGCCTACGTCAAGGATGAGCGAGACCGCGCCATCAAGGATCTGGCCCAAGAGGAGGATATTCCTGTCGAGGTGTTCGACACCTTCTTGAGCGAATATGACTTCCTGAGAAAACCAAAGCCCGAGATCATTCAGAAAGCCGTCAAGGAGAAACACCTGGGACTCTCAAAGACCCGCAGGACGGTCAATCGCATCATTGACCGCCTGCTCAACATCATTGATATCTTTAACTGGGACTAAACAAATAAACACGATATGAGCGAAGAACTTCAACAGAAACTGCGCAACCAGCTGTGGACGGTTGCCAACACACTGAGGGGAAACATGAGCGCTGGAGAATTCATGTACTTCTCCTTGGGCTTTATTTTCTACAAATACCTGTCGGAGAAAATCGAGAAGTTTGCCGACGAGATCCTTGCCGATGACAAGGTGACTTTCAGGGAATTGTGGAAACGCAGCGACGCTGATGCCGAGGAACTGAAGGGTGACGTCAAGACCGAGTGCCTTGAGAATATCGGCTACTTCGTTGAACCGCCTTTCCTGTTCTCGTCCATCATCGAGAGCATCAAGTTCAAAGAGAACATCCTGCCCATGCTGGAGAGATCATTGAAGCGCATCGAGGACAGCACACTCGGACAGGAGAGTGAAGAGGACTTCGGAGGCCTGTTCAGCGACATAGACCTGGCTTCACCGAAACTCGGCAAGACTGCCGATGACAAGAACACGCTCATCAGCAATGTGCTGCTGGCGCTCGATGACATCGACTTCGGACTGGATGAAGCCAGCGAGATAGATATCCTCGGCGATGCCTACGAGTATATGATTTCGCAGTTCGCGGCAGGGGCAGGCAAAAAGGCTGGAGAGTTCTACACGCCACAGGAGGTGAGCCAAATCCTAGCCGACATCGTGACAACGGGAACGGCTCGCCTGCGCAATGTGTATGACCCGACTTGCGGCTCTGGCTCGTTGCTGATTCGTGCGGCACGCAATGGACGGGCTGAGGACATCTTCGGGCAGGAAAAGAACCCGACGACGTTCAACCTGGCACGAATGAACATGCTGCTGCATGGCATCAAGTTCAGCAACTTCTCTATCGAGAATGGGGACACGCTCGAAGCTGACGCTTTTGAAGACCGGCAGTTTGACGCGGTGGTGGCAAACCCGCCCTTCAGCGCAACGTGGAGCGCCGATACGAAGTTCTTGAGCGACGACCGCTTTAGCAAGGCGGGCGTACTCGCTCCTAAGTCAAAAGCGGACTATGCCTTTATCCTGCACATGGTACACCACCTCAACGAGGGGGGCACCATGGCCTGTGTCGCACCACATGGCGTGCTGTTCCGTGGTAATGCCGAGGGCAAGATCCGCCAGTTCCTGATAGAGACGAAGAACTACATCGATGCGATCATTGGACTACCGGCCAATATCTTCTATGGCACGAGCATCCCTACCTGCATCCTCGTGCTGAAGAAGTGCCGCGAAGAAGATGACAACATCCTCTTTATCGATGCAAGCAAGGAGTTCGAGAAGGTGAAGACGCAAAACAAACTGCGTCCCGAGCATATCGAGAAGATCGTTTCGACCTATCGGGAACGAAAGGAAATTGAGCGTTATAGCCACCTGGCTTCGCTCGATGAAGTGCGTGAGAATGACTACAACCTCAATATTCCTCGCTATGTCGATACCTTCGAGGAAGAGGAACCTATCGACATCCAAGCAGTCATGGCCGACATCAAGAAACTTGAAGCGGAACGGGCTGAGCTGGACAAGGAAATTGAGGGCTATCTCAAAGAATTAGGTATTGTGTAAACAGATTTTGATGATGGAAAAAGAACAAAAGCCCACCACCGTATCCGATACTGCCCCCGCAAGGCAAGAGCAGACGCTGTTTGATGACGTGTGCCTGATCATTGACTCGGCCAGACAACGGCTTGCGACCTACGCTAATGCCGAGGCTGTCAAGATGAATTGGAGCATTGGCAAACGCATCAAGGAAGACATCTTGCACAACCAGCGTGCTGAATATGGATCTTACATTTATAAAACGCTCTCTGAAAGACTCACGCAGAGGTATGGCAAAGGCTGGGGAGAAGAGAAACTGAAACATTGTGTACGCAGCGCGTACGTTTTCTCTGAAGAACAAATCATGTACGCATTGCGTACACAATTGTCCTGGACCCATATCCGTACCTTGATGGGCGTCAACGATGAATTGGCTCGTCATTTCTACATGGAAATGAGCCATATTGAGCACTGGAACACCAGGACGCTTGAGGAAAAAATTGACAGTCAACTCTACGAGCGTACGGCTATTAGCCGCAAACCTGAGGACGTTATCCGCAATGAGCTTGCCCAAGTTGGTGAGACCAATCAGATCCTGCCAGACATGGTGTTCCGCAGCAGTTATTTCCTTGATATGCTTGGTTTGCCCGATGCTTTCAGCGAAAACGACCTGGAATCGGCAATCATATCACAGATCCAGCTGTTCATTAAGGAACTGGGCACTGACTTCGCTTTCCTTGACCGTCAAAAACGCATCACTGTTGACGCGGTGGATTACTATATCGACCTGCTGTTTTACCACCGTGGGCTGAAACGCCTTGTGGCTATTGACCTCAAACTGGGAAAGTTCAAACCTGAATATGAGGGACAGATGCTGCTTTATCTGCGCTATCTCAATAAAAATGACCGTCGGCCTGACGAGGAATCTCCAATCGGGCTTATCCTGTGTTCCGAGGGCAATACCGAGCACATCGAGTATCTGATGCTTGACGAGAACAGCTCCATCAAAGTCGCTCAATATTACACTCAACTGCCCGACAAGAAACTGCTTGCCGACAAATTAAAACGTGCTATAGCTATAGCAAGGGAGTATCAACAAGAAAACAAGCCAAAAGTTATTGCCAAAGGAGACGTCAATCCTTAATGAGTTTTTTTCAACGCTGATAATGATATGACTACAGATAAACATAATAAACGCCCAAATGTCCCCCCTTTGCGCTTCCCAGAGTTCACAGAACCGTGGGAAACCGCAAAGCTTGGGGATATGACAGTAAACTTCAGTAAACGAAATAAAGATGAAATTGAGTATCCGATGTATTCAGTTACGAATAATCGTGGTTTTATTCCTCAAAGTGAACAATTTGAGGATAGAGAAATGGTTTCATCTGATATTAAGTCGTATAAAATCATCACAAAGGGCGATTTCGCATATAATCCTGCTCGTATCAATGTTGGATCTATCGCCAAATATAATGGAGACAACGACTGTATGATAAGTTCGTTATACGTTGCTTTTCGGGCAAAAGAACAAATCAATGCAGAATGGTTGATGCAATTATTGAAAACACCAAAGATGAATTTCTACTACAACCTAAATGCTGAGGGTGGAGTAAGGATGTATCTTTTTTATCCTAACTTTGAAAGAATAAGAACATCATACCCGTCGTTAAATGAGCAGAGAAAGGTAGCACAGTTCTTAGATTTACTAGATCATCGTATTGCGGTTCAAAGCGGGCTGATTGAGGATTTAAAGAACATAAAGAAATACCTCATGGAACAGTTGTTTTGCCAGCCCAAAGAAAAATCACCCAGATTGAGACTGGGAGGAATGAGTAGGGAATGGAAAAGAGTAAGACTGTGTGATGTCGTTGAGCGAGTGTCAACACGAAATAAAACCAACGAATGCACTCGAGTACTTACGATAGCTGCTCAATATGGTCTAATTGATCAGCAAGAGTTCTTTAATAAGCAAATTGCTAGTTCAGATCTCACAACATATTACCTCCTTCATAGAGGAGATTTCGCTTACAATAAAAGTTATTCAAGTGATTACCCATGGGGCGCAGTAAAACGGTTAGACAATTATGATGAAGGTGTGTTATCTTCTCTTTATATCTGTTTTTGCCCTAACCATAGTATTGATTCAGATTTCCTTCGTCATTATTTCGAGTCCACTAAATGGTACCGTGGTATTTCTGAAATCTCAGGTGAAGGGGCTAGAAATCACGGTTTGTTGAATATGTCTGTTGATGATTATTTCAACACGATGCATCGGTTTCCTTCAATTGAGGAGCAAACATGCATTTCTCATGTACTCAATACTTTTGATCGAAAAGTATTAATTGAGGAATCAATACTCGAAAAGTTACGAAGACAGAAATCATATCTGCTAAACAATATGTTCATCTAATTGACTGAAATTGTTTAGCGATATTTATAGTGAGAAGAATCCTTAATCAGCGGGATAATAGAGCGCTTAACCGCCCAATCTCCCAATGTAAGGATCTCAGATTGTCTAGAGTGCCATTCATCTACTTTACAGGAAAATCAGTTGAATGATACTGGTGGCTATTGGGTGTATGGCGCCAATGGAATTTGCGGCTATACTGACAGTCCAGCAATCAATGGTGCCGCAATTCTCATTGTAAAAGATGGTTCTGGCGTTGGCAACGTGAGTTATGCCATGGGGGAATATTCTGTCATCGGCACGTCAAATTATTTGACGGCAAAGAATGGCTATTCATTGCGTTATCTTTACTACAGCCTAATGAAATTCAATTTTGTACCCTATAAAACAGGCATGGCAATTCCACATATCTACTTCAAGGATTATGGCAAAGCAAAGATTTATTGCCCATCACTTGAAGAGCAGGAAAGAATTGCCAGTAATCTCTCAAAGATTGAACGCAAAATAGAGATAGAACGCTCAATCAAAGATAACTGCATAATGCAGAAGAAATACTTGTTACAGCAAATGTTCATATAAACATTTGTGAAAGCAGGTACTGCTTTTGTTTGCGATACAACGCGAGCAATTCTTCAGCACGCTGTTTCTTCACTGATAATTGATTGAGCAACTTCACTACTATTGCCAGTCTCTCGGTGTTTGGTAACTTGATAGTATTCTCTAAAAAACGTTGGTTCGTAATATTGATGGTGTTTTTTGCACCCTTTTGAATGAGTTTATGTAGATAGTTCTTTGCAGAAACAGGATTGCAAAAGTAGTAGTGCAAAAAACAACCGATCTCATTTGATGCTGGTTTATAGACACCGTATAATGGAGAAACGGCAACAGGATCAGTCTGTCCGCTCCTTTTGACGATACCATACGGAAAATCACCGGTCGGGCTTTTTGTATAAACGATGTCACCATAATGCACGACATTATAGTTGCTAGTATCTTTTGCAGCAAATGAACGGCCAAGATAATCAACTTGATTGACAACACCCTGTGAGACAGAAACCGAATATACCTCATATTGAGCGGTATTCACCTCGTTTCGTTCAGTTAATAATTCAGAAAGATGTATAGATTCACAATTATTTGACTTCACAATGCTAAGTGTAATCCCGCTGATTAAGGACTCAAGTTTGTTTATCAGCCCGCTTTGTGCCGCAATGCGACGGTCTAGCAGTGAGAGCAAACGGGCTATTTTGGATTGTTCAGCTTTAGACGGGATACCTATGTAACATTCTGTAAAGTTTTTACTACTTATAGAGTATATTTTAGTGCCTTGAGCAATACACTTGATTTGGTCGTGAAACACTTTTGATGAAAACGCATAGCCTTTGAACCCCAAGGTTGTCAATCCTTTATTGTCTCTTCCGTGAATAGTATGCAAACCAAACACTACTTTATTGCCATCGGTTTCAACAAGTTCTATGGCTTTTGCTACATCATTTGTGTCTTCAGAAGCATCGGCAAATGCAACGTCACCATTCAGACAAAGAGTATAATTCTTGGGCGTGTTTCCCTCTTTGATAGTCGGTAATAAATCATCTTTGAGATTGACCAACGTAGGCAAGCCGACGTGAATCAATCCATAGTGAAGATTTCTCAATTCTCCATCACTATATTCTAGTTGATCCCAACTCAAAGAATTTGTCGAATAGAAATCCAAAACATCGCTTACTTTGTAGGTTTTCCACTCGTCGGTAAACTCGGGAAATCTAAGAGGGGGGACTTCGACGAATTCCATTCTGCCGCTATCTTTATATGGTTTTTATTTCCCTAAGTTATTCACCAAATCAAATCATTATTATGGCAGAAAAGAAAACATTTCGTCAAATCGCCGAGCTGTGGAAAACGGACAAAGTGAAGTTTGTCAAACTATCCACCATTTCGGCTTACTCGCTGATCCTGGAGAATCATCTTTTCCCGACCTTCGGCGAGAAAACCAGCATCGTTGAAAAGGATGTCCAGGAGTTCGTCATCACGAAACTCCAGACATTGAGCCGCAAGACTGTACAGGACTTGCTCATCGTCCTGAAGATGGTGTACCGCTACGGCGTGAAACTCCATTTCTTTGCTCACGAAGAATGGGATATCAAGTTTCCCACCGTCCAGGACAAGCAGGAGGTGGAGGTGCTGACCATCGCCAACCAGAAACGCCTGCTCGACCATGTGCGGGAAAACTTCACCTTCCGAAACCTGGGCATACTGTTGTGCCTGTCAACAGGTATGCGCATCGGTGAGGTCTGTGCCCTGACATGGCAGGACATCGACCTCGCCAAACGGGTCGTCAAGGTGAGCAAGACCATTGAGCGCATCTATATCGTGGATGGCGGCCAACGCCATACCGAGATGATCGTCTCGACACCCAAGACGCAGAACTCGCGCCGAGAGATACCGCTTTCACCGGAACTCTACAAGTTGCTTGTGCCGCTGATGAAGGTGGTAAACCGCTCGTTCTACATCCTTACGAACGACCGCCAGCCCACTGAGCCACGCACCTACCGCAACTATTACACGCGCTTGCTCAGGCAACTCGACATCCCTGTCATCAAGTTCCACGGCTTGCGCCACAGCTTTGCCACGCGCTGCATCGAGAGCCACTGCGACTACAAGACCGTGAGCGTCATATTGGGCCACGCCAACATCGGCACGACGCTCGATCTCTATGTCCATCCCAACCTGGAGCAGAAACAGAAGTGCATCAACCGCATGTTCAAATCCCTCCGTTGATGATGCCAGTGTATATGATTGGAAGGGGACGCTGTTGTGTTCCCTTCTTTAATTGAAGCAAACTCTCATTAAGATTCAGTCGATGAGGCGGTTGGCCGTGGCGTAGTTGATGGCCTGTGCGATGTTATCGGTACCGAATTTCTCAAGGATGCTTTTACGGTAGCCATTATCTTTGCATATATTCAAAAACACCGATATGAGTGTTGCAGATTACTTTGCTTATAGATAATTTTGTAACGCTAAAACTGATGTCAAATAAAAAAATCAAAAAAAATGCATTTAGGGGTTTAAAAAATCGGTTTCTGTGTGTATATAAAGTAAATGACAGACAGAGAAAGACATATTGAGCGGCTGTTTAGGCAGCATTACCGTGCGATGCATCGGCTGGCTTACCTGCTGTTGCACGACGATGACGACAGCAAGGACGTTGTGCACGACGTCTTTGCCAAGTTGCTCGTGGAACAAACGGAACTGCGTGAAACGACCATCTTGCCTTATCTGCTGTCATGCGTGCGCAACCAGTGCCTGAACGTGATGCGTGACCGCCGGCTGCATGCCCAGTTGCAGCAGTACCTCATTCCCGACACGGTAGCGGAACAGACATCGCCCGAGGACCTTGAGCGCGAAATTGAAGTGCTCAGCAAGGGCATCGATGCTCTGGTGCCGCCTGTGTGCCGAGAGGTGATACGCCTGCATTTTCATGAGGGTGTAGCCTTGACCGAGGTCGCTCGTCGCCTGGGTGTAAGCCATACCACCATCTACAAGCACCTGCACAGCGCACTCCGTCAATTACGTCAAACGCTTAAAGACTATTGAGCAATGAACAAGACCGATTTACTATTCCAGATGCTGGAACAACCCGAACGCTACAGCGAGGCACAATGGCAAGAGATCCTTGCCGAT